>JAAYCY010000076.1 GCA_012729535.1 Methanomicrobiales archaeon | reverse complement strand
AGTCACCATGTATGCGATGAAGGGTCTTATCGATATCTCGGCGATGCAGTATATAACAGACTTATAATCTGAACAGAAAATCATGCAAAGTATTAGGATATAACAGCAATAATGAACTGCTATGCAGGCAATCCCACTTGAAAACCCGGACATCAGAGACTGCAAAGAACTTCTTTCCGTGATGGCTGAAGAAAACTGTCAATGTGAAGGAATGGCTTATGAGATGTTCCGGGGTCTTTCACTCAATACTAATGATAAGGATTGGCTCTCTAATAACCAGATAAGATATGATATCACCCGTATACCGGGTAAAATAATCTGTGGTGAATGGATTAAAACCAAAGGTCATTACCACCCGTCTGCCCCTGATGGCTTTGCATATACAGAGATATATGAGGTTCTTGAGGGAGAAGCATTATACCTGCTTCAGAAACAGGACCTTTCTGATATCATTCTGGTAAGGGCAAGGACAGGGGATCTTGTCCTCATCCCTCCAGGATATGGGCATGTAACCATAAACCCGTCAAACCAAACTCTCCTTATGGCAAACCTTGTCTCTTCTGCATTTAGTAGTGATTATGTGCCATTTGAAAAAATGCGTGGAGCAGCATATTACTATTATGCCGATGGAGGAGTTAAGAAAAACAAAAAATACCCGGAAAACCTCCCCCCGGTCCGCGAAGTAACCTGTCATGGAAAACAACTGCCCCTTCCTTTTCCACAACAAAACCTATATTCATGCATTGGTGATGAAAAATCCCTGAAATTTTTAAATAAACCCGGTTCTTTCACCGAAGCATATCAGAAGCTGTATCTGTTCACCTGAGGCGCTGGTTGCTTTTTATGACCGGCCCGGTGAACCATTTCCAGCACCTGCTTCTCTTCAGGGGTTTTCGCACCCCACCCCTGTCTTTCAAGGTTAGAAATTATCCGATCAATATCGGCATATTTCATCCCGAGTTCCTTTTCATCAGTCTGGTCCGGCCATAAACCTGCAGATGGAACTTTTTCAATAAGCCTGCCAGGAATATCAAGGTCTTTTGCAAGGTTCCAGATTTCTGATTTCTGCAGGTGTATTATCGGCTGAACATCTGCTGCACTATCCCCATACTTCGTGCAGTACCCAAGCAGGTATTCAGTATAATTCGATGTTCCACACACAAGCAGGTTCATCTGATTGGCATAATAATACAGGATTGCCATTCTCGTTCGCGCCATAAGATTTCCAACAAGATAAGGTGTGTCAGTAAAACCAGGCATGTTGCGGTACTGGTCAATTAAAGGTCCAATCGGAATAGTCTGCACGGATATTCCAAGAACATCTGACAGAATTTTCACATCTTCTGTATCAACCAGGGAAGTAACTGATGAAGGAAGAAAAAAACCCATGACATGGGAAGAACCTGCTGCCCTCACACACAGTGTTGCAGCAACTGAAGAGTCTATTCCACCGGAAAGACCAATAACAAATCCTTTCGCATCACTCTTTTGCATGACATCCTGAAGCAGTAAGATTATCGGAGAAATTTCAGGTTTTTCACTATTCATAATGTTCATAGATATGAACCAGTATAGAAAAAAACCTGAGGATGGGAAAGGTGACCGTTGGTGAAATTCTCACGGCACCAGATCACGCAGCCGATCACGATACTTTAAAAGTGAGAATGGAACAGAGGGATGAGACCGGGATAGATCAGATAAGAATTGAAGGACATCCCCATTACCTGATAAACCGGCATCATTTGACTGCAGGTTAAAAAAACGAGTAAATATGGCAATTTCAGAATGGGGAATCTCACAGAGTGGCTTAATAATTACCATCCCATTATCATCCGGTTTTTGAATAATTCCAGAAATATTCCCAGACAACACGCAGGATAGAACATCTGCTGCTGCTTCTTCCAGACAGGAAGAACAAAAAATCCTGTCTGCACCATAATGTTCTGCAACCTTGATACAGGACTTCTGCTTTACAGGGACAATGCTGATTTGTATCATTTCAGGTAGAATATGACATGCAGCTGAACCAGTATCCACATCATTTCCGGACTGTAATATTACAATCTCCATTCCCGGTCTCTGATCGATGATTAATCCGAGAATTGCAAGTAGCGGGAGAAAACCAGGTCCTCCAGGAATTAGAGCAATTTTATTTTTTTTCCCTATTCCGCCCTGGAGACGAATGGTCCTTTTAGCCCGAGTGATAATATCTTCTGACAGGTGTTTTGCACAAAGATATCTTCCCGAATATTGTTGATACAGAACAGAAGGCTCACTGCACCTGAAACAGGACTTACCCTGCATGATCCCCTCTCATGTTATGTTCATTATTTGTTTAGATCCCTCAATAGAAAAGAACACTATTCTTTTCTCTGCGATCGCTATCAAAAACCAGTACATCAAAACCCTGATGCCGAGTATTTGTTTGCACATACAATGCACTATAACATAACCGGATTATAAAAACTGTAAGCAGATGGATCTCTCGGCAGAGCATATAAAAAACCTACACAAATACGAAATCCGTGTCCTTCAGTCTATAGAATACCTCATGACCCGGTATTCATGGGTACCCAAAGATGAGATTATTCACAATACGCGTTTTTCTGCCGGAGAAACTGAATTCAGACTCTCAAAGTTGATGGAGAAGGGAATGATTAAGTATTCCCAGGTTCCGTATTCCGGATATACACTCGTTTTTAACGGATATGATACTCTTGCCATCAGCCACCTGGTGAAAAAAGGAATAATTAGTTCTCTTGGAAGTTGTATTGGTGAAGGGAAAGAATCCCGGGTATACGAAGCGCTTGGAACAGGCCCGGTCATTTTAAAGCTTCATCGTATTGGACAACGTTCTTTTCAGACCGTAAGAAAAGGAAGAAGTTACCTCCCTGAAAAACAACACTGCCCGTGGGTTATTGCTTCACATTTTTCTGCTGAACAGGAATATCTGGCATTATGTTCCCTGCAAAACCATGTCAATGTCCCGATTCCTCTTGCAATGAACCGTAACGTCATCGCTATGACCTATATTGCAGGTGATAAACTCTCTGACTGTACCCTTGAAAACCCGCAGGAAATTTTTGAGGAAGTTCTCTCACAGATGCAGGAAGCATATCATCGCGGATATATCCATGGTGACCTCTCCGAGTATAATGTCATGTATGATGGTGATAAAATATGGATTATTGACTGGCCGCAATGGATATCACCTTCACATGAAAATGCCGGAGAAATTCTTGATCATGATCTGCAGACCATCACAAAGTTCTTCCAACGAAAGTACCGGATATCTTCAGATAAAGATGAGATACGGAGTCGTGTAACCGGGTGCTGATTTTTGGTATTGATCTTATCACCGGTTCAGTCCGTTCAAGGACAATACAACCCAAATATGCATTGGTGATTACCAAAGAGGGAAAAATTGTTCGTGAACTGGCAGTATCCCTACACAGGCTGGTAAGAATAGTCCATCGTGATAAACCTGATATTCTGGCTGTTGATTCAGTGCAGGAGATTGCTCCCCATACACAGGATTTATACAGGTTTTTAGAACTTCTGCCCTCGATAACAAAGTTCGTTGTTGTAACAGGAGGAGACAGGCAGATCGGTCTTATCCAGGTAGCAGCACGATATAATATCTCATTTGACCGGTTTGACCCCTTTGCTGAGGCACGCGCCATTGCCCAGGTTGCTTTTTTCGGTGCCGGGGTACAGGTTGTTGCATTCGAGAAGGAAACCGAAATTACTATTACCAGAAACCGGTCTCCAGGAAAAGGAGGATGGAGCCAGAACAGATATGCCAGGAAGATTCACGGCAATGTCCTGCGGTATGCACGGGAAGTGGAGCAGAATCTTCACAATCTGGGTCTTTCTTACTGGAAAAAAGAATACAAGGCTTTTGGAGGGGTATCAAGAGTAACTTTCCATGTCAGGGAGACAAGAGATCAGATACCGGTGACTTCTTCACGAGGAGGTGATGTCCAAATCCGTCTTTCAGGCAAAAGGCTGGATAGGATACAGTACAGGCCGGTTTCTGCCAGACCAAAGTATCTCATTGTTGGAATTGATCCCGGGACTACTATTGGTATAGCTGTCCTGGACCTGAACGGTGAGCTTCTCAAAGTTCACAGTTCACGCCAGATGACCATGGGAGATGTAACCGAGTTTCTGTGGTCATTGGGAAAACCGATAATCATTGCATCTGATGTTGTTCCCATGCCCTTTTCAGTTGAAAAGATCCGCAGGTCTTTCCAGGCAGTTCCCCACACACCGAAACAGGACATCAGTGTGGAAACAAAATATGAACTTGCTGGAAAATTCGGATATGGGAACGATCATGAACGTGATGCTCTGACTGCTGCGATTGAAGCATATCGGTTCTGGAACCATAAATTTTCAGGGATCCTTAAGCGTGTTCCCCCCGGTGTTGACCTTGATGAGGTAAAAGCCGGCATTATCAGGGGCCAGTCACTGGATCAAATCTTATCAAGTAAAAAAGAGTCACCAAGGGATCCTTTAGAAAAGAAACCGCAGGTAATCCTGGATACATCCGATGAACGTGTCAGAATTCTCGATGGAACAGTAAAAGATCTCCGAATTCTGGTTGCTGACCTACAAAAAGAGATTGTGAACCTGAAACGTGAGAACAGCATTCTTACCAAACGTATTACAGGGATGAAAGCAGAACGGCAACGAGGAATAAATACCGAGCCGGATATCATCAAAAGGGACCAGATAATTTCAAACCTGAAATTCCGGTTAAAGCAGGAGGAAAAAAATAATAAAAAACTGCACCGGCGCCTTAAACGCATACGGGAAAGTACTGATGAATTAAGACCACAGGGAACAAAAGCGGTGAAAGTCCTCTCTGACCTGTCCCGGGATAGTGTCCGTAACCTAACAGAGCGGGTAGGAATTGGCCGTGATGATATCCTTTATGTGAAAAATCTTACAGCCTGGGGCAAGGGAGTCGTCCATGACCTTGCAAAAGCGGGTGTTGAATCGGTCATCCTGCATGAAAAATCTGCTGATACAATAAGCAGAGAACTGTCTGAATTATTCTTAGAGGAAAATTTACCCCTGGTGATTTCAGGTGATCTGCAAATCCAGGTAAAAGGGGATATCGGTACCTGTAACCAGGAAACTTACTCTGATGCACTTGATGCCTGGAATGATGATTACCAGAACTATATGAGAGGAAAAAGTGAGATAATGCTTGAGGACCTGATGAAAGAGTACCTTGCCGAACGGGAGAGGAAAGTGAAATGAACCATGGATGACCGAGCCCTGCTCAATATTATTAAACCGGTCTGTGGCCATGATACGTGCAGCGATGATTGCTCAATCCTCAAACTGCCCTGTGCAACGCTCGTGCTCTCAACAGATATGCTCCATGAGAATTCAGACTTCCCAAAAGGGATGACTGACTGGCAGATTGGCTGGATGTCGGCAGCCGTAACCATTAGTGATATCGCAGCCATGGGTGCAAAACCGGTGCAGATCCTGCTAGCTATCGGTCTTGACTATGAGGAAAGGCTTGAAGAAATTGTTCACGGGGCCCATGATTGCTGTCAGAAATATTCAGCAGTATATGCCGGAGGAGATCTGGATTCTCATAATGAGCTTACTATCGTTTCTACAGGCATTGGCACCATCATAGATGACCTTCCGGTCAGAAGAAGCGGTGCAAAACCCGGAGATCTTATCTGTGTGACTGGCACACTGGGCAGGGCTATCCTGGGTCTTGAAGGCGAGAAACGGTTCTGGAAGGATTTGTGTGAACCAGAACCACGGGTAGAGGAGGGAGTAGCTATACGAAGGGCGGGAGCAAGTGCCATGATGGACATTAGTGATGGCCTGGCTCTTTCACTGTATGATATCGGAATGGAATCTCATGCCGGCATTGCAATAGAAAGCAGGAAGATTCCTATCCCTCAAAAAGCAGACAAATCCCGGGCACTTCATGCCGCACTTTTCGGAGGAGGGGATTTCGAACTACTCTTTTGCATATCAGAGGAAAATGCATACGATCTAAAAATTCCTTACACCATCATTGGCAGAGTAAAAACCGGTCATGAGATTATGATGGACGGAAAAATCCTGGAAAAAAAGGGGTACCTTCACCACTGGTAAGACAAGCGCCAGTAATTCCAGTTGTTTGAAAAATATGTAACTCCCTGATACATGGAGTCATACACACGGGCAATATAAAGATTTTCTCCAATATTTTTAAAGTACGGGAATGACTCCTGGACTTTACCCATTTTAAACAATGTTTTCCCCATTCCATATTGTGCATCCCGGTTGTCTGGTGACAGATTTAGTGCCCTTGAAAAATCATCATAGGCTTTTTCCAGGAGATCCATCTTCTGGTATGCAGCACCCCGGTTTACATAATATACAGACTGGTTTGGTTCTCGTTCAATGGGACGGTCAAAAGCCTCAAGGGCACCATAATAATTACCCTGCTGGAACCGTGCAAATCCCAGATTTGTCCAACCTTCGGTATTATTCGGATCAATACTGACAACATGGCTATACGCATCTTCAGAAATTGCATACTCTTTGGCCAGGTCTGCAGCATACCCTTTTCTCATCCATGCAATGGTGATATTCGGATTATCAGACAACATACTATCATAGTAATGTATAGTCTCAAATTGCTGGTTCAGGTTCCTCATGGAATCCACCAGGTACTTCCAGGTGTCATCAGAGAGCGGATTAATCTGAAGAGCTGTTTCAAAAGCCTCTTTTGAAGTGTGGTAGTCTTTGTTTACCGTTGCAACATCACCAAGAAGATACCAGGCATCATCTGATGCAAGTGAAAGTTTTGTTGCATGGGTTGCTGATTTTTGTGCTTCATCTTTTTTCCCAATGGCAAGTTCCGCACGTGCTTTTTGCATCCAGGTTGCCGAATCATAGGGGTCTATCAGGGTTGCATTATGAAACCGGAACAATGCCTCCTCATACCTTCCTTCCTGCATAAGAAGGAATCCAACATTTGTGATAGTAATAGGATCAGATGGTTCCAGCTTTAGTGATTTGTTAAAGGCATCAAACGAAGCGTCAAACTTTTTCATGTTTGCATAGGAATATCCCAGGTTTGCCCAGACATCGGCATTACTCTGGTTTATTAAAAGTGCACTTCTGGAAATTGCCGCGGCTTCATCGTATTCTCCCACCACGTTCTGCACGCGGGCCAGGGCAATAAGAAGATCGACATTTTTCGGATCTTCTTTCACCAGCTGGGAGTAGATCTCTATTGATTCTTTAAATTTACCGATCTTCTCAAGTAATTCAGCCTCGGTTCGGGTGTTTTCAGGATTGTCAGGAACCAGTTTGTTAAGCTGCCCATAAGCAATCGCCGCCTCTTCAAGACGGTCTGATAACCGGAGCATTTCTCCAAGTCTTTGCCAGGAATGAGCATCTGAACGATTGATTTTAAGGGCATTGTCAAATGCTTTCGCCGCTTCATTATATCTTCCGGCACCATACAATAGTTCTGCCTGCTTTCTATACACATTTGAGGCTCTTGGAGAGAGGTTTATGGCAATACCATATTCAGTAAGGGCTGATTCGGTATCTCCCATTGCATAATACACATCTGCCAGACCTTCATGAGTTTTGGCATTGTATGGATCCACCTGAGTAGCTTTATTAAGATCATCAAGGGCATCGGGAAGAAGATCCTGCCTGACATAAGTTGCTCCCCTTCCGATAAGAGCGGTGCTATTTTCAGGATCCAGTTCCAGAACCCGTGTAAAGCTGCTTATCGCTTCGTTGTCAATCGTTTCATTGGAGAGAAGAAATGCAATTTTGAGCCATATTTCTGGATCAGTTTCATTGAGATTGATGACTGCATCGTAATAAGAGAGTGCTTCTTTTATGCTGCCATTGCGGGATTTGTCATCTGCAAGTTGAGAGAGGTTTGAGGAGACGGTTGTGATGTCAATCGGTTTGTCTTCAACACAACCACAGGCAAATAACAATCCGATAATGAGAGATATACTCAACAGACTATGTTTGATAATTCGCATAACCATCAGACTTAAAAAAAGATTAAAACCCGGTATTGTAGGGAACGCTTTTTACTAAATAATACGCTCCATTAACATTAAGTGTTTCCTGGTATCCCCGTTCGGTCAGGTAACCACGCGAACTATTGTATATCGTAATTTCATTCGCTTCAAATGAGGCACTACCTATGGCACCATCAGCTCCGGAGGGCATAGTTACCCGGTTTCTGGGTTCAGGTCTCCACCCTTCAGGCACTTCCTGCCTGACACCGCTTCCACGCTCATGAACCGTGATGTAATCCAGTTCACGATCAGTACTTCCCCATTCAAAATTAGTGTACTGCCCCTTGGTTGTATTCAGATATTCGGTCTTTGGAGTTTCATAGGTATAATTGCTAAATAATGTCAGACTGACATCATACGTTCCTGGTACCCGGTAAGTATGCACTGGATTTTTTTCTGTTGAGGTATTACCATCTCCAAAGTCCCATATCCTGCCATCTGCAAACCCATACGAGAGATCATAAAACCTGACCCGGAGTGGCGCATCACCTTCCGTCCTGTCAGAAGCGAAATCTGCGGCAAGCGTTGATATAACAAATTCATCATATGACGGATGGCATCCGTAGGTAAATCCTCCAGGAGAAGGTAACATTGCTGGTTTGAGGGTATATGCAGCCATCACAGATGAACTCGAAATCACCAGGATGATAAAAAATGCAAGAAGGTAACTCCACCGGATAGGTTTCATAATGATATTCCTGAGGTATAGGTAAAGGACTTCATAAAGTTTACAATTGCACCACTGACCATTGCCTGATCACGCCATTCATTTCGTTCCGACTCATATGTATTCAATCCCCGGCTCTCAAGAATAAAACCCCTGAAATCCGTCCGGACTGTTCCTATCGCTGCTTCTGTTCCCGGGATAGGACTAATACTTACCATGTATTCAACCCCCGCAGGAACTCCCTCTTCTCCGACAGCACGAATTTTCAATTTTGATTCCATTACAAAAGATTCCATGTTCACAAGACTTGTAGATCCACTGACATCAGTGTCAAATCCCGGGGATACTGACCATGAATCTGCACAAATAAGAGAGGGAATCAGTGAAACAAAGAGTATTGTGGTGATGATAACGCGAATTTGAGGTATATTGTTCACGTTCATCAGGTTTGTCTGCAGTTTCTAATATGTTTCCTGGTACCTAGTTAGGTTCAATTCCGGATGTGACCACAAACGATTTACTAAAGGTAAATATCTGTCCGTCAACCGTTGATGCATCACTCATCGCCTTCGTGGATGACATTTCTGTGGTATTTCCGGCACCTTCCTCGTTGGTCATAGCAAACTGCGTGCTTGCAGTTCCTGCTGCATAAGGTATTCCGGACGACATATCTGGATGGATTCCAATAAGATACCGGAGTTCTGCAGGCACAGCATCATCATAACCGACCGATCTTGCACGTGCCATAGTGGCAACCTGACCGGTTGTCATCTCAACAGCAGATGCTCCCTTGTAATAACTGTTAAACCCGCCGATATAATCATCAATGATATCCGCAACCACCGGATTTCTGACAACAAGACTTGAGCGGGTATAATTCCCTGAGTTGAACATTTCCAGAGAGTCAGAAGAAGTCATTTTACTGCCAATTTCCGGATCGGTGAGATATGTCGATACAATTTTTGAATCAACATTAAAGCCTCCTTTCTGCTGGGGCCCTTCATCTATCTTCAGTCCCTTGCTTTGAGCAAGGTATCCCCCATTGGTTCTCATGTCGTTTTTGTAGATAACAGAAGAGAAGGTCTCACCTTCATCCAGGAAACCACCTTCATGCGAACCATTGCTGTAGGTATCCAGCTGGTACACCTGATGTGACGACATCTGGCCGATTACTTCCAGATACGTTTCAGAAGGTATCTGCCGGTTTGTTGTATTTGAACCGTTAGGAAGTCTGTCTGCCGAGGAAATTGAGACCAAGGCAAGAACTATGGTAATGATAATGACACAAATAATTTTCTTGTTCATGAACGGCACCGGATTTATCTTCATAGGTATTGGTATGGGAGGTATAGAAGATTGCCGGAAGAAGAAGACGCCCAGATCGGAATTCGAATCCGAGTCGTCGGCGTGACAGGCCGACATGATAGGCCACTACACTATCTGGGCAGAGCATATCCCGCCTCCCGGATTTGAACCGGGGACATCGCGGTAGCTGCGCTTTTGCCTCAAGCGGCAATTCAGTCTACAGCCGCGCACTCTACCAGTCTGAGTTAAGGCGGGATCTTGCTCTATCAGGTTACTTTCATAGCTATTTATATCCATTGGTTTGTCGTTTTCATTGCTGGTTCAATCAAAACCATGCACCAGGGGATAAAAAACCAGGATGAAAAAAAACATCTTTACATATTAACGGAAGACGTATTCACAGGTTAGTCTCCATGACGGGAATTCCAGATATTCTTTGGCTTGAGGAGATCCGGAAAGAGGATATTCCTTCAGTTGGCGGAAAGGGTGCCTCACTCGGGGAAATGGCCTCAATTGGTCTTCCCGTTCCTCCAGCTTTTGTTGTAACCAGTCAGGCATTCAGACGATTTTTAATCCAGACGGGCCTTGAAGAACCGTTATTTACTGTTCTTAAAGGAGTGAATGTCGACGACAACGAAGCACTTGAATCTGCGGCACAGAAAGCCAAGGAACTGGTCAACAAGGCTAATATGCCCGATGACCTGAAGAGTGAAATCAGCACAGCATATGAAAAACTCCGAAGGACCGGAGAAATTGTTGCAGCCAGGTCCAGCGCGACTGCTGAAGATCTTCCTGATGCAAGTTTTGCAGGGCAGCAGGAGACGGTCTTAAACATCAAGGGGATAGAGAACCTCCTTAATGCAATCCAAACATGCTGGGCATCACTGTATGGTGCCCGGGCCATCTATTATCGGACAAAACAAGGATTTGAACATCATACCGTAAACATTGCAATCGTTGTACAGCAACTAATTCCCTCAGAAAAAGCAGGAGTAATGTTTACCTCTCATCCGGTTACCGGCGAACCCCTAACCATCATTGAAGGGTCATGGGGCCTTGGAGAGGCAGTAGTATCAGGTGCAGTATCTCCGGACAAGTATGTTTTTGACAGGCGACTGGAAAGGACCACTGACCGGCTCGTGTCACCAAAAATTATTGAAATCATTCCGGATGGTAATTATGGAACAATTACCCGCGATGTTGAATCAGGCCGGCAGGAGGTCCAGGTTTTATCTGATGAAGAAGTAAAACGGTTGGCAACGTACGGTATCGTTTCTGAAGAGCATTACGGAGTTCCACAGGATATGGAATGGGCTATTGTTGGAGAGAAAATTTTCGTGCTCCAGTCTCGTCCTATTACGACAATTAAGGCATCTGGAAGCATGAAAAAGGAAACTACATCAGGATCTTCTGAAAAAGTAATTCTTCAGGGACAGGGCGCATCACCGGGATTAGCATGCGGCCCGGTGATTATCATTGATGACATCAGGGATATTGGAAAGGTCAAAGATGGTGATATCATGGTTACCCGCATGACTAATCCTGATATGGTACCTGCAATGCGCAAGGTTGCGGCAATTGTCACTGACGAAGGAGGGATGACCTGTCATGCAGCCATAGTATCGCGTGAACTGGGCACTCCAGCAGTAGTCGGAACCCGGAAAGCTACCCAGATTCTTACCGACGGAATGGTGATAACTGTCGACGGTGAGAAAGGGCTAATATACGAAGGCGAAATCGCACTACACGCAGATAACGGGAAGAATGTCCAGGTCGCCGTTGCTGCAGCTCCTGCAAAAATAATTACCGCGACATCAGTTAAAGTCAATGTCTCAATGCCTGAAGCAGCACAGCGTGCCGCAGCAACCGGTGCTGACGGAGTTGGTCTGCTCCGTATCGAACACCTGATACTGGGCCTTAATAAAACCCCGAACTGGTTTATCAAGAACCACAAGGAAGAGGACTTTATCTCCGAACTGATGAATGGCATTAAAGTTGTCCTGGATGCATTTCCAGGAAAGCCGGTATGGGTCAGAACACTTGATGCTCCGACTGATGAATTCAGGAACATGCAGGGTGGAGAGAATGAACCAATTGAGCATAACCCCATGCTCGGATGGCGTGGAATTCGTCGCGACCTTCAGAGTCCGACTCAGTTCCGGCTCCAGATTGACACTTTCAAAAGATTGTGGGATTTAGGATATGACAATCTGGGCATTATGTTCCCAATGGTATCTCACCCACGCGAGTTTGTTCTTGCAAAGGAACAATTCAGACAAGCAGGAGTTGACGTAGAAAAAGTCGACCTCGGGGTGATGATAGAAATCCCGGCAAGTGCCATCCTCATTGAAGACTTTATCAGGGCAGGCATCCGGTTCGCATCCTTTGGAACAAATGACCTTATCCAGTATACCATTGCCATTGACCGTAATAACGAGAATGTCACCGACATGTACTGGCCTAAACATCCTGCTGTCCTTGCTCTTATCGATCAGGCAATCCAGGTATGCAGGAAAAATAGTGTTGAGGTCTCAATATGCGGGCAGGCAGGAAGTGATCCTGACATGGTTACCTGGCTTGTTGAAAAAGGAATTACCAGTGTATCATCCAATATTGACGCAATATCAAAAATCCGTGAGACTGTTGCAAAGACCGAGCAGCGTATCATTCTTGATGCGGCGAGAAATAAAAATGCAAACTGATAGTCTCACAGAAGAAGAACTTTTTTGTTTGCTTAAAGCGAAAAGGGGAGAGGATTTCCAATACTCTCATATCCTCTCTTCCATGTGTACAACCCCGCATCCAGTGGCCACAAAGGCTCATTCTCTGTTCATGGAGACAAACCTGGGAGATCCAGGGCTTTTTCCAGGTACAAGTTCACTTGATGAAGAGATTATCAGGTGGTTTGCTAATCTGTACCAGGAACCATCTGCCGGGGGATGTACAACCTCAGGAGGCACAGAATCAAATATCCAGGTCCTTAGGTTTACCAAGGCATCAAAAGGAAGTAAAAAACCGAATATCATTGTGCCTGCTTCAGCACACTTCTCCTTTGAAAAAGCGTGTGGCATGATGGATATCGAAATGAGGATAGCACCAATCGATAATTCATATCGCATGGACCCGGATGTAACAGGGGAGCTAATCGATAAAAATACCTGTTGTATCGTCGGGGTTGCCGGAACGACAGAATATGGTATGACTGATCCAATACCTGAACTTGCAAAAATTACCGGACAGGAGGGAGTACACCTCCATGTGGATGCAGCATTTGGGGGGTATGTCCTCCCGTTCCTGAAAAATGCCCCCTCATTTGACTTCTCTATCCCGGGAGTAGATTCAATTTCAGTTGATCCCCATAAAATGGGTTTGAGTACCATCCCGTCAGGAGTTCTGATGGTCAGAGATGAAAAGGTCTTTTGCAACCTCTTGGTGGAAACACCATACCTGACCGTTAAACAGGCATACAGCCTTACAGGAACCCGCCCGGGAGCATCTATTGCTGCTGCATGGGCAGTCATTCGGTATCTTGGTATAGACGGATATACCTCCCTTGTTTCCGGATGCATGGAGAACACCAGACGTCTGATTGAAGGCATGGAAGCATTCGGAGTCCGGAGGAAAGTAACTCCGGACGTTAATGTCGCAACTTTTGAACATGTAACGGTGCCCAAACCCTGGATTGTATCATACACGAGGAACGGAGATCTGCGGATAGTGTGTATGCCGCATGTCACTCGCGACGTTGTGGAATCATTCCTGATAGATTTTGGAGAATTTTATGTACCCCCTGCTCACTAAGTCATTATTAACCTGTCCAATCGTAAAAAAAGGAGAATATAACTATTTTGTTCACCCGATTACCGATGGAGTCCCCTTCGTGGAACCAGGATTGCTTCGTGAAATTGCAACAGGTATGATCCGGCTCTTAAATCTTGAAGATATCAGCTATATCATTACCGCGGAAGCAATGGGCATACCCATCGGAACAACTCTGTCACTCATGACAGATATTCCCTTAAACATAATCAGGAAACGAAAATACGGGATTTCAGGAGAATGTGATGTCTGCCAGGTGACAGGATATTCACAAGGTGAAATGTACATTAACGGGATTAATTCAGGTGACCGTGTAATCCTGATAGACGATGTTATCAGTACGGGTGGTACCATGAATGGGATCATCCTGGCTCTCCAGACAATTGGTGCAAAAATCGTGGACATAGGATTTGTTATAAAAAAGGGAAATCCTGTGCTTAATCTTCCCTATTCTTACCTGGTATCCATAGAAGTGACAGATTCGGTGAAAATAGTTGATCAGACTTCATGACCTGTATCGCCGGCTGAAAGAGAAGGGATACAAGCGGATCGCACTACAGGCACCTGAAGGATTAAAGAGGAAACTTCCAACCATTGCCTCTGATCTTCGATCTCAGGGGTTTGACGTGATAATCAGTGGTGATCCCTGTTATGGAGCATGCGATCTTGATCTATGTGCCAGGGATAATGCAGATGTTCTGGTACATATCGGGCATACACCAGTTGACCATACTGAACGTGTACTGTATGAACCATGGAAAGTTGATGCGGCTTTAGATGTCATCCACGATGTCATCCCTCTGCTTTCCGGATCAAAAGCAGGCCTCGTAACAACCGTGCAACATGCTCACCTCCTACCTGCTGCCGCACAAATTCTTCATCAGGCTGGCATCGAAGCAATCATTGCCGAAGCATCACCCCGGACACCTTTGCGAGGTCAGGTTCTTGGATGTTCATTTGATGGAGCTAGAAAGACAGGAGAAAAAGAAATTATTTTCCTTGGGACTGGCCTTTTCCATCCCATCGGTATCAGACTTGCAACCAGTGCGAGGGTTTTTGCCTGTGATCCAATTACCAGAGAGATCAATGAACCTGATGCTGACCGGTTGCTCCGGATAAGATTTGCCCTTATTGAAAAAGCACGCAAGGCAGAATCATTTGGCATCCTGGTCTCTGAAAAAACCGGTCAATGCAGAATAGAAACTGCAGAAAAACTCTGCAGTCTCTCGCCCCGGGCATATATCGTCATGATACGGGAAGTGACACCGGACCAGTTGCTCAATCTCGGTTTTCAATGCTTCGTGAATACAGCCTGTCCACGTCTTGCTTATGATGACCAGACACGGTTTCCTGTTCCGGTGCTGACACCTGCTGAATTTGAAATTCTCTGTGGAATCAGGGAATTTGAAGACTACGAAATAGATGAGATACTATGAAACTTCGTCAGCTTGAGATGCTTATTCAAAGAGTATCAGGATTTAAAAATCCCATTGCCGGGCGTGAACAATACCAGACACCTGCCCCGCTTGCAGCCCGGCTTCTCCATACAGCATGGCTTGCAGGAGACATCGAGGGAAAAAAGGTCCTGGACCTTGGCTGTGGAACCGGTATTCTCGCAATTGGAGCAGCATTACTCGGAGCGGGGGTTATCGCAGTTGAAGATGACGTAGAAGCCATTAGTATTGCCGAAGAAAATGCTCTTGACCTAGGATGTACTATCCGGTTTATCAGGATTGACATTACTGATCCGAATGCCCATGAACTTATCCCAAGTGTTGATACGGTTATCATGAATCCTCCGTTTGGTGCACAAACCGAACATGCTGATCGCCCCTTTATTGACATGGCACTAGAAAAGTCAGATGTTATTTACGGGATCTTCAATGGTGGATCAACCCCTTTCCTCTCAGCATATATCCAGGACAGAGGGGAGATTACTTCCTCAATACAGGCTGGACTCATGATTCCTAAAACCTTCTGGTTTCATTCACATGAAAAGCTTGAAATTCCGGTAGAAATTCATGTTATCAACCGGATTACAAATAAAAGAAATGAACCGGGAATTAATCCTTTACCAGGATAAAACCGATACCGGCAAGCATAATGCCAATAAGAAGGGCAACGATTCCTATAGCTCCCTTTACTACGTTGATTACATCAGGCAGGAAATACCAGATTCCATAGGCACCGCCAATAACCAGTATTATCCCAATGATCAACATTCCAAGACCCATTTTATCCATCTGATTAATCCTCCAATCGATTCTCTATAAATCGTATGTTATGAAGATATTTATAAATTAGAGTCTGATAAAATCCGCACGTTATCTGATAATTCTGTCAATCCCCGCAGGTGGCAACCAGTAAGACCTCAAGTTGTGCACCCTCCCTGAGCAATGAAACCATCTCCCGGGAAAAATCCTGCGCTGTGTGATCAGCACATACCCCAATAGTCCGGTTGCAGGTAAAGACTGATCGTCTCCATACGAGGTCAGTCGGGTGGGAGAGTTCCAGAGATGGATCGCCCTTTGATCTGACAGTTATTGAATATTTACCACAGGTAAGAGTGGTTATTAGAGAAGCACCGGGCAGCCTTAATACTGTACAAAACCGGCTATTTAGATCTGCTGCTCCCTTATCTGAACCAATAGCGATGATACAACTGCCAGCCGGGGTGAGTTCCTCTTCACGGGTTATTTCAAACGTAGTGCGGTGTGTTGCAGTCACATGTGGATGCCCATATGCAACAAGATGCTCCTCTACTCTGACCATGTATTTACACACTCTCTTCCATTTGTAATCAATGGATCTGATTGAAGCATACTGTTCCACCTGTAAAGAAGAGACTGAACAGGAGATATTAAGTGAATCACGCGATCTCATCACGCGATGTACGGTGTGCGGACTGACCAGCCGAAGGCCTCTTCCTCCTGAACCTGAACCTGTCATCGTCAAGACTATTGTAAGCAGGGAATCTGATTCCTATGTTGCCAAAGCAGAACTGATGAAAGGAGAACTGATAGAGGTAGGAGATTACATCGTAGCTGAAAAAGACGACGGTGAAGGTGCCGGCGTTGAGATCATGTCTATTGAAATTAAAGATAAACGGGTGACTAAAGCAATTGCTGAAGAGATTGACACAATCTGGACCCGTGCCATTGACGAAGTAATTGTAAGAATATCAGTACATGACGGAAAAAAAACCCTGCCCATGTATGTTGCATGTGATGGGGATGATCGGTTCACCATTGATGAAATTGTTAAAATCGACAACGTAAGAGCCAGAATTGACCATATCTGCCTTCGGAACGGAATGATTCAGCGGAGACGGGGAAAATATGAGGTAGCAAACAAAATTAAACGGGTTTATGCCTACCGGCTGTAATTTTTTTAAAAAAAAGGGATAATGATAGATGAATCAAACCTGCGATTATCAGAACAGGGACGATGAGCCACTGCCTGTTGCAAGTTCAGACAGGGTTACTTCAATTGTCGGATACCCGTAATTTAATGTAATATTATGTTCATCCCTGCCCACAACGGTAGCAATCCGG
This sequence comes from Methanomicrobiales archaeon, assembly GCA_012729535.1. Lineage (GTDB taxonomy): Archaea > Halobacteriota > Methanomicrobia > Methanomicrobiales > Methanospirillaceae > Methanospirillum. The sequence continues at coordinate 31,080 of JAAYCY010000076.1, read as the reverse complement.
ATATATGAATTTGGAGTCGAATTATCCATAGGGATTTGTGGCTGGTCGATGAATGCAAGAGGCACCTGTTCTCCCATCTGTACATTAGCGAATGATTCACCGGAAATATTTGCAAACTGGTCAACCGTCATCTCCCTTGCCATCTGTCCGGCATATGGATTTGTGATGGTTTTAGACTCTCCTACTCTCATACCCTCAAGAGAGGAACTAATCATCTCAATTTCTGCCCCGAATAATCCGAATTCGATGACTCCAACAGCGTTGTTCGGATTTACAGCCTGAATAGGTATAAGATCAGTTTCTGCAGGACTATTTACCTGAACAATTAACGAGTTTGCTTTAAACGAGATCTGGTTTGGATCAGTTACTTTCGTGATGGTTGAGAGTATACTCGAAATGACGGGACGATTCTGCGCGTCAAGGAATGTAAAATCAACCGTTGCACTGTTTCCTGGCTTTGCCTGCGTGAAAATGTTCAGCCATGACATCCCGAACATTGATACAACCATAAAGACAGCCATAAGAACACAAACTGCGACAATTCCAATTTTCGTCCAGTTTATTTCTTTCTTTAGTTCTGAAGGCTGGTGGCGGAATCCTTTCATTCCTATTACGTAATCCCTGCCGGAAGATAAAGGATACAATCCAGTGATGTCGCCCGGATTTTATACCGGATGCCCAAAAGACTCAAGACTGTGAAACGATGGATTCTTACCTGCACAGGGTGAGAAGATTCGTATGGATAAAAAGAGGGTCCGGGATTACATGACCTCTGACGTGGATACCGTTCCAGTGACGGGAAACGCGCGAGAAGTAATTCATGCAATCAAGGTCACCTCCCATGACGGATTTCCGGTTGTTGACGGGAACATTGTAGTCGGATATATCGCAGCACGTGACCTTCTCTTTGTACATCCGGACACACCGGTTAGGGAGATAATGAGCCACCATTTGATAGTGGCAGAACCTGAAATGGCAATTGGTGACGTTGCACGGGTTATAATCCGATCTGGAATACAAAAACTGCCGGTAGTAAATGAAAAAAACCAACTCCTGGGAATTATCTCAAATACTGATGTAGTCAGATCGCAGATAGAACACGTATCACCAGAAAAGGTATACAAATTAATGGATACTCTCGAACGTCTGCATGAAATAAAACCTCATCTTGCAAAAGGTCCCGTTCAGGTCCAGACCCTGCTCCCTACCCAGTCACGAATTTACATGGACGAACTGGAAGGCAGAATATATGAAATTAAAAAAGGTCTTGCCGAACCGGTTATTGTGATCAAAAAACCGACCAGAATGATCCTGGTGGACGGGCATCATCGTGCTGTCGCTGCCAGAAAACTTGGCATCAAGATTCTTGAAGCATATATTATCGAGATTGTGGAAAATATTGAGCTGGGCCTTGAACGGACAGCAAAGGCCATGAATCTAAAAACAATTGATGATATCTCAATAATGGACTATGCCCGTCATCCACTCATTGCAGGCACCCACCGGTTTGGGGGGATGGGAACCATAGTCCCTGACCAGCATCAGGATCCTTCACACCGGGTATCATAGGCATCATTAAGCTGGTGCTCTGCAACAACGCTGCCATCAGAGATGATCATATCAGGCCAGATGCGTGTGTTGGAATGCACAGTAACCCTGTTGCGCAGAACGGTTCTAGGTCCAATAACTGAACCATGTTCCACGCTGCATGAATCGCCGATCATGGCATCATTATCAATAATGGCACCGGAGACTGAAGTCCCCTGTCCGATAACCACCCGGTTATAAAGAGAGGAGGAAAGGACACGGACATTGTTTCTGATGATACAATTTCTTCCTATTGAGGTATACGGACCGATGAGAACATTGTCCCCGATGGATGTCCCACTCCCGATTGCCACCGGCCCCACAATCCTGCTGTTGTGACCGACATAGATAGAACCTCCAAAATCAACAGGCCCCATGACATGAGCGTTTTTGATATCCATGTCACCTGATATACTCGTGGAGATCATATCCTGGAGTTTCCATTTTTCAGCCACCCGAAGAGAAGCCGGACTGCCAACATCAGACCAGTTCCCACGTGCAAGCCATCCATTAAGTAACATTCCTTTTTCCATGAGCAGAGGAAAGAGGTTTTTTGCAAAATCAAACTTGGTATTGTCAGGTATATAGTTAAAAATGTCAGGAGAGCAGACGTACATGCCGGTGGATGCAAGGTTAGAGAAAATCTCTCCAGGCCCGGGCTTTTCCCGAAACCTCCGAATATGGTTTTCAACATCAATCTCTGCAATACCATATTCAGAAGGATCATCAACGCTGATAAGACCGATAGTAATTATTGGTGAACTCTTCAGATGTTCGCGGTAAAATTCAAGGAGATTTAAATCGGTGACATGGTCACCGCCAACAACGAGGAATGGTTTGTCACCAAGGAGGTGCTTTGCATTCTTTACACTGCCGGCTGTTCCCAGTTTCGTCTCTTCATACACGTAACTGATGGTAGTCCCATATAAGGATCCATTTCCTAGATCCTGCTCGATAGTATCGCCTTTATATCCAACCGTTATGATGATATCATGAAATCCAAGGTTTGAGAGATGTGAAACCAGGTGTTCAATTGAAGGTTTGTTTACGATTGGAATACAGGGCTTCGGGCGTTCAAATGTAAGCGGGCGAAGACGTGTTCCCTCGCCTCCACACATGATACAGACCTTCATATCGGTTATGTAGGTTTCCTGCACATTTAAGATCGCAGGGAGATATCAAACAACCGGAAAAAAGTTACAAACTGTCCAGGCTCACCGAATCAAAGTCCTGAACAACCTCAGATATTTCCTTGACTCCGAATGCAGTTTTTACCGCCGTTATTTCAAGATCTGAAGCGATACCACACATATAATCAAGTACATCAATGGAGAGTTCTTTCTTAACTTTACTCTGCCTGAGTTGCTCTACAAGATGACCAATCATCTCCACGTCTTCACCGCGGAGTTTGGCAAGGCTGATAACGCACATATAAATACGGGTCAGATTCCTATCGGTACCCGTAATCGTGTCAAAGAAGTTTTTCAGAACCTGGGCCTGATATACCTCGCCGCCCATACTTAAACCATATTATCGATACATTAGTATAAAAAGATATAGATTTATTTTGCTGTGCTCACGATCTTAATAATATCGCCATCTTTCAGAATAGTGCTCTCTTTTATCCTCATTTTTGTCTTTGCGTCAATAGCATACAAAAACCCGTTCCCGATATCAGAGTGAACCTGAAAGGCAAGGTCATGAGGAGTGGATCCTTTTTTCATCAGGAATGCGTCTGGAAGAACTCTCCCCTGACCATCTGTTAGATGGGTTTCATCCTCCACCGGATAGAGCACAATCATGTCAAGCAGTTCAAAAACTGCCTTGTTAATCACTTCCTGAACTCCTGTCCCCCCATGCTGATCCAGGTAAACCTTCATCTTGCTAAGACCGGATTTCTGGGCATCAGAGAGTTTTTCTTCGTCCGGAATCGTAAAAGATGAATCACCCGGATGATACGAGATCAGACCTGAAGTGGCAGCTGATCGAAGAGCCAGCTCTGCAGCCCCTGAAGTCAGAATTGCTCCTGATTTTTTTACCTTTTCCAAAAGGTCCGGAGAAGCAAGGTCTGCTTTATTACCGGCAATGATCATCGGTTTGGCAGATTTCATGAGTATCTTTGAAAATGCAACCAGTTCTTCAGATGAAGCAAGACGAAGGTCCATACCCACTTCCCGCTCGGCATCCATAACATGTTCTTCCCGTATTGATAGTCCTGCAAGGATCTCTGCCAGCCCCGCATAAATAGAAAAGGTGCGTGACTGTGCCTGACGCTGCATTCTGGCCCAGTGTTTCTCAATGATACCGTGGAGCCACATAGCCATTTCAGTTTTAAGCATGGGTATTTCTTCAAGCGGGTCATGGGTTCCGGGGTTATCCGGGTTGCCTTCAATATCCGTACTTCCGCTGGCATCAATCACCTGGATAATGGCATCAGCCTGGCGGAGGTGGTCAAGGAACTGGTTTCCAAGACCTTTCCCGGTATGGGCCTCAGGGACCAGTCCGGCAACATCAATCAGGTGGACTGCGATATACCTGATACCATCTGCGCAGACACCGCATCTCTGCGCAAGGGAGGTACAGGGACAGGGAACCCTGACATACGCAACCCCCCGGTTTGCATCAATTGTCGTAAACGGATAATTGGCAATCTCAGCGGGAGCCATGGTTGCTGCCCGGTATAATGTTGATTTGCCACAGTTTGGTTTTCCAGCAAGTGCAAGGGTGATCATAGATGGTCCTCAAATCCCAGTGCGAACTAACAGGTATGTATGGGATACTGCACCAAAAAAGTGTATTATTTTGACAAACCAGGTGAGGTCAACACCAGGGATGCTATCAGACTTGGTGCTGAGCGTGCACAGGAACTTGGTATAAACACGATGATTGTGCCCAGTACCAGTGGTAATACCGCCAGAATAGCACATGAAGAGCTCAAAGGATCTTCAGTCCGCCTCGTAATCGTAACCCATGTTGTGGGATTTTCCTCGCCAGGAGTCTGGGATTTTGATGCAGGACTTGCAGAAGAACTCAGAAAAGAAGGAGTTACCATAATAACCGGCACTCATGTCTTATCCGGCCTGGAACGCGCATTTTCGTCTTCGCCCAAGGTAAGCGGAGGATCCAGAAGTGACGCGGTTGCTGAGGCATTGAGAAGACTTGTCGCTGTAGGGGCAAAAGTTGCAGTAGAATGTACCTTAATTGCAGCAGACCAGGGCGCTATCAGCGTTAATGAAGAAGTCATTGCTCTTGGTGGGACTGCTAACGGGGTCGACACCGTCTGTGTCATAAAACCTTCCCATACGCAGCGCTTCTTTGATCTTCAGATCCGTGAAATCGTAGCAATGCCAAGGGACCGGTGAGAATGATCCGCAGCGCTTTGGGAAACACATTCTCAAAATTAATTCATACTCCTCTGCTTTGGATTTCAGGGATCTATACTGGCACATGTATGACCGGAGTAATTTGGCTTGAATTCTCCGGGAACATGTTTCTTGCGGGAAAAATCGCCATGCTTGCATTCATAGCATTTCCATTCTTTGTCGGAATGACAAATCATATCCTGAATACAGGAGAATCATCAGCCAGATCCCTGCTTACTGCAGGACTGAAAAATTTCTTCCCGATAATTCTACCCTGCATTATGCTCGGGGGCATGATGTTTTTGATGGTATTGCTTCTTAGCATACCCCTGTCCATCATGGGTTTTGGAGAAGATCCATATACTCTCTCCGGCCTCATGCTGGGAGTCAGCATACCAGCCCTGATCTTTTCATTGTACATCGATAATGTGGCAGTCTGTGAAAAGAGAAAAATTTTCGATACCCTGAAACGGAGTATGGAACTTGTCGGTCTGAATTTTTTTGGAGCAATCGGGTATTATATTACAAGTGCACTCTTTTTCGTGGCCGTCTCACTGTTTGGAGCCTTTCTCTGGGGGATAATCCTTGCAGATAAGTTTACCCGGTTCATCGGGATGAATATGACGACGCAACAGGAGACTTTTTCACAATTTACCATGACCGACTGGCAGACCCTGATTGGCCCTGAAGGTGTCATCGTTACTTCAGTCATTTTTGGAATAGTAACACTCATTATAGTCCCGTTCCTGCTTGTCTTCAAATTCCAGTGTTACAGGGAAGTATCAGACCAGACCCCGGTTGAATTTGGGGAATATGATGAAAAAGGACGATGGTATAAATATTAACCCGAAAAAAAGGTTATAATTCCCCAGAGGAAAGCGGTTGCCACCCCTCCACCCAGAGTTGCCAGGAAATTTGTTCCCGCATTTCCCCAGACTTTTTTATTTTCATAAACCTCTCCTAGAAGACTGTCAAGGTTCGTCCCGATAAAACCACCAATAACTCCGGCAACAAATATTGAACTGTCGGCAATCCCAAGGAGGAATGCACTCAGGGATATGAACAACGCCCCGAATAATCCTGCAACTTCTCCGATGACCGAAACACCCCCGTTTGTCCCTTCAGGAACCGGTTGAAAGGTTGTGATGAGTAGTGGTTTTCCAAAGCAAACTCCAATTTCTCCTGCAACGGTATCTGCAGCAGCAGTAGCCACACTCCCTACATATGCAGCAATAAATACCGGGTGCTGGGTGACACCAAAACCGACTGCTGCACATACTGAAACCAGGCCATTTGCAAAGACATTGATATATCCCCGCACACCTCCTTTTTCTTCTTCAACATGCAGGGACTTTTTATAATCCATTTTATACCTGGTTGTCATTGCACCCAGGATAAAGAAAGCCAGCATTATCAGAAACCATGAGATACCAGCAAAAACAATCAGGAGGACACCTACAAGACCTGCAGAAAACAGACCCGGAATATCAGCAGTCTTCAGGCGGTATGCAAAATAACTAAAACCGAATGCAATGACAACCGCTGTAACAACAAGTGGGAAGGTTGCCTCATATTCCAGATCTTCAATTAGCAGCATCACCATTGCTACACTCACTAATTGAATAGTAATGGAGTTTTTTTGATATCCAAGAATTGAATGAAGAAGTATACAGACTGTTGCTCCAACCACAGCAGAGAGCCAGGACTGGACGCCGAGGTATACCATCACAAATGCGGTGATGAGAAGAAGACAAATGAACGATAATGCATACTCAATTGTCTTTCCCCTGGACAGAGAAAACACAACCTCTTTAGTTATGACAATAAGAATGGATGCATAGAGAACAAACGATGGAAGTATACCTACCAGACTTAAGAGACCAATAAATCCTAGTGCAATACAGAATAAATGGTCATATTTCCTATACCAGAGTACAAGAGCAGTAATAAATACCACTAAACCGGGAACACCAGGATGAAGATATGGTGATATTATCAGGAGAAGAACTGCCAGGACAAATGCAATCCATCCCGATGTTTTTAACATTGGGTATCTAATTAGTCAGTTACCAAATATATAGTTGGATGCACCATATCTTTTTAATTCTTCAACCTGCCACCCCATAAATGAATGAAATAATTTCCTTGATTTCAGAACATTTTGTCTTTATGGATTGCTTTTGTCTAATGACAGATAGGACAAAACCCATAAACTGATCCAACCACTTATACAAAGATATCTGTGAAATTCAATCCTAACATCCTGATAAGAAATCTCATCCCTGTTTTAATAACATCCTTATTGCTTTCCTCATTTTTTGGAGTTGTAACAGGTGCGCCGACATATGCACCAACAGAAGGAAAAAATCCATTGAATGTCTACTTCTCTTTTCCAGGAGGAGAAGAATGTGATGCTGTTCTCTGGTCTTTTGGTGATGGAAACACCTCCCAGGCTATTACCACAGAGCATATCTATCACCGGCTTGGTATGTACTATCCGTCCTGCTCATGCAGACTTCCAGGAGCTAATATCTCTTATAGTTATGATTATGTCTACGTTATTCCCTGGAAAACCAGCATAAGAGAGAGTTCTACTGGAGGAAGGCCGAAAGATACAACAGTAGAAAGGACGTCTGATGGCCTTAGTCCGGATCAATTAAAAAAACAGGCAGAAGGACTTACTGCTGTTGGAGAAATGAAATATGCAGCAGATGCTTATTCGGATCTAACAAAAATTTCATCATTAGATGCAGGAACATTGTCAATATATGGAGATGTACTTGAAAGTTTGGGCAGACTTACTGAAGCAGAAGACACATTTGAACAATCAATCACTCTGAATGAATCTGCCCAGAACCTGAAAAAACTGGCAAATATACAGTTTTCTCTAGGAAAAATTACTGATGCCATTGATACCATGAATAAAACACTTCTCCTTGCTCCTGGCGACGCATCATCATACGCTTCATATGCAACGTTTCTGCAAAAGGCAGGTAAAACAGCAGAAGCACTTGATGCATATAATCAATCTTTCAGGATGAATGATCTACAGCCGAAATTATGGGTGGATTATGCAGGCCTGCTCTCTTCATTAGGCCGGAATGAAGAAGCAGCTGCCGCATATGAGCATGCAACATCTATAGGTGCATCAGGATCAGACATGTGGAATAACTATTCAAAAGTACTGGTAAAGCTTGGTGAGAATGACGCAGCACAACGGGCAAAAGAACGTGCCACGAAAACTAACCAGGTAATATCCTCGTCAATGTTTGGAACCAGCGACAGCATACCGGTCTGTGGTATCGGTTCTATGTGCTGATGCCGTATTCGTGAGATACCACAACATACAGGGAATGTGAGTTTTCTCTCACCTTTTTTTAATTCAGTTCCATCATCTACATTACCCTTTACCCACAAACGTATGAGCAATGTCCAGGGTCCTGCGGGAGCTTCCCAAAACCTATGAGTACCGTGAGGTTGAAACTCGATGGCAACAGACGTGGAAAGATGAAGACGTCTATTTTAAAGAAGGATCAGAAAAACCCAGTTTTGTCATTGATACACCCCCTCCTTATCCCACCGGTGAATTTCATATTGGAAATGCCTTTAACTGGTGTTATATTGATTTTTTAGCCAGATACAAGCGGATGAAGGGATATAATGTCATGTTTCCGCAAGGCTGGGACTGTCATGGTCTTCCAACTGAGGTAAAGGTTGAAGAGATCCATAAAATCACCAAGAATGATGTTGACCGGCAGAAGTTTCGCGAGATGTGCCGTGACCTGACAATCGGCAATATCAAAAAGATGCGGACATCAATGCGACGGATGGCTTTCTCCATCGACTGGAGTCATGAATATATCACAATGATGCCGGAATATTTCGGCAAGACTCAGCTCTCCTTTTTACGTATGTTTAAAGCAGGGCAGATTTACCAGTCAGACCATCCTGTAAATTTCTGTCCCAGGTGTGAAACAGCGATAGCATTTGCAGAAGTCAATTATAGTGATCGTACCACAAAATTGAATTATTTTAACTTTTCCGGACTGGAAATCGCAACATCCAGACCCGAGCTCCTGGCTGCCTGTGTCGCAGTTGCTGTGCATCCCGATGATGAACGATACCGGGATCGCAAGGGGAAATCTCTGAAAGTGCCGATTTTTGGTCATGAAGTTCCGATTATCTGTGATGAGGCTGTTGACCCGGCTTTTGGTTCAGGTGCTGTCATGATATGTACCTTTGGTGATAAGCAGGATGTTATCTGGTGGAAAGTCCATAAACTCCCACTTAGAAAAGCAATTGATAAAACCGGACATATGACAGATATCGCTGGTAAATACGAAGGAATGAATACCACAGCCTGCCGGGAAGCTATTCTGGATGATATGAAATCTGATGGAATACTAATCCGCCAGGAACCGCTTGAGCAGCGGGTCGGCACCTGCTGGCGATGCAAGACACCGATTGAGATCCTCTCCGAACACCAGTGGTTTGTAAAAATACCGCATGAAGCATCCCTCAAAGCTGCAAAAGAGGTCAAATGGTACCCTGAACACATGTTCCTCAGGATGGAGAACTGGATCTCCCAGATGGAATGGGACTGGTGCATCTCGAGGCAGCGTATTTTTGCAAGTCCCATACCGGTTTGGTTCTGCAAGGACTGTGGGGAAATAATGATCCCGGACGAAAAAGACCTGCCAATTGATCCGACCGTGAATGCACCAAAGAACCCCTGTCCGAAATGTGGCAGTACATATTATGTTCCGGAAACTGATGTGCTTGACACCTGGATGGATTCCTCCATATCAGTAATGCACGTCACCGGGTGGGACGGGAACCAGAAGGTTCCACCTCTCTTTCCTGCACAAATACGCCCCCAGGGCCATGACATTATAAGGACCTGGGCATTTTATACGATTCTTCGTTCTGTTTCCCTCACCGGAGGCAAACCATGGGAACAGATCCTTGTAAACGGGATGGTGCTTGGAGAGGATGGATTTAAGATGAGTAAAAGCCGTGGCAATGTCACGGTCCCCGAAGAGATCCTTGAGCAGTATGGTGCCGATTCTCTCCGCCAGTGGGCAGCTCTTGGTGCTGCCACGGGATCTGATATCCAGTTTAACTGGAATGATGTCGTGGCTTCGAACCGTTTCCTGACAAAAATGTGGAACATCTCACGGTTTGCCCTGATGCAGCTTGACCGTGCACCATACAATTCTGATGCTCCGGTAACTACCCTTGCAGACCGGTGGCTTCTCACGAAACTCAGCGAAACGGTTCGTGATGTATCCGAATCACTGGAAACATACCAGTTTGATAAGGGCTTAAAAGCAATACGGGAGTTTGCCTGGGACGTTCTTGCTGATAATTATATCGAAATTGTAAAAGGCAGACTGTATTCTGATTCTTCAGCACGCGATGGAGCCTGTGTAGCAATCAGGACATCACTTGATGCAATATGTCGGATGCTTGCACCATTTACCCCGTACTTTGCAGAGGAAGTCTGGTCATTTATACAGGAGAACTCAGTTCATCAGCAGCCGTGGGTTGACTTTTCATACAAAGACGATGATGCAGCAGGATCAGGAGAAACACTGGTTCAGGTTATATCAGAGATCAGACGCTATAAGCATGACAAGGGACTTGCACTGAATGCACCGCTTGGAAATGTTACCGTTTACACACCAGATCCAATCGACGATTCAGGAGATGCAGGCACTGCTCTAAACTGTATCCTTACCTGGAAAACAGGTATGCCAAAACTCACACAGGTTGTTAGCGGCGTAAAATTCGATATGGGAATCATCGGACCAAAACTTCGTGGAAAGGCCAAAGGATTTATGCAGGCTGTGGAGGCTTTACCCAAAGATCAACTAACGTCAGTTTTGAAAACTGTATTGGTTGATGGAGAAGAAGTAGAAGTTCCAGAAGGTTCAGTGCTGCCCCAGCTCTCCTACACCGTTGCAGGAGCCAGCGTTGAACTTATTCCGGTCAGGGATGATCTGGTCATTACTATTGACCAGTAATATTATTTTCTCTTATTTTTTGATTTTTTTGCCTGTTCGTTTCTGAACCGGATCGTCTCTCCTGCTACCCGTGTGATATCTTCAGGTGAAAGGGTTCCGTCAATTATCAAAAACCTATAAGGTTCCTCTTCCACCAGCTGCATATAATAATCCTGCACCCGGGTTAGGACTGCCTCCTGTTCAAAATGCTCTTCTTTATCCCTCTTTCCTGTCCGTTCAAGTGCAATCGATACCGGAACAGTTAGGAGGATCGTAAGATCAGGATAAATGGTCCAGCCGGCATGAACAGCACGAAGCCATGAAAGGGGATCCGGAACAATTCCCTCAAGAGTCACCTGCTGGTAGACAAACCTGCTGTCAATATACCGGTCTGATATAACCAGTTTTTCCTTTGCGAGGGCAGGCCTGATAACTTCACTCAGGTGAGCCGCATGATCCGCAACAAAGAGCAGGGCTTCAGCTACCGGGTCTGCCTGTTCCCTGATAGCCCGACGGACAGCATCACCTATCCAGGTAGATCCAGGCTCACGGGTGATCACCGGATCCAGATCAGCAAGGGCAGTTCCAAGAGCATCATGGAGAGTAGATTTTCCACTTCCATCTATTCCCTCAAGAGTTACAAGCAAAATGAACCCCTCCTGATATATTCAACCGGGATCCTGCCGGTGTGGATTGCAGTTGCAATGATTGCCCCATCAAACCCGACCTCTGTAAGAAGTATAAGATCATCTTCCGAGGATACTCCACCTCCCCAAAGCAGGGCACCTGGATATGCCAACCGGTATGAGGTAAGCATTTCACGGGATAGACCCAGTCCTGTTCCCACCCTGCCAATGTCAAGAAGGATAATCATTTCAAATTGGAACCGATGGCATGATGAAAGAAATAGTATTGGATCAGTATTCCAGGGAATGACCAGATCCTTTTTGATGTCAACTGAGAGAACACCTCCGGTGAACTGATCCAGGATTTCTCCAGCTGTTTCAGTTCCCACGATATTTTTCATGCCGGCTATGGTTAGCATATCATCAGGAGATCTGCATCCCCGGTCCACGAGGAGCATCTCTGTCCGCTCTGCGAAGTATGGAATCAGGTTATCATGATCACCTGTGCCGCAAATACGGTCCAAATCGGCAATATAAAGGTTCTTTGGCTTTACCTGTTCAATAAATCGTAATGGCTCAGAGGTATCTGCATGAATTGAAGTCACTGGAACATAACTTTCACGCATTCCACTCTTTCCATGAACAATAAGTCCGGATTTTAGGTCTGTGGCTAGATAAAGGTCCATATTACAAACGTAATCACTATTTAGATACCGGATCCATATATTGTATGCAGTTGCTTGTCAGCCCAGCAACCATTGAAGAAGCAAAGAAGGCACTTTCTGCCGATATTGTCGATGTGAAACGCCCTGAAGAAGGATCTCTCGGAGCCTCTTTTCCCTGGATTATAAGAGGTATAAAAAACCTCACTCAAAAACCCGTAAGTGCCGCAATTGGTGACTTTGATTATAAACCCGGAGGTGCTGCCCTTACCGCACTGGGAGCAGCTGCTGCCGGGGCTGATTATATAAAAATCGGGCTGATGTTTGACGGAATTGAAGAAGCAGACATGGTCATTTCTTCAGTAACCCGAGCCGTCAAAGACACATACCCTGAAAAGTCAGTGGTCATTGCCGCGTATTCTGACTGGGAACGACTTGATACTATCTCTCCCTTTGACATGGCTCCGCTTGTTGCAAAGGCAGGAGCTAATGTTTCTATGGTAGATACCGGGATAAAGGATGGAAAGTCAACTTTTGAATTCATGGATGAAGCCTTACTTATAGAGTTTAAGAATTTAAACAAATCTCTCGGAATAAAAACTGCTATCGCAGGATCTCTAAAATTCCAGGATATCGATGTTCTTAAAAGGATTGATCCAGAGATTATCGGAGTTCGGGGGATGGTTTGTGGTGGAGACAGAAGAGCAATGGTACAGGAAGAATTAGTATTAAAGGCAGTAAGCATGGTCCATTAAAATGTATATCGAAAAATTACAGGCAGAAACAGGACTTACCTTTGACGATATTCTCCTCATCCCCTCCGCTTCAGAAGTGGAACCGGATCAGGCAGATGTATCAACCCGTTTTTCACGAAACATAGCTTTAAACATTCCGTTGGTTAGTGCTGCAATGGATACAGTAAGCACATCCTCAATGGCAGTAGCTCTTGCACGTGCCGGGGGCATTACCGTTATCCACCGGAACATGTCACCCGAACAGGAAGTAGAAGAGGTCAGAAAAGTCAAACTTGAGTCTGAAATAGTCCAGCGTGAAGTTCTGACGGTCACTCCGGATTCCCTTATTGCAGATGTTGACCGGATGATGACATACCATGGTATTGGTGGAGTTCCGGTTGTTGAGAATGAGAAGGTAATTGGTATTGTCAGCAGACGTGACCTTCGTGCCATGGTCAGTCGTATCGGAAACCAGCCGGTGAGGTCAATTATGACACATGAACCAATTGTCGCCAGAGAAGGAATCTCACTTGACGATGCATTTGACCTGATGTATTCCCGTAAAGTAGAGAGACTTCCAGTCGTTGATGATATGGGTATGCTTACCGGTATCATCTCTATGCAGGAACTTCTTGAAAAACGGCAGTTCCCAAATGCCATCAGGGATGATGATGGAAACCTTATTGTTGCAGCATCAGTCGGTCCTTTTGACCATCCACGCGCAATGATGCTGGTAGAGGCCGGGGTCGATGCCATTGTTGTTGACTGTGCACACGGGCATAACCTCAATGTCGTAAAAAGTGTGAAAGAGATTAAAGAAAGTGTCCCGGTTGACGTGATTGCTGGTAATATTGCAACAAAAAGTGCAACAGAAGCACTCGTGGACACAGTTGACGGACTTAAAGTAGGGATAGGACCGGGATCTATCTGTACGACACGGGTTGTAGCAGGTGTCGGAGTGCCACAGGTAACTGCAATTTCATCGGTTGCAGAGATAGCGAGAGAGAAAGGTGTCCCGATTATTGCAGACGGAGGAATCCGTTTTTCAGGGGATATTGCAAAGGCCATTGCAGCTGGAGCAGATACTGTCATGATGGGAAATCTTTTTGCCGGTACTGATGAATCACCGGGTCAGATTGTAACAATCCAGAGTAGGAAATACAAACAATACCGGGGCATGGGTTCATTAGGTGTCATGAGTTCTGGTGTGTCATCAGACCGGTACTTTCAGAAGAAAGAGATCGGAAAGACCAAATTTGTCCCTGAAGGTGTTGAGGGAGTAACACCCTACGTTGGACCGGTTGCTGACGTGATTTATCAGATGATTGGAGGTTTAAAATCTGCAATGGGTTACGTAGGAGCGCGGACCATCCAGGACATGCATGAAAAGACACGGTTTATCAGGATCACCCATGCAGGATACACGGAAAGCCACCCACACAACATCACCATTACTGATGAAGCTCCGAATTACCGAATATAATAAATACAATTTTTCCCTAACACTAAGTTAGTGATGTTGGAACAGGCAGAGCTTTCCCGTTTGCTGGACATACTGGGAAACCGGAACCGGAGGAGAATTATCGAACTTCTTCGGGAAAAGCCCTGTTTTGTGACCGAGATATCTGAACGGCTGATGATTTCACCAAAAGCCGTAATTGATCATCTCCAGATGCTTGAAGATGCGAGAATTCTCGCTTTCCGGAGTGATGACCGGAGAAGAAAGTATTACTATCTTGAGCATGACATCAGTATCCAGGTACATCTGGATGGCCAGAGCCATGACCTGGTCCCCATGATCCTCTCCGGTGAACAACGCCTCCTGATATCATTGCAAAAACTTCGGCAGATGATATCCGAACGCGATAAACTTGCCGAGAAACTTGAAGAGAAAGAGAGGGAAATTGATCACCAGATAAGCGAAGTTCTCCATGAAGGCAAACGTGCAGGTAGTGGAGAAGAGAGTATGCTGGTATCTGTCGCCCTGGCCCATGGGGCGAAAAATACCGAAGAGATCCGGGATCTTACAGATCTTTCTTCAGATACGGTAGATACTACTCTCCGCCAGCTGATGGAAGAAGGCATAGTATGTAGGAAAGGAACAGGATTAGAAATCCGAGGTATATATGCCGATTAATCCATATGACGATCTGCTTAAAAACCTTGTCAGGTTACTTGAGCAGATTACTTCACTAGAACAGAATATGAGAAAAATGCAGGACGGTTCTGAGACAAAACCCGGAATCATCGGCTGTGCCATTATCACAGGTGGACTGTCCCCTCATGAAGCAATAGACCAGGGAAAAGAGCGCAAGTCTGGTCTCTCATATGAGATGGTTGATGCAGGTGATACGGCATTTCTTACTATCCAGTTACCCAAAGGATTTGGGAATGAACCTGATGTGCTGTTCCAGGAGCGGGCATGTCATATCGGGATGAATGGTCTTTCCGGAACAATTGACCTGCAGTTTTGTATTGCGCCTGAAACATCCACCTTCACCTGTAATAATGGAGTATTGGATGTGATCCTGGTAAAAAAACAGGATATATCACCAGGATTCGATGATGCACCCGCTCCAGAGACTGAATTTTTCTAATGCAGCATTATTCTTCTTATTTTTAGAATCATCACCAGATACAAATCCTCTGCATATATTATGCTACCGGTCAGATACTCATTTATGATAGTCGTGATAGGTGGCGGGCCGGCGGGGCGGTACGCTGCTATGCGGCTTTCCGGTGCTGGAAAGAAGGTTAGGATTATTGAAAAAAGACCAGCCGGTCTTGGAGGACAGTGTCTCCACCAGGGGTGTATGACCATTTGTGCACTTAATGATGTTGCCAGGTTCATGGACAGGATGCACACATTCTCCAGAATGAGTATTATTCAAACCCGGACGGAGATATCATACCCGGTTCTTGTCCAAAAGATGCAGGAGATAATCAAACAGATTGCACATATTCTTGATCAGGAAACCATACAGGCAGGTGTTGAGATCATGAAAGGATCTGCTATCCTTCAGGGAAGTACTCTCCTCGTTGATGGAGAACGGATTCATGCAGATACTATTATCATTGCATCGGGTGCCAAACCGAATATACCTGATATTCCAGGTTGCTCTCTTTTGGGAGTATACACTGCGCATACGATCCTTACCATGCCAGATCTGCCAAAAAAGATGGTCATCATCGGAAGTGGAGTAATTGCCGCTGAGTTTGCATATATTTTTAGTTCGTTTGGAACTGAAGTTACCATACTTGCAAGAAGTTCACTTTTAAGGATATTTCCTGAACAACTAATCAAGGAAGCAAGAAAAGATTTATCTCAGGTAAATATTCTGGAAAAGGTCACCGTTACCGGTATCAGCGGTCAGAAAAGTGTAAGCGGAGTTGTAATCCAAACCCCGGACGGAACACAGGAAATACCAGCAGATGTGGTCCTTCTCGCAACCGGGATGATCCCAAATACCGGGTTTATTACCGGTATTGACTGTGGAGCAGATGGAGCATTGGTTGTTAATGAGCGAATGGAAACATCAGAACCAGGTGTATATGCTGCAGGTGATGTTACCGGCTATGGGAACCTGACACCATATGCCAGGTTCCTGGGAAGAAAAACTGCAGATATCATCCTCGGTAAAGAACCTGAACCTGAACCAAAAACTGTCCCACAAGCTATCAAACTCCACCATGATCTGGCATTCTGCAGGACATCTCACAAATTTCATAAATCTCTCTCAATTCCCGGACCAGCCGGGCCTGAAACATTCTGGGAAGTCCCAGACCGTCATACCGGATCATCAGTGGTTGAACTTGATGATACCGGCCACCTGACCGGTATTGCTGAAGCTTCCCCGGCAGCTTCAGTTGCCATGGCATATCTTGGATGGATGATAAATTCAGATATTCAGAGAGGTGTATTTAACCGGTTTATCGAGATTCATCCTTCTGCAGACGGCATACCATGGCTGCTGAAATATCTCAACGGGAATCAGAAAACCTGACTGATAATCCGGAATTTTTTCGCCCTCCATACAAATTTTCTTTCTCCATTCCAGCAACACCTTTTTCATGTTTTAAAAAAATCTCTTTTTGTCAGATAGATGATGATCACTATCATTGCAGTTGATGATGAACCTGCTTTTTGTGAGATGCTGAGCATCTACCTGGAAGATTTTGGAAATTTTAAAACAATTGCATATACATCACCAAACGAGGCCTATGTAAGAATAATGTCAGGTGATGCTGATGCAGTTATTACAGACTATATGATGGAGGATATGGATGGAATTTCCTTTATTAAAAAAGTCAAATCCGTAAATCCGGATATTCCTTTTCTTCTGCTTACAGCACGTGATGACAAAGAGATTATCCTACAGGCAATGGATGCAGGAGCTGACTTCATCCAGTTTAAAAGTGAAGAACCAGCACGATTATTTCCTGATATTGCACAGAAGATTACAAAAGCAGTTGAAAAGTACCGCGATAAACAGGAATTTAATAAGAAATTAAAAATCCGTGAAATGTTGATGAGGGCGCAACGGGACCTGATGAGCAGGCTTTCGGCATCATCTACAACCAATCAGGCCCTTGATGCCACACTTACCGCAATACGAAATATTACCGGATGCACATCGGGTAGTATTCATCTTATTCATGAGAAAACAAAAAAACCTGAACTTGCCATTTCACAAAATCTTACCCATGACCTGTTAAAACGATTTACATTTGGTGATTTGCACAAGGTTGTACATACAAAAACCACGATTTATTTCCCGGATAGTGATGAGGCAACAGGTCCTGAACAAAATATAACCGGCGGACAGATACCTATTCTTGCAGGAAATGAGATTTTTGGCGTTTTTTCATTTATTATGGATACTCCTGTACCACTGGATACAGAAATCAGGGACACGATTGAACTAATTATCAGTCACCTCGGAAATACTATCGTCAGGATTCATTCAGAAGAACAAGTAAGGCACCGGGAAAAAGATTTACGCGAGTTATACACGGTCATGCAGGAACTGGTCATTGTAATCGACATGAACGGAACCATCCTTAGTGTTAATCCTGCAACTATCAGAACCCTTGGATATTCCGAAGAGGAAATTGTAGGAATGCCGATCCAGGTCCTTTATTCACCAGAATACCGGGATGAAGTGATATATCAGTTCATGAATGTAACAGGAACCGGGGATTCCACACATAACACGTTACCTCTTCTTAATAAAAAAGGAAAAGGAATTCCGGTTGAAACAAGAGGAGCAATCGGTTCATGGGGGGGACGTCAGGTTTTGTTTTCCATAAGCAGGGACATTGCTGAACGCCTTGAAGCGGAATGTCACCTTCATGAATATTACGAAAGAATCTCTGCGATTCTGGCTTCATCAACGGCCCAGATCTATTTGAAAGATATCAATCACCAGTACCTGATGGCAAATGAACCTTTCTATTCTTTTGCTCATACCAACATGAAAGAATTACCGGGTAAATGTGATGATGATTTCTTTCCATCCAATATTGCAGAAAAAAGGCATGAATATGATAATTATGTAATCAGTGAAGATAGACCGATAAATAATATCGAAGAGGAATTTTTTGTTGATGACGAACTACATTGGTTTGTTTCTTCAATAATTCCTACACATGACCAGACAGGTAAGGTAACTGGATTGGTCGGGACCACCCTTGAAATCACAGATCTGGTTAGGACCAGGCAGGAACTGGAAAAAAGAGATCGAATTCTTAGTGCTATCAGCACCGTTGCCCAGAGTCTTATGAGAAATAAGGAATGGGAACCAGTCATTCCGGATTACCTTGAATTGCTTGGCATTACAACAGGAGTTGAGCAAGTCATCCTCATTGGTATAAATTACTATGAAAAGCCCGGGTTTGAAGACTATTATTGTGAATGGACTGAAACTGAACAAGAGGGTCACAAAATCGAGTACCCGAACATTTGTTCAGATATTTTACCTCACTTGTATAAATATCTGGAAAAAAACAGATTTTACATTACTGACCGATTAAAGATCGAGAAGGAAACTAATTGTTCGGGAAAATGCGATATTCCCCAATTTTTGTTGTTAATACCGGTTTTTTCAGCGGAAATATTATGGGGCACAATTGCATTTGTCACCTATAAAAAAGAATATGTCTGTCCGATTGCAGAGATTGAAGCCCTTATCATGGCTTCTGAGGTTATTGGATCTGCAATTAGCAGGTATCAGACCGAGGAATTGTACCATAAACCTGTTGAACAATCCCTGGTGGGTGTATACCTGATTCAGGACTTCAGGTTTATTTATGCTAACCCACGCATGGCAGAAATTTTGGATTGTAACCGGGAAGAACTTGAAAAATCTCCGAGTAGTTTGTTCGTACATCCGGATGATAGTGATTTAGTCCTTGAACATTACCAAAAAGTCATGGAAAATCCTGATTTAGCATATGATTATGAATTCAGGGGAATAACAGCGGAAAAAAGAACCATCTGGATGGAAAATCTCATAACTGGTATCAGATATAAAGGGAAAACTGCAATTCTCGGAAGTATTATGGATATCACAGAGCGTAAACAAGCCGAAGAGAAAATCCGTCAGTCGCTCAAAGAAAAAGATATCCTGCTTCGGGAAGTTCACCACCGGGTAAAAAACAATATGCAGATCATTGTCAGTATGCTCCGAATTCAAAGCAAAATGGTGGATAATCCCTTTGTACTGGATGTGTTACAGGAGAGTAAAAACAGAATATTATCCATGGCGATTGTTCATGAGAAATTGTACCGGACTGACAACCTGGTAAGTATTAACCTGCTTGAATACATGAACTCACTCGCAGAGACGTTAATTTCTGATTTTTCTCCTGATGAATCACTAATCTCACTGAGCCTCGTCTGTGATCCATCTATCGAAATGACTATTGATGCAGGAATCCCCCTGGGACTTATCATGAATGAACTGATTACAAATTCTTTTAAACATGGGTTTATCCCAAAAAAGAAAGGAAAAATTAGTATTACCATAGTTGCCGATGAAACAGGATTTTTGAACATCACGTACCGTGATACCGGGAAGGGACTTCCTCCAGAATTTGACATTGAATCAAGTAATACACTTGGCATGCAGATCATATCTAATTTAATCTTCCAGACAAGCGGAGAGATTACATTTGAATCAGACAAAGGAACAGTGGTAAAGATGAAAATTCCAGTTAATGAAGGATTTATTACAGGGGATCAGTAACATGCCACAGGGAAGTAAAATCCTGATTGTTGAGGACGAGATGATCATTTCCATGGAGATTAAACAAAAACTCAAGGAGATGGGATACGATGTAGTTGCCCAGGCAATTACCGGAGAATCCGCGATTCAGAAAGCCGGAGAGAAAAAACCTGACCTGGTACTCATGGATATCAGGTTAAAGGGAGAGATGGATGGGATTACAGCAGCGAAAAGAATCATTGAACTATATAACATTCCTATCATCTTCCTCACCGCCCATTCAGACAAAGCGACACTGGAACGAGCCATTGCTGTTTCTCCGTCAGGATACCTCTTAAAACCGTTCAAAGAGCGGGAATTGATGACAAATATTGAGATGAGCCTTCATAAACACCGGATTAAACAGAGAGTCCATGAGGAAAAACATCCGGAGGCACAATCTGATCTCAGTAAAAAAGTAATTACCATTCCTCTTCCGGTTGTCATTTTCTCAAATGAGATGAATATATTGGAGATGAATCAGCCAGCGGTTGAAATGATCGGTTTTTCTAAAAATGAAATAATTGGAAAACCTGCTGAAACCTATTTTAAAACCCAGGAAATTATTGTTGGTGATGAAAAAAATTATGAGGCAGGTCTTCAGTTCATTCTTCCAGACCAGGTCTCGCTCAAACATAAAGATGGGAGTTATATTCCAGTAAATCTGAAAGGAGGGTTTATTCTCAGAGATGGTAAGATCTTGCCGGAATGCCTGATGGTTGTCGATAAAGCAGAATCGGAATCCATTGATCCCTCAAATCTTGGACCACAGATAATCCGCCACATGATGGCATTGACAAACGTTCTTAAACTTCCTGCATTCGTCATTGACAAAGGACTGATGCTGACAGGCCGTAACCCCCTGTTTGATGAACTGGCGCGAAAAGCTGGAATCAGCGAATATATGCTAAAAAGACCATTGTATGAAACTCCGAAATTTTCCTTCTTCGGAGATATGCAGGATCTACAGGAAATATTTCGTTCAGGAGACATGGAGAAGAGAATACGAAAATACAATTTTGGTGATGTAGTAAAATTTATTGAATTTATTCGGATTCCACTTAAAAAAGATGGTGTTACCACTCATATTGCCACAATTATGGATGATGTAACCAATGAGAAACATGCATTATATGAAGCAGAAAAAACGCGGAATGATTATGCCCAATTATACAGTAGCCTGGAAAATATCCGCTCAATTTCGGCTGAACTCAGAACACCTCTCCAGGACCTTCTTATCAAACTATCAGATGGAATGACATTGGAAAAAGGATATGCACTTGACATCAGCAATAAAATTTCTGATCTTATGACCAGGTTTGATGCAGCATGGGTTACCTATGCTGAACACAAGGACCAGATGAACAAAGGGCAAAAAACGTAAATTTTCAGGCCCTAAGGGCAATCCTGAATTATTTTGTTTATTTTTAGTAACTCCCGGGTTATCAAATCCCTCAGTACGTCCAGGTTCTGGAGGATATCCGGCCTTCCATACTCTTCTCCAGCGAGTATTTTTTCCTGCTTTGATAATGTTTCCTCCAAAAATTTAAGTATTCTCTTCTTTTTTGTCGAATTTCTGCATTCAGATGCCTTTTCCGGGCTCATCCCAGCCGATAAGGCTCGTTCATACATATCTTCACTCTCATCAAGGAGTTCCTTCATCTCGCTGATGGCTGCAAGAAGCATGTTCCTTTCAAGTGGTTTCATGATAAAGCCTTCAATTTTCAGCCCATACCGTATTGCTTCGTCTGTTGTCAGTACTTTTCCGGTAAGAATGATAATCGGTATCTGGAAATATTCAGGATCACTACGAACCTGTTCTAAAACATCCCATCCGGATATTGGTTCCTGAATAATGTCAAGTAGAATCAGTTCTGGTTTTGTATTCCGAATGGTATCAAGGGCTTTTGTTGGATCAGTCAGGTAATCTGTCTCATGTCCCCCCTTTGTGAGAACCTGTTGATATAAAACACAGAGTTTTTCATTATCATCAATAAGCAATATTCGCATATTTATTACCTATTAGTATTGAAAAACACAAAAAAATATCTATATGCATAGTTTATTATTTGCCATCAGATGTAACCTGATAAGAGAAAAGACTCCTTAATTTTCAGGTATCTTATAGTCGGTTATCACGAGTAACGTGAAAAAGAAGGAAAGACTCCTAAAGTATTGACACCATTCATCTCATTTTCAAAAACTATACATCTGATTTCACCTAAACAAAACCGTATGACGGATGACACCAGGGAAGGATTCATAGAGGTTAATTCCTGGAAAATATGGTTCAGGATAGATGGAGCAAAAAAACCTAAAACCCCCCTCCTCATCATTCACGGTGGTCCGGGTTTTCCCCATGATTACCTGTTGCCATTAAAGGCTTTGTCATCAGAGAGACCGGTCATCTGGTATGACCAGCTTGGTTGTGGATACTCGGATAAACCTGATTTTCTTACCGGGTATACATTGGAATATTATGTACGGGAACTCACAGAAATCAGGGAAAAACTGGATCTTTTAAACTTACATATCCTCGGACAGTCCTGGGGCACTATGCTGGCGGTTGAGTATCTTATCACCCAACAACCACCAGGTGTCAACTCTCTCATCCTTTCTGCCCCCTGCCTGAGTGTATCCAGGTGGCATAATGACCAGCGTCAGTACATTGAAGAGCTTCCATCAAGTATCAGAAATACCATCCTGAAATATGAAGAACTGGAATCATATGACTCTCCGGAATACCAGGAAGCGATGAACGAATTTTACCGCCGGCACTTGTGCCGATCTGAAACGTGGCCTGAGTGCCTGATGGCTTCAATGGAAAAACTGGGCCATTCTGTATATGAATACATGTGGGGACCAAGTGAATTTACTATAAAGGGAACACTCAGGACGTATGAACGGGCACAAGACCTGCCCATGATAACTGTTCCAACACTTTTTACATGTGGTCGATACGATGAAGCATCTCCCGAATCCACGAGGCATTACCAGAGTATGCTACCAGGATCACAACTGGTGATTTTTGAAGATGCAGCACATGCTCATCACCTGGAGCAGAGAACAACATACATTGAAACTATCAGAAAATTTCTCACTTCTGTGGATAAAAATGAGTGAATTACACAAAAACCGGTTATCCGGATCAAAAAGCCCATATCTCCTGATGCATGCAAAAAACCCGGTAAACTGGTATCCATGGGGAGAAGAAGCCTTTGAGATTGCCAGAGAACTTGATTTACCGGTTTTTTTGTCCATCGGGTATGCTGCCTGTCACTGGTGTCATGTGATGGAACAGGAATCTTTTGAAGATCCGGAAATCGCTATACTCCTTAATAATAATTTTATTTCAATCAAAGTCGACCGTGAGGAACGACCTGATATTGATCAATTATACATGACAATCTGCCAGCTGATGACCGGTTCTGGAGGCTGGCCGATGACCATCTTTCTTAGTCCGGACCGGGAACCTTTTTATGCTACAACATATCTCCCAAAATACAGCCGCCCGGGAATGATCGGAATGATGGATCTTCTCCCATATATTTCGGATATATGGAAAAGCCGGCGTGAAGAAGTGAATGAAACTGGTAAAAAATTGATTCAGGCGGTAAAACAGGTCTTTACACCAACACCGGCCGACATATCAGAAGAGAGAAATCATGATGCGTACATCTACCTTGCTCATCAGTATGATCCAGAATATGGAGGTTTTTCAACCAGCCCCAAGTTTCCCTCCGTTACACAAATTCTCTTTTTGTTACGGTATTACCATCATTATTCCAACAATACCGCATGGAGCATGGCAGAACACACTCTTTTTAAGATGGCAGTCAGTGGTATCAGGGATCATCTGGATGGCGGTTTTCACCGGTATGCAACAGACAGGGGATGGAAACTCCCTCATTTTGAAAAGATGCTCTATGATCAGGCACTTCTTGCCATAGCATATTGCGAAGGTTACCGGATTTCTAAAAACAGCCTCTTTAAAAATACTGCCGAGGGAATTCTTGATTATGTCATTTTATCTCTATCTGATCCAAGAGGAGCGTTTTATTCATCGGTAGACGCAGACAGCCCAAAAGGTGAAGGAGCTTATTACCTGTGGAAACAGGAAGAAATTATGAAAATCCTCGGGAACGATGACGGCAGACTGTTTTGCACGATTACCGGGATAACTCCTGAAGGGAATGTATCCGGACACGGGATTCCATTTGGAAGCAATGTACTTCATCCGGAAAGGGATCTCCATGTAGCCCTGTCTGAGTATGGAATCGCATCTCCAGGTGAATGGCTGGCACGAATGCAGAAAAAAATTCTGTCAATCCGAAAAGAACGGGAAACTCCACCGATTGACGACAAAATTCTATCCGATTGGAATGGGTTAATGATATCAGCCCTGGTACAGGGATATATTACCTTTCGATGGACCAGATACTATCAGGCTGCTGTTCATGCAGCAACCTTTATTTTACAGAATTTGATAGATGAAAGGGGAAGACTTCTTCATAGCTGGTTTAGGGAAAAGAGAGGAAATCCAGCATTAAGTGGAGATTATATCTTTCTGGCAAAAGGGCTTCTTGACCTCTTTGAAGCAGATGGAGATGTGAAATGGCTGCAGTCAGCAATCCAGCTGGTTCAACAAGTACGTAGTGGATTTTGGGATGAAAGTGACGGGGGATTTTATCATTCAAATAGTGAAACAACCGATCTACCCGTTCGTCTCATGGACAGGATGGATGGTGCTCTTCCTTCGGTTAATGGCATGGCTTCAATAGTGATTAACAGGCTCTTTTGTCTCACTGGGGACATTACATATTCTCAATTATATGACCAGCTTATCAGGATGGCAGGGGGAGTATCAGGCCAGGGCTCTGGAGTGATGCTTTCATTTCTTTCTGCATCAATAGAGAAAGAAAAAAGTTTTAGAATCCTTGCCCTGTTTCCGGACAAATCCACGGAAATTACTGATATCCTAACCGATATCAGGACGCAGTACCTCCCCGGAGCTATTACTGTTCCCATCAATAATCCAGATGATGTATCCCCGATAATTCAGGAAGTTACTCAGTATCCACGAAAACCGGCAATATACATTTGCGGTCCGGGTTCATGCAGCCCGCCGGTTTATTCATACCATGCATATGAAAATTGGAAAAAAGAGGTTATCCGGTTGTAGATAAATATGTGAGCATAATTTGGAATTATTTCAATTAAGTAAAGCATTATAGGTTTTTTCCTTACACAAGTCTATCTCATCACTCACCAAATTACTCTTAACTATTTCAACAATAACATTTTTTGTCCATCGTTTTTTTAACGGTAGTAAACCGGCAGGTCATATCCTGTCTTCCAGGTGTGCAGAATTTTTCCCTATACATGAAAATAGAACTATTATACAAACATACATCAAAACAAAGTGATCACCAGGAAGTGAGTACCTGTCTATGAACTTTAATAATTATACCATCAAATCACAGGAGGCTATCCAGAAAGCGATGGAAATAGCCGGAGCACATCAGTGCCAGGCCATCGAGACATCACATCTCCTGAAAGGTATGCTGGTCGTAGATGAAAATGTCATCCCTTATCTCCTGAAAAAAGTCAATGTGAACCTTGATTCTTTTACACGTGCACTAGACAACCTTGTAGATTCCTGTCCGAAAGTCACTGGAGGTGAACAATATCTTGCACAGGATTCTGCAAAAGCCCTCCAAAAAGCAACAGCATATTCCCAGGAATTCAAGGATGAGTTCATCTCCATAGAACATCTGCTCCTAGGCCTGTTATCAGGCAATGATTCAACCGCACGGCTGTTGAAAGAAAATGGAGTATCTGAGAAAGAGCTAAAAACAGCTATCAGGCAACTTCGCAAAGGATCGACGGTCAGCAGCCAGACTGCGGAAGAAACCTATAATGCCCTGAACCAGTATGCCCGTAACCTGAATGATCTTGCAGGAAGTGGAAAACTTGACCCGGTTATCGGCCGTGATGACGAAATACGCAGGGTGCTCCAGATTCTTTCACGAAGAACAAAAAATAATCCAATCCTTATCGGAGAACCAGGTGTTGGAAAAACAGCCATTGCCGAGGGACTTGCACACCGGATTATTGACGGAGACGTTCCGGACAACCTGAAAACAAAACAGATTTATTCACTTGACATGGGAGCTCTCATAGCCGGGGCAAAATATAAGGGTGAGTTTGAAGAACGGCTCAAGAGTGTTGTGAAGGAAGTAATTTCAGCAGAAGGAGAGATAATTCTCTTTATCGACGAGATCCATACGCTTGTCGGGGCCGGAGCGAGTGAAGGTGCAATGGATGCTGCAAATATTTTAAAGCCGGCACTTTCACGAGGAGAACTACATGTTATCGGTGCAACGACCTTAAAAGAATACCAGAAATATTTTGAAAAAGACAAAGCCCTTGAACGTCGATTCCAGCCGGTAATGGTGAACGAACCAGACATTGCAGATTCAATATCAATTCTACGTGGCATTAAAGAGAAATATGAGTCCCATCATCATGTCAGGATCAAAGATGAAGCTATCATTGCCGCTGTAGAGCTCTCACAGCGATACATATCTGATCGGTTCCTCCCTGATAAAGCGATAGACTTAATCGATGAAGCTGCATCAAAACTCCGCCTGGAAATTAATTCTGTCCCTGAAGAACTGGAAATTATCGAGAGGAAGATCCGCCAGCTCGAAATTGAAAGGGAAGCAATAAAGCGTGAGAAAGACCAGGGAAAACTGGACAACCTGAATGAAGAGATCGGAAATCTGACTGAAGAGAGAAACCGTCTTAAGACAAAATGGCAATCTGAAAAGGATATTGTCGAACAGATCCAGCAGAGGAAAAATGAAATTGAAAAATGGAAATTCGAAGCAGAAAGTGCAAACAGGAATGCCGATCTGGGAAAAGTAGCGGAAATTCGATATGGTCATATCCCGGAGATTGAGAAGAAGATCAAAGAACTTGAGGAACAACTGACGGTATTACAAAAAGATTCGGCGATGGTAAACGAAGAGGTGGATGCCGAGGAGATTGCAGAAGTTGTCTCAAGGTGGACGGGTATTCCCGTAAGCAGGATGCTCCAGAGTGAAAAACAAAAACTTCTCAGTCTTGAAACAGAACTTCACAAGCGGGTTGTCGGGCAGGATGAAGCTATAGGAGCGGTTTCTGATGCCATCCGTCGGAGCAGGGCAGGACTTCAGGATACAAAACGTCCGATTGGTTCATTTATCTTTCTTGGGACTACGGGTGTAGGAAAGACTGAACTTGCAAAAGCCCTGGCAGAATTCCTGTTCAATAATGAAAACAGTATGGTTCGGATTGATATGTCAGAATACCAGGAGAGGCACACGGTTTCACGGCTGGTTGGAGCACCTCCAGGTTATGTGGGATATGAAGAATCAGGACAATTGACTGAGGCGGTTCGTAGAAAGCCATATTCCGTGGTTCTTTTGGATGAAATAGAAAAGGCCCATCCAGATGTCTTTAATATCCTCCTCCAGGTACTGGATGATGGTCGTCTCACCGATAACAAAGGCAGGACGGTGGATTTTAAAAATACCATCATTATCATGACTTCAAATATCGGTTCACATATTATCCAGGAGAACCTGGAACATACCACCGATGAAAACCGAACCATGATGTTTGAACAGACACAGGCCAAGGTGTTTGAACTTCTCAAAAAGACCATTCGGCCAGAATTTCTTAACCGGATTGACGAAGTCATCATGTTCAAACCGCTGAACATGGAGGAGATCAGAACAGTTGTCAGGCTTCAACTGGGAATTGTCCAGAAAATGCTTGAGAAAAGTGATGTCAGGTTTACTGCAACGGATAAGGCCGTAGGATATATTGCTAAACTAGGATTTGACCCCCAGTTTGGTGCACGACCAATCAAACGGGTTATCCAGAAAAACCTGCTGAATGAACTATCAAAAATGATTCTTGAAGGAACGGTTTCTAAAGATAAAGAGATTGTAGTTGATGAAAAAGAAGGAACATTAATTTTTGGCAATGCATGAGAGGAGAAAAATAAGATTTCCAGGTTTCCTTCTTATTATAAATTAACAAACTCTGCTCCAGGAGCAGGGATTTCCTTTCCTCTTCCTGCATCTTGTGATACAGATTGCGTTACCCCATCAGCAGAAGCTATGATAATCGGAGTGTTATGGCACTTGTAACTGTTCATTTTCAGAGTATATGTTCCACTCCCCTGTCTGGCATGTATCATGACAAAATATGTCGAACCTGATGAAGGAGGCGATATCGTTACATATGAACCAGGTCCGTACGAGTAATATCCAGTGTAGCAGTACGAGATCTTCGGATTACAGTCCTTGAACACGTACACGTCAAAGATTGATGTAGACCTTCCGGAATTTTGATTATTATTTGCATTTGCGGATTTGGATGATTTATCCAGACCTTTTCCGATACCTGCCGATCCGTAAGACCCGAGTGACCACTCTATCCTGGACCTGCCATCAGGCGGAATATAATAACCATAAACCGCTGCCTGTCCCTGCCTTAAAAAACCGGTCTGGGTATCTGTTTTATAGACCCCACAGGGGATTTCCGGTTGATATGTAGGAACAGGAGTTGGGGTGGGAGTTCGGGTCACAGTTGGACTGGGATATGGAGTAGGAGTTGGGGTGGGAGTTCGGGTCACGGTTGGACTGGGATATGGAGTAGGAGTTGGAGTGGGAGTTCGGGTCACGGTTGGACTGGGATATGGAGTAGGAGTTGGAGTGGGAGTTCGGGTCACGGTTGGACTGGGATATGGAGTAGGGGTTGGAGTGGGAGTTCGGGTCACGGTTGGACTGGGATATGGAGTAGGGGTTGGGGTAGGAGTTCGGGTCACGGTTGGACTGGGATATGGAGTAGGGGTTGGGGTAGGAGTATTTATTCCAAGAGCTTTGGCTGCATTCACTCTTCCTCCGGTAACAACTTTTCCTGATAATGAAGAGATATAATCACAGGTTCCTAGAATTTTGCTTTTTATCTGTGCAGCAGTCATTGAGGGATTCTGGGCTTTTATGAGAGCTGCTATCCCAGTAACATAAGCAGCAGCCATTGAAGAACCATTCAGATACTTATATTGTCCGGACTTTGTCGTACTGTAAATACTAACTCCTGGTGCTGCAACATCTACTGAACTGAGCCCATAATTAGAGAAGGATGCCAGAGTATCATCATACCCGGATGCAGCAACAGAAACAATATTACTGCTTGTATATGCAGCAGGATATATCGGGGTAATGTCTGAATTTCCACCGCTGTTTCCTGATGCACATATAACCACTGCTGTGGATGCATCAAGTGCATCCTTAAGTGACTGTGAGTATCCTGTTCCGGACCATGAATTAGAGATTATCGGAACTCCCATCTTGTTTGCATATAAAATTGCTGAAATTGCATCCGAAGTATAACCAGAGCCCTGTGCATCCAGAAACTTGAGCGGCATAATTTTTGTATTCCAGGTAACCCCGCAGATACCAATACCATTGTTACCGACTGCTGCGATGGACCCCGCACAATGAGTACCATGGCCATTATCATCCATGGGATCATTTGTCTTTGTAACAAAATTCCATCCCCTGATGTCATCAATATACCCGTTTCCATCATCATCGATCCCATTGACAGTTTCACCAGAATTTCGCCAGATATTTGCTGTAAGATCAGTATGGGTGTAATCGACACCAGTATCAATGACAGCAACCGTGACACTGGAAGATCCGGTTGATACTCCCCATGCAAGAGGGGCATCGATATCTGCACCGGATATACCATAAAACGGTGCCTGGCCGGTATTAGAGAGTCCCCAGAGATTTGAAAATCCTGGATCATTGGGATAGTTGGTACTTGCAGCCCCAACGCTTTTTATTTCAGCTGTTTTACCAGATTGTTCAATTGGACTGAGTGAAATCCTGTAATCCGGTTCGACATAAAGAACATCAGGATTTGCCCTATATGATGCCATTGCATTTTCAAGGCTCGTTCCAGTAACCTGAACGACCTGCATCCCCGGGACTCCATTATTGCTCAGGTCGTGGACAATCCTGGAACCTGCCTGTGCATT
Organism: Methanomicrobiales archaeon; assembly: GCA_012729535.1. Classification (GTDB taxonomy): domain Archaea; phylum Halobacteriota; class Methanomicrobia; order Methanomicrobiales; family Methanospirillaceae; genus Methanospirillum. Next base: position 737 of record JAAYCY010000076.1, on the reverse strand, counting down.
CGCTACTGACATGGCAGACATCATTCCATCCTTTTTGCCCACACTGTCCGGATTATACCTGACAATGAGCCGATCAGATGCATGATCCTTGGAAAGATCACCGGAATTTGTGTGCTGGTTTACTACTCCACCTGAATAAAAGGGATTATATGAATAAATATTCTCATTTCTCTGCGCAATTCCATTAGGAATGCATAAACAGAGGAGAAGAAGAACAACGATAAAAAAACTCGCTATTGAAATACGTTTTAACATTTTCATTACTACCCCATCCTTTCCTTCTGATATCTGCTGCATGGGAGTATGAAGTTTCTTCACCCTCGTAGGGAACTTTTTATACTCTTTTCACTGGTATGTCAGTCTGAAAGGATCAGAGGAAAGATACAGGTGAACAGGCTAAAACAGAATATGCCCAAAATATATAATTTTTTCTTATGAGACAGGAAAATACATAATTCTTCATGCCAAAGAGCTGATGATGAAAACAGTAATTTTTTTCCTTCTATTCTCTTTGGTTGCGGGAGCTGTATGTGCAGATACCGCGTTTGGAAGTTCAACAAAAAACAGACTGGTCGATTACGAATCAGACCGGTTTAATAAGTCACCGGATTTAGTGAACACAGAACTTGACAGGTTCAATAAAACACCTAATTTTGTTGACACGGAGTTTGAGAGGTTTAATATGACATCTAATGTAGTGAACACAGAACTTGACAGGTTCAATAAAACACCTAATT
>JAAYCY010000075.1 GCA_012729535.1 Methanomicrobiales archaeon | reverse complement strand
GCACCAACAAACCCATAGCTCGTTTCTGCATAATACTCAAGGTCAACATCATCAGCAAGCGGCATAGTCCTGGTATGCACGTGATAGATTTCAAGACGTCCTGCCCGATCAGGAATCCCGATTTCTATCTCCCGGTCAAACCGGCCTCCACGACGGAGAGCTGGATCAATGGAATCTGGCATGTTTGTTGCAGCAATTACTACTACCTGTCCCCTGCTGGCAAGTCCATCCATCATCGTTAAAATTTGGGCAGTAACTCTCCGTTCTACTTCTCCGGTTGTATCCTGCCGCTTTGTGGCGATGGAATCTATCTCATCAATAAATATTATTGAAGGTGCTTTCTGTCGAGCTTCTTCGAATATTTCACGGATTTTCTTTTCAGAATCTCCATAATACCTACTCATAACTTCAGGCCCTGACAAAGGGATAAAATGAGCCTCAACTTCACTTGCAACCGCACGGGCAAGCAGTGTTTTTCCAGTCCCGGGAGGACCATACAACAGGACACCTTTTGGAGAATCAATACCAAGGTGTTCAAAAATACGTGGATATCGTAAGGGGATTTCAACCATTTCCCTGATTAAACTGATCTCCCGGGATAATCCCCCGATATCCTCGTACTGAATTAATAATTCCTCTTTTTTCTTCTCTTCAGTCTTATAAGGGGTATCATGAAGAATAACTTCTGTAGTAAAAGTTACAACCCCTGTTCCCCTGGGTTCAACCATGGAGACAACAAACGTAACAGTATTTCCGATGAGATCTATCCGTACGGTCTGACCTTCGACAACAGGTCTTCCACGAAGTTTTTTTGCAAGAAGAACTTCAGGATTGTTCAACGAGATGCTTGTAACCGGTTGCAGGATGATTCTTCGTACATCATGTACTGCTACACGACGGACCATAACCCTATCATCAATACCACTCCCCGCATTGCTCCTGATCTCCCCATCAATGGCAATATCATTACGTCCGTGACTTGAACTTTGTGTACTCCAGGCTGCCGCAACAGCCCTTTTTGTACCAAGTATCTCAATGAACTCTCCGTTCACAATACCTAGAGCCCTCATAACAGCCGGATGGATCCTTGCAAGTCCTTTTCCTGCATCTTCTTCAGCAGCCCGACGAACTTCAAGACGTATTCCTGATTTTGAAGTCATAATTTCCCACCATTACACTGAATAACACCCTTTTCCGTTACTATCACATCCATCCGGACATCATGTTCCTGGACCGGGATAAAAGAGACTTCCTGGGCAGAAAATGCAATTCCTATCGTTTTAATATGAGGATGTTCAGATAAAAACCGATCATAATATCCTGCACCGTACCCGATTCTGCCCCCTGACTTATCATATCCGAGCATAGGGATTACTGCACAGGTGATATCATCTGGTGATGCCGGGATCTCATTTCCAAGTGGCTCAGGTACATGAAATGTACCAGCAAGAAGAACACTCCGGGACTCAATATATGAAAGACGAAGGCTCACTGTCTCTTTTTCGATGACAGGCACAACAACATTACGCTTTTCCAATAGCAGCTGGTCAATAAACCATGATGTTTCGACTTCAGGAATTTTTGCACAATAAACAAGAACTGATTCGCACGGATGTACAATAGTCGATAGATACCTGCATATGTTCCTGCTTTTCCGGTCACGTTCAGCTTCAGGTATACTCCAT
>JAAYCY010000074.1 GCA_012729535.1 Methanomicrobiales archaeon | reverse complement strand
TCGAACTCGAAAAGATCAAGTTGTTCGAGTTATCTCAAGGAGAAACTCTGCTGTCTGAAGTCAGTAAGAAAAACAGAGAAATTTTAGACCAACTGAATTTATGTGCCTAAAAATCCGGGAGATGAGGATCAAGAAGGTTCTCTTCATCATCCACATAAAGCACTGAGATCGGTGAAGAGAGAAAATTAGAATTGATCATACTATCAAAGGGCACACCATCGCTTTAAGTTCGTATTAATTTCCAGTCACATTTGCTTAGATGAGAGGAATAAATAACCAATATTAGAAATCCTGCTTTATACTGTCCATCATGTGGAAAATATTCAACCAGAGAATAAAATTATGATTCTCTTTTTTCTCATCTGGTACGGTCTTTTTAATCACGCCCGATATGTAACGGACGTTATTCGAATCATTTTTTGTTTCCTTATCAATATCAGACAATCGATACGTACTGACTGATGAGACGTCATCAACCAGGATACCCAGTGGTTTTTCCATAAACTCTTGATCGAGGATAATAATTCGTGATCGGTGTTTTAATCCTGATTCACTGGTGATATTCATCATTTTTTTCAGATCGATAATGGTGGTTATGGACCCGCGAAGATCCATCATTCCTTTTACATAAGGCGATGCTCCAGGGAGAGGGGTAATCTCATTCGGAGTAATAACCTCCCTGGTGTGGAACAGGTTGATTGCATAGCATTCATGGCCTAGCATAAATTCTACAAATTGCATTCCCTCAACAGCCTTTTCTCTCCGTTCTGAAGAAGAATATTCAGGCTGCATCGTATTGTCAGCAGATGTAATGATGTCAGATTTCATGTGTATCTCCATAAAAACAATAATAATTGGATGAAATTCTCTAATTTTATCCATTAAGGCGTAACATGGAATCGTTTATCCGGGTTGCGATGATTGAAAGATTTCCAATGATGGTAGATACCTGGTTTAAGGCTGCCGCCGGGTATCAAAAAGATCCACGGCAAACAACTCATTCCCCAGGATGAATTCAACCACCTGTTCGGTTCCGCTTTTCCGAGACTTTGTTGAGCCACGGGAACGACAGACAGCCTCCCCCCAATCTGATCCTGTATCTTCCGGTTTCTGTTCCTCTACGACAAATGCAGCCATTTATCCTCAAGAGATGGTGAACGTACCCATCTGGGTTGAAATATTCTGAACCGATGCTGCTGCTTCGGAGATCGCTTTCGTGATCTGATCGATGGAAGCCGTGACCTCCTCTGTTGCTGCTGCTGAGTCTACTGCCTCCGTAGCGGTCTGCTGCACCAGGCTTCCCACTTCGTGGACACTTGCCGTGATCTCCTCAACCGCAGCCGCCTGTTCTTCCGTCGCTCCGGCAACCTCGGTCATATTATTATGAACAACATCGATCGCTTTTACGATCTCGTTAAACACACTAAGGGTCTCAGTAACCGCTTCGTTTCCAGCTTTCACCTCAGATGATACCGTATTCATCGACTCAGATACTTCAAGGGATTTTTTCTGAAGATTTCCGATGATGGTGGCGATATTCTCAGCTGATTTTTGCGATTCAAGAGCAAGTGCCTTGACCTCATCAGCTACTACCGCAAAGCCCAATCCGGCTTCACCGGCCCGTGCAGCCTCAATCGCTGCGTTCAGGGCAAGCAGGCCGGTCTGTTCTGCAATTCCGGTGATAACACCAACAATCTTACCGATCTCATCCATCTGGCTGGTAATGTCAGATATATTGCTTCCCGTCGCCTCGAATGAATGTATGATCCCTTCCATCCCATTCTCTGCCTTCCCGGCCAGAGTGAGACCTTTTTCAGATAGCTCAACAGTCTGTTTTGCCATTACTGAGGCCTGCTCGGCTTTCGTTGCAACCGCACTTACGGTACTCGAGAGATCATTCATCGCAGTAAGCGTCTGGGTAATCCCACTTCCACTCCTCTCTGCAAGGAGACTGACCGAGGAGGAACTTTTGGCGAGCATATTCGTAGTACTTGCCACTTCTTCTGCACTTGCATTCGTCTCCTCCATCACTGAACTCAGGGTTTCAACCTCTATCTTCACCTCTTTGATGGCATCAGATACACAGATTCCACTATTATCAAGAGCTTGTTTGAATTTTTCAAAGTCCCCCCTGACCTGAGCACGGTTATCATACCTGATGGCAAAATTTCCTGCCGCGAATTGATTAACTATGTTCATTGCTTCCTTGATGGGGAGAACAAATGCATGTACGAGATCATTTACACTCTGAACGGTTACGAAAAACTCCCCTTCATAGTCAGAAGTGGTAATCGTTGCATCAATATTACCTGCCTTAATCTCTTCTGCCATGTTCATTATGGCTACATTTGCGCGTTTCGATCTCTCGATATTCTGGTTTATCTCAAAGGACTGTTTTTCAAGATTGCCAGTCATTGAATCAAATGAAGATCCTATATGGGTGATTTCGTCTTTTCCAGTAAGTCCAATCCGATATGATAGGTTTCCAGATCCCACTTCATCCATACCGTTCGTAAGGATATTGATCCTCCGGGTAAGATTCCTGATGATAAACCAGGAGATAACCAGGAGAATGAGTGCACAGATGATGGTCACAATGATGATCTGGATTATGGTATTGACAGAGGCTGACTGGGCCTCAGAGTAATACTGATAGGCACTCTGGTTATTCAGGTTCACCAGGTTCTGAATCTCTGCCATCGTCTCCGCCCGTTTCGGAGCTGCCTGTTCAGTCCTAATCTTGTTCAACTCTTCAATTTTTCCCTCCAGGGTTAACGAATTCGCTTTTGCTACGATAGTAAAATACTCGTCAGACAGTTTTTTCAATTTCGTAACCGTCTCCTTCTCGTCGTCCGCCATTGGGATCGATTCGTATGCTGTCAACTTTTCCTTGAACCGTACTGCAAAGGGCTCCACGTTGTTCTTCAACATGTCTTTCCTTTTTTCCATGTCCGTTTCGGCAGAGAATCTGTACCCTTCGACCGCATAGTTGAGCATGTCACTGTATGCCTGGATAGCCAGCACCGAATGGGCATACTTGTTGTTGTATAATTGTTCCAACTGGGAATTGACCTGCTGCGTGGTTGTAATTCCGAACATCCCAACAACGATAAGCGCAACAATTCCAACAATTATAAGGATGAATAGTTTTTTACTTATTGTCAGGTCATCTAATTGAATCATAACTATCACCAAGTATTACTGGTTCTAAACAATGTATCTATATAAACATTCTCAAAAATTGCAATAATAGCCAAAATGGCTGGAATAATGATGAAACTTCCGATAAGTTTCTTTTCCATTGTAATATTATCAATAAGACCCATAGTAATCATCCGGAAAATAATTTTGAATAAATTTGCTCTCCTGTCATCTGGATTTCTTTACATGTGCTCATATCAGTTCCAGATATTATTATCAATCATCCATTTTTCCTCATCGCAGGATTGAGAGACTAACTCTTCCCATTCCATATATGATCGATGTCTCTCATAGTTTAGAATCTCTTAAGAATAACATACGGGTGTCTGAGCACACATAAGTACCTTTAAATATCAGAAAGATTAATCCCAGACAAATGGATTCAGTTCATGATAGAATCCTGAATGTATTGACCGGCCAGAAAAAAAGTCTGAATATACGGGAGATTGCACAGCGATGTGGCCTGAATCCACACAGTACTGCACGGCATCTTGATACACTTGAAATTCTCGGCCAGGTCAGAAAAATTGAGATTGGTTCGTCAAAAAAATATTATCTTGTCAATTCCATCCCTGTATCCGGACTTATTGATGTTGCTTCCGATCTGATTGTAATCGTAAATTCCGAGCATAAGATTGAGTATCTCAACTACTCGGCCCAGAAAAAACTTGGACTTGAGGGTCGTCAAGTTTCAGGAGAGCGGTTAGAAACTTTGAACCTTGATATCTTCTCTTCTTCCCTGGTTCTCCAGGGACTGAAGTCATATACTCCGGAGAAAATATTCCGAATTGAAATTCCGTATGACCGATGTGAAGACCATCTATGGTATTCGGTTTCAATTATGAATCTGTGCTTGAAACCAGGGTCAATATCGATAGCAATTATTGCAGAAGACATCACCAGCCAAAAAAGATCACAGATATTTCAGGAATTGATAGTATCAGTACTCCAGATCCTGAATTTTAGAGGGAAAGGAGGGGGTGATACCATAACACAAATACTTCAGGCAATCAGGAACTCTACTCTTGTAGAGGCGATAGGAATCATGTTACATACGGAATATGATTTCCCTATTTACCAGCAGGTTGGATTATCTGAAGCATTTACCAATGATCAGGCACTCCTGTATACTTCAATAAAACCAAAAAAAATGGAGCAATTCACTCAGGGAAAAGGAACACCGGTTGGTATGAATGAACGGGTATTGTCCGGAGATATTGATCATACCTATGATTTTTTTACACAATATGGCAGTTTTTATACAAATAATATAACCAACTTACTTGCATCGTACCCGGATCCGGATTCACATGAAACTCCATTGAAACGATGCAAACGAGAGGGATATGAGTCTTTGGCAATCATTCCTCTTCATTCTCATGAAGGCATTATCGGAGTACTCCAGTTACTTGATAAGAGAAAAAATGTTTTTTCTCCGGAGATGACCGAATTTTTTGAAGGGCTTTCAAATGCCATCGGTATTGCGCTCGAGCATCAGTATATGGAGAAGAAAGTCAGGGAAAGTGAGAGTAAATACCGGATGATTGCGGATAATGCAAGCGACGTCATCTGGTCAAGGGATCTTGAGGGTAATTATACTTATATTAGTCCGTCTGTCTTTCGTCTCCGGGGATACACACCTGAAGAGGTAATGAAGCATCGTCTTTCTGATGTTGTCCATCCGGAACATTTCTCGTTGGTGATGAAAAGGCTTCAAAATAATCTTAAAAAAGTTCAAAAATCTAAAAAATCTCATAGTAACAGGGCAGAACTCAAACTGTTACATAAAAATGGATCCTGGATATGGACGGAAGTCGTCAACCAGTATGTATGTGATGATTCAGGTAATCCCTTAAAAATTATCGGTGTCACCAGGGATATCTCTCAGCGAAAGAAGATCCAAGAAGAACTGGAAGGGTATCAGTCTGACCTTGAATCTGCAGTTATGGATAGGACCAAATCTTTTCAGCATGAGGTTGCCATACGACAACAGATCGAGACATTGCTCCGCAAAAGTGAACAACGACTTGCAGATATCATTGATTTCTCACCTGTTGCTACCTTTGCAATAGATTCGAAAGACACCGTAATTGTCTGGAATCATGCAATTGAAGAGATGACCGGCTTTTCTGCCTCTGACATGATAGGGAAGAAAAAAGATGCATGTGCAATTCCAATATACGGCCAGGACCACGTTATGCTCATTGATCTCCTCTTTTCCGAATCAATAAAAGATTCACTGGATTATACGCATATAAAAAGGGAGGGATTAGTCCTGAGTGCGGTCGCGACATCAGCGGTAATCAAAGGTGAGAAGAAAACCATTTGGATAAAAGCTGCCCCTCTGTATGACGAAGAATCAAATGTTACCGGTACGATTGAATCAATCCGTGATATTACTGATTTGCACAAGAGTCAACAGGAAAATGAACGACAAAAAGATCTGCTGGATGTACTCATTAATTCCTCATCAACGTTGTTTGTTGTCATAGACGCTATGGGAAAAACCCTCATGATGAACAAAGCATTATGTGATCTCCTTGAATATTCGCCTGACGAGGTTGTGGGATCTGATTACATTGATTCCTTTGTCCCTTCAAACGGAAGGCCGAAACTCGTAAAAATTTTCAACCAAATTATCAAGAATGGGAAAGAAACGCATAATAAAAACCTGATTATGAGTAAATCAGGAGAACAATATCTGGTCGAGTGGTATGGAGGGCCAGTCAAGAGATCAGGAGGTGAACCGGATATTTTTATCGGTACGGGAATACGGTGTGATCATTTACGGTAATCAACCGAAAAGTAATCCTTCACTGATAGATCATATGTAATTGTTCAGGATAGGCGTGAAGTATATTTCTCAACATGTGGTTTGAATGTTGAATAGAGGAACCGTATGATTCAGGTGAGTGAAGAGTGAATGGTGTCATGATACTTGAATCGGTGATGTGGCAATATCTCTTCATCAAAGTGTCCATAAAGTCAAATCCTTCAAAGAGTATGAACTAACTGAAAATATTATAGGGCTTACACAAAACGAAAAACCTTCATTATAATTTTCATGGAGACAGTCAGGTCAGTCACCTTCATTTCCTTGACGTCATAATCTTCGGTTGTCAGATACCGAAAGGGAGCATGATTTGTGATAGTTTTTCCCTAGGAATCACACCGGATTATCAAATGGTGTTCCAGTATGCATCGGGATGTACACCTCATCATCGGACAATCCTGTACGAACCAGAAGGTACCAGGATCTTAAATTGTGCACCTTTTCCCGGTGTTCCGGTTTCTTTTATCGAAATGTTTGTAAGAGAGAGAATTTCTTGTACCAGAAAGAGACCATATCCAGTGTTCTTTCCAAACCCTTTTTCAAATATCGTTTCTTTTTCTTCGGCAGGGATTCCATCCCCGTTATCTTCATATATAATTGTCAGATATTTTTTTTCTTCATCTGCAAAGATAAAGACCTCAGTGACATTCTTACCGTGTCTGATGGAATTATCCAATAGATTGTAAAAAACCTTCTCAAGCATGGGATCAGCAAATATCGATATTCCAAAGACTCTGGTTGTAAAATGAATAGTATCTGGCACTGATAATCTTTGAAGAATCGCATCCAGAGAGATCCAGAGAGGTTTTTGAGAGCCAAGATCCTGATACACTCTTGAAAATTCAATCTGTGAGCGGATTTTATTAATACTGTCCTTCATCTTCTGAAGATACTCGAGAGTTTCAGCTTTATTATCGGATTCCATCTCTAATAGGTAGAGAAATCCTTGAAATGTGGAGATATTATTGAGAATATCATGTCTTGTTATACTTGAAAGGAGATTTAACTGGCGATTTGCTTTTAAAACTGTTTCTTCTATGAGTTTTCTTTCGGTGATATCCTGGTTGGCCCCATGAGTCTTCACCAGATTCCCATTCTCATCAAATATCCCCCTTATCCGAACCGAAATATACCGGATTTCACCGTCCCTGCGGACAATCCGATGCTCAAATTCAGAAATAAATTCTGGATCCACCGCGTCTGAAATCTTCGCTATCTCATCGAAAATCTTCGGGAGATCTGCAGGATACACAAATTCCCGATAATATTCTTCAGCATTCATAACATATCCCCCTTCACGCTCTGCGGTGGTCATATATAGTGCGTAAAAGCGATCATTAAAGGTAAATGCCTTTTTTTGAACGTCAATTTCCCAGCTGACCAGGTTGGCCATATCCATTGCTTCAGCAAGCATTTTTTCATTATGTTCCAGAAGTTTTTCAATATGTGACCGTTCAATATCTGCACCTGCCTTAACAGCGATAATATCAATAATCCCCTGGACTGAAATACCTGGATTTATCGGATTAGATGAGAGAATACAGGCCACTCCGATGACATCTCCATTTGAGTTTTTTAGTGGTGAACCGATGTATCCACGGAAATCCCGGCCGGTAAGATCCTTGATTTTTGGAAAAGTCGTTGAAACATTATCAGGATAAAAAGTAAACCCTTCGCTTAAGGTATGCTCACATGGTGTTCCTTTCAACGGGAATGAAAACGTATCCACATATTGCCCGTCAGATATCATCGAAAGAGTCTGAACATATTCTTTATCCTCTGTGAGCTCACCAATCATGACGCAGTCAGCAAACAGCCATGAACTGATACTTTCAGCGATTCTCGTCAATGATCCTTTCCCTGTTGAACCAACAATACTGGTTACGATAGCTTTCATGGCTGATTCAGCAGCTTTTTGCTCGGTTATGTCACGGAAAACAGAGAGCATCGCTGGTTTCTGATTGAGAGTAAACAAAGAGACGCTTATGTCAAAGATTTTTTCCTGGCCCTCTCGTGAGATATAATTCGTCTGAAAAGTTGCATGCCCGTTTTTTATAATATTCGGTATAATTTCCTGAGCCCTTGCTTTCAGCTGTGGAGTATCAATATCAATAAGAGTTAGTCTGAACAGATCTTCACGTGGCATACCAAATATACTGCAGGCAGATTCATTTGCATCAATAAAATTACCCGGTCCATTCGGTGTGAGTTCATTCAGCAGAATGCCTTCACGTGCGTTTTGCATGATTAGCCGGTATCGTTCCTCCCTTTCGCTTAATGCATTCTCATTATGCTTAATCTGTGTGATATCTTCAACAGATGAAAGAATCTGGGGAACATTACGAATAACAACAATATTAGAAGAAAACCTGCAGATTCTTATTTCACCGGATTTTATGCGGGAATATAATTCCATTCCTGCCACACTTTGTTTTTCCCTGAGTGTGTTTGTAAAAAGGTTATATTTTGTTTCATCTGGAAAAAGTCCCAGTTCATGAGCAGTTTTTCCAATCACTTCTTCACGAGAATATCCCGTAATTTCAATGAACATATCATTTACATCTAAAAACGAACCATCGGCAATAGACACCAGTGTGAGAGGTACCGGGTTCTTTTTAAATAAGGTACCAAACTTTTCTTCAGAAATCCGAAGTTTTTGTTCGTTATTTTTATTAAGAGTTATATCCCGTATTGAAATCTGGATTCCTGAAAAATTACCTTCAAATATTACCGGGATTGCATAGAAATTGACAAATATTTCTGATCCATCTCTCTTATGTATCTGAATCTCTTCATTTTCTATAGATATTCCTTGTTGCGCTTTTCGGATAAATTCCGCAATGCAAAATGAACTCTGATAAAAAACAGGTTCACATGCTGTTACAAAAGGTTTTCCAGTCAGGTCTTCTGGTTCATATCCGATTATGGTTCGTATTGATTGCGAAACATAGGAAATATTCATCTGCTGATCCAGGATGAGGATGAGATCAGGAGACCGTTCTACCATTCCCCTGAACCAGTCTTCCCTTTTTCTGATTTCCTCAGCCATATGTCGCTCTTCGGTAATATCCTGTGTAACTATACTAAACTGGTAACCCTTATCAGTTTTTGTGGGAAAGACAACCTGTCTGGCGAATATTCTTTTCCCGTCTACACGAACAGCTTCGAATATTTGTGGTTTCTGTAAAACCGATTTTCCTGTTTTTAGAGAATATTGAATAGATTTTTTTATTTCGTCCAGGGTTTTTTCAGTCAGAAGGTCAGGAGGAATCATCTGATATATTAAATCCCAGCCATTCAAACCCAGAGCCTGTTGCTTTCCGATTCCGAATATTTTTTCGGAACTGGCATTCCACTCGATCACCTTGCCTTCTTCGTCGATAATTAAGATACCCTCTCTTGTTGCTTCAAAGAATGATCTTAGCCGAAGTTCACTCTCACGTAATGCGTCAACAAATTTTGTTCTCTCTGTAACATCACTGGTTATACCTCGAAACCCGGTAATTATTCCTTCGGCATTTACCAGGGGATATGACCTGCAGTTAAGAATGACAAGATGACCATCTTTATGCACAGCTGGGAGATCAAATGAGAGAATTCCCATTTTTCGGTTATTGACATTTACGAGAAGTGACTGGAATAATTTTTTACTGTCCTCTGATAAAAAAGAACTGAGAGAACTCCCGGTTAGTTCATCCGAAGTATATCCGAGTATCTCTTCACACCGGGGACTCATATAAACAAAATTTCCCCCTAGATCCATTTCCCAGATGGCATCAGGAGTTGTTTCAACAATTGCACGAAATTTGGATTCACTCTCTTCCAATGCTTCTTTTGTCTTAACCAGCTCATTGAATTGCTGCTGTCGTTCAAATTCTGCCTGCCTTCTTCGTACGGCTTGTTTTATTTTGTGTGACAGTTCTGCAAACTGTGACTTTGGTTCACCCCCTTTTTGGAGGTAAAAATCTGTCCCGTTATTGATGGCTTCAATGACAACTTCCTCCCGACCCCGACCAGTGAAGAGAATAAAAGGGATATCTCCATGATTCTCACGCAATGCTTTTAAAAATGCAATCCCATCCATACCTGGCATCTGGTAATCGGAGATGATTGCATCATAATCCCTGATTGTGAGTCGATCCAGAGCCGCAGAAGCTGATGATATCGTATCGACCTGAAATGATCCGGTACGTTCCAGGAATATTTTACCAAGAGCAAGAAGGTCCTCTTCATCATCCACATAAAGCACTGAGATCGGTGAAGACAGAATATTAATTTCGGGCATAATATCAAGGGTTAAAAGATTTCATCGTCAATAATTTTGTAAGAGAAATTGGTAATCATATATGTACATTATTTTTTTTTTCGAGATGAGCGTATAATTTAGATTTATTGTTAAGGCCCTAAATAAGTTATAATCTCATATCTTTACTCCGTTTGGGATGAAATCCAGACAGGATTCAATATTATAATTTTCATCCACGTGAGAACTATTTGCCTCATCGATGATTGCGGTAATGAAGTACTGGATAAATTTTTCATTTACACCGTGAATTCCCCGATTTTATGTTGCAATTTTTCAACCATATCAACTATCATAGCGGATGCACTCGCAATCTCTTCAGTTGCAGCACTTGATTCCTCTGCATTTGCAGACAATGAATCCATCTTATCCTGGACAGTAACGACCATCTCACGGACTATCTCAATATTCTGATTAACACGGGTTGTTGCGACAGCCTGACTGTCAGTAGCCCGGGATATTTCAGAAACGCTATTTGATGCAACATTAATGTCAGCCACCATTTTATCCAGCCCTTCTATCGTCGCGTTAACCGCCTCAATTCCTGCAATGATAGTGGTATATGATTTTTCAATAGATTCTGCAGTCTTGTTGCTCTCAGACATAAGGCCGTTGATTACTTCCTCGATATTGGATGTTGCCTGCCTAGATTCTCCAGCCAGGTTTTTTACTTCACCAGCAACTACCGCAAAACCCCGCCCGGCTTCACCAGCACGGGCAGCCTCAATCGCAGCATTCAGAGCCAGAAGATTTGTCTGACTGGCAATATCTGATATAAGTTTTACAATCTTTCCGATCTCCTGCATCTTCATATTCAGACCCCTGATCTGTTCAACAGAGGTCCCCGATATCTCCTCAACTATCTTCATCTGCCGTGTTGCATCAGACCCCTGATGTTGAGCCTGAATCCCGGAATCAGATACCTTCTTCGTAATATCCCTGACATCAGCAGCACTTGCTGCAATTTCCTCGATTGATGCAGATAAATCTGAAACCTCATTGCTGATTGTCTGGAGCTGGTTACTCTGTTGAGAGATATCATCTGCTGCATGCTGACTGGTATCAGCCACATCATTGGATGCCTGAGCAAGATCATCGGTACTGTGATTAATATCTTTGATAGAACTGAGTAATGTTTCAGAATCACTGAGCATTTCAGAGAGAACTTCTCTCAGTTCTACAACAGTTTTGTTGAGATCTTCTTTCACTTCTTTGAGGGGGTCATCAGTGCTGATTGATGCCTGTGTCGTGAGATCCTTCATTGCAAGCATGGAAAGAACACGACCAACCTCAGAAATACTTTCGTTTAGTTTGATTTGGAGGTTCCGAAGATATGTTTCATCAAAAAAAACAGTAAGATATGAATCGATATTTCCGTTCTGATCAAGCAGGGGAATGTAAAAATGTCTCATATGAAGAATGCCTTTGGGTGCATGGAGTGTCAGGTTTCCAGTTCCGGATTTCCCAGTAGTTAAAACATCTTTCGCACTTGCACCTGACAGATCCGATATGGTAAACTCGGATAACTTCATCGAGAGTAACTGTTCTTTTGAATATCCACTGATATCAACTAAGGCCTGATTTATCTTTATTATCTGTAGAGATGAATTAAAAATGAGCATCAAAGCAGGATTTTTCTCAATAATTTCATCAGTTCGCTGTTTGAGGTGGATAATTTCTTTTTGTTGTTTTCTTTGTTCGGTAAGATCCTGGACAATGGTCATCAATGATGGTTTACCATTATATTCAATCCCTGCAAGGGTGACATGGCAGTCCATCAGGGTTCCGTCCAGTTTCTGATGAATACAGTCTAATGATTCCACACTTCCCGCCATGGCACGTTTAATAACTTCAAAGCCAGCCTCATCAGATGAACGTCCATCAACCTGATGAGCAGGAGAAATTATCCCAGGTTGTTTCCCAACGAGATCATTCCTGTTTTGTGCTCCAAAAAGGGAAATTGCAGCATTATTTACATCTACAAATATTCCATCAGTGATAATGAGCATTGCATATGGGGTTGTGTCAATAATGGTCTGCATATTCTTCTGGGCAATCCGAACCTCGTTTTGTTGTTTTCTCTGTTCAGTAAGATCCTGGACAATGGTCATCAATGACGGTTTACCATTATATTCAATTCCTGCAAGGGTAACATGGCAATCCATCAATGTTCCATCCAGTTTCTGATGGATACAGTCTAATGACTCCACACTTCCGGTCATGGCACGTTTAATGACTTCATAGCCAGCTTCGTCAGATGAACGGCCATCGGCCTGGTGAGCAGGAGAAATTATCCCAGGTGGTTTCCCAACAAGATCATTCTTGTTTTTTGCTCCAAAAAGGGAAATTGCAGCATTATTTACCTCAACAAATTTTTCATCCGTGATAATGAGCATTGCATATGGGGTTGTGTCAATAATGGTCTGCATATTTTTTCGGGAAATTTCTAACTCCTTTTTAAGACTATTTTCTGTAGTTATATCTTCTATTACGACCATTATAGATGATTTACCTAGATATTCAAATACCTTTAGATCCACTCTTGTAATAAAGGATGTTCCTTCAAAATTTTGATATGTCCATTCGAAGACCTCATGGGAACCAGTAAGGGCACGTTGAATAATTTGATGAGCAAGATCACCTGATGATCTTCCATCTGGCTGATGAAGAGGTGATAATATTGCCGGGGTTTTTCCAATGATTTCGCTTCTCATTCTGGCATTAAATAATTGTACCGCTGCTTCATTAGCCTCAATGACCACTCCATCAGCGATGATGAGCATGGCATATGATGAGTTATCAAAAATTGCCTGCATGTTAGCATCAGGATCTGGATTTTCATGATTTGTTATTTCAGATGACATGATCTTCTCGCAACGTACTATGTTTCGTTTGTATCAATAACATAAGAATTTTAAAATAGTTTCCAACAGTAATACCGGGAGTGCGAATGGAGGTCAGATTATCGTGGTATAATGCATCTGACATCTCTTTAGGCTTTCATATTACCAAATTCCAGAGTAACACTACCCGCTAATACGACTAAAATGATGAGGGAACAACCGATGAGTTACTTTCAGAGGCACTCTGAACAGTATCTGAAATATTTCAATCATCCATTCTTCCTCATACCAGGATTGAATGAGGAACTCTTCCCATTGCAGATTTGATCCATGAATGTCTAAGAATAATGAGTCTCATATGATTAATATAGGGGTGTCAGTGCACATATGTGCACATTTAAATATAACAACGAAAATTTCATGACAATCTGATTCAGTTCATGATGAAATCCTGAACATGTTGACTTGATAAAACTGAATACCGCTACGTAAATGTCATCCATCCCATGATACATCCACAGGGTTTTTTCAGCTGGACCCTCAAGTGCCATGACAGAAACAGACTCCATAATCTACCATGAATCATGAGTGAAAAATGTCCGGGGGAAAGAATTTCAATTTAGAGATTTCACAGGTTCGGAGCCAATATATTCCCGTTTCTCTTCCTCTACGACAAAGTACCTGTCTTGAGATTAAGAGACGGTGAACTTTCCCATCTGGGTAGAGATATTCTGAACCGATGCCGCTGCATCCGAGATCGCCTTGGTGATCTGATCGATGGAAGCAGTGACCTCCTGTGTCGCTGCTGCTGAGTCTACTGCCTCCTTAGCGGTCTGCTGCACCAGGCTTTCCACTTCGTGAACACTTGCCGTGATCTCCTCAACCGCAGCTGCCTGCTCTTCTGTCGCCCCGGCAACCTCGGTCATATTATTGTGAACCACATCAATTGCTTTCACTATCTCGTTGAACACACTGAGGGTCTCAGTAACCGCTTCGTTTCCAGCTTTCACCTCAACAGAAGCACCCTTGTAAATCAGATTGAGATTTTTCTCCGTAAGAACTTTGCAATCAGCAATGTAGGTATATTCCCCGAATTCATCTCCGTAGACGGATTGCAAGGCAGAAAGCATGAGATTATTGTATTCACAGTCTGCAGTGTTTCCATCTAATATCTGACAAAAGAGTACGAGACCATCACCATCAGTTACTGATCCTGACATTATTTGTTTCAGATCTGCTCTCTTTTCTTTACTTACACCATATGTAGGCCTTATTACCGTGGAAATTTCCTGAGGTTGAGAACATTCATATTCACCGGTAAGAACATGGGATGTTGTGTCTGAATGAAGGTAAGTATTAGGCGGAAGGTCAAATGTTGTTCGAACGGTTAATGAAATCGAGCGATACAGAGTAGAGCACCCATATTCATATATTCGGTCAAGAAGCTGACCAAAGAGATCATCATTGAGAGATTCAGGGTCAATTGATTCGCCAACAAGGTAGGTCAGGTCGATACCCGCGAAGGCTTCATGGATACGGGATAGTGCAACCTTTTTTCTGGAAGGGACAAAAACGGAAAGAACCATTATTTGAGCCAGAACCCCGGGGCTGTATTTCCATTGGGCCGGATCCCAGCGTAGTCTTTCGTTGATGATTTCCTTGAAGTGAAGGCGGTTAAGGTATGAAGCAATTACGAGGAGGGAGAAAGGAATGATAAGTGAATTATCCTCTTTTTCATCAGAGATTCGACGCAATTGATCGTCAAAGGATTGTTTGGTCCGGGTTACGTGGGCCGGTTTGGCAGTCCGCTTACTTGCAGAAGTGTGTCGACGAGACATTCTGCTTAGTTAATATTATATTCTGAGATATATATGTAAGCTTTTATATATGTCGAGCGAAGACCGGCCTTCATAAATTATCCAGTTTTTTTAGGGGGGGAGCGGAATGGGAATTAGATTTAATAAATATTGGACTTTTGCAGAAAAATTAAGATGAATTCTGAAAAAAAGAAAGGATTATCTGCGTTATATTAATACCTGAACAGAGGAGATCGGGTACACTACTCTTTAAAAAAACCGGCGACCAGCAAGAAGATCTTTCATACCCAGTGCTACCAGTTGCTTTGATATATCTGTCGTCATATTTACGAAAAATCGCTCTATCTCTTTTCCAAAATCTGCTTCCAACTTATGAACTCTTGAAAGTTTTCTCGAAAAATCTGACATCGATAGTCACGTTTGAAGATTCGGAAGAAGTAATCATCCATCGAAGAACTGCCATTAGCCGACTTTGATTGAAGTTTTTATCGGTTATCACCAGCTATAAACCGCCATCCCCCGTTCAGCACCCGAATTTCAAACCGTGCTCCTTTTCCCGGTATTCCGGTTTCACTGATGGTAATACCGGTAATATCAAGGATCTCACGGGAAAGATTCAGACCAAACCCGGTGTGCTTATAATATTCACGGTTAAATATCTTTGATTTTAATTCTACCGGGATACCAACTCCATCGTCCTCACAAACGATAGTATATCCATCACCTCCTTCAAACCCTGAAAAACGGACTCTGGTGAGTGTTTCCCCATATCGGTTTGCATTATCAATCAGATTAAAGAACACTTTCTCCAAAAGTGGATCGGCATAGACTTCAATCCCTGATATCTCAACGAGAATCTGAATCTCAATAGTAGGAAAATGCACAATCACCTTCCTCAACACTGCATTGATGTCCTGCCATACCGGAGAATGGACACCGATATCTTCGTAATCCCGGGTAAATGCAATCTGACGCTCTATGTTGAGTGAAGACTGATAGGCGTTCTCGATATATTCATGGGTAATTGGATCCAAATCACTATCTCGTGCTAATCCGAGATATCCAAATAATAGTTGAAGTTGATTTCCGATATCGTGCCGGGTGATGCTTGACAATAAAGTGAACTTGTGGTTCACCGTTCGAAGTGCTTTTTCCCGTAGTTTGCCTTTTTCTATCTCCTCATTAAGTTTTTTGTTTGTGTCAGATAATTGGATGGTGCGTTCTTGAACCAGTTTATCCAGGGACTCAAGGGTCAGGGTAAGTTTTTCTTCAGCATCCCTTCGCCTCTTCAGCTCTTTTTGTAAGGTGATACCCCAGATCAGACCCATCAGGATAACAATAAGTAAGATAACAATACCTGTCCGGTATATTCCTTCGTCGATCTGCTCCCGTGTTTCAAAGATTCCTTCTGTGGGTCTCCAGTTGGTGAGAATCTTCTGATAGGTACCGTCGGCTTTAATGATTCGCAACGCTGCATTGATCTCATTCAGGAGCCGGGTATTTCCTTTTTTTACCGCAATCGAAGAGTTGGAAAATGCAATTGGATCACCGATTGCTTTGATGTTGCGGATAGAATGTGTTGCAAGAACATAGGATCCTACCCGGTAATCGACAACCACTGCATCAAGAGAACCTTCATTCAGGCGTGTAAACCCTTCATGAAAATCCCGAATCGTGGTTACATCAATGAGCGGGTCGGTTCCTAACACCTTCTGCGGCAGACCACCTGGTTCGACACCAACGGTCAGCCCACGAAGACTTGTCGGTCCTGATATGCCGATGGTATCTGAAAGGGTAAAGATAGAAAACTGTGATTCAAGAAAGGGATCGGAAAAGTCAAATTTTTTCAGGCGTTCATCGGTCGGGTTGATCTGAATTAACGCATCTGCGTCACCTGCGGCAACAAGGGATTGTGCCTCTGACCAGTTCATCGCCCGGATTTCAATGGGCTTAGAGATATGTTTCTCCAGAGCGTGAACGATGTCCACACCTAATCCCTGGGGGGTATTCCCGTCCAGAAACACAATCGGAGCGATATTCATATTACCGAGGAAAAGAAGGGTGGAATTATTGGATGGTTCACGTATTTCGTTTGAGGGTAGTATTGTGGCGGTACATGCAATACTAGAAACCATGAACATGAAGAGAACACTGATGAATACATAATTGGAATTTTTCATGATTGATCCCTACAATCTCCCATAATTATGGTATGCATATAAATGGCTCCTCGTCGTTTCATGTGGGTAAGTTAAATTTCAGATTCCCATGTCGCAGGTAAATCATGGTCATAAAATTCTCATCATTCCGATATCCCCTGGCATTTACCTTAAGAGCCTGTATCATACTGTTTAGACTTTCAAGTAATCCATTTGAAAATCGGTCTTCAAAATAATGTATGATGCCATCCCAATGATATTTTATGGTTTTCACAACCTTTACAATTGCTGGCAATTTTGAATGGGTAGCCCAGAAATACCATTTTTTAAAATAAATATGAGCAGCTTGATGATCTTCCATCTTCCAAAACATTAGCATAGATAATTTGAGATTGTAAGCCCGAACTGTTTTTAAATTCATATCTTTTAACCTCCGAGTTACTCAATTTGGTTTTGCGTTAAAGAAGATGGATTTTTAAGCCATATATTGCGGGTATTACTTAATAATTGATTCCTTTGGCTCTCTATTCTTCTTACCTCATCCACCGCTTCGTTCACTAATTTCATGACATCGAATTTATCAAACACGATCGAACTTTGTGGAAACTCTTCGATAATCCCTTTAATGAACGCAGGAGACATATCACTACAAATAGATTCAATTTGAGTTGGATCCCCTTTATGGATTTTCAATGAATTCGAAAACGATTTTAGTACGGATGAATCTTTTCCAGTACAGATGTGTAAAATGGACCCAGTAACCAGATCCGCAAAAACTGAAATGTATTTATGTCCTTTCTTCCGGGAGGTTTCGTCAACACCAACCGATGTAACCTTTGAATAATCAGCCTTATTCAGAGCATCTTCAACATAATGGGCGACTACTCTCCAGATTTTTTAATCAGGAATATGTAACTTCTCAGATATCTGTGAAATCTGCATAGCAAATAATGCATAAAAAAGTGATTAATCCAATAATAAAAAAAAGAAATTTCTTTTATTCATAAATGGTATTGATTTGAATACATAATTAGAAAATTGGATTAATCTTGTTTATACTCCACCACCCCAAACAAAGCCGCCTTCCTTCTCGGCCACTCCCTCTTCACTTTCACCCGGTTTGAGTAACACTCATAACCCATCCCCCACTGTTCATACACATGTATTTCGATGGCGATTTCCGGCATTGCATGATGTGCCAGTCATGTTGGGCATACGAATACGATTTCATACATCCAGTCAGATGTAAGATTGACAGATTTGACAAAAACCGACCTGATGGTATCTCTCCGGAACGGTTAAGGCACCAGGTTTTTGTGGAGGATAGGAACCTGCTTAAAACCTGGAAGTGTGAGTTCAGGTATACAAAAGAAGAGGTCGAAAAGATAAAAGCGGGCAAGTTCAAGGAGGTTCATGTAAGCTGGGACCATGCAAAGAAGATATTGGAGAAGGTCCAGGAGATTATAAAAAGAAAAAAGTTTGTCAGACACATGTCTGCCGGATGTGGACAAGCTCCCTTTTCCTCATGTATCATGTCTGGAATATAGAATAGACTTTTTAATGATGCCAGATTTTTCATATATTTCGGACGGGATAATTTTTTTGAAGGGGAGAATAATGAAAGGAACACCAACTAAGAATTATTCTGCGAAATCGCTCAAAATTTGAAAATAACTATAAATAAATTTTAATTTAACCGTATTTTTCAAAAATGTTTGCCTCACTTTTTATCATACCAATAAAGGGAAACGAATAATCTACCATATCAAGTTTGAAATGAGAAGATATTGCATTATATCGTTTGATCTTTATATAAGTAATAGCAATATATTAGCTGCGCTAATTTTGCATTCAAAAATGAGGTTGCACGACTTAGAATCGCGATCGATCAACAAATCTCACATGTATACCCATTTTTAATCAGGCGTCCCTTCAGGACAGTTTTTCTACAAAAACGCACAGTAGGCATTTAATTGCGCTCGATCATGTGAAAGGGCTCCTAACCAGCCCTGGACGACGTTATTTGACCGCGATATCACAAAATTGTTGTGATATTAACAACCAGGCATTCAGCCATTTTATCGCCGAATCTACTTGGGATCACCGTGTTATTGCCACCTGATTCTTGACCAGGACTGCCACTTCAATTTTGACCAGCCCTTTTAACAACACATATCAACTCCCTCCGCATGTAAAAGGAGGTGATAGGCAGGTGAAAACGATGGAAGACATCCATACAATAATCACATCTTACAATCGATGTGGTTCATACAGCCAGGTGGCAAGAGAAATGCACGTATCCCGTAATACCATCAAAAAGTATATCTGAAGATATTATGAGGTCAGATCCGGTATCCGGGATGAGATCCTTTTAAAATATCAGAAAATTGGAAGGGAATCAGTTATTTTTCATATGTATTATTAATCGGGTGTGAATAATCAGGAATTACAGGAATGCTTGTGAAGAAATCCTATTTATTCCGATTAATCCATCGATTGGGTTTTCTGTGAAAATTCAGCACCGCAAGGATGATGATGATCCCGTCTGTCTTTCCGGGTGAATATTATATCCCGTATGGAAATCTATTCAGGATACACCTACGGGTATGAGTTGAAAACTGGGCATATGATTCAGGGAATTGTAAATTCTAATTATTGCCAGATACACTTCATGACTGAATTCTATTCCAAGTCCTGGACGACAGTTCTCATAATATGATACTACCTGCAAGAGTTCTTGTTCTGCTTCGGGATGAAAATAGAAATTCATTGATTTAAAGCGCTTTTAATATTGGAAAATACTTTATTACCGGAAATAGGGGTAACAGATCCGGTTTCCAGGTCTGAAAATCTCTTCTCCCCTTCTTCAGCCCAGAGACGATCCATTTCCGGATCAGAGGGAAGGTTGAGACTCTCTATGAGGCGATCAATCAATTCTATCCGTTCGTGAGCAGGGAGGGAGAACACTTCCTGTTCAATTTTCTTGGATATGGATGTCATTTTACTAATCACTTATATGCATTCCAGATATTTTTAGTCTACCGTCAATCAAATTAATGTACGGGACTTCGTATTCAATCTATTCAGAGGAGCAATCAACTTCCAGGACAACTCAGTCATATTCTTAGCTAGTCTTCTACAGAGAATACCGACCCACAATTGTAACAGAGATAATGAAGAGCAGTTTATTTCAATTTTCAACTTTTACTACATATCCAGAGTATTCATTCCAGGATAGACTGATTAGAGATAAATTAGAACTTCATAATCCGTAGAAATACAATGAGGGAGGAACTCTCTCTAAAAAAAATATATCGTTTAAAAATATCTTTTCACATTTCACGCAGTTATTGGCCCTGCCTGAAAATCATAAACATTTACTTATACCCATTTTTAAGCATCTGTTAGTAATTTCAGTACGTCTGTCCTGAATCTCTTCTGACAAATATTCTTCACCACATACCAGGCAAACCATCACTGGAACGTTTCTGAAAAGAAAACGCAAACCCTTTTTTTTTTCAAATGAGACAGTAGTTAAACCGTCAAACGTTACTCCTTCATTGCATTGAATGCACTTCATTTCTTCACCTTGAATGTATAGGTCTCATCCTAAAGTTCCGGATCGGGTGGCAAATGGGGAAGGGTGACTTTTGTAACATAAAAGTCACTAAGAACATAGAATTTTCGGGAAATACTCAGGACTTAAATCAAATCGGACAAATGAAAATAGAAATTATTCCCTTTTTGCATTCATTTCCAAGACTACAGAGTCAAAATCATTACTTAACCATTTCTTTCTATCTTTAGTATAATCTCCATGACCTTCATTATAACTCCGGATATATCGAGCTGCATCTACCGGACCAAGATCATCCACCACACCAAACAGCGCCGCCTTCCGTTTCAGCCACTCGTTGATCATCCCCACTACCTGACTCCGGATAGACAGGAATTACAATCCATTGGCTGTTAACTTTTCTGTTTTTGCACTGGGGAATTTTATTCCGGCACAACCGGGGAAAATTATCCTGGTGAGATTGGGGGAAAAAAACCGGCGGTGATAAGTAATCCTTCTGCTGTTATTCGACTTGAGAATTCTAAGATGGTTTAGCAAGAAGAATTTTATGATACGTACGAAAATTCCAGTCAAGGAGGTCGAAGCCTTGGGAAATGTAAGGCTACAGGAGTTTGAAAGCCGGATTTTATGAATATTGTTTATTCACAAATTTTAAGTAATCTGTGTTCCATTGATCGATTATGGATGAAATTACCATCATTAACATCCCTCCTCAGCAGGTAATGGGGATCACTAAGACAGGAACATATGGGATAATACCAGAACTCCTTTTGAAAGTCTACGAATCCATTGTGGATAAGAAACTGACAATCACCGGTGCACCGATGTTTATCTGCCACGAAACCTGCCCGGAAGCAGTAATGGAGGCGAATGAGAAAGGAACTGCTGTTGTGGAGGTTGCCTGGCCTGTGTCCGGGAGTTCTGATAATTCCGGTGAGATCAAAATGTATGAACTCCCCGGAGGAAAAATGGTTCGGGCTTTTCACCAGGGACCCTATGAAACTTGTGAACCAACATATTACAAAATATTTGACTGGATTGATAAGCAGCACCTTCAGATTGCAGGCCCAATCAGGGAGATCTACCCCAATGATCCCAGAGTGGTAAAACCCGAAGAGATACTAACCGAGATCCTTGTTCCTGTCCGGTAAATTTTTTCAGTATGGATACCAGGGAAGTGAGATAACAAAAATTTCAATTTTGATGCCATAAACAAGATGTTTTTGTACCATAATTGGGCGGTTACATGAAGTTTGATGGAAAACCCTTCAACGGTCAAATACCAATTACCGAAGAAATTCTGAAAAAAATTTGATTAAGATAGTGGCTGAGCTCAACGAGTGTCTGAAGTCAAAGTGGCAAAACTTAGGTTACAATACTTTATACAAAGTAATACTCCTACCAATGCATACATTATCCCTTATCTCGAAAATCCTGCTATATGAACGCAAATAACAATCCATCACCAATCCTCATCGAAATTGTCACTTCACAGAAAAAAGAGATCTACGTTATCGCTCACTAACACGGGGCATCAAATATCAAAGTCTTCGGTTCAGTTGCCCGGAAAGAAGAAACACCAGATTCAGACATTGATCTTCTGGTTGATATGAATGAACATGCAAGTCTTCTTGATCTGGCACGATTGAAAAATGATCTTGAAGATCGTATCGGAAGAAAAATAGACATTACAACAAAACCTGCACTTCATCCTATGGTAGCGGATTCTATCCTGAAAGAATCAATCCCACTATAACACAGAAATTTACCCTGAATTCATAAAGGACCGAACCGGAAAATCGAATATCAACTCAACATAAGCCCGGATTCCCCAGTTTACTAGATCTATAACCCATCATATCTCTCTTCCCGCTCCATTTTATGCGTCCTTCCCACCCATCGGACCCGGAAAACTCCCCCTATATGAACCCTCCATTGCGGCATCTCAATCGCCTCTCCCCGGACCAGCGACAGGACAATTCCAAAACCCTGTTCCCCATGGATCATGCCGCACAAAAACCACCTCATCATCATTAAAAGTTCATACGGTTTTTAACAAAAAGTCCAAAAATCCGTACAATATTTTTCTACAGGATAAAATTTATTATTCAAAACCCTGCCCATATTGCGCGGAAATATCCTCATACCATACTTCCGCGATCATGAAAATTGACCACTTCCATCACTTCTCACTCTAAAGCATTTCGGTGATCCGGCCTCCCGCAATGTCAGTAATTATCTACTAGTTTTCAGACATTTCTGGGCACCATCCATTCCGGATAGTGCAGGTGATACAATCACAGAAAAAACTCATGGGCAAAATCAGAACAGATTGAAAAGAGAACACCCCCACCGAATCAGAAAGTTTGGTCGCTGCCCGATATCAGCGGGGGCAAGTAGGATGTATCATCCTGAAACTTCATTATCTTTCTTTTCCTTTATAAATCTCCATACTTACTCATCCGGCATTCGGGGAGGAATCATCCATGGATAATGCCGGACGTGGAGGACGGGTAGCCAAGTATACCGCCCAGTCTCTGCTCAAAGCCGCCGGATTTACTGCAGAAAAAGTAACTGGCAGGTCCCGGACCTTTGACATCATCGCATGGAACTATGATGAAATCATCGGACTTGTTATCCGGACATCCCGGTCAAAAGGTATATCCGGATTCTCATCGCTCGTAGCAGAACTGGGAAAAATCGTGCAAAAACGAAAGTTTCCCGGAGAGATCCAGATATGGATATTGCAGTCACATGAATGGAAACGATACAAGGTTCTCCCCGGTGGAGCCCTCCTCTGCTCCGGGAGATTGGCATGAACATCCATGAAACAGACGAAGTCATCTTCGCCGCTCATGCAGCAATACCCGAGCATTCAACCCTCGTATCCAGAAGAAGCATAGAAGAACAGATAGTAAAAAACCAGGACATCTACCCGATTCTCTACCTGGCAAACACAGAATACCGGAGACGGGTCATCAGCAAAGTCATGAACAGCCGGTACCCGGCATGGAATAAAACCGGGGGAGTGCATAAAAGTTCATTTGTGTGGAAAATCAGGAATCCGGAGGAAAACCAGTGAGCGGAGAAGAGATCTCCCAAACTCTCTCCCTTCTCTTCACCAGGGGAGATGTCATGGAACTTCGGGCTCTTCGAAGGTCCGGTGGCATGGCATCAGGATACTACACCGACAAGGAAAAACTCGTTCAGGATGCCGGGGTGCTGGATAACACTACAGACATCGCCGGGATATATGTCATCCTCAATAAAATAAACCCGGATCTATTGGCCAGGCGTGCAAACCGAATAGACATGCGGCTTTCGAGAGATGACAAGGCCACCGGAGACGAGGATATCATCAGAAGACACTGGCTGCCCATTGATATCGATCCGAAACGACCCTCCGGCATCTCTTCCTCTGAAACAGAACACGAAAAATCACTCTGGAAAGCCAGAAAAATCCGTGATTTTCTCACCGAAATGGGATGGCCTGAACCAATCCTCGCCGACTCCGGAAATGGAGCCCACCTGCTCTATAGAATTGATCTCCCCAATGATCAGGAGAGCAATACCCTCATTAAAAATTCTCTTACCGTCCTCTCAACATTCTTCTCAGATGCAGAATCAGACATCGACAGGGCAGTCTCGAATGCAGCCCGGATATGGAAATTATACGGAACCTTATCACGAAAAGGAGACTCAACAACCGATCGTCCACACCGGAGATCAAAACTCCTCAGGGTCCCAAAAACACTGGAAATCGTAGAGTCCGGCCAGTTATCCGCCCTCAGATCACTCCTTCCTTCCCCGGAAAAAATAATTGCAGAATCAAAACCAGGAAGAAATTCAACGGCCCTGGACCTTGGAACATGGCTGCGTGACCATGGCCTTTCGTTTCGGGAAAAACCCTATTCCGGAGGCAGGATCTTTCTCCTTGATGCATGTCCGTTCTCATCCGCCCACAAAGACGGGGCTTATGTCATACAGTTTGATAATGGTGGGATCTTTGCCGGATGTCACCATAACTCCTGTGGCGGGGGAAAACAGCGGTGGACAGAACTCCGGGAACAATTTGAAGGACCACGGCCAAAACGGGACTATGAAGCACGAATAAAACAAGGAATCCGGGACCGGGCGAAAGCCAGGGTAAAACGAGACGGATACCAATATGGATTAGAAGAAAATTTAACAGAAGAAATCCCGAATAAACCAGACAAAACGAGTGAAAATCCAGACGATACCCCTGGAAAACTAGCGACCGCCTACCCACCTGATATCTTGCAAGAAGCATGGGAAATACTCAAAACCGGCGATCCCCTTGCCTATTCACTTGAGACCTTTGCCAGGGATCATGAAGGCGACCAGATCGTTGCAGAATGTTTAGCCCTCTCTCTTGCATCCCGATCCATAAAAAACCCGAAATCAAAGGGACTGCACGTATCTGTCACCGGAGTGAGTGGAAAAGGAAAAAGTGATGCTTTTGATGTCATGCTTTTACAGGTCCCCAATTCTTCCCGGCTTGGCCAGCGGTTGAGTGATAAGGCGCTCTTTTATGCCGAAAACCTCCGGCCGGGGATGGTCATCACGCTCGATGATACCGGCCTATCAGACCAGATGCAGGAGATTTTGAAGGGAGTTACCAGCAGTTTTCAAAAACCCTTCCAGTATCTCACGGTGAACACCGACCGGAAAGCAAAGACCTGCACGATACCGGAACGGTGCCTCTGGTGGATTGCAAAAGTCGAAGGAACCGGAGATGACCAGGTACTCAACCGGATGCTCACCACCTGGATAGATGACTCGGCAGAACAGGACAAAAAAGTCCTGCACCGGACCCTTGATGCTGCAACCGCACTTCCCGGAACAGAAACAATACTCCGGACAGAACTCAAAGTCTGCCAGGCTATGTGGGACATCATCTTTTCACCGGTCTGGGTTGTCATCCCGTATGCACAGCAGATTAAGTTTAATTCCATATCCAACCGGAGAAATCCGGACATGCTCATCGATCTCATCCGGGCCCATGCCATCATGAACCAGTACCAGCGGAAGAGAGAGGAAATAAACAAAATAATCTGTATTACTGCTACAATGGAGGATTTTGTCCGGGCATCTGCCCTGTATTCAAAGATAACAGGAAAAACCGGCGGACAGACAACCAAACTGACAAGAAGAGAAGCGGATGTAATTACTGCAATCAGGAACCTTGAGCAGTATGAATTCACTATCGCCCAGGTCCAGCGGGTAACCGGTTTAAGTTACAATGCCATTTACAAAATTCTCCATGGAACCTCCTGCCGGGGAGTATCCTATTCCGGCCTTTTGGAAAAATGTCCGGCATTATCCTATATAGACCGGACCGTAACCGATGAACGGGAAGGACTGAATGTAAAACGAAGGACAAAAGCCTATCTCTGGGATGACCTGTTATATGAGACCTGGTCCGGTAACGATGAGTGCTGGATTTCAGATGTGCAATCCAGAAATGATTCAGATGACGATTCTAGAGATGGAAACGGAGGAGAAGACTCAGGGTTGCATCAATTGCTGCACCATTGCAACAGCGGGAGCAATAAATCAGAGGATAATTCAGCAGGATTAAAAGAAAATAATCAAAATAATACTAATACTAAGATATATTGCAACAATACCGGTATACCCAGTGCACCTGATTGTGCTCCTGAAAATGAAACACCATCTGCAACTGAAGTTGATAATTTTGCAAGTCAGGAGAAGGAAGCCAGAGAAAAGGAACAAAATCCCATAAAACCGCAGGATATGCAGGATTTATCATTGCAACCGCTACAGCAACATGCAGCACGTGTTGCAACAACAAACCCCGTCTCCTACACCTGTGAGGATATTATCCCGATTTCTTCAGGCGGGATGAATGGAACGTGTGCTCTCTGTAATGGACACAATATAACCCACAGGCTTAAAAATACCGATATTCTGCTCTGCACCGCCTGCAAAACCCAGGTAATCCAAAGAGAGGCAGAATCAATCCGGACTCTTCCGGGTGTAATCAACATATCCGGCATGAAACGGACAAATGTTGATCATGGCCGGTGCAGCGTCTGCAACCTGCAGGGGATTTCCTTTTGGGACCAGGAGACCAAAACCGGCCTCTGTTCTACCTGCTATGAGCGGGAAACACTGCTGGCCCGGGGTGAATCCGGATGCCATTTGTAATCATATCCGAACACGAATCCGGCCAGACCAGGTATGAGAAGGTAGGACGGCTTCGTCCGGGTGAAAATGGAATAATTGAAGTTATCCGTGACGGTCATGGAGTAATCCGGAGTGTCCGGGTAAAAGAGGTTGTCCTGGCACTCAATGATCTTTTAGTAGATGGATTAAAGGCAAGTGAATCAGGAAACAGGCTGGTGATTTCCGGAGATGACGGGGGAGAATACTGGGTGCTGACAAAACAGGTCCGGGGAATGATCCGGGACTGGCCAAAGAAAAAGGCAGCATTGTTTCAGGTTTTCATGTACGGATCTTCTGGATTAGAAGAACCAAATCAAAAGGATTATTCCTTTAAGACACAATACTGAACCATTAATTAGGTTTTTAAGAATTAATCATGATACCTGTTCTCTATGTAGACGATGAAAAGCCGCTTTTGGAATTGGGAAAATCTTTTCTGGAAATGAATGGGCAATTCACAGTCGACACAACATGTTCAGCAATACAGGCTCTTGAGCTTCTTCGTTCTCCCAATAATTACGAGGCCATTATATCAGATTATGAAATGCCTGGAATGAATGGGATAGAGCTGTTAAAATCAGTGAGAAAAATTACTAATAACATTCCTTTTATTCTTTTTACCGGTCGTGGCCGTGAAGAAATCGTCATTCAGGCATTAAATGAAGGGGCGGATTACTATCTTCAAAAAGGCGGGGATACGGTTTCTTTATTCGTGGAATTATCTCATAAAGTCCGGCTTGCCGTTGATAAAAGACGATCAGAAAATGCTCTCATTCAATCAGAAGAACAGTTACGTGTCCTGATTGACCACATCCAGGACGGAGTATTCCTGGCACAGGATGGCATTCTTCTCATGTCAAATGAAGTTCAGGCAGCCATGCTCGGGTATTGTGTGGAAGAGGTATGTGGGATGTCGATTACTGATCTGATTGCCCCGGAAGACAGGGATCTGGTTCTTGAACGGCACTACAACAGGCTTTCCGGTCAGAAACCTCCTGAATCCTACGAGTATAATCTCCTTCACCGCGATGGAAAGACCAGAATTCCGATAAGAATGTCCGTAGGAATTGGGACATACCAGGACCGTCCAGCGGTTATCGGAACACTGCATTGCATGGCGAAAGAACATGAACGGGAATCCGCTTTGCAAAAGAGTGAACGAAAATATCGGGATATTTACAATAACACCGGAATCGGACTTTTTTCCTCTACGCTTGAAGGCAGGTTTCTTCAGGCAAATCCCTATGCAGTCAGACAACTTGGATATGATTCAGAAGAGGATTTCATCCAGTCTATCGGGAATATCGGGACACAATATGTTGATGTCCGGGACCGGGATGAAATATTCAGGATACTGAATACCAAAGGTTTTATCAACTCCTATGAAACCCGTTTTTTCCGAAAAGATGGGAGTATTATCTGGGGATCCATTAGTGCCCGACTTGTCAGTGATGAACAAGGGAATACGATTATCGAAGGAATTTGTCAGGACATTACCGATAGAAAAGAAGCAGAAATCGAATTATTGGAGAGTGAAAACCGCCTTCGCCGGGTATATGATTCCGGACTAATCGGGATTGCTTATTGGAATCCGGATGGTATAATGACCGATGCAAATGATATGTTCCTTGAGATCCTCGGATATACTCGTGATGAACTAAAAGCTGGTCTCATCAATGTGTCTGGTTTAGCATCCATTGAATATACTCATCCTGACAAGGAAGCGATGAAAAACCTCCCAGGATACTGTGTGGAGAAGATACTTTGTGAAAAAGAGTTTACCAGGAAGGACGGGACAAAAATTTCGGTAATCATCATAGGAACCATACTTAATGAGGACAATAATCAGCGAATAGGATTTATCCTGGATCGAACAGTCGGCGGCAACAAGTGTTACGAAACTTAATTTTCGTACAAACATTTAAATCTGAGTACATACAATAGTCCTTTTCAGGAATGGAAATAATTGAGGACTCGAATGTAACAATTGCTCATC
>JAAYCY010000073.1 GCA_012729535.1 Methanomicrobiales archaeon | reverse complement strand
ATGCTGCGAAGAGATGGTATGCTGAACTCCTTGGCAGTGATCCGTATTTTGAAGTTCCGGGATATGCCGAATTTCGTATTGGAGATTACGAGCTTGAACTTGGTATCATCGATAAGAGATATGTATCCGGGAATCCGGGTACTGAACCGGCAGGTGCTGTCATGTACTGGCACGTGGATGATGTTCAAAAAACTTTTCACCGATTGCTCTCGATGGGGGCGACGAAACATGAAGAAATCCGGGACAGAGGAAATGGTTTCATCACTGCATCTGTGGTAGATCCGTTCGGTGAATATTCTGGGGATTATGTTTAATCCGCACTACCTCGACGTTATGAATTCTATGAATAAATGAGAGTTATACACGTTATTTAGTTTTTTTTATTCCGGGATATCCTATATTCATTGAGTTCCAGTTGGCCGGACTAACTCAACGATTATTTGTTACCTTGAGGTCGTTATGTATTGTGATGGGTTATGGAGCCACCAATGCCATGATACCATGGTAATTTCGATCTTGTGAAACACCTAATAATGATTAGTCAGGGTGTTATCACAAAAAAGGACAGGGTTTTCTTTTTTTTGTTTTCTTATACAGCAATGAGTAATGGCAGACACATCACCATCTTTTCATCATAATTTTATCCCGGACTCTGTTCCATACTCTTTCAAATATCCGGATGAAAGTTCAAATGCGGTAATAACCGTTTCCTGCGTAACCTTTGGAACACCGCAGGCCACAATGTGTATCGTTTTTGTTGCCGGAGTAATCTTTGTCCTGTCAGAATCCCGGTATGGGTAAATGGCAATTATCTCTTTCTCATCCGTCAGAATCACCTGGTTTGTATGGAGTTCAATGGGTTTTTCCATTCCGATTCCAAGAAATTCCTCTCCTTCCTGTGCAAATCGCATCGTGAGTTCTCCTTTCAGGAGGTCAGCATCAAAAGCTCCGATTGGCACACCGGTCTCAATTGATGCAAGATTATAGGCATCAACAGCCGTGTTAATCGTTGGTAGTACTTTTCCGGACAATATTCTCCGGACCAGGGCTTCAGAGGCCGGACGGGTTTTTGTAGGATCTATTCCAACGCTCCAGAAAAAATCCCGGTACGCTCTGAAGAGAGGATCGTCTTTCACCTCTTCAAGGGTATACCGATCTTTTGTAATGGTGATAATCTTCTCTTTCAGTATTTCGAGTTCCAGGTTCCTGCCGGTGATACAAAGTGGTCCGACATCGCCTTCTGCAATAAAAAGTCCCGGAAAAGTTGTAAGGATAGCATCGTCTATTTTCATTAATGGTATTTTTCCGGCCGGGATGATAAATTGAAATGGTAAAAATCCATACTGCCAGTTTGAGTGTTCCCTTTCTGATAACTTAAATAATCCTTTTTATGGTATACACCTCCCCAGGTTTTTCTGTGAAATATTTGATGATTCTCCGGAGACAGGTGTTTTGGAGAGTTATTTTCGCAATTTTAGTGTGAGTCACAAATACTGATATAGTAAGAAGACGTAGTTTATTTCTTCAATAGAATATCCGGTGTCTTCCAGAAAAGTATGTGCATTATGTGCACGTGTGTGCACGAATGTGCATTTTACTTTGCACATAAAAGGCAGGGGCATTGAGTTTCAATATTAAAATCGCTTCGTATTTTTTGATTTTATATGTTATGTGCACAATTTTCCAGATCACTAATAAAGAGGTACATGAATATTTGGAAAATTGTGTATCCCTTGTGATCCTGAAATTTATGCACATACTAGTACTAATAATATAAATAATAATTATTTTTTAATAATATCAATATATAGGGCTTCTTTAATGTGCAAATGGTTTTGCACATTCGTGTACATACGTGCACATTGTGTACATACTTTGAAATGGACAAATGATATTGGCCTAATTGCCGATTTAATAATTAATCCATGTGATTTTAAAAATTGTATGAGATTATATGGTAATTCTAGGCACATGTCCCGATTTTGTAAAACTCGGGAAAAACCATCTAATCAAATTTTTTAAGACATTGCAAAATATATTGGATAAAAAACATATTACCATATTTAAAAACATTTTAACCAGTCCCAGGAACTGCCTGATGAGATCCGGTTAATGCACTCTCCAGAACACATCAATAACCGGATCAATCATGCTAAAATTCCCCCCGATTGAATGAATCTTTTCAGTAATCTGGAGATCATGGACTGCCTGCGAAAATCCACAGGCCACCAATCTCATCATAATCTCTCACTGATCACCTCCTGCTATATTTATTCATTGTTTTTCTGGTTCGATCAATCAGGATAATCCTGCTTAATCATGAAAGACAAATTCCAAAAGTCGTCGACCCGGAGGCATAAGAAAACGGAAGCGTCGTAATAATAATAAAATTTTCGAAAAGAAAGCGAACGAATCACTCCAACGTCCCGGCTGGGACTTGAACCCAGGTCAAAAGCTCCGCAGGCTTCTAGGATATCCACTACCCTACCGGGACTAACCGTGCCTGTATATGTTATAGCTAATCAGATATGAAAGTATTCATAACCCACTTTTAGTTTCCATTTGCATTCTGACAATCATACCAAGTGACTCATTTTCCTAATCTCTTTTTTGCCGTAAATATGGAGGACAACTTGCCGAAATGAGTCGTCATGTATTTTCACGGCAATATACTGCTTTATACCAGGAACAAGGCCTTCCTGTATGCCTTCCTGGAACGGATCAGTAAACACAATGTTCTGCCTGGTATCATAAAAGGTAAGGTAATTGCCGATTGATTTAAGAATATTATCATTCCGGTTGACATTCAGGAGATGCTCTCCGTATGGATTGAAAAAAAAAGATCAATGAGGGTTGCCGGTACTTCATCATCTTTAACTACCTGGACCACTGGCAATAGTCTTTTTTATGACTCAAACGTGGATTTTCTGCCAGATGCGAGGGTGTGATAATTTCTGTATACCTTCATTATCCGTCTGGGGTTTATGAACGTCCCGGATATTGGGAGGGTTATCGGTACTCTCGTTTCGTGTACTGGTACCGGTCAGCATCCCCACCATGGATAACTATGTAAAACCATTCGTATATAGAGCGTAATGCTCCAAACTGGTCATAACGCCTCATGGAAAAGCCAACATATAGTTTCCGGTCAAATCTGACAAGTCCAACTTTTCTCATCCGGTTAGAGATTTCAATATCATCTCCTGCATCAGAAACCCTGTACATGCCCACCTTTTTAAAATCTTCAGCCCTGAATGCACTGTTGCACCCGAGAGAAAAAAGGACTGTCCCGGTGAGGTATCCAATATGAGCAAAAGTATTAGCAAAAAAGAGGTAAAGTCGGTTTTTTAATGTTTTTTCAACCGGTCTTACCGGGCCGTACAACATCACAACCTCAGGGTTTTCAAATCCTTTTTTTATCCTTGAAATCCAGTCCGGTGGAATGATTGTGTCAGCGTCGGTGGTTGCAATAATTTCTCCTTTAGCGTAAGCAGCACCATCATTCCTGGCACCCCCAACCTTTGGACTGGTCTGGATAAACACAACATCTGCATATTTTTCAGCAATCTCGCGTGTCTGATCTTTCGATCCTCCGTCGACCACGATGATCTCATATTCAGTCCTTTGGATGTCCTGATTTGTGAGTGATTCAAGACATCTCTCAATTCGTTCTTCTTCGTTAAATGAAGGAATTACTACAGATATCATGATGAAACAAGTTCCTTGTAAAGGGACAGATGGTCTGCACAGATCTGCCTGATATCATACCGTTCTGAATATTGGCGGGCAGATGCAGCACATCTTCGCAATGATTCTTCGTTTTTAAGTTCGCTTTTTGCATCTGCAACCGAAGAGAAGTACCGGATAGAATCCCCGTATACCTCATGGAATTCAGGGATACTTCTGGCAATTACCGGTAGACCGCATGACTGTGCTTCAAGAACGGCAAGACCGAATGTTTCTGCATAGGTCGGCATGAAAAAAACATCCGCTGCACAGTATGCCTCGGATATATCCCTGACAAATCCGGTAAAAAGAAGATTTTTCTGCTTATTTTGAAGTTTCATACGAATATTAGCATAGTCCTTGGAAATTAAGCCATAGGGAAATCCCCCGACCCAGACAAACCTGGTATCAGGGTTTTGTGCGGCAAGTTCCAAAAAGTCATAGATACCTTTTCTGGGACTAATCTGCGCAACAGTCAGGACAACCTGTTCATCAGGTGAGATATTCCACATATCCCTGAAGGTATCCCGTTTCTTCTGTGATGGTGAAAAGTAGTCCCTGTCTATCCCATTTGGTATCAGGGTAACCGGGACATGTGGAACCATCTCCCTGATTTCTTCCTCGCAGGTCTCTGAAATGGTGATGATATGGTCAAACTTGCCATAAATATCCGGGTATCGCTTGTTAATAGTCTGGGTCAGGGCTACGTTCCCGATATTTACCCGGGGGGTGGAATGTGCAGTAAGAATCGTCTTGCCTGATGCCATTCTCCGGTTCATCAGGGCTATCGGTCCGAAGGTATGGTAATGAGAAATATCTGCATTGCACTTGTACCGTTCCCAGCTGACTTTGATACCATCCTGGTTTTGAAGACCACGGTATAATGACCGGGCAACCGTGGAGCAGCCGATGTACTTGAAGACAAACATGTCCTCGACGACAAAGTTTACTCTCATTTCATGTCCCGGATAAAATTCATGACCGAACGGATGACTCCATCCATGTTCAGGTATTCAAACTGTGAAAACCGGCCAACCAGTGATATCCCGCCGGTGCTGAAATAGTCCCGGATGATTGCAATGTTTTTCAGGTAGTCAAGATCATAGACTACGTATGCATATTGGTTTTTGGTGACATTGGTGGTCAGGATCTGGTCATGTGAAAAGAGGCCAATCTTTGCGATTGATGTAGTAACATGGTCCACTATCTCGGCATCAGTCATCAGGGAAACAAAATCACCTTCATTGTAGGTGATCTCCGCAAGTACCGATGAGCATCCTTGTGGTGCTGCGTTATCTGAAAAATTTGACGGGAATGAGATACGGTTTGCTCTGGACACATCAGAATCAGGTATGTATGCCCACGAATATGGTGGCACATCACCTGATATGCCGATTCCAATGGATATGACAGAATTATATTTCAGGTCAGATACGGCTTTTTGCACTCCCCCCGGCACATTTTCAAGGCAGGGAATCAGGTTTTGGAGTGGAATCGTGCTGATTATCCTGTCTCCAGTATACGTCTGTCTGCCATTACTTACCGAATAACCGCCATCCTTTTGTGAGATGGAAGTTACCCGAAATCCAGTGATAATACGGTCTTTTATTGGGGCGGCAATAGCGTGAACAAGTGATTCAATTCCTCCATCAACCGGGTATGAGAATACTGCCTGATGGGTGTACCCCTCGGTTGGGATCCCAACAGCAGATTTTAAAATATCCTCTACCGGAGGTCGTGGTACCCGCCCCTCCATCCAGTGAGCAGACATAAGGCTTGGTGGATAATTCCAGATTTTGGTATTGTAGGGGATCAGGTAACAATCAGCAATCCCTTTCCCAAATATCTGGAGGATCCACTCTTCGAAATTCTCAGGTGGTGAAAATTCGCCTTTTTCTGATCTCATAAGGGTTTTTATATACTCATGCAGGCAGTAGTAACAGTCCTCCCGGGGAAGCTCGGACAGGGCATTTTCAAACGGGTATTTAACGTACCTGTCTTTGTACAGGATCTTGGTATTTCTGATTCTCTCTGCCCGGTTTTTTCCAAGAACATTGTGAATAAACGATAAAACCTCAAGATCCCGGGAAAAAATGATATGGGATCCTCCAGTATCAAATGTAAAACCGTCTGATACCTCTGATCTACACAGGCCACCAGGAGAAGTTTCCTGTTCGAGGACAAAAACCGTTTCACCCTTTGCTGATAACATATTTGCAAGAGTAACTCCGGCAAGTCCACCTCCGAGAATAATTGTTTTCATGATTTAACGAAATAAGATAGATGATGGTATACTGACAGTGCTGATCTTTTGTGTAATTAATAACTTTCAGGTTTGCCAATACCTGTTGGAGCGTATACCACAAAAATGTCTGCCGGATTCGTGTGAATCATGTACAACGGTCAGATGATTCTGCTGTTCTTAAGATTTATAAGGGATTGTCTGATAATGCCCGGTATATCCGAATGGATTACTTCACCGTGTCCCGGGTATATTGCCCTGATTTTTTTCTTGGAGAGTATCTCAAATCCCCTGACAAAAGACTGCTCATAGGTATTATCAGAACCCCAGATATTTATTGGTGTATCGCCGGAAAAGAGAACTTCTTCCTCCGGGCAGTATATGCACACCGAATCAGAGGTATGTCCGGGTATCGCAATAATCTCAAAATGGAAACTACCACAGGTAATAACATCACCGTCATTCAGTACATGGTCAACACCTTGGGTATATGAAGAAGAGGCATGAATTACCGGTTCATACTCTCTTTTTATCGCACAAAGAAGCTGTGCATGGTCATAGTGGTTATGCGTCAGGATGACATGATTGAGAGGAGTTCTCCCGGTTCTTTTTTTAATCTCCCTGAGTTCATCAATGGCAAGAATATCGCATCCAGTATCGATGAGGATCTTGCACCACTTTTCTGGCTTGTCACAATTACAGAGCCATGCATTAGATGTGTATATGATACTTTTTTCGGTCAGGTTTCTGATGTTCATGCTAAACAATCGTGCTGCGGTGGATATTTCTCAGCGACTCATCAATGAGCTGGGAAACATTGAGTGTTAGCGGTTCACCATGCCCGGGATAAATCATTTTCAATTCAGATGCTGCAAACAGCTCAAAAGCCTCGACAAAAAGGGATGAATAGGTACCGTCATCAGAATATATTCTGATTGGAATATCGCCTGAAAACAGAGTTTTATCCTGTTCACACAGGATGCAGAGTGAGTCTTCACTATGACCGGGAGTATGCACGATTTTACCGTCCTGTTCTCCAACATGAATCATCTCCCTGTCTTTGAGCGGAGTAATCCCTGCAATCCTGCTCTGTGGATGGGCGAATACTTTTGGGTGATATTTCTGAATGCAACGATTCAGTTCGCCGGCATGATCAAAATGAGAATGCGTCAGGATGATCTGTTCGAGAGGTTTTTTCCCCAGTCCACACTTTATCTGGTCAAGTTTTTCAAAGATTGAGGGATCCCTTCCGGTGTCGATGAGAGTATTTTTGTCAGATAATTCATGGTACGTGCCACAAACGTGCCAGGCATTGGATGTGTACTGTTCACTGTTCCGGGTAAGGTTCTGGACAATCATATGGGCTCTGGTTTTCTGAATATCTGTGCATTCATCACTATCCGGGTAAACTTTCCTTCCAGTTCTTCAGGAATTTTTTGTGTGTGTTCGTGGAGTATAAAACCGCCGCTTTCAAGTGCGGTCCAGAACATGTTCCATACCAAAAGTCGTTCTTCTGCTGAAAAATGCAGGAGTACGTTTTTACAGATGATCATCTGAATCCCGGTTCGTACCGGTTCGAATGTCAACAGATCATGTTTTTGGAACTGAACTGCATTTTTTATCTCGTCTGATATGTAAACGAACCCCGGATCTTCCGGGTCGGTTTTAAAATATTGATTGAAAATGTCGGGTGGAATACGTTGGAGGTCTTTTTCTGGGTATCGACCGGTTCCTATCACCTGCA
This sequence comes from Methanomicrobiales archaeon, assembly GCA_012729535.1. Lineage (GTDB taxonomy): Archaea > Halobacteriota > Methanomicrobia > Methanomicrobiales > Methanospirillaceae > Methanospirillum. The sequence continues at coordinate 27,778 of JAAYCY010000073.1, read as the reverse complement.
CGTATTGGTTATAGGTATCTATATCGGTTGCATAGATCTTGACATTCCGAAAAAGGTTCGGGCCCATTCGTTCCCTGAGCAAAATTGCAAAGGTATAGGGTTCCTGTCCCATTGCGCATCCTGCGCTCCAGATGGTAATGGTCCTCCTGCTTTGAATATACGGGAGAAAATGATCGATTGCGAGATTTAATGTCTGGGCATCCCGAAAGAAGAAAGTAAACGCCATAGTATCCGTCTATAGGTAGTGGTTTCTTTTACTCACTAAAGAGGATACCTGACGGATGGCTATATTACCACTATAACCCGTCGGGTAAGGCTTTTATGGACACGTTGTTCAAAATAATCGGTGATTGTAAAAAATTGCTCTGCAAGCGGTCTGATATCCTGATGTGTCACCAGGACAGATTTGTTTCCTTTCTTTACAACCCTGCGTATCTCGGATAATGACTGGAAATAAAGATCAGTAAGACCTGCTCCGATGATCATGACCGATTGTCCATAGGGAAGGTCAGACACCACGTGGTCAATGCTGCTATCCGGAAATGGGAGATGGCGTGCATCGGCGGTACCTGCCATTGCACCGGAAAGATTCAGCCTGCAACCGGTGATCATTTCGTGATCAGCGTCTGTCCCGGCAGCATGGCACCCAACCATCGAGGCTTCTATCAGGGTCCCTCCTGTACCGCAAAAGGGATCTAACACCCATTCTCCTGTTTTTGCACCGGACATGTTCACAAGGGCCCGGATCATTCTTGGCATCATTACCCCGGGGTGAAAAAACGGGCGGTTACCTGGTTTTCTCTCATGATAGGGTTCGCGATTAATTTCCCAGATGACCTCTCCAAAATAGCATCTGCCATCAGCTATAATTGCCCTGAATATCCTCTCCGGTAATGAAACAGACACCGTTCCGGAGATATGGTATCCGATTAAGCGCTCAAGTTCAGCGGACGGAGTGTTCATACCATGATCAGCCATTTTTTTCACCCTCCCACAAAATGGCTTGTCACTTATCAGGTTGAGATCCCCGAGCATCCTGATAAATGAATCCCGGTCTGCCAGGCATTCACCAATGTACCGCATGGCAAGATGGGTATATGCAAATCGTGAGAGAACGGACGGGTCGGGTGCATCCGCTAGCAGCACCTGGGTGGTGTGAAGTGATACCGGGATAATCGCGGCAACTTCAGCATATGGAATCTCTGGATGTTCACCGGATAATTCCAGAATGAGTTTCACTCGGTCTCCAAAAAAATCGTAAAAAAAATTCAGGCGGTAAAGGCCTTATTTATTGTATCGAGAATTGCATCTTTTGTGAATGGTTTAACGATATATCCTTTTGCGCCAAGAGATAGGGCTTCCTGAACATGTGCTGACTGTTCTGAAGCCGTACACATGAGAACACGGGCTTTTGGATCCAACTCCATAATTTTCTTGAGTGCCTCAAGGCCGTTCATGTCAGGCATCAGGATATCTAAAATTACCAGATCAGGTTTTATTTTCTGATAGAGATCAATAGCAATCTGTCCGGTTTCGGCTTCACCAACTATTTCGTGACCTCCCTTGGTAGCCATGATACCGACGAGCCGCCTCATATATCCTGCATCATCCACCAGGAGGATCCGCGCCATGTATCAGTACTTATCCTGCAAAAACAATTAAATTTTGTGATATTGACCAGTGAGGATGAGAGGGGTTATCCTCCCAGAATAGATTCAAAGAAACCTTTTTTTTCATTTCCCTGTCCGGAAGAACCTTTTAATCCTTCCATCTCAAGAATTTTCTCATAGAGTTCTTTGAGTTCTCCTGATACATGTTTGGGGATCTGGACCTCAACTTCGACCAGAAGATCTCCCGGTCTTCCCCGTTTCCTGACTCCTTCTCCGGCAACCCGCAGTTTCCGCCCTCCCTGTGTTCCGGCAGGGACTTTAATTTCCAGGTGCCTGTTATCAATTGTAGTCACATCAACGGTGGTTCCGATAACTGCCTGGGCTGGTGATACCTGGATCTTTGTCAGCAGTGTGTCACCATCACGCTGAAACCGGGGCTCAGGCTTGACACGAATTTCAATATACAGGTCGCCGTTTGGGGCACCATGATCTCCTGCCTCACCATATCCTTCAAGCCGAAGCCGCATGCCCGTATCCACGCCAGGTGGAATGTGAACTGAGACTTTTCTTTTTACTTTCTCATGACCGGTACCTTTACATTTTGAGCATGGTTTTTCGGCAACCTTCCCTTTACCATGGCAAAGGTCACAGGTAGACTGTCTGACAAAGTTACCAAATGGTGTCTGTGTGGCCTGTCTGATCTGGCCTGACCCCCCGCATTTCGGACAGTTCTTTGTCTTCTTGGTTTCCGACCCGGTACCGTCACAGGTGGAACATGCTTCAGCATGCATCACTTCGATATCCCGGTCTGCACCAAATACTGCGTCCTTGAGAGTGACTTCAAACCGCATGAGCAGGTCATCACCACGTCTTGGGCCACGTTGTCTCCCAAATCCTCCAAAGATGTCACCGGCGAAATCAAAGATATCCCCAAACCCGGAGAAGTCTGCATTGAATCCGCCGCCATATCCTCCGCCACCATATGAACCCTTGGAAGCGTTTGTAAAGGCGTCATGTCCCATATGGTCATACTGCTGCCTCTTCTGGGCATCAGAAAGGACACTGTATGCTTCGTTTATCTCTTTGAACTTGTCTTCTGCTCCAGGATCTTTATTCACATCCGGGTGGAATTTTCGTGCCATACCACGGTATGCTTTTTTTATCTCGGTATCATCGGCATTGCGGGACACGCCAAGGATATCGTAGTAATCTCCCGCAGCCATCTGTTATGACTCACTCCTTCTTCTCAGTAAAGTCAGCATCCACAACATTGTCATCAGAAGAAGATGATGATGAATCATCAGTCTTCTGGGCTGCCTGTTCTGCCTGGACCTTCTGATAAATCTTAGTTGTTACCTTGAACACTGCCTCGGTAAGTTCCTCCATCTGCTTTTTAATTTCTTCAGAATCGGTACCTTCAAGGGCAGTCTTCATCTTTTCAATCTGGTCCTGGATATTCGTCTTGTCTTCTTCTTCTATCTTATCTTCATTCTCTTTGAGAAGTTTTTCTGCAGAGAATACGGCCATATCTGCGTTGTTTCTAATTTCTATCTCTTCTTTCTTCTTGTTGTCTTCGTCTTCATACTTCTTGGCATCGTCAACCATCCGGTTGATCTCATCATCAGAGAGTTTCTTGCTTCCTTTGATGGTGATTGCCTGCTCGTTTCCAGTTCCAAGATCCTTGGCCGTTACATGGATGATACCATTTGCATCGATATCGAAGGTAACCTCGATTTGTGGAATTCCACGCGGTGCCGGGGGAATGCCGGTCAGCATGAACTTGCCCAGGGTAAAGTTATCATTGGCGAGTTTTCTCTCTCCCTGCACAACATGGATCTCAACCGAGGTCTGGTTATCTGCAGCGGTAGAGAATATCTGGCTCTTCTTTGTCGGGATGGTGGTGTTCCGGTCGATGATAGGGGTGGCAATGCCTCCAAGTGTCTCAATTGAGAGAGTGAGCGGGGCTACATCAAGAAGCACGATATCACTGGTATCACCAGCGAGTACTCCTCCCTGGATAGCTGCACCAACGGCAACACACTCATCAGGATTAATTCCCTTATCTGGTTCTTTCCCAAGCAGATCCTTTACCTTTTGCTGGACAAGGGGTACCCGGGTTGATCCTCCTACCAAAAGAACACGGTCAATTTCAGATGTCTTTAATCCTGAATCAGAGAGTGCCTGTTTTACCGGGCCGATGGTGTTCTCCACAAGATCAGAGATCAACTGTTCAAATTGTGCACGGGAAAGATCAATATCCAAAAATTTCGGGCCAGACTGATCGGTCGTGATATAGGGAAGGTTGACATTTGTCTTTTGTTTCTGGGAGAGCTCAATTTTTGCGTTTTCTGCCGCATCACGCAGGCGCTGCATGGCCATCGGATCTTTTGAAAGGTCTATTCCTTCTTTCTTCTTAAACTCGGTGACCAGGTAATCTGTCACCCGCTTGTCAAAGTCGTCTCCACCAAGCTTGTTGTTACCTGAAGTTGCCTTGACTTCAAAAACTCCGTCACCAAGGGTCAGTATGGAAACATCGAAGGTTCCGCCACCGAGATCGTAAACAAGCACGGTGTGATCATCTTCCTTGTCAATTCCATAGGCAAGGGCTGATGCAGTGGGTTCGTTGATGATACGGAGGACTTCAAGTCCTGCAATGGTTCCTGCATCCTTTGTTGCCTGTCTTTGTGCATCGTTAAAGTATGCTGGCACTGTTATGACAGCCTTTTTTATTTCCTCACCAAGATATGCTTCAGCATCAGTTTTCATCTTCTGCAGGATCATTGCAGAAATTTCCTGGGGAGTATAATTCTTACCTGTTAAATCGATCTTTTTGGCAGTCCCCATATCACGTTTAACGGAGATTACAGTATTCTGATGATTGGTTATTGCCTGGCGTTTTGCAAGGCTTCCAACAAGTCGCTCCCCCTCCTTGGTAAAGGCTACAACAGACGGTGTGGTTCTTCCTCCCTCAGCATTTGGAATGACCACTGCTTTTCCTCCTTCCATGATAGCCATACAGGAGTTGGTTGTTCCAAGATCAATACCAAGAATTTTTTCGCTTGCCATGATTTTAGTTCCTTAATATGAATGATTAGTTTTGTTCTTCTGATACGCTACCATTGGAGACAACTACCTTTGCAGGACGAATTATCCTGTCTTTCAGGCAGTATCCTCTGCAGACCTGATCACAGATAATACCTTCATCCTGTGGAGAAGGGACCATTGCAATCGCTTCATGACGGGATGGATCAAATTTCTCCCCGACTGATTCAAAAGATTCAATTCCCTGTCTTTTCATCACCTGGGCTAGTAATTTATGAATCTGAAGAAGTCCTTCATGTGATCCGCCTTCGGCCTCTATGGCACGGTCAAGACTATCGGCAACTTCAAGCATGTCTAAAGCAAATTGACTTAAAGACTGGGCTATCCGCTGCTCTGTATCCCGGACAGATCGTTTTCTGAAGTTTTCAAAGTCAGCTGCAAGCCGCAGATACTTCTCATTGAGTTCATCATACTCTGCCTTAAGCAGGTCAAGAGGGGATTTTTCTTCGGTATGAGGCGTTTCTTCGACGACAATGTCTCCTCTCTCTTCCTGGTTCATTTCTGATTTATGCTCATTCTGAGTGTCTGCGGATTCGTTCATAGAGGTTCATCCTTATTGTTGTAATGTAGTTCTATATATAAGTTATCCAAACTCTTCATTCCTATCACATTAATGTATCATTGGCACACAGAAAAAAATTAATTATTTGCTAGTTTATCTTAAAAATATAGAATATTTGGAATTTTTGAAGAATTCTCTCTTCATTAACCTGAAGTTAGTGAAAAAGATGTCCTCCTTGATCGCATGAACCTTGCTACCGCGCAAACAAAAAATAAAATAATCAGAGTCTGTTTGGAAATAATGAGAATTAGGGTAAAATATTGTATATTTTTTCTCATGCGGGACGTTAACCCGTCACTCCCTGCACCCGCAAGAGATGGATAAATAGTAAATAAATCATTCGGTTTGACTTTTTCATATAAGAAAAATATGCATTCAAACAGAAATTACCGTCCAATATTTCTCGCGCTCCAGTGGAAATAAAGGGGTTCTGATGTTACTATACCGATAAATTCCTGATACTAATTCACACCATAAAAGGGAGACTGGATATATAGATTTTTACTGACATTCCATCAGGCATCCAGGTACATACTGCCAATTATTTGCCGGGAAGGTCTCATCCGGAGGTATGGAATTATCAGATGGATGCACCGGTTCTTTCCATCCGGGCGAATCGTTATGTTCAAGGTAATTCCAGGACCGGTTCTTACCAATGAGAAGGTTATTGGTGATATCATTCCAGGTTGTCTGGTCAAAAAAACCGGTTTTGAAAAACATGTCATACATGATAGATGCATACAAATCCCCTACCGGGTATATCCATAACGCTCCTGCAGTGCTGCCTGAAAGGTGTGGGTGTTGCAGGAGAGATCCGCCCTGGTTTGTTACCGTAGCTCCAGTAATATCAGTATAGATTTCCGTGTACCATTCCCCAAATCTGACGTCTCCTGACGATTGGGCTATTTTGGAGTCAAGCAGGGCAATAATGGTATCATATGCAAAAAGCCACCTGTTTTGAAGACTATGCGGGCTTTTTGATGTTAGGTTCTGACCATTTGTGAAAAGCCCGGTAACCACCTGAGTTCTTTCCATTGGTGCAGAAAGTAATGCCTGAAATTCCGCAGTCCATGGCAAAAATTCAAAGAAACGAGAGAATGCTTCGGTAAATTCTATGGGTATGTTCAGAGGAGTATCCTCACCTGTTCCCGGCCAGGTTAGGATTCTTGTATACAAGTGGCCAAGTTCATGGAACAGGAGTGTGAGTTCTTCTTCGCCGAATTGGGTTATGCCCCTGTTTTCCCTGATGTTCCCGCTGACAATAAAGGTCGGGGCACTCTGTTGCCAGATATCGCCATCTGACTCATTCCATCCGGTGTGTATTAGAGTAGTCATCCATTCCTGGTTTTTTCCCGGCCGGTTATAGAGGTCAAGATAAAACCAGGCTCGGGTTGTGTTTGATTTGTCAGAAACCCGGAATAATTCCACTCCCTGAGCATACCGATAATAGTCATCAGCCCTCCGGGTAGTAAAATTCATGAGACATGACAGAGAACAGACCGAACGGGAAACAATTGTCTCGGTTGGTATGGAAAAAATCTGGGTTTGTTCAGGTAACTGCTGCCGGGACAGTTCATTCATGTATTGGATGATTTCATAATCATATACTGATGTGGTGTCAGGATCATGTATCTTTTTATTCTCCAATACGTGTGTTATTATCGGTTTTATCGCTTCTTCTGCTAATTGAGAGATAATTTCCAGACGGTCGGATATATGAGATCCGTTCATCTCCCATCCCTGCCTAAACGCTACAAGATCAACCCAGTTCTCATATCCAAAAATGGTGGCAATATCGGATCTGACAGAGGCAGACTGGTTTAGTATCTGTAGATTTTCACTAACCGGTCTGTTATCTCTGATGTTAGTGATATACCGGAGGTGTAAGGAGTCAAGTTCGTTTTGCAGGCTGATTAGTTTTTCATTGCCTCTTTGTAAAACGTCTGCATGAGTTATGGAGAAAAAGAGAAGTTCTTGTTCATACAGCCATTTCTCTTGTTCAGACACTGGCTGTGCAGATTGAATACACTGGTAAAGAGTACTATTTCCTGCAAGAGATCGGAGGATAGTATTCCTGGCAATAATCCCCTTTTCAGCTGCATTTCTCAGATCAGGGTCAGGGTATAAACCGGAAAGAGTCTCGTACTTATAGAGATGGCTGTTCATATCAGCAAGGATTTTGTCAAGATCTCTGATAATCCGGGAATTACTCTGGTTTTCTGTGCAGTTTTTTACGAGCGTGGTGATCCTGGTATCTGTCTCTGAGATCGTTTCCAGAATCTCATGTTCAATCTCCGGAACTGATCGGGGAATTATATCTGGTCCGGCAGTTACAGTACCAATGCCAGGACTTGTGTCAGCACTGCAGGACTGGAAAATTATCGGACATACGACTACAACAATTGCTATTATGATAGTATTGAAGAGTAATTCATCACGTGAAAATTTTTCATTCCGCAGCATCATGAAACATTATAGTGATTGAAGACTATCATATTCATATTTCACACAACGTGACTATGATGATAGTGGTCATTGTATGATGGGAGGTATGAATAACATGAATGTCAAACTCCGTATCACTGGATTTCTTCTGTGCATGTGTCTCCTTACAGGATATACCTGTGCAGAGTATACCGGTGACGGTAGTAATATATATTATGGAGGGCAGGATCCCGGGATTGCTGAACCATTTTATCCCGGGCATCTCCCTCAACTAATATCTGACCAGAGCGGGGGATCCCAGATCCAAGCCGGCCCGGGTACTGGCTTTGCTCCTGAACCATTATATTCAGGGAGCCAGCCGGTTCCAACTCCTATGGCATCTAACCCTCAGGTAATTTCAGTCGGACCAGGCACACCAGTAGGGAATGTCTACCAGGATCCTGGAACAGCAGAGCCGTACTATCCTGCAAATCCCCCTGAACCGGCACCAGAATATACCCAGGAACCGGTGTGGATTACTCCCCCCGGCCCGGTAACTCCTGAGCCAACTCCTTACCCCCAGACCCCGGTCTACTCTCCTCCGGTGACCTACCGCGAGATAAGATACGAACAACCGGTTACTATCTACACCGGGCGTGATAACTACCGCTACGATAGGTATCATTCCGACAATTACCGGTATGATGACCGGAATTATCGCCCTTCGTATTACGACTATGATGACTGTGATTACCGGTATTCATCATATTATTGCGTAGATGGGATGCTGAAGATCGCCAGTACACCACACCAGGCGGAGATATATGTTGATAACCGGTTCAGGGGTTATACGCCATATTCAGGGTATAAAACGTTAGAGGATATCAGGCCGGGAACCTATACGGTCCGACTGAAATATTCCGGATATTATGACTATTATGAAGATGTGTATGTGCCTCGGGGAAGGACGGTATACCTTGATGCTGACATGGTCAGAATCAGCCAGAGTTATTCTGAAACCGGTTCGATATCTGTCCAGTCTGATCCTTCTGGTGCCCAGGTATTTCTTGACAATGAATACCGTGGTTTTTCTCCAGTCGTGCTGAGTAATGTCCGTTCGGGATCCCATTCGCTGGTACTGAAAAAGGATGGCTTTGCTGATTACATCTCCAAAGTAGATATCTCCAGGAGAGATACCGAGAGTATATCGGCAGTATTAACTCCATCCGCACCACCAACACAGGTTCCTACAGTACCACCGACACAGGTTCCGATACCTCAGCCAACCAAATCCAGCATAAATGTCACTGTTCTCTGTTTTGCCCTTGTTATCGGGGGAATATTAGTGGCGAGAATTCGTTCCCCCTAATAAAATTTTTGTTTTCATTAAACGCAACTTTAAAAACAGATTACTAAAATAAGATACTAGTGATAACTGTAGGAAGTCGGTAATTGTGGTAGAAGACCATAAAAAGCATCCTGACAGGCCTCATTGCCTTTATCTCTGGTACATTCATGGAAAACCGGTATGCTCTGAAGAAAAAAGTAATCGGGAATGCCCGTATCCTTTCTGGACTTGTCCGATAAGAAAAGTCCAGGAGCACAAGCCAGGGAAGGTTTCTGCTGTATCGACCGGGGAACTTGCCAAAGTGCCGGTCAATAGCTGAAACAACAAAAATGCCAGAGATTACCGTGCAAGGGCCAGTGTTTCTCCATACTGAGTGACATGATCCTTCATGGCGTGAATGAGGTCATCTTTCGCTGAACCTGGCGGAAGATCCAGCATTATATCCAGTCCATACACCCGGAATTGGTACCGGTGCATTTCTCCTTCAGGTGGACATGGACCTGTATACCCAATGGTACCATAATCATTTTTTCCCTGAACTGCCTGGACTGGTGATAACGGGACTGGTTCTTTTGGAAAATTCTCCGGGATTCTGGACATTGCCGGAATATTCCAGATAAGCCATGTGGAAAAGGAACAACATGATTTTATAAACGGATTAAAAACCATGATCGCCAGAGACTGTGCAGTCAGGTTTTTTATTGTAAGTGCCGGTGACCGGTTATCACCTTTGCAGGTGTAATCTGGTGGAAATTCCAAAAAATCGAGAGTTACAACAATAGGAGTTATCGGTGTCATGGTATTCCCTCATTGTCCTTTCTTCCTTAAGAATCCAAGTCCTCCGGCAGTAATAAGATCATCCCGGTTGTCAGCCCTGACAATGGGAGGAATGTCACCCCACATCAGGCTTTTGTCATGAAATACTGCATAAACACCGTCAATATCCGGGTCAAGATCCTGTAAACATGACTGGTCTTCTAAGGTAAGGGTATTGCATACAGCAGTTGCAATAGCATCAGCAAGGATAATATCATCAGAAAATACAGTCACAGAATCAGCCGTTCCAAAAGAGAATGAGTGCCCCACTGTGGCAGAAGAAGTACACACCCCATACATTTTTTCTTTTGGATCGATGACAAAGGCATACCTGCCCGAAAGTGGCGATTCACCTGCGTAAAGTCCAATCCGTACTACACGGTCTGAAACAATTGCGATATCCCCGCCATTATCGATAACACAATATTCAGTTCTGGTTTTACATGCTGCCTGAACTCCTCCCCTGGCAATTGCCCCGGCAACTGCTGCCATTGGGCCCACCCCTGCCCGCTTCGCTGCTATTGCCATGTCTCTGATAATTATCGGGCCGGCAGGGATATCCACCGGTTCATAACTGGAACCAAAAAAAGGATCTTTAACCAGAAACCGTTCGATCTCTGATCGGGTCTCTCTCATTCCCTCTGACGCTATCCGGATGGTTTCTTCACAATCCGCGAGGATTGTAGCGATTGTCTGTCGCAGTTCAAAATGATGACGAATAGTCATCTCTTAGTAACTCAGTACGAGTGCATTGTGTGGACAACTTATGATGCATTTGCCACAAAGAATGCATTTCTTTGTCTCAACCTGCAGCTTCCATTCATCATCGAGATAGAAGACTCCTTTTGGACAGATGGATATGCATGCACCACAGTCAATACATTCTTCCTCGTCATGCCTGATTCCTTCCTCCAGTATTCTGACTTCTGCTCCAAGGCTTTTCATCCGTTCGCTTATCATCAGGCAGTGTTCATCCGGAACATCAACAAGGGCTTCCTCACCCTCATGTGCATCAGATCGTGCCCGGTCAACGTTGATGAGGATACCGGTATCTTTTACAACCTGTGCAATTATCGGTCTGCTTTCGTTGTAAAGTCTGACTAGCAGTTTCATGTTCTCGGTCCTCCTGGTTTGAACAATTTACCCAGGTCACTGGCATGGAGGATGGCAATACACTGATTCTGGGCATCTACAACAGGCAGGGCACTTATCCGGTGGTTTTCCAGTTTTTGTGCTGCTATGTCAATGGGTTCATCCGCCTGGGTGGTAATTACATTCCTGGTCATGACATCCTGAACCTTTACTTTGCGTTCAGGTCTTGCAACTGCTTTTGCAACATCAAATGTAGTAACAACACCAGTCAGTCTGCCCTGTTCATTGAGGACCGGGAGGTGGTTTGTCTCTCCCTTCAGGAGTTTTTTTGCGGCTTCAGTAATGTCCTGATCTTCCTTTATAGTAACAACCCTCCTCTGCATTATCTCCTGGACCAGAACCACTTTTCTCGTCTCTCTCATTGGTTTTGCCTGCTTTGAAGTATCAATATACCTGGTCGGCAGACAGAGATTCATATGGCCGTCTTCTATCCATTTTTTCAGGGTGTTTGCCACCAGTTTTGCCCGCCGGTATGATGAGAGAGATGAGGTTTTTACTTCTTCTCCGTTCAGTTCAATTTTCCCCGATTTTAATTCTGCATAACTCACTGGCCTGATGACCGGTCTGCTCCTGGACGGAACTCCGTAATCTCTGATGCTGACCGAGATATCTTCGTCACGAACAGCAGTCTTCCTGACAGTTTCAATGTCGAGAACCGGGAGAGGAATACCTATCCCTAAATACAGGGTTGGTCCGTACCGGTACATGAATGCTGCCCGGAGAAAATCAGAATTCATCTCGGTCATGTCACCGGTAGTCATCAGGGTAGCAAAATTACCTGCAGACGAATGCTGTGTTCCTTCACCAATGACCATTCCCTGTGCGCCTCCGAGCAGAATGGGAACTCCGCTTCCGATTAGTCGCAGGTTTGGATCATTGCAGATGGGATTTAAAGTTCCAGCTCCTGAAAATGTAACATTACCACTGTGGGGGAGTAAAGTTCCCATATAGGTATACAGGATATCGTCAGAGGTATTGACTGCTGCATCATACCGCTGGTACGCATTTCGCGGGTTGACCATGATGGCCTGGTTCAGATCTTCAAGCCTGACTTCTGTTGTGATACTTCTTCGTGGATAACAGTCTGACCCTGATGACTGGGCACGAAGTTCGATTGCTTTTCCTGATATAAAATCTTCGATAACATGGGCACCCCCGTAGTTTTCCATCCTGGTAACAGACTTGTTTGTCGCACCGATGTATGTATCAACAGCTGCTATGCCACCGTATGCTTCCACATCATTGAGCCATATACGCTCCATTTTAATCGGAGGTTCGGCATGGCCGAAGTTGAGAAAAGCTCCGGAGGAACACATAGCTCCGAAGGTTCCGGTGGTAACAACATCCACCTCCTTTAATGCTCCTTCTTCTCCAAGCTCGGCAACGATGTCCGGCATTTCATCGGCAGTGACCACCCGGGCCGTACCATCACGGATACGCCGGTTGATCTCATCGATGGACTTTTCCATAATGATCACCAGTTAGGAACTGTGAGAAATTATAGATGTGGGTTTTGGCATCGGTGTGGGCTTTTTAAAAAAGGAAACTAAAAAAAAGTGTTATCACTTTACTTTTGGAGGAGTACTGCACCAAGATCTGCCGGACCGACTGATGCAGCATAGCGGGAAAGAACGCTGGTTAATGTTTTTTGTAATGGCTTCCAACCGGCCTTTCTCTTTTCAAGTTCGTCTGGGCTGACATTGAGCTTAATCGTCTTATCATAGAGGTCGATTGATATGCTGTCTCCATCTTTGACAAAGGCAATGGGACCCCCCGCTGCAGCTTCAGGAGAAACATGACCGATACATGGCCCTCTTGTCCCACCAGAGAACCTCCCGTCGGTGACGAGGGCAACCCTGCTGTATCCAAGACCGACAAGAGCAGATGTTGGAGAGAGCATTTCCGGCATTCCAGGTCCGCCTTTTGGTCCTTCGTACCTGATAATGACTACATCCCCTTCCGTTATCTGTCTTTCAAGGATGGCCTTCATGGCATCGGTTTCACCGTCAAATACCCGTGCAGGACCGGTGTGTTTCCACATTTCATCCTGTACTGCACCGCTTTTTACGACCGCACCATTTGGAGCCAGGGTTCCGGCCAGGATCATAAGGCCGCCACTTGCATGAACTGGTGAGTCTGTGGGTCTGATTACCTCTTCATTGACATATGTGACTGCATTGGCAATAGAATTTGTATCCATTCCGGAAACAGTCTGGCAATTCTCCAGATACTTTTTGATCTGTCTGAAAACTGCCGGGATTCCCCCGGCATGATGAAGTGTTTCCATTGAGTGAGGGCCGCCTGGCATCATGGAAGCTATATGGGGCACCTGGCCGGAAATGGTATTAAATTCCTGTAATTTAAAGGGAATTCCTGCCTCGGTTGCGATAGCCATGAGATGCAGGACCGTATTGGTAGATCCACCAAGTGCCATATCCACCCGGATGGCATTGCGAAGACTTGCCGGAGTGATGATATCACGGGGGCAGACCTGCTCTTTTACCAGGTCGCAGATACGTTTTCCTGATCGGTATGCAAGCCGGAGTTTTTCAGAATATACTGCCGGTGTTGCCGCACAGCCGGGAAGAGACATGCCGACTGCCTCGGTCATGCAGGCCATCGTGTTTGCGGTGTACAGGCCCTGACATGATCCGCATCCTGGCATTGCTGCAGCTTCCAGTTCATGCAGTTCTTCTTCGCTCATCTTTCCACCGGCAACCTTTCCGACTCCCTCAAATACATCGGTCAGGGATAGTTCACAGCCATGGTAATGACCGGGCAGCATGTTTCCACCGGTAACCACTATCGCTGGAATATTACACCGGGCCGCTGCCATGAGCATTCCTGGAACAATCTTATCACAGGTACACACACAGACAATACCGTCGAATTTATGTGCCTGGATCATGAGTTCCACAGAATCTGCAATATTTTCCCGGGAAGGAAGGGAATACCGCATTCCTTCGTGTCCCATGGCGATACCATCACATATCCCAATGGTATTAAATTCAAAAGCCGTCCCGCCTCCGGCAGCGATTCCCTCACGAACCCTATCTCCTAAGGTCCGAAGGTGCATGTGACCTGGGACGATGGTATTCCAGGAGTTTGCAATTCCGATGAACGGCTGGTCCATCTCACTCTCATCAATCCCAAGAGATCTGATAAGCGACCGGTTCGGTGCCCGGGCGTACCCGGTTTTGACCTCATCACTCCGCATGGTACTCATGAACAGATTGGGCTGACCAGAAGATAAAGGAAAGGATGGTGGTGCAAAAAAATTCATCGTGTGCACCACTCATCCGGATACGGAAAACCATATGGTGCATAAACCGGTACGAGCAATACTGATCATGGTTTTTACCTGCACACAATGTGGTCAGTGTTGCATGTACCTCGGAGATTACCTTGTCATTGACGAACAGACCGGACCATATTCTTATGCCTGTTCCTGTGTATCAACTAATACTTCGTTTCAGGCGGTTGTCGATGAGGATAAACGGGATATATTTGACAATCGGGATTTTTCCGTTTTACATCCCCATGCCTGTCCCTTTTTGCGTCCGGCAGGAGATGACCGGATCGTCTGTACCATCCATAGTACCAGTCCTGCCCAATGTAAGATATATCGGTGTATAGCCGTCAGAATCTATTCCGGTGATTCAATGGTCGGGTACATCACCGGGATGGGGGCTCTCCATACTGAAGATCCCGGACTTCGTGCTTTGTATGAATCCTGCCTGTCCCGGTTACCACAGGGAGAACAGAACCGGGATGGATGGCTCTCCCGGTTTTTTGAAGATCACGGGTACCGGACTAAATAACGGGGATATCATCAGGCATTCAGCCAGGTGGGAAGTTCTGCAGTTTCTATGATGTGAACACCAATATTTTTCATGTCAAGGACATTTGCTTCATGTATCTCTTTGGTTTGTGCTCCGGTGGCATCATGAACAAGGATCGTCTCGTAGTTGTATGCCATGGCATCAAATACCGTGGTCCTGACACAGTTCGGGGTCTGAATTCCGACAATGACAACAACCTCCACTCCCAGTGTCCGGAGGATCAGGTCAAGGCCAGTTCCGATAAATGCACTCATCCGGATCTTTTCAAGAATATATTCTCCCGGTGCTGGTTTTAGTGCATCAATCACTTCTGCACCGGGAGCTCCCCTGATTGCAAATGGAGTAGATTTGAATTTTTCAGCCCTGAACCATTCCACGTCAGATCCATCCGGGTGATGGACCCGGACTACGTGAAAGACAGGAAGGTTTCGGGCTCTGAATTCCGAAAGAACCTGCTTTAACGGGCTGATGACTTCTTCTGCTCCAGCAACCGGAAGGATTGCATTTTTGGATGCAAAGTCATTTTGCATGTCGATGATAAGAAGAGCTGGTTTTTTCATGATAAAACAATACCACGCTATCTATATAATGGCAATTATCAGAGCAATCTTACATACTTATGATGAGAAATACTGAGTATGATTTTCTCCAGGATCGCTACGATCCTTGTATTTCTCATCTTCATCACAACTCCGATAGCCGCAGAGCGGGTATTCTTTTCAGATGGTACACTCTATAACTCATCTCTCTCAAAGGATGAAATACTGGAACGGTTTGACGAATATTCTGGAACCGGCCCGGTAATTGTTTTTCATGACACTATCTGTGAAACCTGTGAGGAAGCGATGGAATATCTTGGTGATTTTGAAACAAAACACCCGGAGATTGCTATTGAGTACTATGACCTCCATCTCAATACAACAAATAAGCTGATGTTTGAGGATTATATGAAAGAATATGAGCAGAAAAACCTGATGGCCCCTACTGCTTTTATTGGTCCGGCAGGGCTTGAAGGTGTCGAGAGTATAAAAATACTGTTTGAGCCGTTTACATTGTTATATAATGAGTAATTCAGGCTCAAACGATTCGGTTTTCGATACTGTAATATGGATAGAGAATAATGAATTTCATTATGAATGAGAGTTCTCATTCTTCTATTCCATTTGTTCTTACTAAATTAAATTCTCACATTGATGAGATGAGGAGAAATTATGGAGTCACAAGGCTTGGCATCTTTGGTTCTGTCAGCCGGGGAGAAGATACGTCTGATAGTGACATAGATATCCTTGTGGATTTATCTCCTGAAAGAGGGATATATCGGAGATATATCAGCCTTGCAGATGAATTAGAAGAGATGTTTGGTCGTTCAGTCGATCTTGTGACTGTAAAGGGACTCTCTCCACACATTAGGCCCTATGTAGAACGAGAGGTGATATGGGTTTATGGATGATACAACATTTCTCTCTCAAACTCACTGTTCAAGTATCCATTTCCAGACCGGCATTACCCTGATATTTTGAGATGGCTCTTCTTCCTGATTAAGTGTCAATATATAGCCATTTGAACCTGGAAACATATTACCTGCTTCAATAACTCCATCATGCTCCCGTTTGCGATTTTCATCAGACAAGTGCCAGCATACCTGAATCGCCATACTCACTTTTCCTTGCTCGATGACGATAAAATCACATTCGGATTGTCCTTTAAGCCAGTATAATTCATACCCTCTTCTGCATAGTTCCAGCCACACGATGTTTTCAAGGAGAAGGCTATAGTCGTCTGAAAATCTGAAGGATACGGCGTTACGAAGAGCTGTATCAATCCCATAGTATTTTTGGTTTCGTGAGAGTTGTTTCTTCATTGAGTATTCAAAAGGAGAGAGACTTCCGATAAGATAACTATCTTCAAGATATCCAATCCAGTTTTTCATTGAAACCGGGCTTTTCATCTGGACAGTTGAAGCCAGCGACGTAAGACTGGCTTCTCTTGTCATGTTTGTAAACAAGTATCTGCATAGCAAACGAAATGCCTTGACTTCACGAATTGCATATCTGGCGATGATATCACGAAACAGAATGTCGTCAAAAGTTCGTCGTAATATTTCCGGGTCAGGATCCTTAAGAAATTCCGGAAATCCTCCGTCTTCAATGAACTGAGAGAAAAGGCGGAGAGCAGCTGCTGATTCACTGGTAGTATGGATACCCTTTTTTTCCCAGGTAAAATGATGAAAGGAACAATATTCATCAAATCCAAAGGGGTATAATTCTACTCTTACATATCTCCCGGTCAGATGGGTTCCAAGTTCTTTACTCAACATCTGTGCATTTGATCCGGTCAGAAAAATTTTATACCCTTCATCATGCATCCTTCGAACAACCTGTTCCCATCCGGGGATATTTTGGATTTCATCTAAAAATGCCGTTCTTACCCCGGGAAATAATTCCTCCCAAATAAGGAGGAGAGACCCTAAGTCTTCAGTTGTGGCTCCGATTAACCGGTCATCATCAGCATTCAGGTATAAAAAAGATGGAAATCCAAGTGATAATTGTTTTAAGAAGGTAGATTTCCCTGATCTGCGAACTCCGGATATGACTACAATTCTGTCTCTCATGCGGTACTGTTCAGGATCAATTCTCCTGGGTATGCCTGGATCCTGATTATGAAACCGCTGATGTTGATCTCCAATGACCTCTTTTAGGATATGATAGGCGATCATATATTACCAATATACCAAATTGTATTATTTGTTTATTAGTAATAATAGTTTATGGTAAGACCTCATAGAGTCGATTACATGAAATTACTCTATGAGCCTTTTTCGTAGTATAAACTGATGTTCGAGGAATACATGAAGAACTATCACCAGAAAAACCTCCTTATACCTACTGCTTTTATCGGTCCTGCTGGCATAGAAGGGAATGAATCAATACGAGCGGTATTTGAACCTTTTTCTTTGTTGTATGTAGATGATCAGTGAATTTTTTTTATCATTTAGTCGCACCGCAGGAAGTCCTGAATCAGGCACGAAGATATGCAAAAGGTATCCCTGATTCTGTTGCTCATGCTCCTTTGATGAATACCGGTTCCCTTTTTCTACTCTTCAAACGGAACGAAAACTGGTTCATCGATGTCTGCGAACAGAACCGGTCCCATGAGATCAAATGATTTCATACCCCACAAGCTCTCCAGGAATGAATCTCTTTAGATTTTAATGCAGTTTGCCAGAAATTCCTGAACACACACAATACCCATAAACGACTCAGACTATATCGGATTCAGGCAAATCATGCGGTTTAAAATGCCATTGCTGACCGGATGCAGAAGATGCTGGTTGCCATGGCAACCGGGACCGGGAAGACATTCATGATGGAAACCTGGTGTATTGTCTGATGGAGTCAGGGGTTACGAAACGGATTCTCTTTTTCGTATACTGGAGGGCTCTTGCCCCTCAGGCAATCCGGGCGTTTGCATCGTTCAAACCTGAACCGCTTCAAAACTTTAACAGGATTATCTCTTCAAAATCCTATCCCAGCCGGTAATGAACGGTCCACTGGGTATAGCGGATGAACTGAACATGCCGGAACACCCTGAGCCAGAAGAAGCTTCCCATGTATGAGTCAAGGTCCGACCAGTCGTCAAGGAACCGGATCCTGGCATCCCACTCCTCCATCTCCCGTAAATGGGCAAGACTGGAATGGTAGGTGACATCGAATCCGAAGTGGAGTTCCCTTTGTAGCCCTAAAGGACGAAATCATGGGAAAGGAGATCAAAAACCCGTACCGGTTACCGGGAAGTATCATCTTCCAGCGATCCGATATCCTATCTTTGCGATGACAGATGTCTTTGTACAGTCCTGGCAAAGATGACATAAAGAAATTCAGGTATCGCAGTCTCATCCTCTCGGACTGTTCTGGTTTTATTTTGTCCGAGGCTGGAACAAACGTACCGGGCAACGCCCGCTGTCCCGATCAGGAGGTACATTCCCGAGGACCTTACATTCTCCAGTGTCAGTAGTTTTTGCGGTATAGTTAATGCAGTCTTTACAGGATGGCATGGTAACTTCCTTTTACTTCTTGGTTTCAGCTTATCCCTTGTTGAAAGTTATCCTGTTATTATCATGAGAGGGTTTAAAATATTCGGAATAAAGGGAGGTAACTCGTGGAGGAATGAACTCTTCCGAAAAAAGATGCTGATTACACGAATTCTCCAATATCTGATGTTCAGATTCCACATGGTACGGCCGGAGTTATCTGTTGAATACTGTGTGTTACTCCCCATAGAGTATTTTGTGGAGTGGTGAGTTTTTCATCAATTCTCTCTTCTTGCAGGCAGAAATATCATGAAATTCAATTTTATGAGAGTTTATCAGTAATAGAGGAGAATCTCACCAGAACTAGGAGCCGGTCAGTTCTTTCCCCCCTAATTACCACATCTCTCCCCTATTTCCTCCCGGCACCGGATCCCTTCATCATGGTTCTGACAAAAAGATGTACCGATGGATTTCTTCGATACTCTCTGCAAGAGACGATCGGTCAGGAAATATCTTCCCGACCCAGTCCCGCCTGCTGATATCACCAGGATTCTCCAGGCAGCCAATATGGCCCCGTCTGCGATGAACCACAAACCCTGGGAGTTTCTCGTGGTCACCGGTGATCTAATCAGGGAGCTAGGTGTAAGTTTTGAACGAGTTGTTGACCGGATTCAAAAAACCCGGGGAGAAGAACTCCCAGCTGAAGTTGTCACCTTTGCCCGGACCTATGGCGGTGCTCCGGTGGCGATTGTGGTTCTCTGCACCATAAGTGACCTCCCGAACTTTCAGCGGGCTTACCTGGAGAGTGCCAGTGCAGCGATGGAAAACCTTCTGCTTGCAGCAACCGCTCTTGGCCTTGGAACCTGCTGGATGGGCGGACCACTGGAAGATGAGCCTTTTCTCCGGAAGATTCTGGAGATCCCTGAGAACCTCACCCTGGTTGCCATCACCCCGCTCGGATATCCACAAGAGATGCCGGGACCCCATTCGGTCTTCGATCCAGACCTGGAGAAGAAGATCCGCTGGATCTCATGACCTGAACTGGGTACTAATGAGGAGAAGGGTATGATTGTTATGGGTATAGTTTGGATGGATTCAGCCGGAAAGGAAGGTGAACCTCTCCTGTATATGGGACAGGGATTTCCATTGCAGGTATTCTCATGGTGATCACGGGAAGCTGATACCCCGGTACCCATCACTTCGGTGATCGTAGCATTGCCGGCAATTTCCCCGAATTGATCTCCTGAATCACTTTTTCAATGGTTTTTTTCCGGTCTGATTACCAAAGATGGAATTGTTCCTCTGATATCAGTGTAACAGGCTCAAGGTTTCCATATTATGAATATTGTTGTTATACTGGTATGGTCCATAAGGATTGTATTTTCCTGGCTGTCAAATCTTTCTCACACACCCACATTTCCGTGCCGTATCAGCAACCGCTCCTGCAACCGCCTGTGCCACTCCCCGGTCCAGTGGATCTGGAAGTATACGGTCTGGTTTTGGATCTTTTACATATTTTGCGATGGCATATGCAGCAGCAACCTTCATCTCTTCGGTTATCTTTGTTGCACCGGCATCAAGGGCTCCCCGGAAGATTCCTGGAAATACCAGGACATTGTTTACCTGGTTAGGATAGTCTGAACGTCCGGTTCCAATGATGGCAGCACCCCCTGCCTTTGCTTCGTCCGGTACTATCTCCGGAGTCGGGTTTGCAAGGGCCAGCACAATCGGATCCGTGTTCATGGTCCGGATCATCTCTGCGGTAACCAGGTTTGCATCAGAAACCCCGACAAACACGTCAGCCCCGATAAGGGCATCGGCAAGAGTCCCTTTCCGCAGATTCAGGTTTGTTTCATCTCCGAGGAGGTACTTATAGATATTGTGGTATAATCCCGGCCTTCCCCGGTAAATAATGCCCGTGCGGTCACATACAATCAATTCTTTTACTGCATGGCATTCTTCTCCCTCATAGCCGATACACTTGAGTAGCCTGCATATAGCATATCCTGCAGCCCCGGCACCAGACACGACCACTGTGAGATCTCTGTACCGTTTACCAGTCACCCGGCAGGCATTGAGAAGAGCTGCCATAACGGCGATAGCGGCACCATGCTGGTCATCATGCATTACAGGAATGCCTAAATCCTGGAGTTCTTCTTCAATCTCAAAACAGCGGGGGGCAGAGATGTCTTCAAGGTTTATTCCCCCGAAAACCGGGGCAATACTCCTGATATGACCAATGAGGTCTTCATGATCCCCTTTGATACAGATGGGAAAAGCATCAATATCGGCGAATTCCTTGAAGAGAATTGCCTTTCCTTCCATAACCGGGATAGCAGCATATGGTCCGATATTTCCAAGTCCTAATACGGCAGTTCCGTCGGTAACGATTGCTATAGTATTGTGTTTGAGGGTACAGGTAAATGCCCGGTTTTTATCTTCTGCAATGTACCTGCAGACATGTGCTACCCCCGGGGTATAGGCAAGTGAGAGGTCTTCACGGGTTTTTACCGGAACCCTGGATTTTATTTCAAGTTTTCCCTGATGTTCCAGATGCAGAATGAGTGATTTATGTGCAATCTCCTCTCTGTCTATATCCATGAAAAATGAATCTCACCGGTTGGATATGAATGTTTGCTCATATAAAAGGGAGGAAATTATCTGTTAGAGTAGCATGAAACCCGGGATAATCCCGGGAAGGAGGATTGTAAGAACGCTTTGAGTTCGGAGTGGTTCTTCAGGCACATAACATGCCGGTAGTTCTCCTGCCATCGATGATGGCGGTGTGATAAGTAATACTACTCTGCAGGGGTTATATAATTAACGTATGGCATATCGACATCTGTTAAACGTGCCTATAAATCATATACTATGGACAATGTGATGAAAAACAGAAATCAAATAAAAACGTGCAAAAAAGTTATGCAGGGACAAATTTTGTCCCGTAATGGATTGCGCCGCTGGATCCTTCCTCTCCTAGTTTCCTAAAGACCCTCTTAACCGGCATTCCAATGTATACCTTATCAATCTCACAGATAATGTGGGAAGTAAGCCGTGAACCCTCATCTAGTTCAATGATGGCAAGGACATAGGGAGTCAGGAGCTTAAAGTTTCCTGAAGAACTCCGGATGATGGAGTACGTCACAACCTTTCCGGTTCCCTTGAACTGGTGTTCGACAATCTTACCGTCTCTTCTGCAGTCCGGGCAGAAAGCACGGGGCGGATAAAAATATTTCCCGCATGTAGTGCAGTGTGTTCCGATAAGGTTGTACCGGTTCTGCTGTTTTCTCCAGAATCGTGCAACTGACATCTTATGCCCTCCCGAATATATGACAGACAACCGTTGCTCCGGTACCACCCACATTATGAGTCATACCGATTTCTGTGTCAATCTGCCTGCCTTTTGCATCACCACGAAGCTGTTTTACGGTCTCATAGACCTGTTTTATTCCTGTTGCTCCAACCGGGTGACCACAGGCTTTCAGACCGCCACTCGGATTGATTGGGATCTTTCCACCGATTGCGGTCTGTCCTTCTTCGGTCAGTCTGCCTGCCTCACCTTTCTTACAAAAGCCAAGATCTTCGATGGCACATATCTCGGCAATCGTGAAACAGTCATGGACCTCGACAAAACCGATATCTTTCCGTTCAACACCTGCCATCTTAAATGCACGGTTTCCTGCTGCAACCGTTGCATCAATCGTGGAAATATCCTTTCGGTCATGGAGAGCGATGGTGCTTGATGCCTGTCCTGCTCCGAGAACTTTGATAGGAGTATCGGTAAATTCCCGTGCACGGTCAAGGGGTGCCAGGATAACTGCTGCTGCCCCGTCAGTAACCGGTGAACAGTCAAACAAGCGGAGAGGATCTGCTACCAGGGTGGAGTTTAAAACCGTGTCAAGGGTAATCGGTTTTTGAAACTGTGCATTCGGATTCTTTGCACCGTTTTCATGGTTTTTTACGGCAACCTGGGCAAGTTGTTCCCGGGTAAGACCGTACCGGTGCATGTAATCGGTAGCAATCATAGCATAAAGGCCAGGGAACGTAACTCCTGCAATTCCCTCCCACTCACGGTCAGCAGCTGCTGCAAGAACATCTGTCGTTACCTCGGTTCCAACATCGGTCATCTTCTCAACACCTGCTGCAACCACGATATCTGACATCCCCGATGCAACAGCGGTATATGCTTGTTTAAAAGAAAGCCCTCCTGATGCACAGGCGGCTTCAACACGGGTAGCCGGGATATTGTTGGTTGCAAGTCCGGCATAGTCGGCGATAAGGGCACCAATATGCTCCTGCTCTACGAATCGTCCGGCACTCATGTTTCCGACAAAGATCTCATCAATCTGCTCACCGGAGATGTTGGCATCCTCAAGGGCAAGGGCTCCTGCTTCAACAAAGAGGTTTCTAAATGAACTCTCCCATTTTTCTCCGAATTTAGTACAGCCCACGCCAATTACTGCAACTTCTCTCATTCCATCATCACCACTTTGCCTTTGTGTTTGGCATAAACTGCATAGTCCACCAGTTTCTTGTCTGCAAGGAGGGCGGATACTGTCGGTGCTGCATCACGGTTAAAGAGATCAGAGTTTATTACGTCAGTAACGGTAATGTCAAATGAATCACTTCCTGAACCTGATCCATAACTGGTCATAAAGATTCGGTCACCTGGTTTTGCATTGTCCAAAACAGCAGAAAGACCGACCATCGAGGCACCTGAATACGTGTTTCCAAGGTAGGTTACTGCAAGACCCGGCTTAATCTGGTCCATGGAAAACCCGAGCATGGATGCTGCCTGAACCGGGAATTTTCCGTTAGGCTGGTGGAATACCGCATACGTATAGTCAGATGGTTTTGTTCCCATCTTTTCAAGCATTAGTTTTGAAGCTCCGACAACATGCTTGAAATATGCAGGTTCTCCGGTAAACCGTCCACCGTGTCTTGGATATGGTTTGTTTTCACGTCTCCAGAAGTCAGGGGTATCAGTTGTGAATGAACAGGTATGATTAATTTCTGCAATCGGGTCTTTGTTCCCGATAATCATCGCTGCTCCACCGGCTGCTGCGGTATATTCAAGAGCATCGCCTGGTTCTCCCTGGGCAACATCAGCACCGATTGCGACAGAGTATGTAACCATGCCTGATTTTACCAGTCCCATAGAGGTCTGAATCGCTGCAGTTCCTGCCTTGCAGGCAAATTCGTAGTCTGCTGCGGTCATTACCGGAGTAGCCCCGATAGCTTCACCAACGGTTACTGCGGTAGGTTTCACCGCGTAAGGATGAGACTCTGAACCAACGTAAACGGCACCAATCTCCACAGGATCTACTTTTCTTCTGGCCATTGCAGCCCGTGCAGCCTCAACAGAGATGGTGATCGTGTCTTCATCCATGTCTGGCAGTGCTTTTTCATACACGCCAAGTCCCCTTGATATTTCAGTGCCATTAGCACCCCATACCCGGGCTATCTCTTCTACTTTTATACGGTAGCGTGGAATATATGCACCGTACGAGATGATTCCTACCATTTTTCTTCCCTCAGTCTCTCCACGATATCTTCAATCCCCTGTTTCGTACACATCAGGGTAATGTTATCCTTATCTGCCATTTTTGGCACAATTGGATGAACATTACAGGATTCAATACCATGAAGCACTACGCACCGGGGCTTGAAGGGAGTAACCCGGATAGCCACCATAGGTGACTTTCCGTTAGAAACTCCGGTGAAAATGAGCGCCCGCTCAGTGCTCCATCCGTATATCCGGTTAAATTCGCTTGCGGTAAGGTTCATAATTGCCTTGAGGCTGTCAATTACCGTATACCCGTAAATGCTCAGATTTACCTGGCCGGATATAACCTCGGCACTGATAACATCTGCGAATGTTGACAGTACAATGGGATTTTTGTAATCATGGAGGTCATAGATGACTCCGTCTCCCATCTCGGTAAAAAGCAGGGATGCATATTTATGGATATATCTCCCGCCTTTTCCCTCATCAATGGCAAGAATACTATCAACAATCCGGCCGATTATCGCAGTGCCCGGACTTTTTCTCCTTCCGCTCTCGTAGTCACTGATGACCGATGGCGAAACACCCAGAAATTCGGAGAGCTGACCCTGGGAAATGTCAAAACTCAGTCGCCATTTTTTCAGGGTTTTTCCCGGAGAATCAGAAAGTGTTATCTCCCCCGCCATCTTCTCTGCGAGCCGATGACGAAGTCCCGATTCCATGTTAGTACACTAGGATCCAGGGGAGTTATATAATTAACGAAGACTCAATCGACAAAGAGCGAAACAGGATCTGGTTACAATTTCTTTTCTTCTTGAACTCTCCTGGCTAAACAGGCTTTTTGCTTTTCGAGTACTTGTTTTGCCTCTTCCTCGGTGACACCGGGATCGCGGAACCTGAAATACCGCTCACAGGGCATTTCATCACATTGTCCACAATGCACCAGGTGTTTCTTGTTAACACAGCAGTCATAGACCGGGCAGCATTCAATGTCAACGTATTCATTCCAGAATATCGTCCCTTCTGATTCATCACATCCCTGGCAGTCTTGTTCATAGTGATCGCATTCATCGCAGTACATTCCACATACTGTGGGAATCAATCCTGACATAGATAGGTCTGGTATGGCTGTGAATAAATCTCTTTACATAGTTGGTGAAACGGTGGAATTTAAGTGTTTTTATAAAAAAGAACTGATATTTCCTGAAATCATGGTCCAAAATTTTATGTTTTAGTACACCTATAGAAGATTTGTCTGTTACTCAGACAAGAGGAGATGTATATGGCAATCATCAAACGTGATCCGTTCAACATGTTCAGGGGTGAACTGGATAATATGTTTGCCGAGATGGAAAACAGGTTTCAGTCACTCCTCCCTACATACCCTGCATATTCTCAGGGAGGACGTGAACTGGCCCCGGTCTTTTCAGGTGGCTTTACCATTGATGTAAAACAGGAAGATGATATGGTAGTTGCCAAGGCCGATCTTCCCGGATGCAGCAAGGAGAATGTCAAAATCCGTCTTGTAAGGCCAAACCTTCTTCAGATCTCCTGCGAACGGACTGATGAGAAAGAACAGGAAGAAAAAGACTTTTTTATCAGGGAACGATTCTTTGGTTCAGTCAGCCGGAGTGTTCCTCTTCCAGTTGAAGTAACGGAGGAAAACGCCAGTGCAACCTTTGAAAATGGAGTTCTGGAGGTAAAATTTAAAAAATCTGGTAAGGAGTCAGGAGGTGACATCCCTATCAGTTAATTCTCTTTTTTAATCCGAAAGAATCATAGTAAACGTGTATATCGGCTGGATGGAGACTGCTACATCTTCTGTGGTCATATCCAGGACATGGCCGCCTGCATCCCGGGCATCGGTGATAAAATGGGTATGGAATCCTGCATAATTGACTCCCTGCATCCACTCCGGGAACCAGAACCCGCTAACGGTCCCGGAGATGTTGTGCAGGTGAAATACTGACTGGTCTTCGACAACTTCACTGAGCGGTGGATAGGGCTCTTCCTGGTGTGGAACACTCCTGACCGTGATATTCGGGAAAATTCCGTCAATTCTGAACGCATATATGACATTTTCATCCGGGAATGAATCATGGATGTTTGAAAGCAGGGAATCTTCATTCATGGTTTCATTGAGATTGATGACATATTCCGGGTCAAATGTGATGGTATTTGCAAAACATATTCCGGTATCTCCTTCAGGCTCAAGGACCGTTCCGTCATGTTTAATCTGATACACATCCCCGTCAATCTGGGTCAGTTCTCCGTCAAGGTCTTCAAATCCCCCGACTCCGAAGGTTCCATAATTTTTCATGTCATCAACAGTGATAACCTCTGAATAGTTACCGGATTCTACCATGGCATAGGTGGATGCCTGGTACATAACCGGTGGTTCAGAAATAATATCCGAAAAAACCGGAGTTATCAAAAGGGTAATGATCGATAGAAATAGCAAAAATGTTTGTTGAATCGAACAACTATGATTCTTTTTCATATAGTAGATTATCGTGTAGATAGGTATATTCTTTTCAAAAAGGTATGAACTTTATATGTGTAGTTTTATCATAAAAAATCCTTAAGGGATGGGATCTGGACATAAGTGTATGGCAAAGTAATCCAGTTCTCCAATTGTTCCACCGAAATGTCCAAATCCCCTTTGGTTAAGTGCTACAATGTATTCATTATCGGGAGTCGTTCCATGCGGTCTATTCCACTCCTGAAGTAACATATGATTCTCATCCGGGTCAATTGTAAGACGCCATTGACGATTTAAATTATTTAAAAAGTGAATAGTTTCTTCTGAAATTATATCACTCAGTCCCCATACATACCAGTTATTTTTATCCCCAATAATCTGATCAGTTGCTGTGCTATAGCCTAATTTACCCTCTGATGCCGCGGTTAAAATACCATTTGTAGTAGTAATCCAGTAATCGATTGAATGCGAAGGATCTGCGACATAATCAGCATACTGACGTAAAGTCCAATTTTGATAGTCATATCGTTTTGCAACTTCAGAGTGCAGATTCTCAACAACAGTCAAGTTTTGTTTTACTTGTGTCATTACCGATTTATTCTGGATGATTGTTTTTCCATCAAATAATGTTAAACCCACATTGCTTTTACTCATCAACATGTTTACTGACTGATTTTTGTTCTCAAGTTTATTGAGATTTTTTACGCTTTTTTCAGTTATCGCTGCAGAAGAAGATGCAATACAACATAAGAATCCAACAATTAATACAAGGATAATCAGGTTTGAGTACCGTACTTGTTTTGCCATGTCCATTGCATTCGTTTGATCTATAATTAAGATATGCCATGCAATCACTCATAGTTAAAAAACTGGTAGAATCTTTTAATTTCTCTGAAATATCGTT
>JAAYCY010000072.1 GCA_012729535.1 Methanomicrobiales archaeon | reverse complement strand
CGGGCAGTCTGACTATGTTTGGCAGAGATTATGATTCTGCCGATTTAATAGGAAAAAAAGGACTTGAATTAATTAAAGATCCAAAATTTAAAGTTTCAGAAAGTTTAGTTTACTTTAAATATGCTTCATTAATACAGCCATGGAATGATCATTATCACCAAATGTTCCCAAATTATTCACAAGCAATCATCAGTGGGTACGAAATGGGAGATTATCCCACTATTGGAATTAGCTCACTCCATATCCTGCTATCTGCCTTTCTTGCCGGTGAACCTCTAGCGAGTATTACTACTCTAGCTAAAAAGTGTATGCAGACTACGAACAGTTTACGTCAGCCGCATCTGTCATTTCTCTTAAAATTATATGCCAATTTAATTAGTAATTTATCAAATATTGATCATTCTGATAGTATCCTCCCAGATGAGGAAATGTGGCTTGAATCTGCTCTCAAGTCTGATTTTTATCATGGAATAAGTGTTTATTATGCAGAAAAATTAATATTATCCCTTATTTTTCAGGACGATGAATCGCTTTTGGATTTAACTGCAAAAACGAAACAATACATCTTTGGAATAACTGGCTCATATGGATATTTTCCGGTATTATTTTATTATTGTCTGAGCCTTTTACGGATTTGCCCGGATGACCCGGAATCCAAATCACTCGTCATTTCTCAAGTAAAAGATACATTACTACACTTAGAACCAATGGCTAAACAATGCCAGGTGAATTATCAGCATAAAATCGATCTTATTCAGGCTGAGCTTTTCGGACTCCTTGGTGATCTGAAATCTGCCATGCAGTTATATGAAACGGCAATCAACGGGGCGAAAAAAAATCATTACATCAATGATCAGGCGTTGGCCTGTGAACTGGCTGGAAGATTCTGGATAAAGCAGGGGATCTTATCAATTGGAGGCTATTATTTAAAACAAGCAAAAAATGCTTATATTCGATGGGAAGCATTTGGGAAGGTCTGTCAGCTTGAAATCATGTATCCTGAGTTTTTATCTGCGATCACAACTACAAATGAATATCAACAATCAAATCATCCAGATCTGGATCTTGTAAGTGTCCTGAAAGCTTCACAGGCAATATCAGTCGAGATTGATTTGCAGCGATTAGTACGGGCGTTAATGCAAACCGTTATTGAAAATGCGGGGGCAGAACGTGCAGTCCTCATCCTTGAACGGAATGGTTCCTATGTTATTGATGCAGAGTTGATTCCTGGTAAAGGAAAAAATATCATTATGCAAGGCACCCCCGTGAATCAAATGGATTCTCTTCCTATCGGCTTGATACAAAATGTGATCAGACGAAAAGAACCCCTTATCCTTGCGAATGCAATGGAGGATAAACAATATGCCCACAACCCGAAAATGCAGAAAATGGGGCTGTTATCTGTTCTTTGCATGCCAATAATATCAGGCGGGTTAGTGAGGGGTGCAATTTATCTTGAAAATAATCTGACTGTCGGAGCATTCACCGCAGAACGGGTAGTTGTTCTTGAAATCCTTGCAGCACAGGCAGCAATATCACTAGAGAACGCCAGGTACCTGGATGATCAGATAGAACTGGTTGTCTCTCTTGAGCAGGAAATTGCAGAGAAAAAACGGTTTGAGTTTGAATTGATTCGTCATCAGAATAATCTGGAAGAATTGGTGCAAAAACGAACTAATGAACTTGCAATAGCTAAAGAACAGGCAGAAAAAGCTAATAAAGCAAAAAGTGTATTCCTTTCTTCGATGAGTCATGAATTAAGGACACCTCTCAATGCTATTCTCGGTTTTACTCAGATTCTTCAAAAATCTTCCAACCTCTCTGAAAAAGAAAAAAAGCAGGTTCAAACGATACAGAATAGTGGCAAACATCTCCTCAATCTGATAAATGATCTCCTTGATCTTGGAAAGATAGAAGCAGGTAAAATAGACCTTGAAAATCGTCCCTTTCATCTTTCCACAGCTATTCAACAGGTATATGAAATATCCGGGCTTAAGGCCGCTGAAAAATCACTCACTCTGACATATAATAATATGACCCCTCTTCCTTCCTTTGTTATGGGTGATGAGCGAAAATTCAAACAAATTTTGATAAATTTGCTCTCCAATGCTATTAAATTTACCAAAGAAGGTTCTATAAACCTTAACATATGGTACGATCATGAAAACCAGGGAATATTTACCTGTGAAGTAGAAGATACTGGAATAGGTATTCCAACTGAGAACAGGGAAAAAATTTTCTCACTCTTTTACCAGTTGGATAATGACAGGGGATCTCAGGAAGGGATTGGTCTGGGCCTTGCTATAACTAAAAGATTAGTTGAGCTCATGCAAGGGAGAATTGATTTTACCAGCAGAGAAGGTTTGGGTACAACATTTACGTTTGAAATTCTGCTTCCTGAAACTAATGTAATGGAAAAAGGAGACACTGCCAGAAATATAGTGGGTTATGAAGGGGAAAGGCAGAAAATTCTTGTTGTTGATGACCAGATGGATAATGTGGCTCTGTTGGAATCCTTATTAGAACCCCTGGGTTTTCAGGTTTTTACAGCAGATAATGGCATTGATGCTGTGAGTAAGGTACAGATTTTAAAACCTTCACTGATGTTTTTGGACTTCATCATGCCAGGTATTAGTGGCTTAGACATCATGAACAGAATCACACAGTCATCGGATTTTATACCTCTAAAAGTTATAGGAATGTCCGCTTCTGTTCACAGATCATTGCAAAAAGACATGTTTATAAGGTTATGCGATGGTTTTATTGAAAAACCTATACAATGTGAACATATCCTTAAATTATTAGAAGATAAGTTTGAAATTTCGTGGATACTGGAATCTGATCCAATACTTCCCTCGGATAGTAAAAAAGAAAAAAACCATGATGAGCTTCAGTTACCATCAGAAAATCTCATCCAGGAAATTAAAACAATTGTGGATTCGGGAAATTACCGAAAATTAGAAGAAAAATTACTTGATATCCAGGATAAAAATCCTGAATATTATCCTTTTTGTGTGGCAATAGAGACATTTGCATCCAGGTATGATGAAAAATCTCTCATTGATTATCTTGGAAATTGTTCACGAGTAAATAAAAATGAATGACGAGAATTTGTCTGAAAACAGGTGGAATATTTTAGTTGTCGAGGATTCCCCTGATTCGATAAATGTTATCCGGACTACTCTGGAGGGAGCAGGGTATTGTGTTTTTATTGCCACATCAGGCGAAACCGCTTTGGAGAGGATTACGCTGAATATTCCTGATCTCATTCTCCTTGACATCATGCTTCCGGGAATGAATGGATATGAAACCTGTATAAGAATTAAAAAGGAAGAAAAATGGAAATACACTCCTATTATTTTTTTATCTGCCCTTTCTGAGCCATGTGAAAAAGTGATGGGATTTCGAGCTGGTGCAATAGATTACCTGATTAAACCATTTTCTGCTGAAGAACTTCTGATACGGGTTCATACACATCTCAATGTCTCCCGTTTGCATAATCAGGTGTTGGCCTATTCAAAAGAACTTGAAGAGAGGTTACATGACCTTGATTCTTTTACATACATGGTTTCTCATGATCTTCGAGGCCCCATTCGTGCTGTTGATGGATATGCACATCTTCTCTCATTACATGCCGGGGATGAAAAATCAGAGGCTTTTACTCATTATCTGAAAAAAATACATGATAATATTCGTATTATGGATCATCTCATAGAAGATCTGTTAAATTTATCCAGAATGTCACGAAAAGAATTGCAACTCTCACTGATTCCCATGAGAGATCTTGTCAATGCTGTTGTCAAAGAAATGGAGGATTTTTATCCACAAATCCGGTTTGATGTTTCCATTACTGATATCCCTCCAGCCTATGGAGATCCAAATCTCATAAAACAAGTGTATATTAATTTGCTATCAAATGCCATGAAATTTTCTAAAGGACAAAGTTGTCCGATAATAATCATCGGGTATGTTCGGTATGATACATATGGAGAATATTTTGTAAAAGATAATGGTATTGGATTTGATATGCAATTTGCAGAAAAAATATTTGATGTCTTTTTTCAATTACCTCAACCTGATACCAATGAAGGATCCGGTGTGGGTCTTGCGATTGTTAAACGGATAATTAACCGACATGATGGAAAAATCCGTGTTCTTTCAAAAGAAGGATCAGGAACCTGTTTTTACTTTACCCTGAGGGAGGATATATGTCTATAATGATCATGTAGAAGTCGGCAAAGTCTAAAAATACTATCCAAATTGTGCAAATTTTATTGGTTTGAATTAGTTAGCAAGTATTTATACGATTGTAAAGATATATCTGCTAAATTGACCTTTGAGTTCAGATTAATTTTCACTTTTTTATTTGTTCTCTTTATGCATAGATTGTAATAATCACGCCTTTTAACCTCAACTACCGAATTGTAAGCGCATACAGAATTAAAAATATCGTCTCAAATTATTTTGTTTCATATTAAATTGGAACAGTGGTTTTGTTTTGATTTCAGTTAACCGTAATTTATAAATAATATAT
>JAAYCY010000071.1 GCA_012729535.1 Methanomicrobiales archaeon | reverse complement strand
TTAGAATATAAAAGGCCGGTAGAGATGTACCGGATGGCCGCGTAGTTTCTTGGGGTCGCCCGGCCGGGCGATCCCAAGAAACTAACTTAAGTTAGAAATTAATTGTCTAAGGGAGGGGAGAAGTATCATCTGCATGGTAAATTATATCTATTAAAATATTGGTATTGAAGTAAATTCCATCTCAAACTGCAAACTGGGCGATATCATCTGACTACTTTAGCCAGAATATCGGGTTCAATATCTGTACCCGGTTTAAAAGTTTCACTTTTCATGTATTGAAGTAAACTTGTTCTCAGCTGGATCGCTTCTGGCCGTGATGTTAAATTATTGACCAGATCTGTCCCGCTCACCACTATCCTGCCTTTACCTACCTGCGCCTCAAATATCAGACCCAGGTTTCTGTTGGAAACCCAATCATCTATAATACGGACAATGGGCGTTAGATTGGCAGCCAAAGAGTCCAACAAGATCGCGTCACTATGACTCATTGCATCCCACCATTGCCAGTTGGAATGGTATTCTGTCGGGAAATTCTTGAGTGCGGGATGTGCCGGATCGCACAGAATTCCAAGGGTATGAGGTTTCTGGCCTCCTGTCCAGGCCGTATTCCAGAATATACTCGAAAATCCGACTCCCACATTTCCACCCATTTCCGGAGTTACTTTCCCTTTACCGAGACTGAGCAATACTTTCCCTCCATCTTGTAAATAATTGAGTGTAGACCGATCAATATTTTCAACCACCTTGATATCTGCGAATTCAATCTCCTGGTTTGAGGGATAAACCCAGATATCCCATGAATTCTCAAACTTTTCCACGCTTATTTTGAAATTCAATTTCCGGGGCTTATCTTTATTCTCAAAGCGATAAGCCACCTTCCCCAATTGAATGGCATTTCCTATCGGAATATCCTGTTGATCCAACGTCCCTTCCGAAATAGTTTCGCCATCCTCTGTAAGTTGCCACTTCGGACTGATTGACTGCAAAGGATTTTCTCCGAAGTGTGCTACCTCGATATTCGCTGTCATTGTTTCTCCTTCTCGAAATATCCGTTTCCCAAGCCGGGCCAAAGGAACAGTGGCATTGCAAAACCGACTGTATTCTTCAGGCGAGATATACCCCTTCTCTTCCCAAAAAGGATCCAGGACCCCCACCAAAGCAGTTCCCTGTCCGGGGAAATCGTGCAGATCGAGCAACTGAAAGCCGGCAAAACCGGGAGTACGTAGTGCGGCTTCTATATCAGCCTTGTAACACAACGCTTGCAGTTTACCAGATGCCAGTAAGAAGCTATCAGCCAAATGCTCCATCCCGTGATCCTGCAAGCTGGCCCGAAAAATCTCAAAATTCTTCGGTTTCAGAACTCCTGTATATTTTCCCATCTCCTTGAAATTGGGATATACGCACCATTGACCAATTTCGTGACTCACTACAGGAATTCCGTCTTTCGGGATTTTCTGGGACCAATCGTAATCGGTTCGTGGAGCTTCTGAATTAATGATACTCCTGAGTTCCTCGGCCCATCGCTGTATGCGCGGTTCGGGAATATTATGATAATCATTCACCGACAATACCGGCCAGCCGGCGGCACTGGTATATGCCCGACGATTGTCCTTTTCTTTCCAATAACTGACAAAGTCTGTAAGAAACTCTCTGAATTTGGGACCTCCCGGTTCATTGCCGTAAGCCATCATTACAAAAGAGGGATGACTGCCATAACTTTTGACAATCCGTTCACTTTCGTCCCAAATATATTGATCAACCGGCAATCCACTTCCCAATTGTGTACTTTGATTGGCCCAGGAAGAACATTCAACCTGAAGGTATACCCCCATCTCATCTGCGGCATCAAAAGCGACTTCCGGCGGACACCAGGAGTGAAAACGCACGTGATTCAAGCCATGATCCTTTACGGCTCTGTATATTTTCTTCCAGTAGTCAATATCGGTAGAAGGATAACCCGTTTTAGGGAAAATGGCGCACTCCAGTGTTCCACGCAAAAAAACCGGTCGTCCGTTGATAACAAAACGGGAACCTTCTGACCGGAACTCACGCAATCCAAAATCAACGGAACGGGTATCCGACTCCTTATCTGAAGCAAGAGTAAAAAGCAATTCGTATACATTCGGGTTGAACTCATCCCATAAAAGGGCATCTTTTCCCAGATCAAGAATCATTTCCACCACATTTTCACCAGGAGAAATATCAAATTTCCATCTTTTACTTTTCCCCTTTCCGTTCCCATTTTTACTAAGGACATTTGCTAAAAACTCCACGCTGCGTAATTCAGAAAGCTGGTTATTCACTACCGCCTTTATTGTCAGACTTTTATTTTCCACATTGGGAAAAGCCGCCACCTCATCAAACAGGATCTTCCCCGTAGCTCTCAGTGATATTTCTCCTACAATACCATTCCAGTTAGATTGGGTATGATCGGAGATGCTATGGGAATTTTCACCTACATCAATATCTTTGGTCCAGTTATCCACACAGATGGTAATGACATTTTTTCCGCTTTGTACAAAAGAAGTCACATCAAAAATATGTGGCACCGCTAGGCTATTCTGCATCCCTGCTCTTTTTCCATTTACCCATATGGTGGTTTCCCAGTGAGGACGCTCCAATGTCAATAAAACAGTCTTGTTCAACCAGTCATCCGGTATGGATATCTCTTTTCTGTACCATGCGGCACCAGTATACTCCTTTTCGGGTTGAAGCCAGAAAGGAAATCTGACATTTACAGAATCTATATAAGGGGCATAGTCTGGATCATTATACCACTCCGGATTATTGATTCCTCCGGTCCATTTTGTCTGAAATGTAATGTCGTTACCCTTACCATTTTCTACCATGGAACCAGGCAATAGAACTGTTTCTGAAAACTCTTTCTTATACCATTCTTCACGAATACCCTGATCCTCTGGATCCATTTGAAAATACCATTCACCTGACAGATCAATCTTATCAATCTTGTCATTTGGGCTGCAATGAATCAAAAATAGAAACGAAAGCAGTATTACAATTTCTTTCTTCATCATGTAATCGTATTGGATTTAACTTTCTAATTGCTTAAATTGTTTAAAATATAATTGACCCTATAATTCGAAGCCAAGAATGAAATCATAAGCTATTCATAATAAATTCTGCGAATATACAATAGGGAGAACCCACATTGCGAATACAGTTACAGCAATTTTTTTCATTCTAAATTGAATTAATTAGGGTCTGCTTATTAATTTCCAATCAGGCACAAAATTGCATTTGTAGCCTGCGTGGATCAGTCACCAGCTTAGAACAGAAGATCTATTTCCTTCACCACAATTCCTTTGTTTTTTAAATCATTTCGATCATATAAATCGTCTCTTAAAGAGATCTGAACATATTTCACCTCTCTCCATTCCAATGGAGGGATATCTTTTATTGTGGATAACGGATACCAATAGGGATTTACACCCGGCCAGTCTTGGGGCAACATAACAGCTTTGGTGGGTTTAAGTTCAGACAAGGGGATCAGTTTATCCGAACTATCTTCATCAACTTCAACTACTGTACCATATCCATGGCCTTCCTTGTCCACAATGTTTAAAACAAACCTATTTGTACCGTTCAATCCATATGCCCTGATACGGATATATCGCGGTAAATTTTCGCAAAGATTTCTACTTGAGATTTTTTTCCCTATGTAATGAGAGAATGTGGCGTCACAAGGATACCAATAGTGATCTTTTGTTTCTAAATCTTTAACAGACAATTGGTAGGCTGAGGTCATATCAGGGTTCGTGATCCGTGTGAATGCAACATCTGGGGACTTAAATGAGCGGGTATAACGTATTTGCGACACATCATCGTCAGAACCCAATAATCTTAGCGGCTGATTGCGGGGAACAACTGATAAAGAGTAGGTCTCCTGTGAAAAATAGTCCCATCTATCGGGAGCGGTAAACGAATAGGCAGGAAACAGAATGGTTTTCTCTGCTGTCTCTATCGCAAAATGATATTTATAATACCCATTGGACCATTCGCCTGGTTTAACTTTGGCCTGATAGATGAACCCGTTTACCAGTTCCATTGGAATTTTTTTGTCTCCCCCGGGATGCGACATAACATATAAAACCACATTTCGGGGTGCCTCGTCGCCAAAGATCCCACAAGTAAAAGTTAACTCCTCACCAGATGAAAACTCTGACGATGTATAATTTACTACCTGCCACCTGTTCAACCTGGTTTGATAAAAATCTCGCTGGGGTAAATCACTCTTGTTAACCAATTTGCCATTAGAGAAAACATACTTACCCGGATAGATCATCATCGCTACGTTCAGATCGGGAAGGTCTATTTCGATGAAGCGTTCCCGATATACCGATTTTCTGACTATTTTGTGCGGGTTAACCATCTTGAAAGGATCATCCAATTCCATGATATCCGGGTATATCTCAAGCTCCCAACTGTTGCTACCCCTTTTATCCAGAAAATAAATGCCCGTTCCATTATAGCTGATTATAGGGGAAGAGCCAACTCCAACCACATGCTTCAGGTCATCTATCTTCTCCGGAACTGTTTGGGTCGTATTGGAATAGTAAAACATATCTGCACTATTCAATTCACTCAGTTGTTCGTCGTAACTTACCCTGAACTTGTCAAAGTAGTTATTATCCGGATATGCGCCAAAATCTTTTCCCCGAGGAATCTGTCTCATCACTTCGGCCGCTATGATGCCACTTACAGCTTTTGAGGGAGTGTGCACCATATTCAGGAAATGAGTTTGCCATCCCAAATTCATAGGAGATGTGCGCAACATGTCATATGAAAACATGGCGGCAAACTGTACACCTCCGCGACGAAACTCCCGAACCATCGCAGGAAACATATATCCACCATCCATATCGGAAGAATCAAATTCATAAACCAGCTTGGGCTTGTTTGACAACAAGGGAGAGAGCATCTGATCATAACGAGCCACCAGAGGAAGCCCGTTTCCTTCAAAACTCCGCCCGAAGTTCAATGAGGAAGGATACCATGCATAGGTGGACCCTTGAATTTTTGACTCAGCAATTGCCGGAGCAACTCCAAAATCCTGACTAACATTGTAGAAAGTCAGTTTTTTGCAACCCGTGCTCCTGATCGCATCATGAAGTCTGTCAATATAACTCTTCATGCCCGGAATATCATCCGGGAACTGTGTGGGCTCATTAATCAACTCCAAAAAGAGGATGTGAGGTTCATCTTTCAAACTACGCCCGGTATAACGATTGCGGTGGTTCAATATTTGTTTCCAATAATTTTCCTGTGTTTTGATTGCCTCCTCGTCATGTATCAAGGTGTGCTTGGGATAATAGTTGGCAAAACCGGTATTCGTGGTATCCGACATCATATCCGGCCATTGAGAGCTGTATGTAACAATCGGGCTTAAAAGCATGTATATATCTCTTTTGATGGCTTCTGCTATCAAAAAATCCAACAGTTCCAGATGCTCATTATCCAACAGATTACCCTGCTTGTCACTGTTTTGATAATCTCCCCAGAAGCAAAGGCGCAGCCCATCCCATTTCATCCTTTTAAAGTGATCGAGATCCTCCCTGATCATACGCTTCCGGTCACCATCCACATAACCCGCCGCCCTATAATCACATGCCGATGGCAAGCAATAATTTGCGCCAAATAAAGCAACCTCTTTCTGATCGTTCTCCCAGCGAATAACACCCTCATCATCCACATATACAAGTTCCTGAGCTTGTATATGGAATAAAAATCCAATAGAGACACAGAGCAATAAAAATGTCTTCATCTTAAACCGTTTTGTTTACTGTAATGAAAAGCCTATCTGGTATTCAGGGATAACTTTCAATCCGTTTACCGTGCAAACCTTGTTACCTTTAAAAACAGGCACTTTGTCTTTTTTGAAATCAATCAAGTAGGAAGCGTCTTGATACATTGGACGAAAATAGAAGTAAATTCCTTTCCGATCAATCTCTTCCGCATATTGTTTCAACCCGATCTGCCATGAATTCCCATAATAGAGATGGTCATTGATCATTTTTCCGTCAATCGAGGCAATGGCGTTATCACCCACATAATCGACATCAAGGATGATATCACTTAAATATTCGGTAAACTGATTTTTTTTTAAACCGAACAAGTATCGCTGATTGGTGACTTTTTTTGATTCAAACACGATATCGGCTTCAGGCAATTCCACTCGATATTCGGTAAACAAACCACTTTTTTTAGTCATCGGTTTGAGTTTTTCAAACGCTGGTTTAGTGGTAGATAACAACACACACTGAAATAAATTGGAGCGGCTCTGCAATTTAATATTCGAACCATCCTGGAGCAGCGTTGCATCAGTAATACAAAATGTATTTCCCCATTGATTAAAGTGTAGTGCCTGTTCACGCGTAAGTGTGGTGACAATAATCTCATCCGCCCCCCTATCTCTTATCGTAAATGAACTGTTCAATCCCGGAGTGACCTTTTTGACTTTCTTTCCATCGAACTGATATTCGGGAGATATCCCTTCATGGGCATAGAAGAAATAGTGCATCTTCCCGTTTGACCGGGTAATGGCAAGGGGTTGTGCGGTTGCGTACTTTAACAGATGAGTGCCTACTTTCAAGTTAAACGGAAGAATGGCACTTACACCTTTTTTAAGGGTGAACGCCGGAAGCGTAAGCGTTTCGTCCGGTAATCTCACTTCAAGCTTTTTCACATATTGATCGATACGATCATCGTGATCCTGAAAGTTATTGAGAAAAATAAACCCGGATTTCCCGTTTGAACGCACTGTATATCGTAACGTCTCCCTCTCCCCTGGGGTGATGAGTGCATTGGTCTCCGGTAAAATTACACCCATCGGGGCCAACTGATCACCAAAATTCTCCAGAAAGAGGTGAATGATACGCAGATAGTTATATGAATCCCTGGTTTTACCATACTCACCAATGGGTGCCTGGAAATCGTAGGATATTTTTGGCACACCCATGGGTTCATCACTGAAAAAGCCTCCTCCTTCACGTTGCGGGGTGAGCCCGCCATGATACATATAATAACCGATTCCATTGGCGCCGGAGCCCAGCGTGCGCAGCATAAGAGCCTCGGACGCCTCTGCAACTACACGCGGACGACGCGCATAGGTGATTTGAATACCCACCCCCATTTCGGCACAGAATGATGGATAGCTATTCCCATCGTAGCGGACAGGTGAATAATCGGGATTGGCCTGGATATCCTTGAAAAGAAAAAATGGAGACATCGAGGGTTCCGCCCAAAACGGATAAGGATAGGCCGCTGTCACCGGTATGGTCTCTTTATCCAGTACTGCGGCCATTCCCCAACCAGTAACGGTATATAATGGCACGATCATTCCTTCATCGATTGCAATTTTCTTCAGGGTTGCCAGATGTTGTGTTCCCAAGTCGGCATATACTGTTTGTTGATCCTGCACACTGACTCCGATTCGGGTAATCTCTTCATCATAATCGGCAGTCGTCATCTCATTCGGTTGACCGGGATAGGAGAAGGCCCATGGTGCCGCTGAGTGTTGCAATTCATTCTCCAGTTGGATACCGATAACATTTCCTCCATCCTTGAAGTAGAGTCCTTCCAACTGACCGGCAATGTGGTGATAGAGTCGCCTCACGTAGTAGAGGTAACCCTCGTTATCGGAACGAATCTCAAACGGTCGGCCATAAATCCAGTCGGGGATTCCTCCGTTTCTGATTTCCCCGTGACAAAAAGGACCGATTCGCACAATTGTATTCATTCCATGTTTCTTGCACAGGAGCAGAAACCTGCGCAAATCTTTGTTTCCCGACCAGTCAAAGACCCCCTCTTTCCATTCATGGATATTCCAAAACACATAGGTAGCAATAACATTGATTCCTCCGGCTTTCATCTTCAGGATTTGTTCCTCCCAATATTGTTCCGGTAAACGCGCGTAATGAATCTCTCCCATGATGGGGATGAACGGTTTCCCGTTCATTTCCATATAGTAGCTATTGAATGCGATGGTATTGCCACTCGGATCTTTTCCCCCCAAGTTTAAATGCCCTGCTCTGATTTGCTTTGGATTTTCAGGTACTGATATGGAATATTCTCGTTGAGAAGTTACCATCTGAGATAGTAAAATTGCGATCCCGCAAATGAATATTCTTTTCATTGACTCAATCTTTTGAAGTAAGTTATCTGCTATAATTGTTTTGCTTGACAGCACCCTTTGATTCATCTATATACCATTGAGGAATCCAGAAACGGGTATGGCCCTCATGCGCATGAAAATACCCCCTGCCTTCGGCCATGTTAATGGCATCAATCCGCTCATTGGCTTTCTCCACATATTTACCAAAACGAATCAGGTCTTGACGGCGTAGTCCCTCCATATAAAATTCATGACCTCGTTCCATCAGGATCGCTTCCTCAAACAACTCCCTGGATGAGGTTACATCAGATGATAAATTGGGCAGTCCTGCCCTGTTACGCACCCTGTTTACCAGATCAATCGCCTCATGGATTGGCTGTCCCTGATTGCGGGTAATACACTCGGCCAATGAGAGCAATACATCGGCAAAACGATAAACAGGAATATCCAAACCTGTGTTTGTTCCAATCTGATCGGGATCAACTCCGAATTTAAGCGGGATGGAACCTTTCTTCAGATTTCCATCTTTTTCCCGCTCCATCAATTCACCTTTGACATTGACATAACTGGCAACAATTCGCTGCAGCCGTTTGTCTCCTGTCTCGAAAGTGTCATAGAATGCCCAGGGCATCACATAAGCACCCCACACTTCAGCTTTGTCTACACCCAGTGGATAATCACCCGGAACAATATGGGCTATCATCAAATTGGGATTGTTGGTCAGATTCGTGGCAATTTGCAGGATCATCTCACTGTTCCCGTTACCAGCCTTGGAAAAGAGAAAATTATAATCCGGATGGAGGGTATAAACACTCCCTTCCATTGAGAGCAGTTCACGTGCAAGCGTTTCGGCTTTGTCAAAATATCCCTTGATCATATAATATTTCAGCAAAATCATTCTGGCGGCTCCCTTTGTCATCCGGCCCCGCGCCGATACTTTTTCCGGTAGATGCTCTGCTGCTTCCGTCAAATTGTGCTCCATAAAAAGGTCATACTCCTCCTCAGCTAAGCGTGGAAGATAGACAAATTTCTGCGGATCGTCCAACACCTCGTCAGGGGCCACCGGTACAGGGCCAAACAGGTCATACGTGACCAAACCCATCCAACCCATCAGCGCTTTGGCCTCTGCCATATATTTCTTTTTCACCTCCTCACTTACAGAAGAACGTTCTATTCTCCGGATCGTATTACGGGCTTTCGATAAGAAATTATATTTGGCATAGGCATCCCAGATTATACTTGCCATATTTCCGCCAATTGTCGCATACCATTGCTGAAAGTGTAGTTCATCCCACTCCCAGCCCCAGGTGCACCATAAGGCATCGGTTGTCATTTCCGAAAAAATCTGATACCCTTTATTCCCGGGCCCGTATAGACCAATGTTTTCGTTGGTGTAGGCCGGACTGAAAGTGGTATAAAGTGCATTTACCGCCAATTCCAGATCTTTTTCCGTTTGAAAGAAGTTCTCCGGATATATCTCCGTGTAATCTTCCCTTACCAGCTCGCAAGATGTGATGGTAAACAGAAAAAATGCAGCGACAAAATATTGAATTGTTTTCATTGTATATCTGTGTTATATGATCAAAATTTAACATCTAATCCAATGGCGAACGATGATTGATTGGGATAAGCTCCGATACCTGTTCCGGTTTCAGGGTCCATTCCCCGATAAGGCGTAAACACAGCCAGGTTGCGCACCGCTCCGTAAATTCTCAGTGAAGTCAACTTGTGCTTAAGCATTGAAGCAGGCAATGTATATCCCACGGAAACATTGTCCAGTCTTAGATACCATGCTTTTTCCAAAAAGAAATCACTCCTTGCCGGATCAATGGAGGATGAAGCCTCAAACACACCAGGCATCATACCGACTGTATTCTCTGGTGACCAGCGGTTTTTCACGTCAATTAATGCATTCAATCCATATGTCATGTCCTGTATACCATACACCGATTGGTATTTGATGTCATTAATTCAAGTTTCGCAAGTAAAAATTCAGTAAAAATAATCGCATAAAAAAACGGCATAGAGGCTTCTGTAATTCACAGATTATTAGTATATTTAAGCGTCAAAACCAAAAATACTAACAGCCCTATG
>JAAYCY010000070.1 GCA_012729535.1 Methanomicrobiales archaeon | reverse complement strand
TGAATCATACCATTTCTGCAACTATCCCAAAAAATTAATGGTATTTTAGAATATACACCGGAGAAATATTTTTCTATGAATTTTTGAGCACTTTTTCTGGCATTCTTTTCATTAGTATAGTGATAACTTACCAACTCTAAAGAACTGCAAATCAATTTTGGGAGGGATAATATTCCTGCATAACAAGAAAATTCATCTCCCTTATTTTTTATTTCATTAAGAATACTATCGACAAATAATTGAACATCATCAAAAAAAACGGTACAGATAGAATCAAACCTTGATATTGGTTTTTCATGATCAATTTCAGGTAAAGAAAATATCCAATTTTTTTTCTCTTCGAATGTTAAATTAAAAAGTTCAAATTCTTTCATACTAATTTTTTCATATGATTCAATCCTAATTATATCATGTACTTTTTCGAGCATCCAGAAACAATTCTTTTAATAATCAATACAATTCCTTCAACTAACTTAATCAAAGATTTCGGTCCGATATTGGGAGCTATTATCGGATCAACATTATCGTTTTTTTATGTTTATTGTTCCTCAAAAAGAAATAAGAATTTAGAGGTAAAGGAAAATCAGAGTAAGATTTCAAATGCAG
This sequence comes from Methanomicrobiales archaeon, assembly GCA_012729535.1. Taxonomy (GTDB): domain Archaea; phylum Halobacteriota; class Methanomicrobia; order Methanomicrobiales; family Methanospirillaceae; genus Methanospirillum. The sequence goes on along the minus strand of JAAYCY010000070.1, from coordinate 11,083 downwards.
TGATTAGTGAATTAAATTATATCAAATATACAATAAACCACTCATATCTCTTTATTAATGGTTATTATAACAAAGAACCTAATGATATAGTCTCTCAAGAAGATATTAATTTTATTCAAAATGATTTTGAAAGACTCAAAGCTATTTTAAAGGTGTTGAAGGATAAAAAAACAACATCGATTGATTATGCTGTAATGTTTACAAATATTAACAAAGATCTTTTTATTTTTAAACCATCAGAATGTCAAGATCTAATAAACCTATATTATTTTATTGAACAAAAATATTCCATGCTTGAACGAATTCTGAATAGTGATTATTCAAAACCACTAGAATTAAAACAAACTGAATACCTAAATCAATTAATAAATTCTTATTTAAGCGATACTAAAAGTATTTTAGATAAAATTGATCATGTTAGTGCTTTTTTAAATAACTATATCAATAATTAAACTTTCTAATCATTAGAGTAATTAGAATATAATTAATTTACTTTTTACTTTCCGATTCAAATAACAATTTAAAAATATTAAGAATTGTCAAAATATCTTAAATATAAAAGGGGGGAGGAGAGAGTGAGAAACTTGAGGTGAACCGGTATCTCACGGGAACATTACGAGTGTGTCAACCACAGAACCATACAGAAGGCATTAGCGATGAAACCATGTGGAAAGATCTCTTTTCCTGCACATCAGAGTTGCCGAGACTCAACCCCGTACAGAATGAAGAAATGCGGGGAGTGAACCCGCAATACTTCTACAATCTCCCCAGAAAGGCCGGCGTATCCAACCGGCACAACAATATCTGCCCCGCTCGTTTATAACAGCAATGAATCAAAGCCGAACCCACTTCAGCAGCCCGGATAACTGACTGATATGATCCATCGAGGTTGCTGCAAGAGCAAGCGGATCAATCGTAACCGACCCGTCTTCCTGCTCCTGGATAGACGTTACCACCAGGGCAGCAAACTCCATTGATTCAGAAGCAAGTTTCAGGTACTGCCGGTACACCAGGATAGCAGCTATCCCGTTGATCACCGTTGCACCACCAAGAAACCCGCTTACGATCTCCCAGATCATAATTTCCCCCCGTACTTCACAAAGTCGTGAATGGTCATGTTCCCGGATACGAACCCTGAAGATCTCATCGTACTGTTTCCAACCACATGAGATCCAAAGGACATCATACCCGAGCCGTTTACATCCATACCACCGGTAAGACCAGGACCGGCCACCCGCGATGTTGCATATCGTCCCTTGCTCAGTATCCCCATTGAATAGAGTTCAGATTCCGGCTCCCGGTTCAGAACATACTTCGTGAACACACAAGCGATGGTGTCAGGAAGAGCAGTAACTCCCCTCCCGGAAGCATAATCAGAAACCAGTATCGGACCGGAACTCGTTACAGAGATATCGGCAGCAAGAGAATCATCTCCCGTCATAGACCGCGTGATCTCTGAAGCATCCGCAGCCATTACCCGAGAGGCATATGTTCCGTTGTCGGTCTGCCCTGAACTCGCAAGCAGGAACGATCCATCGGTGGTGATTGAAGTAGAGACATAATCAGCAGCACCGAACAGACCGGCGAGAATCAGGAGCAAACCCCCGGAAACAACATATTTCCAATTCATTTTCCCGCCTCGGTAGGAAAAAGAAAAGGGGATTATGCGAGAATACCGCCGGCGTACGTATCGGCCCAGGTTTCGATAGCAGTGACAATTGCATCTGCTTCGTAGCTGGAAACGGTGATTGAATCACGTTTTACCGTAACGGTATATTTCTCCCCGTTGGTGTGATTGTATTTGATCTGAACGCTGAACCCATCCTCTGAACTGTCATGGGATGGAGTACCCCCCATTGCCGTGTTCAGGGCAGCGGTCCCGAGGATGGTACTGATATCAGTGTTGAATCCTGCCGAGGTATTAGCCGTGACACTGATCTGCCCGACCGTCTTGGCCAGAGCATTTTCATAGACCACTTTCCCGGCATACCGCTCGGTTCCTTTCAGACAACCATCAATGGTTGCCCCGTTTGAGACATAATCCACACAACCCCAGGGGTTGTTGGTGATAATGTCAGTGATGAGATTCTGAAACACCGTCATACTTTCCAGCGGAGCGGTGAGCTTCCGCACAGAACTTTTCACGGTGCTCTTTGCAACAAAGTCTGCCATGTTTTCCTCCATCCGGAATAATCCGGTATAAAAACATTTGGTTGTTCGGCTTAAATATCTAAAAAAGAAAGGTAAACGGAAGTAGGTTTGTTTTTAATTCCGGGAATGGATAGCGTGTATGTGTTGGTAGCTTCGAAAATATTATACAAATTAATATTAAATTAGTATTAATGTCCAGCGCCGATGAATATCAGAAAGGTGCTATAAAAAAATTTAAAGAGAAAAAATATTCAGAATGCATTAAATTCTGTGATCATTCATTAAAACTCAATCCTCAAAATCCTTCACTTCTTAATTTAAAGGCTATTGCATTATCCTCATTAAAAAGATATGATGAAGCGAAAAAAGTTCTTGAAGAGGCAATAAAATTAGATCCAATAAATGCAACATATCAAAAGAACTTAGAAAAAGTTGAAATACGATTATTAGAAGAAGATGTTAATAGGGACATTAATCCAAAATTAGAGGAATGGAAAACCTCTTTTTCGATCGATCCTTCAATAACCAAGTTTGTTTCATCAGTTATATTAATAATAATATTTGTGTGTATTTGTATCCTTATATCAAATTATTTCGCCCCCAGAAATGCTGATACACATGCTGATTCTAACAACCCAATATCCACCCCGGTTCCAACTATTACTCCACAATTTGAAACACAAGATGTAACTGAAAACACAGTTAGAAATAAATATATGAATATGGAAACTTTGAAATTTTCGGTAACAAATGAATTTGAAGATAAGAAAGAACCTCTACTTATTCAAATAGAATCATTTGAAAAAAATGGGGAGACAACGGACAAAAAGACTGTAAAAATACGTTATTTATTAGAAAAAGTCTGGGATGCAAAGCATTTCATGACTATCGCATGCAGCATGGATACAAGAATTGCATATAATATGTTTAAAAACCCACAAATCGAAAGATTGATTTTAGAAACGGAAATACCTCTCGAAGATAAATATGGTAATGAAAAACGAGAAGTCGGCCTAATTGTTATCATAGATAGAAAAACGTCTGATAAAATTAATTATGAAAAATTCCCAATGAGAGTAACCGGTGACTATAATACCCTTTTGAATGTTGCTACTGATTATGAAATATCTCCCTCGATTAAAAGCGACCTATAGAACTGAGGGAGAAAATCAAATAGAATTTTTTTCATAATTACAACTAACTTCATATATATCCCATGAATAATATTTCGCCTAATCTCTATCATTATCCCTTCGAAAGATGGATGAATATCATTACATACCTCCTCATCATTAATGAAGAACACCGGAGACTAATAGCAGGTATTCATGTACTGATGGACCGGAATCTTCTGGAAAAACAACCGAGAAACCGGAGATCGATTATAACCTCTCCGGTTTCGATATCAAACCTATTCAACGTCTCTGTTATTTTTTGACTGTTCGGGCACTTATTCATAGTGGAATTTCTATCTAACTTCATTGAAATCGAATTTTTATCGAAGTAAGTCAGAAGTTATATCAATATCGAGATGGTATGATAAAACTGTCAGATTAGAGTAATTGAGTTGAGATTTATGTCAGAAGGTAAAGTCCACAACATATATTGCCATAAAGACTTGTCACAATTTTGTAAACGCGAAGAATGTCCAATGTGGTTTATCCCACCAAATCCTGAAGCAGATGGCGATTGTGCAGAGTGTCTAAATGAGAAACAAATTTTTTGGGAAACCATAAAAAAGATTAGTGACGAGATGGGAGAAAAAAAGGATACTTCCAATTTGGACAGTCCCCTGAAATTACTAAACCGGAGATATTCATCTGGAGAAATCAATGAAGAAATTTATATTAAAATGCGAACACTCCTAAATGGGTAAAGAACTTTTGATAACAAAAAGGGGGATACATCCCCTTAATAGGATTATCGAATGAAATTTGGAGAGTATTGCGTCATATCATTTTAAAATGATACATTGCCTCTGTAATTGCTTCCTCTACTTTTTCTGGACACGGATTTAACCGAAAATCTGCATTTTTTCTATTCCACGATTTACGAGGATTTAACCCGTGTTTTTCTTTCATATGTGCTATCCAACACGTTTTAACTGAAAATCCATATTTTTCTTTTACCCAACTTTGAATATCCTCATATCGGGCCATTATTTATCACTATTTGCTTCATAATTATTTAGAATCATATTCAAAAAAAAGATATCACAATGCAAAAACCCAAAGAAAATAAAATCTCGAAAAAAATTCATTGATCCAACACTAACTATCATCATGACTGGTGAGATATTCATAGTAATTTCTTATATGTTGAGAAAATGGAGTAATATCGAAGATGGGTTTTCGAATATATGATAAATGGGGTCCCCCTAATGGGGGTCCGGCGGTGGGAATTTTTTTGATTTTTTTCATTGCAGGAGCATACTTTGAAACAATTTGGTTAATTATAATTGGATTCATTATTATGTGTTATATTGCTTGTAGTGAATGATTCCACAAATCAAATAACTGAAAAAAATAGGCATTCCAATATGATATTGCGGCCTCTATTGCATAAGAATGAGAATAATTTCTTATTTATTACCTTTTTTGATTCTTGAAAGATATTTACATTTATCTGCTTAAAACTTTCTTCCGAGCAATGTTCAGATGTGATGCAGCAGTGACATAACTGGCTTGATGTTTTTCCTAGTAGATCTGTAATACCTGCTGCGAAGTTACATCCGGAGGAATAGACCGGATTTTCAATTCATCCTCCTGAACAGGTAAAGCGACAGAGAGATCAGATCGAACAATCGAAAGCAGGATCTCAACCGATACCATAAGCGTTATCGGCGGGATAGCGTGAGCGGCTCGGCTAATCCAGGTCTCCGGACTCACCGCTACATTGAACGCAATACTTACCCCGGTAAAGACTGACAGAACCAGCCACCCGAACCTGGTACTCTCTCCCCGGAGGGAATTGCGCAGGACGAGCAGAGAGCCGGAAACCAGCAGGGAATCAATACAGAGAGGCCACGCCCAGGTAAGGACCGGATCAATCAATGAAATCTCTGCTGCATATCGCAGGTTTGAAAACGAGAGGATAAAGGAACAGAGGAGTACGATCACCGTGAGTATTCCGGTGAGATTCGGAATCCACTGCTCGATCTCCTTCATGCTTCCTCGTGAGCTCTGCACTCATTTCGATAGCAGGGAAGATGGGACAGACGCCCGCACCAGATATGATATCTCCCACCTGGCAGGCAGGAGAAGTTAAAGAACCGACATGGAACCACAGAAATTTTCTGTTTGGGGTGGGGGAGGGGCCGGAGCAAAGCGGAGGCCCCCACCTTGATGCGTAATACCTCATTCATGCAGGAACACCCCCTGATGAGGAACAGATATCAAACACCCATGATACCGGGCGTTTTCCATACACATGAGCATCAGACCGGTTACTCACCAACTGAGAGATTACCATCTTGAGCGGTACACCTTGGAGCTCTCCGAGCCGTGGATACCGGAAGCGGTTATTCTCAATCTCTTCTTCAACCGCTCTCCTGGTGATGATCGTCTTATTCATTGCACGAATATTCCTGATTGCTTCATCAATTTCATGAGTATAAACGGATACATTACGGGGCATTATACAACCTCAACTTCTGCGATGCCATACAGGATCTTCCCGGTCCCGTTGCAGTGAGAACAACAGGGAGCAGCCGGGTACGGATGCCCTGACCTGCACGGGCAGGGGACAATAAGAGACTGAAAAGGGAACCGGAGAAGAATCTCCTGAAGTTCCGGAGCATGGAGAGAATTCATGCTGATTCCTCCCTGACAGAACCGCCACCGGCGTTGGCGTAACAGGATTCACAGACAGAAATCTGGTTCTCCGGATCTTTCCAGACTGCCTTTTCCGTGTTGCAGACGCTACACCGACCCACATCCACATAGATCCGACGCATACCGGCAACATTCAGAGAGCCGGGGAGCACCCGGAACGATTTGGCTTTCCGGTTCTTTGCAGCCTTGAAACACTTCTTACAGATTCTCCGGGATGGTTCGTTCTTCCTGGCCATCCGTCCCGGAGTCAGCCGCTCAATATACTCAACATACCGTGAGTTGCACCGGTCGCATGGACCCCGGAGCGGTACTTCCAGCTTCTTGTAATCATCTGGATCTACATCAAACGGCTCCCGCTTCCTTACTTCTGCATCGGAAGGAGGAGGGTCTTTGATAGCGGAATCCTGAGAACGAGCGGAAGGATCACTGTTTGGAGCGGAACATGCCGCATCTTGTAAAATGTCCGAATCGGAAGACCGGGTTTTTTGCGGAGGTTTTGAAGGGGTGATCTCCCTTGGAGCGGAATTTTGGATCTCAGTAACCGGTTTTGTATGATCAGGAGAACGTAATTTTTCGCCTCTTATGATCTCCCGGTTTTCCGCTACTAAATTTTTATCTTCTTCTATGGCTTCTGATTCCGTTGAAGGTGCCATATTCTCCCTCTGATTTGTAGCGGAAATTTCCGCAAGTTTCCGCTCATTGCCGCTATGCCGCTCATGGTCGTGAGTGGTGTCTTCCTCTAACCAGACCGTTCCTGCACCAGCCCACTTCCGGTATGCTTGCATATCCCACTGATACGCTCTGGCTCTCCGGGATGTTTTTTCGATCTCGTCTCCGGTGGTGTGGGTCTTATCACAGTACGAGAGGGCCGGGCATTTCTCCAGGAGGCCGGAGTAGATATTGCCCTTGCTCTGATACCCCTGGAGCATCTTGTTAATGACCGAGTTGGTAAGACCGGATACTTTCTGAAGGTCAGTAACCAGGAACTCAGACTGATTGAGATGCACGATATGAGAGACCATCTCGGCCTCTTTCCTTGTCATCTTCGTCAATTGTCCACCCGTCTCCCCGGTCAGGATCGAGTAGAGTTCCGCTGCATACTGAAAATCATCCACCGTAGCAGCAACACAGAGATACCCGGCCTGTTCAATCGTGGACCGCTGGTACTGCATCATGGCAGCTCTCGCATGAATGAGATCGAGAAACATATCCACGTTCCTCCGGTTCCTGGTATCAGAGAACCTGATCCGTTCTGCAAACGGGATAACCACATACACAGATTTGAGAAGATGCCAGATCTCCCGGCAGATGAGAACCCGTTCCCGGTCCCCTGCGGCATGTTGTGGCATTGAAGACGCATTGCGAAGAGCGTTCTCCATTACCCGCATATCCTGTTCGATTGAATCATCTATCCAACAGGAGAGCATCCTATTCCAGACCTGATCGTCTCCGACTCCCTCAACCTTTGCCACCCACCAGACACACCGCTCCGGAATGATCAACGTCATCCCGGCCCGGTCTTTGTTCACGGTATCATACCTGAACTCCTTTTGAAACGAGGTGGTCACCCCTTTCAAAATCTCCTGCATCTGCTCAGATAATCCCTGGTCATCCAGGCAGATCGCAGACCCGGCTTTCAGGTCGGTCTTGTAGAAGAGGGCTTTGTCACTCATCCGGTTCGTAGAAGCCAGGTCCGGGGGGAGCAGGGCAGACATGGTACTCATGGCATGGCTCTTCCCCTTCCCGGACTCACCCGATATCGACACATGGAGCCCAACCGAGTTTACCGCAGACCGGGAAGCAAAAGACATCATGAAGCATTGCGCAACAATCTGATCTCCGATGTGCTCCTCTGCAAACGTATCGAGAAAAAACCGGGCCGGATCTTCTTCTGAAAGAATCCGCAGAGCTTCGGATTTGATATGACGTTCTGCATCGGTGGGCGTTGCCCTGGCACTTTCAAGAATTGCCTTCTTATCAGATTTTTTGTTGTAATCCTTCCGGGCAGTTCCAGGAGGAGGGCATTTCACCCCATCGTAGATCTCCCGAAGCTCCTGCCACCGCTGCGAACCAGAACCGCAGGAGTTGTGATGGCAGCCGGCAAAGATCCCACCGGAAGCAAATTGGATAGCGAACGCCCCATCTTTGTGAGCAGATGAGAACGGGCATTCATCCAGGATAAAGATCGTCCCGTCTGCATAGGGTTTCTGTTCATACCCAAGACCGTGAGAATCAAGCCAGGTTCCCAGGTCGATAGGTTGCCCGGTCCGTTTCCGGGTCTGCTTCACCGGCTCATCCTTCGGGAGAAGGGAAGCAAGAGATCGGATCTGTTCCCCGGTCACTGCACAGATTTCGGGCGGCGTCTCGGTGACCGCTGCCCGCCTATGGGACCGGGTCGGTGTGTTGTCCCCTTTCCGGGAGGTCGTTCCGTAGAGTTTCCAGATCCGTGATGCATTAAAATTCGCGGTATCAACTACGCACTTTGAATCTGAAAAGAGAACAGAGAGCGTGTTCAGGGCATCCTTGACAAGATCCCGCGATTGTTCATCATTCGGTGTATCTATCAGATACAACAAATGAGCACCGTTCCCCGAATCGGCTGATATCGGTTCGGACCATCCAAGTTCTGATAAATACGCCTTGATACTTTCAGCTTTATCAAGAGCGTTCTGATGCTCCTCTTCAGACGAAGAGACACCGGAAGGCCGGACCGGATCTATGTCTATCGGGAACCACCGACGCCTGACAATATCCAGGTCTGCCGTGGTGGCATCCTTCTTTGAGAGTCGGGTCTTTATCCGGTTCGCCCTACGGGCAAGAAGATCCGGATTCACCGGATTGAGCGTAACATAAATCCCGGTGGTTGTCCGGTCTGCATCCAGGATGAGAACATCAGCCTCAGCTTTTTCAGGGTTGTCATAATACCCCGATGAGATGCCAGAATCAGTAATTGCCCGAATCTCAAAAACTGCTCCTGGCTCTATGAGAAGATCAAGTGCAGACCTGATCCCGAGCATGACTCCCCTCTCTGATAAGCAGAGCACCGCCGGGCAGGATCTCAAACCGCTTCCAGAGGGAAGGATACCTGATCCAGAACTGACAGTCTCCCGGCGCTTTTCCTGATCTGACTAATTCAGAAAGTACATTCACACATTCTGAATAGCCGTTAATGCTCACCGACTTTGAGCGGCGGACTGAAACACACAAAATGGTGGAAGAGTCCTTCCAAGCTAACAGGTCGAAAGGGGCTGGATTGACAGCCCGGAGTACCTGAAACCCTTCCTGTTCCAGAATGTGTTTTGCTTCATTTTCCACCGCTTTTCCCTGAGGGGAGTTAGCGGGCATGATCAGATCTCCAACTGATCAGAGGGAAATTTTTAAAAATTCCTAAGCGCAAAGTAAAGATGCCTCCCTCAGAAAATCCCTGACATTTTGCGGTGGCTGGAATTTTTGGTGAGCGGGGGCACTCTATTTTTTTGGACACGATTCACCTCGTACAAGTTTGGCAACACCAAGGTTTACGAGAAATTCCCCAAGACCTTTGAACCCGGTTCGAATCTCATAAGACATCATGATGTCATAGTCGATGTTCATTACTTCCCGTTTCATGGTTTACACCATCCCGAGCGGTTCAGGTAACCGTTGTTCGGTAAAAAAAGGATTTCGGGTATTCTAACTTCAACTTTCCGGTAGCACGGATTCCATTTCGCGCTGTACCTGCATTTTATTTAAATATGCCGTTAAAAATGAGGAGTTTTCAATGAGCCACTTCTGTAATTGCTCATCGGTTTTGATATCATTTGCATCCAATAACTGACCGCACATGGGGCAAAAACGGGTAATAGGGCCGCATATTTCTTTGCAGTGAGGACAGACTTTCGGTTCAAGCCGCTTCTGTCTTTTCTCAGTAACCGCTGGATCAATATTGTAGAGATCATAAATCGCCCGATCCACATCTGCACCTGATAGATGTGCATAGGTGGCAAAGCTCCGGGTATTCACAGATCCCCACATCATGATTTTTATTACCGATTCAGAGACCCCCTCCTGCATTAAATGGGTAACTCGGGAATGTCTGAACAGATGCAAATTCACTTTTTTCGTGATGGTTGTTTCTGCAACAACACGTTGAAGCATCTTTTTCACCGCATGGTATTGCAGTTCCTCGTCTCTGCTATTCAAAAATACATAAGCGTCACCTGAGGGATCACCTGGATAATCAGATTTCCATTTTAATAGTGCTTCTTTGCACATTACAAGCCTGATATATCGCGGCTTTTTTGTTTTATATATGACATTGACGACAATACCAGCTGACTCAAATTTTAAATCCCCCCATTTTAATGTGCCAACCTCCCCAACTCGAAACCCCCCTTCATAGAGCATCGTGAATAATGCCCGCAATCTGGATGTTTTACACGCCTGCAATATCTCCTCAACCTCTTCTGGGGATAGAAGGTCTGCTGCAGACTTGATTCCTGAAAACGGAGAGGGAACTTTGATATTTCTGATTTTCTTTTCAGGAATTGAGGATTCGCCGGTTTCCACAAGCCAGGAAAAAAATGCTTTTGCCCGGGATATGTATGAGCGTTGCATCTGCTCGGAGTATGGTATCCCTTTCTTAGAATTGTCTGTTTTTACCCCATCAACTATTTTGTACAAATCAATGATAGTAGCACCAGAATAAGGACCGGACCACCTTCGAAATGTAATTAATGCTCTGGTAAGTTGCAGATTGGTAACCTTCCCCGCATTTGAAGAGGTAGCATGTTCATAGACATACAATTTGATTATCTCTGCATCCCTCTCGGTTATCTTACCAGATGAGATGGCTATGGGGAGAGGGTCCGGCGCATTAGCGGGATTTCCGTGGAATCTCTCGCTATTGGATGCCTGGGGAGACATAATTGATAGTACGCATTACCCAGGTATAAAAAAGAAGTTTCTTGTAAGAATGCGGAACAAGTTGTCCTAGAAATCGGTCATAATTCTGAACTGATCTATCTCTTCTTTATTGAGCTGCTCAAGGAACTCCTCTGCAGCATGTCGGACATCCTTGCTTGCAGTAATCGCTCTGCCCACAACAAGAATATCAGCAC
>JAAYCY010000069.1 GCA_012729535.1 Methanomicrobiales archaeon | reverse complement strand
CAACCGCACCAGGATGGCTCATTTCTGTTACAACGTAGCATTCACCCTGGTTATCATGAGCAGTTTCCACGCAGGCCTGTACCGAGTCATGACCCACAAATCCGTGGCAGATAATTGCAGAAAAACCATGCGAGAAGACTTCTTCCGCGATAAGCCTGCTTGTATTGGGGATATCCGCAACTTTAAAATCAGCAATAAGAGGAAGACCAAGGCCAGACAGTTCAGTTGCAATACCAAGACCTTCTGCCAGAACCAGTGGATAACCGATTTTTATTTTGTCCAGGTAAGGAACAGTCACCTTTGCTATTGTTAGTGCCTGCTCTTTATCAGTGACATCAAGTGCAAGGATAATGTCAGTCATACCTGTCTCTCCAGGGCAGCAGATATAATTAAAGGAAGGGTAATCGTGGCATCTCCATACACCGTAACGGTCTGTGCATCTTCATCCACCTTTCCCCAGGATCTTGCTTCATCCAGTGTTGCGCCAGATAAACCACCCAAATCTGGACGATCACCAGTAAGTTGAACAGCATACGAAAACCCTTTGGGAGTCATGAGCATGCTCTGAAGAATATAATTTTTTGGAACTCCCCCGCCGATGAGAAACGCTCCTGCAGTTTCAGTCGAAAAACACAGATCCATGATACGATTCATATCGGCAAATGCATCAATGACAATCTTATGAGTCTGTCTGTACAGCCAGAACTGAAGACCAATCATAGAATCCTGTATTGCCGGACAGAATACGGGAATATTATTCCTTGCAGCAGTAGCAAGAATACCAGTTTTTAATTTTGAACCGATGTGCCTGAGTAATTCAGATATAGAAAGGGTGGAACCGTCGGCAATCCCTGATAGTACGTCCTGCATAAACTCTTCAAACTGGATAAACGATTCATTTGGAAGGTAAACATCATATATCCGGTTTATTTCATCATGCCGTAGTTCCACATCATTGCATTTTTCCGTGCCCCGGAAATGATGACAACCAATGGCCTCAATTACATCGTGTGTCAGGTTAGCACCAGTTGAAACCAGAACATCAACCAATCCTGCTTCAATGAGATCTGAAATTATACCTCCCATTCCAGCGGGCACCATCGCTCCTGCCAGCCCGAAAAACCGGGTAACATCTTTTTGTTTAAACATTGTACCGGTTATCCTGACTGCACGGGTTAGAGCTCCTCCATTATATGCGCCAGCCTGTTCCATAACCTGAATCAGGTTTTCAACCGTCATACCGGGCTTAAGATGAACCTGCCGTACCGGTACTTCACACTCCATAACATCATGATAAGCGCTCTGATACCAAGTATCTGACTACAGGATTAATCATCACAGATTCTTTTATCAGGATAATCGGTCACTTCTCTGGTTAATTGGGAGGCAAGTAGCATCAGGAGGAGCCATCCCTCTTGCAAGGGGGCGTGCCAGGTGTCTTCTGGCACCAGGAGGAACTTCGTACCAACCCGGATGAATAGTCCTCCTTTCATAGGCCATATCCGGTTCTCTTTCCCGCTGTCCACATATTCTACATTTATACCCTTTTCTTAAACCAGCACTTGTCATCCTTTTTTTACATGACGGGCATAACGGGGCATGCGGTAAAGGTACAGGATCTGCATTAAAGAGGTAAAATTTTTCAAGATTGAGAGTTTTTTTAAGGTAACTTCCCATCACAAGAATTTTGTCACCAGCTTTTAGTGACCTCACCGCATCACGGAATTTTTTTGTGGGTTCAAAAGCCATACAGAGGATTTCTAATTTTCCTGTAAGAAGAATAAAGGATACATGGCCTCCTTTACCGGTGACCGGATTACTAAGGACTTTCCCTTGTATAAGATAAGAGATTCCTTCCTCCGGGCCCTCTCCCATACATTGCACCAGGTGGGCATCTGTTCCCTGATTTGTTTCCCAGACCTGGAACATCCCTGGTGGTTCAGATATAATGAATGAAACGGCACGAGTTACAGAAAAGGGAGTGTCTCCCCTGATTCCATACAGGACAGGGTCATAAGAATGGGGTACACAAACAGGATGCCCTTCATCTTCATCCCATGTGTCCCACGTATGGGGAAAAGTAAGTTTTTCAGACAGGTAAAAACTCTCATGTTCTATTTCTCTTCTCTGCATGAGCCGATCCTGATTTCGGTACGCAAGAAATTCCCAGGTTTTATCAGGAAACTCACTGCATATCGCTGCTGTGGCTCCGATTAAACCCCGCCCAAGTTTATATTTTTTATGATACAGACAGTGCTTATTTATTACATGGATTGCTTCTTCGATAGTGCAAATTCCAGACACTGCTTTCCAATAGAAATCTGAAGGAGGTTTTTTAATAGAAACCACTATTCCAGGATTTGTATTCTGACAGGATAGAACGGCATTCCGGGCAACAAGATCACAGGCAAGAGAAAATGCATACTCTGCATTTCCTATCATCTCTAGTGATATAGCAGCATTGCCTCGTGTTTTGTAGGGGATAGTGGGGTTGAGTCTGACAAGTCTTGCACATAGTAACTGCATTCCTGATTTTTGGAGCATACGGGCAAGGATTGTTCCAAGCCAGGTCGTACACATACCATCCGGTGCATCGGTATCGTCAATTCCAATAAAAAAATGAGATTGATTCATTATACTTTACCAAAATCTCCCATTGTTTGTGCTGCGTGTATAATGTGCACAGACCAGAGAGGTCCACTTTTCCTGGCTGCGCACCAAATTCCTTATTTACCCTGATTATCCATGTACCTTTTACGGTAAATGTCTCAGGATCGTCTGCTCCGAAATGTCATCAGTGTGATGATCATGGCCGGATATGAAGTATCCGAGCTCTTTGCAATGAGACCGAAGAGTTTCGATATTATTGCAGGGAACGGGGAACAGATCGTTGTCCTTAAAGTTATCTCGCACATTGACAGCATCAGTGAGGAGAATGCACGAGACCTTGACCGGATTGCACAAAATCTCTCCGGTTCACCACTCATCGTAGGGGAAAGAGCCAGGGATGCTGAACTGGAGCGGGGCGCAGTCTATGTACGATACGGTATTTCCGCGATAAGTTATCCAACCCTGCATGATTATTTTGTGGAAGGTTCCCCTCCTCTCATTTATGCATCTCCAGGTGGTCTGTATGTGAATATCAGCGGGGAACGACTTCGGGAATTGCGGGAAGGGTTCAACCTTTCACTTGGCGATCTCGGCCAGATCCTTGGCGTCTCAAGAAGAACGGTGGCAAAATATGAATCTGGAATGGGCACTACTATCGAAATAGCCCTTCGTATCGAAGAGACGTTTGATTCAGGTGTCGTAGAACCAATTGACCTTATTCAGTATAATTCCCATTTCGAAGAAATACCCAAAAGACCAGAAGAAATCCCAATTAAAGCTGCAATAGAGGAGATGGGAATGGATGTACAGCCCATGTACAGGGCACCTTTCCAGGCCCTTGTCAGGTATGATTCACATACAATTCTCACCGGATATGGATCATCTCAAAAGGTATCAAGACGGGCAGGCATCATAGGGAATATTTCCCAGGTGACGCGGACACATGCCATGTGCATAATGACTGATGATCAAAAGCAGCGAAGAATAGGGCGTACTTTGATGATCGGTGAAGATTCTCTTCTTTCCATTGATGAGCCTGATGACCTCATCAACCTGATATTAAACTGAAATTTTTATATAGAACCACTAAACAACCTTATCCTACAACGTGGTGATATTTTATGGCAACACAACTTGGAGGACAGCCAATTCTCATCCTTAAAGAAGGAAGTTCCCGTACCCGCGGGCGAGATGCACAGGGAATGAACATCGCCGCAGCTAAGGCCGTTGCCAATGCAGTCCGGACTACTCTCGGACCAAAGGGAATGGACAAGATGCTGGTCGATACTATTGGGGATGTTGTAATTACCAATGATGGAGTTACAATCCTCAAAGAGATGGACATCGAACATCCGGCAGCCAAAATGATGGTGGAAGTCGCGAAGACCCAGGATGACGAAGTCGGAGATGGCACTACCACTGCAGTCGTTATAGCCGGAGAACTGCTCAAGCGCTCTGAAGAACTGCTCGAACAGGATGTCCACCCGACGGTAATTGCACACGGCTACCGTATGGCGGCAGAAAAGGCCCAGGAATTACTGAAGAGTATTTCTATTGACGTCAAGGTTAAAGATACCAAGATTCTCAAGAAAATCGCCGAAACCGCAATGACCGGAAAAGGTGCAGAAGCAGCAAAAGAGAAACTCTGTGATCTTGTTGTTAAGGCAGTCACAATGGTGGCTGAATCAGATGGAACTGTAGACACCGAAAATATCAAGATTGAAAAGAAAGTCGGCGGTTCAATCGAAGATTCAGAGATTATTATCGGAATGGTCATCGACAAGGAACGTGTCCATCCAGGCATGCCGGAAAAGGTTACCAAGGCTAAAATAATGCTCCTCAACGCAGCAATCGAATTTAAAAAGACCGAAGTTGACGCTGAGATCAATATCACAAGCCCTGACCAACTGCAGGCTTTCCTTGATGAAGAAGAGCGGATGATCAAGTCCATTGTTGACAAGGTTGTAAAAAGTGGTGCCAAGGTAGTCTTCTGTCAGAAAGGTATTGATGACATTGCCCAGCACTATCTTGCAAAAGCAGGTATCCTTGCTGTCCGCCGTGTCAAGAAATCTGACATGGAAAAACTGAACCGTGCAACTGGTGCATCCATTATCTCAAGCATCGATGCTATCCAGGGTTCTGAACTCGGATATGCAGGCATCGTTGAAGAACGGAAGATATCAGGCGAAGAGATGATCTTTGTCGAGGAGTGTAAAAACCCAAAGGCTGTCTCTATTATTGTCCGTGGTGGAACCGAACATGTTGTTGCAGAACTTGACAGGGCATTTGAAGATGCAATCCGTGTTGTCGGTGTTGTTCTAGAAGACAAGAAATGTGTAGCAGGTGGAGGAGCACCTGAAACTGAGTTGTCCTTACGCCTTCGTGAATACGCAGCAAGTGTCGGTGGACGTGCCCAGCTCGCGATAGAAGCATTTGCAGCAGCACTTGAGATCATCCCAAGGACTCTTGCAGAGAATGCCGGTCTTGATCCCATTGACATGCTTGTAGAGCTACGTGCAGCTCATGAAAAGGGACAGAAGACTGTCGGACTGAATGTCTTTGAGGCAAAAGCAGCAGACATGTATAAGGAAGGAGTTGTCGAGCCATTACGGGTAAAAACCCAGGCAATTGCAAGTGCAGCAGAAGCCGCAGTCATGATCCTGCGTATCGATGACATTATCGCATCAGCCAAGTCAGCCGCTCCGGATATGCCACCAGGCGGAATGGGAGGCATGGGCGGTATGGGTGGAATGGGCGATATGGGAATGGGAATGTAAGGTTTCCCTCAAAAAACCTATTCAATAATACCAATTTTTCTTTTTTTCAATATTCAAAAATTGTAGAAGATGCGTTATAAAAGAAAAGGGAGGTCTGAATTATTTCACATCACTCTTTTTGGGATGAAGAAGATTCTATTGTCCCTTTTAATATCTTTTTAACATCAACCCAGATTATGAGTCTTTTTTCAGATTCATGAGATTTGACTTCTTCTTCACCTTTCAGAAGATCCTCTTCTCCCAGTTTGATTATCCCCTGCACATAATCGGTCAGTTGCTCATCCACACCTTTGATATTTGTATCAATATCATGTTCATCAACAGTCAGAACACTATGAACTTCATCAACAATTACCCCGACACTGGTGTTTTCAAAAGCATCCGGGATTAACACCATGATTTTTTGTTCTTCCCGTTCCTTTGCAGGTGAGATTCCAAGAAGGTGATGCAGTTTGATTATTGTGGTTATCTCACCTCTGAGATTGAGAAGACCCGCAACATGTAAAGGAGCCCGTGGAATTGGAGTTATTGGTAACATCTCAACAATTTCTCGGGCGATTCCAATATCCATGGCATATGATTCTCCCCCCAGATCAAATTCCAGAATATCAACTACCATATCAGAAGTGATATATTCTCCGAAGGTTTGAACCTTTGGAAAAAAACAATAAACCGTGCTGGTGTTACAATAATCAGGGAATGTGAAAAAGCAGGAGAAAAACACCTGCCCGTATGTGCTGAACGAAACCCCCCGGAAATCTCATGCCTGATATATTCTCACAATTTCCCTGACGATATTTCTTTATTTTAAGGGCGACATAAATATTTTTCGTATTATTTTGAATAAATACTCCTAAATTTGTAAAATTGAACCAATATGATATTTACTTCCATATTTTACTGGCAATTTAATATTACACAAAAAGCAGTGATTTAAATTCTGAATAAAAATCAAAACAACCAGGAATCCCCTAATAATTTTAATATAATTGGATTTATATGTTGAAACAAATTTTTAAATTTAATACTATTTTCCGGTAAAATGTATTTCTACGCGCAAATTATTCAAGATAATCATGAGACAAGAAAAAACCATGCGGCATTGAATATGCTAATAAGGAAGTTCAAGAAGGAATACTTTTCTTCTTGTCTGCGAAAGGATAATCATCTGAATCAGGGAGATGTTCTGGAGTAAATACAATGGCAGGAAATCCATTAAAGGTACTTTTTATTGAAGATAACGAAGATCATGCATTTCTTATTATCCATGAACTAAAAAAGGGAGGATATGAACCGGATCTTAAACGCGTGGATTCGATGGAAGAAATCCGGATAGCTCTGGATAAAGAGAAATGGGATGTAATTCTCTGTGACTACAGTCTGCCCGGTTTTACCGGTGTTGATGTTATTCAGGACTACCGGAAACGTAATCTGGATTTCCCTTTTATTATTGTATCTGGTGAAATTGGAGAAGATACTGCAGTTACCCTGATGAAACTAGGTGCACATGACTACGTATTCAAAGGGAACCTTTCTCCTCTTTTACCTGTTATTGAACGTGAGATCCGTGAAGCTGAAAACAGGCAGAAGAGGCGTGAGATAGAGAACCTGCAACGGGCAGAGGCCTTAAAATTCCGGGCAATGATTGACTCATCCTATGATGCAATCACACTATTTGATAATGACATTCTTGTCGAGTGCAATAAGACAACCCCCCAGATTTTCAGGGTTCCAGTATCTGAAAACATCATTGGCAAATCTATCTATTCTCTTGCACCTGAAATACAAACCGACGGGATAAACTCAAAGACCTTTCTAAGCCAGGCAATTGCAGCTGCAGGACAGGGTCAGCCACAGGATCTTGAATGTATATTCAACAGGTTTGACGGTACCACATTTGATGTTGAACTGACTCTTACCCTGCTCAACCTCCCTGATGGTCCACGCATCCAGGCAACTTTCCGGGATATTAGTGAGCGTAAAAAAGCAGAGCGGGAGATGCAGGACCAAATTGATAAGATCAAGGAACTGCAACAGCAGGAGATGACCATGATCAATCAAAATCCCCTGCCACTGCTGTTAATGGACCTGAAACTAAAAATACTCAAGGTTAATGCATCATTTCTTGAGATGAGCGGATATACCGAGCAACAATTGCTTTCAATGAGAGCAAATGATTTCAAGGTTCTTGAAAAAAGTGGATCTGGTCTGAAAGATGCATTAAAAACAAAAAAAGCAGTAACAGGGCAGCTTATTGTTGAATTTCCAGCAGGAGTTCACCACATCGAACAGGATATCATCCCTCTTCTTGACAAGAACCAGGATGTTGTCAGCGTTATGTCCACTTACAAGGACAGAACCGAAGAGATACGAAAAGAAAAAGAAATACAGCGGATGATTGAAGAAGCTGAGGAACATGCGAGTTTCCTGGATATTGCAGCACAGGACATTGGCTATGCATTTGACCTGGTTTCAAAAGGAGATCTCACTACCGAAATTGAATACCGTGAAAATGATCCTCTCCATTCGGTAAAAGAAAATGCAAATATAACCATCTCAGAACTCAGGAAAGCACTCCAGGAAGTAAACCGGGTTTCAGCCAGTGTGTCAGAAAATATGACCGAGATAAGTAAGGGTTCTTCAGATATTGCCCGGGCAACCCAGCAAGTGGCAAATACTACCATGCAGTCATCTGAAATTGGTAAAAACCTCATTGAGCATATTGAAGACATTACTAACCAGATAGCAACTCTTTCAGCCTCAAATGAAGAAATAACCAGTACCAGTCAGGAAGTCCTTCATCATGCACTGGATGTTGCAACGAGGGGTAATGAAGCACAGACACTCGGCAATGAAGCCAATGACAAGATGAGTCTGGTCATGAATATTGCTCAGGAAAGTGTAGAAGATATAGATGAATTGAATGCCCAGATTAGGGAGATAAACAAGATCGTCAAGATGATTAATGACATCGCCGGTCAGATTAACCTCCTTTCCCTTAATGCAGCTATTGAGGCAGCAAGAGCCGGAGATGCAGGCAGAGGATTTGCAGTGGTAGCAGGGGAAGTCAAAAACCTTGCTGCCGATGCACGATCTGCAACAGACCACATTGCAGATGTCATAACCGCCATTCAACGCAGCAGTGAAAAAACTTCAACGGCCATCAGATCATCACATTCCGAGATTGCTGCTGGTGTTGAAAGTGTGAACAAAACAATTGAAGCATTAAATGTTATGGTCAATGGTGCTGAAGAAGTAACCAGGGATATGGGAGATATTGTCAATGCTATCGGAGACCAGGCAAATATTGCATCATCTGTTGTTAAGACCGCACAAGAAGGAATGAACCTCACTACAGATAACCTCACCCAGATAGAAGAATTATCAGCCCTGACAGAATCAGTCAGTGCCTCAGTTGAAGAGATTAACAGTGCAATCCAGGAAGTCGAAGGACTATCTGCTGAACTTCGCACCCAGGTGAATGCCTTTAAAATTTAGATTTTAAAAAAAATTTTGCGTGGCATAGTAATATTCACCGTCATATGCCACCCCTATTCCGATTTTTTCATGTGCAGGCAGAAGAAGTGCTTCCTTGTGGGGAGGGCTGTCCATGAACGATTCTACTGCTACTCTGCCAATCTCATCAGGA
Organism: Methanomicrobiales archaeon; assembly: GCA_012729535.1. Lineage (GTDB taxonomy): Archaea > Halobacteriota > Methanomicrobia > Methanomicrobiales > Methanospirillaceae > Methanospirillum. The sequence goes on along the minus strand of JAAYCY010000069.1, from coordinate 38,214 downwards.
TCATCACTGTAAATCTCTCCAAATCCAAACACATTCTTCTCAACTGGTATTTTTACGATATTTTCTCCGATTCCATAAAACAGGGATCCGTCAGTAAGTCTTCTTTCCTGGTTGTAGTGATGGCGATCTGCACGGTCTGCCGGATCCTCACCGTCAGGATTTGTATGATCAAAAAATTTTCGGGATGACATGTCCCGGCTGTGATCAAGAGCGATGATATCAAGAGCAGTATTGCGGGTTAAGGGAGCAAGTTTTCGAAGGACACGCTCCTCATTAGATAAATTAAAAATAATATCTGCAATTTTGTCATTATACCATTCCTGTGGCCTTGTATATGACCGGGTAATAGTAACATTCCTACCAGTCATAACATCATTGCTGTCCTCTGGATCAGGAGTCAGGGAAAAACCTCTTCCAAGAGCTGCCCCGGCATAGTATGTTCCGGGAGGTATCATACCAGGAAGGGTTGTCAGAATTTCCCTGTGAGCAGACTCGTCAGGACGGAGAAATGAAAACTGTACAGATCCAATCTCATAATCTGCCGGGGTAATTATACTGTCGGTCGAGAGATAAAAGATTGCAGACCGGCTCATTGAAATCATCCCCCCATAATTCACAACAGTAATACTACCATAAAATGGACTGCCGGGAGCTGATGATGGCTGCACATCAATGCTGACAATACCAAGATCTGCTGATTCTTTATCTGCAAGGGTTGATCCTGGAAAGAAAAACAGTAGGATACAGAATAATATCACAAAACCGGTTGATATGTTATTTTTTTTCATTGTAAAGTAGTCATAAAAGAGATTATTGTGAAAAAATTTAGTGTTTATGGTGATTAATACCGAAACCACCTCATCATGACAATGGCGTCTTCAGTATCAGCGTAGTACCCGCAAATTTGAAACACCGGTTCATATCCCAGGCGGGAATAAAAAGAAATGGCCTTTTTATTTGAAACCCTGACCTCAAGCTGCATGGCAGTAGCTTTTTGAATCATTGCTGCTTTTTCGGCTCTTCTGACAAGAGAAGTTCCGATTCCTTGTTTCCGGTTTACATACGCTACTGCAAGACTACAGATATGCCCATATATTTCTTCTCCGGTATCCTCCACACCACAAATGATATATCCACACAACCCGTTGCTATTTTCAGCAACAAAAACTGTTTCAGAAAAGGTAACCAGAGCATCCTCAAGAGTTTCTCGAGCCCAGGGATCAGGAAATGATTCTTTTTCAATAGCCTGGACAGCTATGATATCTGTCTGACTCATTCTTCTGATCCGGTGACATTCTTTCTGCATCAAAGCCTGTATAGATCTGTCAGTGTTATCATATAGAAACAAGGGCATATAGGATAAGAACATCTGGTGCCGACATGGTTCATGTATATCCGTTTAGAGCGGTAAGACCTGCCCCTGGAAAGGCAGAAGATATTGCCGCAGTTCCTTATGATGTTGTAAATGCTGAAGAAGCACATGATATCATATCTCAAAATCCACAGAGTTTTTTGAAAATCAGCCGCTCTGATGCATTGCTCCCTGGAAAAGATCCATACTCCAGGGAAGTATACGAATTATCGCGTTCAATTTTTGATAAATACCGTTCTGAAGGGCTTTTTATCCAGGATGAATTACCTGCATTGTACGTGTATCGTGTCCATGATGGTGACAAAACCTACACAGGGATTGCATGTTGTGCTGATACCCGCGAGTACGAAAGTGGTGAAATTCGAAGACACGAACTGACCCGTTATGACAAGGAAGAAGACCGGACTAATCATATAGACATTATCAATGCCAATACCGGTCCGGTAGTTCTCCTCCATGGATCTCACCAGGAGATAAAAAAGATAATCAATGATGCTATCGCAGACAGGAGTCCTGACATGGTTGTCATGGCTGCAAACAAGAGCAGGCATGAGATTTTTTCAATCACCAATCAGGAAACCATAGACAGGTTATGCCAGATATTCGTATCCATACCTGCCCTGTACATTGCTGATGGTCATCACCGGTGCAAATCAGCAGTGAATGTCGTTGAGAAAAGAAGCAGGAATGGACAAAACGTTGTGGAAGAAACTTACCACGTACTGGCAGTGGTATTTGCAGAAGATGAAGTTAAAGTTCATGGATACAGCCGGCTTCTTACTGATTTATCTCCACTAAACGCGGACAGTCTATTAAAAAAGATTTCAGATATCGCTCACGTCACACCATATGGAGAAGCTGACAAAACACAATTTTGTCTCCTCCCGAAAATCGGAAGAAAAGGCGATCATATATTTCACTTATACCTGAAAGGGATGTGGTATGAATGTGTCATACCTCACAATCCAAAAATGTCAGAGATACAATCCTTGGATGTGAGTGTATTCCAGGAACAGGTTCTAATTCCGTTTCTTAACATTACCGACCCGCGTGGAGATATGCGTCTTCAGTATTTAGGTGGTGCACGCCCCATACGTGACCTGATGGCTAAAGTAGACGGGGGAGAGTTTTCTGCAGCAATTGTAATGCAGCCTGTTGATGTCAGAACGGTATTCTCCATTGCAGATGCCGGGGGAATCATGCCCCCCAAGTCTACCTGGTTTGAACCAAAACTTTTAAGCGGGCTGTTGGTTCATCTACTCGAATAATTCTTTTTTTTTTAGATTTCCGCTGCATAGATCGTATAAGCAGTCGGGGGGATAGGAATTGTTGCATTCAGATCATCAGGTGCCCTGGTATCTGCAACACGTGCGACAACACCGTCATATTGTTTTGGATTGATGCCTGCAATGGTCATGTCCTCTGCGGTATAACTCCGGGCAGTCACATGATAATTACCGCTCCCACGTTTTCCATAGACTTTTACGTAATACAGGCTGTCTGTTTCAGGATGGGCAATTCCGACATAGGCATTGCTACCAAAACCAGTATCCGCTGCAATAGCAGTACATGGTTTATACTTGGGATTACACCCCTGGTAAACATATAAATCAAGATCAGGACCGCAGTTTTTCGTAACAAAGAGATCAACATCAACCTTGTTCTGCATAAGTGGTGCATTTGTATCGCATGGACCGGAGAGAATCCATTCCACATATGAACGGTTTTCTGTAAGACGATACGCAAATGTCTTTGATTCACCGGAATTTAAAAATCCTGACTGTACGTTATCACGGTATATCGAAAGCGGAACACAATCTGCAAGGTTATAGCAGGGGCCCCCATAACAGGTTGTAGTAATCGGACATTCCTTATCAACCACCAGATGATATTCTGCAAAACCAGTCCTGGACTCCACAACGACATACCATTCTCCTGAATCTAGGTGCAAAATCTGTGAACTGTCGGGTTTTATTGAACTTACGTCAGCATACCTGACAACATGCAGTGCAGAAGGAATGGAAGTTCCCGATGCTTTTTTTGCAAAAAGAGAAAACTGGCTGTCAGACTCACCATCCAGACTGATGGTTGCGGTGCAGGGCACCTGAATTGTGTACATTTTATTCTGCCCGGCATACAGTGCATTCGAAAAAGATTCAGATGACGCACCACTTCCGATGCAGGAAAGTGAAATTAACGCAATTAGGAAAAGAATAATGAAACATTTACCATTTTTGATCATACATATCCACCCAGCTCTACTTCTCTGATCTGGGAATAAGAGTAATGAATCTTACCAATTAAGAATGAGAATAAAAAAAGATTATTGAGAGGAAACCGGGACGAAATCAGCGGTTGGAGCAGCAACAGAAGAACTTACTGCAGTATCATAACCGGTCCCGCTTCCTGCACTTTCAAATCCTGAATATGACGTAGAAGCATACACCGGTGCTGATGCAACAATGATTGGGGTATCTCCAAAGCACTTGTAACTGTTCATCCGCAGATTATAAGTTCCGCTACCACTGCGTGCATACACCATCACGTAATAGATAGACCCACGCTGGGGATTTGCGATCGAAACATAGGGATTTGGACCATTCGCATAATAATTTGTGTTACAGTAGTAATATTGTGGATTACAGTCCTTGAACACGTAGACGTCAAAGTTAGGTCCATAATGGCTGCTAAAGACCTGGCTGCCCATGGATGATACAATTATGGGGGTACTACCAGAGCCAGACCCGGTTACCGTCCACTCGATCTGTGAACGCCCGTCATTTGGAATAATATATCCATAAACTGCTGCCTGACCCTGGTACAGGTATCCGGACCGATCTACAGTCTTATATGGACTGCAGGGAGTCGGATACGGCGGGTAAGGCGTTGGTACTGGCCCAGGTGGATGGCAGTTGCTATCAGCGGTTACATATGCAGTTCCACTTCCTGACCTTGCATACACTACAACACACCATAAGCCCTGCTCAAGATAGAGGGTTGCACTTCCTCCTGATCCACTGCTATAGGAAAACTTGTCATAATGACTCATGATGTATTCATTTGACCTGCAAGTCCCGGGAGAACCATAGTTCTTCATGGCATACAAGTCAAATGATGCACCATATGGTGACTGAACTGTAATTTGTGTTCCACAGTACCCTGATACTCCTATTTCATGCATGGCTGCAGATCCCTGCCACAGCCGGTATGATTTTGGAAAGTCAGTAGTGTAGGCGCTGACCGATATAACCGTCAATGCACACATTACCAGGAAGAGACAGATTATTATGATTTTTCTTAAATGTTGCATAATATCACTCCCCAAGGCCATAGCCTTGTTCTAACTGTTACTATCTTATGAAATAAGATTTAAGTTTTTTCCGCACTGTTCCGGTATCCCGGAACCTGAAAAAAAAAGAGTTGCCGGAATTACCTGACTCAGATTATTCCGAAGCTACAATTTCTGCGGTCGGTGCTGCTACTTCAGAGGCTGCTGCTGTATCATCGGTTGAAGCAGTTGAGAACTGGCTCCCGGCATCGGCAGATGCAACGATGATAGGAGTGCTTCCTCCGCTACCAAAGCACTTGTAACTGTTCATCTTAAGGTTGTAAGTACCGCTGCCACTTCTTGCATATATCATGACGTAGTACGTTGAACCACTTGATGGTGGAGCTACTGAAACATATGAGTTCGGCCCGTAGGAGTAGTACCGGGTGTTGCAATACGAGTTCTTCGGATTACAGTCCTTGAAGACATACAGGTCAAAGGTACTGCTTCCATATGAACTGCTCTCAATTGACGGTCCACCAGTTGAAGCCACAATGATCGGGGTGCTGCCACCAGATGAACCGGAAGAGGTCATTGACCACTCGATTTTTGACCGGCCGTCACTCGGGATAAAATAACCATAGACTGCTGCCTGACCCTGGTTTAAATAACCAGTCCTGCTGTCTGTCTTGTAAACACCACAGGGAGTCGGATAGGGTGTAGGATATGGAGTTGGATACGGAGTCGGATATGGACAGGATGAAGTCACCCTCAGAGTATACGAACCACTACCTGAATAGCAGTTTACCATCAGACACCAGGTTCCTGCTTCAAGAGTCATTGTCGCAGTTCCACTGTATCCACGAGCGACTTTATCGTAATTATACATCATCGAACCTGAAGAAGGACAGGAGCCATATCCCCATTTCTTTTTAGCATACAGGTCAAACCGTGCTCCATAACTAGAGGTGACGGTTGCAGTTCCCGGGCAGTTCAGGTTGACTTCATACACCTGGGAGGTCTGGCCCTGATACAAAGAGGCCTGTTGTTCACTGAGTATACTAACATCTTCCGCTGATGCCGGAATTGCCACCAGAGCACATACAAAGAGCATCAGGCATGTAATACCAATTTTCCAGAAGTTTTTCATCATTCCACTCCTCAAGGCTGCATGCCTTGTGATGAAACATACTCTCATATGTGACCTTATAAGGCTTGTTGTCTTGAAATACCCAAAGTACAGTGTTTTTTACAAAAAGGAAAAGTCACAATAATAAAAGAGCAATCAGGCGCCGGATGCTGTTTGCACCAGATATCAGGTAAAATTTATTTCAGGGGATGATGTGCTCATCAGAATAGAGCGAGACAACACCACCAATGACAATAACTGCGGGAGGGCGCACTCCCCTTTGAACAGACTGGTTATAAATGGTACTCATAGTTCCAATTGTCTCACGCTGGTCAGGACGAAGACCACGCTCGATTATCGCCACCGGAGTTTCTGGATCCATACCGTTCAGAATGAGAACGTCTGAAATTTTTCCCAGGTTTTTAACACCCATTAATATAACAATCGTCCCCCTGGACCGTGCCAGCCACTCCCAGTCTATTGCAGATTCTTCTTTAGCAGGATCCTCATTACCAGTAAGAATGGTAACCTGTGATGCATATTTACGATGAGTAACCGGAATTCCAACCGAGGCAGGAACCGCTATAGCACTCGTTATCCCTGGCACCACTTCCACCGGGATGTTATGCGCTCTGCAGATCTCCAGTTCTTCACCCCCTCTTCCAAAAAGAAAAGGATCTCCACCTTTTAACCTGACAACCCGAAGATTTTTATTTGCATAGGAGACCATCAGTTCTTCTATCTCCTCCTGCTCTCTGACATGGCGCCCTCCAAATTTCCCAACATCAACCTTTTCTGCATGTTCTGGAAGACTTGCAAGTATTTCTTCACCAGGTAGCTGATCATACAGGATTACCTGTGCATTGTCGATTACTTCCCTTGCACGACGGGTCATCAGGGAGAGTCCTCCCGGACCTGACCCTACAAGATAAACGGTTCCGTTTTTTTTATCCATGTGAAATACCTAGCCGAACAAATGCTTCCCTGATAAGATCTCCAGCTTTATCCCTTACTTCCTGTCCGAAAAGACCCGCTGCCCGGGTATCATGTACCAGACGTTCAAGCCTGAAGGAACGATCACCTTCCAGTGATAACACCTCAGCAATCATATACCGGTTTTTGCAGTATACACCAAGAGGAGTAAAGCATCCTCCTCCAATCTCTTCCATTACTCTTCTTTCAAGCATTGTGTCAGTCCGGCTCTCCTGATCGTCAATATGTTCCATGATACCCAAAATTTCCGACTCATTTCTCGTAACGATAGCAATAGTTCCCTGGTTGGGCGAAGGGACATGGACCGTTGGATCCATCTGGTAACCATCGGGTGTCATCGAGAGTCGCTGAAGACCCGCCTCTGCAAGCACGATGGCATCATAATCACCGCTTCGAAGTTTTTGAAGACGAGTGTCTACATTACCCCTGAGTGGTCCGATAGTAACACCCGGAAATGCACGCGAAAATTGTGCGGTCCTCCGTGTGCTTGAGGTCCCAATTCTCCTTAATTCAGTAAGATCTTTATCAGTGACCAGAAAATCCGCAGGGGAATCTCTTTTTAAGATTGCTGATGTGACCAGACCATCAGGACGTATGGCAGGAATATCCTTCATAGAATGGACAGCAAGGTCAATAGTTCCCTGGTTTAATGCATCATCAAGTGCCCTGACAAATACACCCTGTCCACCAATCTCATGAAGGGGAACGTTGGTTTTCTCATCTCCCGCGGTAGAGATGAATACAATTTCCGTCTCCTCTCCCCTGCCTTCAAGCAGCCTGCAGACTTTTTCAGCCTGTGCACGGGCAAGCTTTGAGGCCCTGGTGCCTATGCGGAGAGGCATGATTCATACGCTGCTGAGAGGTATTCAACATCTGAGTCGCTATGAGCCATGGAGAGAAAATTAGTCTCAAACTGTGAGGGTGGCAAAAAAACCTTCTTTTGTAACATTTTTTCCCAGAATTTTTTAAAGGCGGTAGCATCAGATTCCTTGGCCTCTTGATAATTTTCCGGTGGATGTGAACGGAAGAAGTACTTGAACATGGAACCCAGTTTTACAAATGATCCTCCCTTACCTTTGCAGGACTCCCCAATCCGGGTCGTATACTCATCAAGGAGGTTATACACATTCTTGTTAGCATGAATTTCTCCCAGTGCCGCAATACCGGCAGTAAGGCTCAGGGGGTTTCCAGAAAAGGTTCCTGCTTGGTAAACGGGGCCTGCCGGAGCCACAAGTTCCATGATCTTTCGTTTTCCACCAAAAGCTGAAAGAGGAAGCCCACCGCCTATGATCTTGCCAAGGGTTGTAATGTCCGGAGTAATACCATAGAGCTGTTGTGCACCACCAATACCAACTCGGTAACCGGTTATTACCTCATCAAATATGAGCAGCACATCATGTTCGGCAGTAATTTTCCTGATTTCCTGCAGGTATCCGGGCTTTGGAAGTATCGGACCGATATTTCCCATGACTGGTTCCAGAATCATGGCTGCTATACTATCCGTGTTTTTTTCCAGTACTGCTGTCAGTGATTCCGGGTCATTATAAGGTACCTGCCTTGTGTGTTTTACGACATCCACAGATATTCCTGCTGAATCAGGCTGGCCCAGGGTAGTGCAGCCTGATCCTGCCTGGACCAGTACTCCATCATGTGCTCCATGAAAACCACCCTCGATTTTTATAATATCCGATCTTCCAGTGTAACCACGTGCCAGACGGATGGCAGCCATGGTTGCCTCTGAACCAGTAGTCACAAACCTGACCATCTCAATTGAGGGGTGATCAGAGATGAGTATCCGGGCAAGGTCGATCTCTGCCGGTGTCGGAGTACCATACAACCAGCCTTTTTCCAGGGCTCTTCTTACAGCCCCCTCAACCCCCGGGCAGGCATGACCTAAAAGCAGGGGACCATATGCCCCGCAACAATCAAGCAGTTCTTCCCCGTCTGCTGTGGTCAGCCGCGAACCTGAACCTTTTATCGTATAAAACGGATACGGCTGAATTGCCCGAACAGGGCTTGAAACGCCACCGGGAATGAGTTCCCGGGCCATGTTAAAGTATTCACTGCTGTTCATCTAGCCACCTGCATACATCTTCAGCAAAGTATGTTATGATAAGATCTGCTCCGGCCCGTTTAAGCGAAACCAGACTTTCCATAACTACTCGTTGTTCATCAAGCCATCCGTTTTGTGCTGCAGCACGAATCATGGAGTACTCACCGGACACCTGGTATACTGCAACCGGAAGCCCAAGCTGTCTGATATCAGTAATAATATCTCCAAACCATCCTGCCGGTTTTACCATGAGAATGTCAGCTCCTTCTGCTGCATCAAGCTCAGATTCTCGGTATGCCTCCCGGCGGTTTGGAACCGGGGCCTGGTAACCGGTCCGATCACCAAAAGAAAAACCTGAACCTGCTGCTTCCCTGAACGGACCGTATAGTGCTGATGCAAATTTAGAAGAATAAGACATTATCAAAACATCAGAAAATCCGTTATCATCCAGTGCCTCCCTGATAGAAGACACCATGCCGTCAAGCATACAGGAGGGAGCAACAATATCGGTCCCGGCTTTCGCTTGTGATACTGCTATTTGCTGCATCATCTCAAGAGAGGGATCATTTAAAAGACAGGGGCCATCGCACGATTCTCCGATAACCCCACAATGACCATGATCCGTATATTCACAGGCACACAAATCGGTAATAATAATCATGTCCGGACAGGTTTTTTTAATTACCCTGGTAACCTGCTGGATAACTCCATCCGGATCATAGGCACCGGATCCTTTTGCATCCTTAATTCTTGGTATCCCAAACAGGAGCACTGCACGAATTCCACTAGTGTATAACCGGGTTACAACTTCTCCTGCCATCCGGACAGGCCAGCGGAATTGTCCTGGCATTGCCTGTATAACTATTGGATCATCTGCTGCTTCATCAAAAAACAAAGGAGCAATGAGATCATTATTGGTAATCCGTGTCTCTTCAAGCAGGGGAATAATTTTTCTTCTGCGAAGTCTTCTTAATCGAACCTGCGGGAACATATCATTTCTCCTCTGGTAATTGCACCGACCAGTTCTTTAGCAAGTTCCATCTCACCCCGTTCAGCACAGGCACGTATGCTCAGGGTTACATCTGTCAGCAGTTTGCGAGTAATAACCCGGCTCAGATCATCAGTAACTTCCTTCATCCTTTCATCACAACAAGATAACCGGCTTAAAGCCCTGTCCCGCTCGCGGGTACGAATCTGTTCAGCCCAGCTGTAAAGAGATGCAAGTACTTCATCTGCAGCTTTCCTGTTATATAACCGGATAAAATGGACTAATTCTGAATCCAGATATGAACGAACCTGTTCTGCAGCTTCTTTTCGAAACTGAGTTGTATCATCGTTTACTTTGCGTAAATCATCAATCGTAAAGAGGCATACTCCTGGAATGTCTGCTACAGTCTCTTCAACATCCCTGGGTTGCGCAATATCTACAATTATTAATGGACGTTTTGAATGATCAAGTGGCCATGTCCGAACTTTTAGCGCTTCATTTAATTCATCGGATTTTATGACCGGATGAGGAGCAGCGGTGCAACATATGACTACATCAGACATTGAAAGGTACCGGTACAGATCATTCATAAGAACTGCAGTCCCGTCAACTTTTTCTGCAAGTCTTTGTGCACGGCCAAAAGTCCTGTTTGCCACATATATTGCCGATAACTGTTTGGCTGCAAGAGCCTGGGTTACCAGCACTCCCATCTCACCACTACCAAGCACCAGAATATGGCGGCCTGCTAGAGTACCAAGGCGATCTTCGGCAAGGAGGACTGCTGCTGAACCAATTGATACCGCCCCCCGGTTAATTCCACTCATTCTTCTCGCTTCCGAACCGGCATGAATGGCCTTGTTAATACAAAGCGTAATGAGAGTATCGGCAACAGATGACTCTTCTGCCTGGGAGAGGGCCTTTCTTAACTGTCCAAGAATCTGATCTTCACCAATAACCATGGAATCAAGACCTGCAGCAAGGTCAAGGAGATGAGAAAGAGCATCGTAATTCTCCCACATCTGCCAGCCGGGTCTTCCTTCTTTTTCAAGGAAACTGGCAAGCAGATCAGCACTCCCATGGACAATCACTTCAATACGGTTACAGGTCTGAAGCAATACAGCACCTTTAAACCATTCCCCGGCACGAGTCAGGAATGCTTTTTCATCCATGAACCTGACATCTTCCATATCGGCAACTGATGCGGTGTGATGTGAAATACCAGCAATAGTCAGGGGTGAAAAGAGCGCATCCTTCATGATACATACTTCTCCCGGACAAACTGTTGTGCCTGCATTTGCCCTTTTGATAATGCATTACGTGTATCCGGGTCACGTAATGCCTGATAAAGGACTGATTCATACGATGAAGAACCACCGGTATTCTTGCGGTATTCATCCCTGATCCATTCACCAAGTTCAACAAGCCGGTCTAGATCAGGAAACGATTCTTCCAGTTCTTCGCGTATCAACCGTGATACTGCCGGCACTGATCCGATTGTGCTGATTGCTATGGTAAATTTTTCTCCAGAAATTTTTGCCGGGAGGAAAACATTACCGGGTGAACCAGCTGCAACATTACAGAGAAGTCCTTCCGAACGCGAGACTTTTTTTATACACTCATTCAGATCTGTATCTGAAGTTGCAGCAATAACAAGGGACGAACCATGAATAAGCTGGGCTATTAAATCTGAATTGGCAGAGAGAATAATATGCTCCTTCCTGACTGGAAGATCGGTAAAATCAGGATGAAAAGAACGACTATACACGCTTACATCTGCTTCACCAGCGAAATACCGGGCTTTTCGTAATCCTACGGCCCCTCCCCCGAATATGACTACTTTCCTTCCGGTAAAGTCGATCATCAGGGGAATCATCGTATGAGGTTTGTGGCACAGAAATATCAATCTGTCCAATTATTCAGATGATTGTTCATACTTCATTGCCAGACATATTTCGATATTATTATATCTCCCAAAAGCTGACGATATAGAGCACCTCATGCGTTGATAGTGTAGTGGTTATCACTAGGCGTTGCCAACGCCTAAACCCGGGTTCGAGTCCCGGTCAGCGCATCCGGACAAGGAGTTCAAATCCCTTCCATATTTTTTTAACGTACACTCCCCCATTTTTTTGGGTATGCCCCTTGCTACAACATATACCGACAACGGCAGATTTCATTCTTTTAAAAAAGATTATCCAATAAGGGCAATTGAATCATCTAAGGAACGGGGGGATCTGACAGATGATGACGGATCACTCATACGTGCATACCTGGCAGAGCGAAGTGTTGTCAGTCGTATCAGTTCAAAACGGCTGCTAAAACTGGTTTCAAGCCTGATCACCATAAGAAAATTTCTCGGAACACCATTTCGGAATATTGACATTTTGACGGTTTATTCAGCGGTCAACGGGATTAAAACCCTGTAGACACCTTTTTTTTGGTTCGTATTATGGGTCTTACCACTGACCCAATATTCATGAGTATCATCTCCGGTCACAACAGGTTTTGCGGGTGATCTCATCTCGGGTATAGGTGGATTATTAACTTTTTTCAGAATCATACCAGCACATGGCTATCCTGTCATGGATCAGCGGTGATGTCAGTAATTCTGCAATGTGAAGAGAATATATTATCATAACTGGATCAAAAAAATCTTCGCAGAAGAGTTCTGGTTTTGATTTAACTGGTAAAGCCAGCAGGTCAATTGCCAGCCTTGGGATTCCCGCATTCATCGATGATCAACGAAACATTTAATTAATCGATCCTGAAACCGTTGAATAATTAATCAGTCTATACCGTAAATGTGTAAGCAGGAAATGTAATACAAATTTTTATTTTTTTTTGTATTACATATATTCACTGTAGCATATGACGATAAAAGATACAATCCTTGAGCAGAAGAAAGTACTTGCCCTTCGGATTCATGAACCATATATTCCACGTGATGCTGAAATCGGCGGATCATAAACCAGGCTCATAAAGATCATAATCGGCCCAAGAAGAGCAGGAAACCTTTTTTTATAACACGGTATCTTACCGGAAAAGGAGTATTTGGATATGTATATTTTGATGATGAACAATTAACAGACCCGGAAAAAATACCTGATATCCTTGCGGCAGTGAATGATGTGTATCAGGGAACCAGAACGCTCCTCCTTGACGAAATTCAGAACATCCCCGGATGGGAACTCCTTGCAAACCTTCTGGCAAGACAAGGATACGACCTCTACATTACAGGAAGTAATGCATACCTCCTCAGCAAAGAACTGGCAACCCATCTTACAGGAAGACATACAGTTACTACAATTTTTCCATTTTCTTTCAGGGAATTCCTGCAGATGAAAACCGGTGAGCATACTATACGAGACTATCAGAGTTTTCTCGAAGAGTACTGTCAAAATGGAGGATTTCCCGAACCATTAATGGTTGCATTAGAGAGAAAAGATTATCTGGTCCGGTTATTTGATCCTGTCTTGTACAAGGACATCATCCGGAGATACCGTGTCAGGTTACCACATGGCCTTGGTGATCTTGCGCAGCATCTCTGCAGTACGATATCCAGTGAATACTCATATCACGGACTTTCTAAAATAACCGGAACCCTCAATGATCGAACCATCCGGAAATATCTGGATTACCTGGAAGAATCATTTTTATTCTTCTCAATACCTCGGTTTTCTCATAAAATGAAGATCCAGATAGTCTCAAAAAAAACCTATTCTATCGATAAAGGCTTTATTACTTCCAAAGGATTTTCCTTTTCGAAAAATCAGGGAAGTCATTATGAAAATATTGTAGCAATCGTGCTCAGGGAACAGGAGTTATTAGGTAGAATTCGTCTTTATTATTGGAAAAACGCAGAACAGGAAGAAGTAGACTTTGTAATACAGAAAAACCGACAGGTGACACTTCTCATCCAGGTGTGTACGAGCATATCTGATGAAAAAACCAAGTTCCGGGAAGTTCGTGCATTACTCAAAGCATCAAGAGAACTACAGTGTGCAAATATTTTCGTGCTTACTCTTCAGGAGGATAGGGAATCAAAAGAAGAATGGTTTGGGATGCAGGGAGTTATCCGATACATGCCGCTTTGGAAGTGGTTGCTCAGGGAGCCGGATATCCAGGAGTAAGTATGATACACGATATTCATTCCGAATATTGAATACCTGGTTTCCATCAGGACCTGCCGATGTCTGCCGGATTAAAGCCTGAGAATAATCAGGCTTTCTGCTCTCAAAAGAGCATTTATGCAAAGGTTTCAACCTAGAAAGAGACCTGATCGTTCTTACCCGACACCGAGGCACTCTGGAATTAATGAGATACAAAACCTGAAAACGGGTCAGAAATGTGAAAATTGCCCCAAAAATAGATTCTTGTCTGATTAAGACCTGAAATGCACGGAAAAATTTCATTTTATATCATGGATGGGCATACAATGGGATCATAGGGAAGTTTGATATCTCACAGAAAAGGGGCTCAACGCAAGAGGCATATTATTGACCATTCTGATATCGGAGTGATTTTTACTATAGTATGTTCAATCATAAACTATCTGTATATTCAGATACTCTGGCCAAAACCACACGTCTTCAAACATTAAGTTAGATTAATGTGTAAATCACTCTCAAAATAAGTTGTAAAAATGTGTTATATAAACACATAATTTATACTTAAAAGCGGAGACATTACTATATGAAACGGTTTATCTACGATACTTTACTTACATGGAAAGACAGTAGGGATCGGAAACCGCTGATTATTGAAGGAATTCGCCAGTGTGGAAAAACCTGGATTTTAAAAAATTTTGGCGAGGCGGAGTTCGAAGATATCGCGTATTTCAACTTCGAATATGATGATCGGTTACAAAGGATATTTGAAAACGACCTCAATGTTTCGAGAATTATCAAAGACCTTGGCATTATTAGGAATAAAATTATCCGGCCAGGAACAACCCTCCTCATATTAGATGAAATTCAGATCTGCCCTCGTGCGATAACTTCTCTCAAATATTTCTGCGAAAACCTCTCCGAACTCCACGTTGCTGCCGCCGGTTCCTTGTTAGGGGTGGCTGTTTCACAGATGGGAAAAAACGTCTCATTTCCGGTAGGCAAGGTGCAGATGCTTAAGATGTATCCTCTTAATTTCCCGGAATTTCTCCTTGCAAATGATGAAGAACTCCTGTATGAGTACCTAAATAATTTGTCCCCGAATGAAGAGGTGTCACCTGTATTTACCGGAAAGTTGGAAGAAGCATATCGTGAATACCTGATCACCGGAGGTATGCCTGAGGTTGTGAGATCATGGATAGATGAGCGGGATATAGAGATTGTTGAAACGATACAAACCGGGATACTTGATAATTATGAAAAAGATTTCGTAAAATATGCGTCGGTATCTGAATTCCCTAAACTTTCCCTGATTTGGAATGCCATTCCTGCACAGCTTGCTAAGGATAATCAAAAATTTATATTCGCCCATGTAAAACAGGGACTCCGTGCACGGGATTTGGAAGACTCCCTGCATTGGCTTATATCAGCAGGACTTATTTACAAGGTCGAAAAGATTGAGCGGCCCTATATTCCGATTACAACATATGGTGACATTACATTCTTTAAGATTTATTTCTCTGATGTTGGCCTTCTCCGTAAGATGAGCAAATTTCCGGCAAATGTGGTTTTTGATACAACCTCGCTGACCGCGGACATGCGGGGGATTCTCACGGAAAATTTCGTGTTAACAGAATTGATTGCAAATGATTTTCAAAAACCCTTTTTCTGGAAATCCGGAGGGATAGCCGAGGTTGATTACATCATCCAGGAAGGCGTTGATGTCATTCCAATAGAGGTTAAATCAGGAAGAAAAACTCGTTCAAGAAGCCTTGCTGAGTACAGGAAAAAATACAGCCCTCGTATTGCCGTCCGGACCAGTATCCGGAATATTACCCGGCATTCGGATGAATATGGCGAGATTCTGGAGATTCCGCTATATCTTATCTGGAGACTGAAAGCATATCTATGAGGATATGCATCAAGATCTGATTCAACATGAGTTCTTTTCGTTGCTCGCGAACCAAAGAAAAAAACTCCGGATAAAGAGATCAATTACCTTCGGAAGTATTGCTGGCCGGGATTGGATAATGAAATATTTGTGAAGTATACGGATTGTCAAGGTGTAAACTCAAAAAAAAGTTTACCTGCTCACAAAATGTTTGAAATTACGACTATGTTATTATCCGATCCGTCACCTGGTTACCGGCAAAGGGAAATCCCTCTAAAAAATATGGGGGATACTCTTCAGGGTTCGGACTGCCAACGATAAAGAATCCGGTTCCGTACTGTTCAATTACAAACTGATCGCACCAGGAACAGAGTTTCAACTCGGCAGTCTCAATCCCTTTGCAAAACTGAGCAAAGAAGACCGATCCACCGGAGAGAAGGATCCTCATAGATAAACCAAGAGCAGCCGTTGTTTTTCCTTTCCCGGTTCCACAATAGATTTGAATATACCCCTGCCTGGCAGGATCACTGTGAGTAGAACAAGAAGGAGCACGGGTGAATCCCGATTGCTCTTCTACAGTATCGATCCCGGCTGGTGGATGATACACAGATTTGGTCGTACTATTCATGGTTCAGACAGAATGCAAGAGTGCGCTCTCTTTCTGCAGAGCCCAGATTACGAACTCGTCCGGACCGGGAAACGACTCAGCGGGAACCGGAACTTCATCTCCGTCACTGGTCTCAAGCCGGTTCACGACATCGCCGGTCTGGGGAGTGTACGAGTATTTCACTTCAAAATCGTTCTCACTCCCCCAGAGACCGGGTTCTTTTACCATATTGTATGCAATCGAGACCGCCCACTGATCATCGGCGATATCCGTGTATACCTTTCCCTGAAGACGCCGGTTATTCCTCCGGACCGATACTTTGTTCTCGAATTCCTCGGTAGCTTTTACTGCTTTTGAGTTTGGTTTCAGCCCGACAAAGTGTGCCATAGATCAAATTAAATTACATTAATACAAAAATCTTTTCATTGTATCAGGCTCCCTTGAAAGAACCTAAACAGGTGACCAATAAACGGCTGATAGATTACTTCAAGCCCGTACCGCTTTGCAACTTGACAATCGGAATCATTTTCTGAGAGGACACCACATTTCACCTGATATCCGGCAGATACCAGTACTGACATCAGGCAGGCACCACTTCCACCCCCTGAAATCAAGAAGAGGTCTGGCAATTTTTCCCTTTTTTTCCTGATGTCGTCACAAACAAAAAGGAACGGAGTACCGGTAACCGGATTTTGTCCAATCACCGGATTTATTTTGAAAATTTCTTTTAAATTGTCTTCTTTCAGATCTCCAGGGGGTTTTGAATGCTCTGATCTTTCCGTCGTGTAGCAGGACCAGATGATCGCAGTATGCTGCAGCCAGGTTGATATCATGAAATACTCCGATTACAGCTTTTTTCCCAAAGGTTGTGCTTCGAATCAGATTGATAAGTTCGTACTGATGATGGAGATCGATATGGGCAAATGGCTCATCGAGCCAGGACGGGATAAATTACATGGGACTGATGCAGACCGGGCAGTATGTTTCAACCAGGAACCTTGACCCCACCAGGACCGGAGCGGTCACGATGGTTAATGGGTCTGGTATGATGATTGTCCGGGCAAAGTCTGTTGATGTAAACGGGACTGAAACCACACACACCAGCGATGTGGCAGGCAACCTGAATTCAAAGGACACCCGGATAAGGTTTTAAAGGAGTCTTTTATTATCAGGGACGAAAATAAAACCAATAACCATGTTTAGACGCATTGAAAAATCCCGGAATTTCCATCTCTCTTCCTTCTTCTCGAACTAATAATTTTATACAATTCAAACCACAGGACACTAACCACTCCTGCCAACCCGCAGATAATCAATTCATCTAATGAGATCGGTGAAAACCTGAACAAATTCTGAAGTGATGGGACAAAGAGAATCAGTATAAGACCAGCAATTGTTCCGGCAAAAACCCATCCCATCGCCTTGTTTGGTGTCTGAATAGTTTTCCACATAGTCTCGGTCCATGACCGGTTGGTTAAAATAAGGAGTAGATTTGCAAAAACAATCGTTGTAAAAGTAATTGTCCTCACCTCTGTTTCAGACAGACCCCGGGACAGGGCATTAAAGTACACCAGGAAAACAACCAATAACACCACAAAACCCTGGAAAAGACAAAGGAAAAGTGTCTTTTTTGTAAAGAGTCGTTCATTTTTGTGCCTGGGCGGCCGGTTCATTACATCGTTTTCCTCTTTTTCAGACTCGAAAACAATAGAACAGGCTGGATCTATGATTAGTTCCAGAAAAACAATGTGGACGGGCGTGAGAATAAGTGGCATATTAAACAATACAGGAATTAAAGACATCCCGGCAATCGGAATGTGAATGGAAAAAATATATGCCATTGCCTTTTTCAGGTTGTCATAGATCCTTCTTCCAAGTCGAATGGCAGATACAATCGAATTAAAGTTGTCGTCAAGAAGAACCAGTGAGGAAGCCTCCCTGGCAACATCAGTTCCCCTGCCACCCATAGCAATTCCGATATCAGCTGATTTCAAAGCCGGTGCATCATTTACACCATCACCAGTCATTGCCACAACTTCATGGTTGGCTTTGAGAGCATTGACAATCCGAAGTTTTTGATCAGGAACCGCTCGTGCAAAAATATTTGTTGTCTGGATCTTCTCTTTCAGCTCATCTTCAGACATTAGTTCCAGATCAGATCCCACAATGGATTTCCCTGCATTACTAAGATCAATCTGCTCTGCAATATTCCGGGCAGTCAAAGGATAATCCCCGGTGATCATGATAACCCTGATTCCCGCAGAATAACATTCCTTTACTGCAGTAATAATTCCGGGACGAATGGGATCTGCAAATCCAATCAGTCCCGAAAAGACAAATTCAAAATCATGTTGTTCATCTGGTAGAGGTGAGAGGACAAACGAGGATTTTGCCACGCCAAGAATCCGTAGTCCTTTCGCTGCCATCAAATCAACATGTTCTGCAATTCTTTCCCGTTCCAGCACAGGAAGATGGCACAGGTCAACAATGGCTTCAGGTGCTCCTTTTGCAGCGATAACATACTCATTTCCCTTTCTGGACCTCCAGACATTTGACATTGCCAGAAGATCAGGCGAGAGTGGATATTCAGTAATAAGTTCCCAGTTTTCATGGATATGCTCGGTCCTTCCAAAATCTCCTTCTGAAAGATGGAGTAATGCCTTTTCCATGGGATCAAAAGGATCTTTCTTACACGCAAGAATGGAGTACTCCGCAAGTTCGTGGCAGATATCAGGAACAGAATTTGTGCCTGTCGGATCGTGATCACACATCTGTCCATTCGCAAAAAACTTCTGAACCGTCATTTTGTTCAGGGTAAGCGTACCAGTTTTGTCAACACAAAGTACGGTTGCAGAACCTAGTGTTTCAATTGCTGGAACCTGACGGGTCAGTACATGTTTTTGGGATATTCTCCATGCACCAAGAGCCAGAAATACCGTCAGAACCACAGGGAATTCTTCAGGCAGAATTGCCATAGCAAGGGTGATCCCGGCAAGAAATCCGGATAACCAGTCACCCAGGCTTACACCATAAACCACCACAATAACCAGGCAGAGCATAAGGCCGATTGTAGCGATGGTCTTTACCATCCATGATATCTCCCTTTTTAAAGGAGTGCTGTCCCGTTCTACAATTCCCAGAACGGCACCGATCTTTCCCATCTCAGTCCGTGAACCGGTTGACCTGACCTCGGCAAGACCATTTCCTTGAACAACCAGGGTTCCTGAATAAATAAACGGCTGATCATCTCCACCAGGATGCTGCTTTTCCAGTCCCTCGTCCCAGGATTTTTTTCGAACCGGAACCGACTCCCCGGTAAGGAGTGATTCATCAACACAAATATTATTGGAAGACAGGAGAACCCCATCTGCAGGAATCCGGTCTCCTTCGGATAGGATGAGAATATCACCGGTTACCACTTCTCTTCCCGGGATCCGCGTCTGTTCTCCGTCCCGGATCACAAGGGCACGTGGACTCGAGAGATTTCGCAGGGCTTCAAGGGCATTTTCAGTTTTTTGTTCCTGGTATACGGTAATCCCGATGATGAACAGGACAAAACTCATCAGCATGATACCTTCAGTCACATCGCCAAGAATAAAGTAGATAAGACCAGCTGCAACCAGGAGAAGGAACATTGGTTCCCTGATTACCTCTAGGATGACCCTAATAATTCCCTTTTTTTCATCATCGGGGAGTTCATTATATCCTTCAGTCCTGATTTTTTCAGCAACCTGCTCACTTGAAAGGCCGTTGATGCTATCAATATCAAGGATATTCATGAAAATTCCTGTAATTTACGAGAAATGGAAATTCTGATTACAGAAAATCAGAAAAACCAAAATCTAATTCTTTTTTCTATATAAAATTCATAACAGAAATATAGATCGATGAAATAAGCACTTAACCTTAAAAAAGTTGGTTAAACCAGGATTATTAATACACACACTCGACTTTACCTTCTATGACTCTTCCTTTACAACAGGACTCGGTCTTTGGATTGTAACAGGAGTCACCGCATTTTGTGTAACCCTTGCCGTCGTATACTTCACCAAGGCAACAACTCTGGTTGTTGACATTATAACAGGAGTCACCGCATTTTTGCCAGCCGGAACCTGGATAAATCTGGTTATTGCAACAGGTCTCACAGGTTAAATCATAACATACTCCTCCGCAGACACCCCAGAGCAGACCGTCTTTAGGTTCTCCCTGGCAGCAGGACTGGTTGGTCGGGTTATAAAACGAATCACCACAGGTCGGAAGACACCGGGTACCATTGAAGGGAACCCCATTACAACAGACCTGCTTTTCCATGTTATAACAGGAATCTTTACACATCCCCCAACGGAGACCGTCATAAACCTGCCCCTGACAACATGACTGCTTACTGGGATCATAAAAACCATCCCCACATGGGAGAGATGTCGTATTTGCACCAATTGCTGCTGCAGTGAAACCAAGAACCCCGAGAATGACCAAACCAATGGTCAGGATATAGAATCTTTGCATACAACAATGTAGAGTCCCTTAACTCATGAAGTTTCTTTTCGTGTATAATTAAATTAAAGAGTATCTTCTTCACCAATGTGAAACCAAATACTATTTACGATCATGCCTGAAGATGAAAGCAGGAGAGTAGCACTCCTGGTAATGGGTTGTCCAAAAGTTCCGGTCCAGACCAGCCTTGTTCTTTACCTTGCACACCGGCTTAAAAAAGCCGGGATTAAGACAATCATAGCTGGAACACCTTCAGCCAGACAACTTATCAGGGTAGCCGATCCGGACGGACATTACACCATGGAAATGAAAGATCTTGATGCTACAATAGCAGCACTTGCTGATGAAAAATTATCTGTAACAGATAGTTATGTGTTTGTTCACAATGATGCAGGGATTAGTTATACAGCGACCATGGTATCGCTCACCAAAAAACCAGTTACTGCCATCATTTTTGGCGAGGAGGCTGAGCAGATGAAACAGGAAATAACATTTCCCTGCACGGTAATTGCGCAGCCGGCAACCCACAATCCTATGCCACTTAAAAAGAAAATCGAGGAGGCAGCACCATGGGATGTTTAGAATCACTCCCATACGAAGTACTTCTTTCAAAGATCTCGTTTAAAGAATCCCGTGAATATCTTGCAAGATACGCGGAAAAATATGATGTTGAACCAGGATACAAGATGTTTGATTTACACCTGATCGGGGTTCCACCAATCAGGGTTGCCATTGATGGGGAATCACTGCTCTTTCCATTTACTAAACCCTGTCATGGAACATTCCTGATTCGTGTACCGGATGCTGTAAATGAGATTGAACGTCTCCGAAATAGAGAGAAGAGCAAATAATGCGCCCTTATGTCATAGTTAATGTCGCCGTTAGTGCAGATGGTAAACTCTCAACCAGGGAGCGCAGACAGGTAAAAATTTCCGGAAGGGAAGATTTTGAAAGGGTAGATGAATTAAAAGCAGGCTGTGATGCGATTATGGTAGGTATTGGAACTGTCCTGGCAGATGATCCGTCGCTTACGATAAAATCTCCCACGCTAATAAATAAACGGGTAAAGATGGGAAAATCAGACCACCCTATCCGGATCGTGGTTGACAGTCATGCCAGGACACCACCTGAAGCAAAAATACTACACAAAGGAACAGGAAAAAGGATCATCGGAGTATCTGAATCAGCTAGTCCCGAAAATAAAACGATTCTTGCTAATCATGCTGATATTTTCATTGCAGGCGCAACGCAGGTAGATCTATCTTTTTTTCTTGCGCAACTCTCAAATGCCGGGATCAAGCGGCTAATGGTGGAAGGCGGAGGCACCCTCATTTGGGGAATGATATCAGAAGGGCTGGTTGATGAACTGTTCATGTTTGTTGGTAACATTATCATTGGAGGAAAAGATGCTCCAACCCTTGCAGATGGTAAGGGTTTTATCAATGAAGAGGATTTTCCAGTGCTTGAAATGATAAGTGCCACCCCAATAGAGAAAGGGGTTTTGATCCACTGGAGAGTCAAAAAATAAGAACTCAAATTAGAGATAAAGAGAGAATTCGTAATTTTGTACCTGAATGATCAACATAATTTGTGCAAAACAGATATCTTATAGGATCAGAAGTGATATCTTTTCAAGGTTGTTGTGCCAGCTGAAACAATATTTATCGTTGAAGATAATCCGGTAATTGCCGACCTAATCTCATGGAGACTTACTGAAATGGGTTATAAAGTAGTCGGGGCTGCCGAAGACAGCACTGAGGCACTGGAACGAATCGAAAAAATTCAACCTGGCCTTGTTCTCATGGATATCAATCTTCCAGGAGAACGTGACGGAATTGAAACCGCACAGGAAATTTCCACCAGATATAATATTCCGATTGTATACATCAGCTCAGTTCTTGATTCGGATGTCATGGAGAGGGCCAAAAAGACAAAACCAAGGGGATATATTGTCAAACCATTTACTGACAATCAGCTTAAAGCTACCATAGAAATGGCAATGCAGGCATAGATTCCCTTATATCATGCCAATAAAATTCTGAAGAATGGCAAGTCCGGTGCTGCCACTTTTTTCCGGATGGAATTGAACACCAATTGCAGTTCCGTTCCTGATTGATGATGAGAAGGGACAGATATAATCTGTTTTTGTTACACAGTAATCCGGTGTTGTATCTGCCCAATACGAATGCACGAAATAAACATATGAATCGTCAGGGATCCCTGAAAAAAGGGGATCTTCAGGCTGTACAAGATGGATTTGGTTCCATCCCATATGGGGAATTTTGTAACCGGGTGAATATGGAAACCGCCGGACGGTTCCAGGAATAAGACCAAGACCTTTATGAAGACCATGTTCTTCTGAAAAGTCCATCATCATCTGCATTCCAAGGCATATCCCTAATATCGGGACCTGGCCTTCTGACTCGATTAAAATCTGTCCGAGATCAGCTAGTTTTGTCATGGCCTCATGAAATGCTCCGACTCCGGGAAGGATAATCCCGTCTGCAGACCTGATTTCATCAAGATCATGAGAAATAAGAACCGAAGCACCTGCTTTTTCAACCGCTTTGCTTACGCTGCGCATGTTCCCAAGGCCATAATCTACGATAATTACTGAACTCATTCTACACTTTCTCCAGTCATTTCTAGTTCATCCCGGTCTGAAGAGGACTTAGAAATATTTTGCTTATGTAGCCATTCCTTGACTTTCATATCCCATTTATCCCAGAGTCCGGGATGCATGGTTCTAATCCGTTCAATAATTCCGGCATCGCTGGCCGGGCACATAAAGCAGCCCATACGGTCAACTCCATGTTCATACATGGTATTATAAGGTGCTTTTTCCTGGAAAATATACAGCCAGACGTGAAGTGCTGTCCAGGTATGAATAGGTGCAAGGCATACCTGGTTTTTTACATATGAATTTCTCCAGACACGGGGATTTTTCATCCGTGAAAATGACTCGTACTTTCGCTGGCCGATAAAAGAAACAATCTCACCATGGTGCTTATCGATGTACTGACGAAGTGGTTCAAGCTTTGAAGTTCTACAGCACCACCGATTATCCCTGGCAGGCGGACCGTTTGATTCAAAATCCTGCCAGAACGCATCGACAGTAGGTATCCGGACGCAATCCAGGCCATAAAACCGGGTAACATCCTCCACATTCTCATCAGTTGACAAAAACTCAAGCCCGGTGTCAATATACAGAATAGGGGTTTTTCTGAATGTTTTCATAACAACAAGGAGAGTTGCAAGACTGTCCTTTCCACCCGAATAGGAGACAGACTTATATAGTCGCTCATAAGGAGCGATACTGTCTGCAATGAATTTTCCTGAAGCTGCCTCCGCCTTTAAAAGGACATCCCTGTTGGCTTTTACCGCATCATCCCAGGTGGATTTTCCCGGAACAAATTCAGAAGGAATATTTTTCCTGGTCTTTACAACCTGTCCCCGTTCCATCCGTTCTGCTTCCTCTGCTCCAACCCTGGCCCTGCCTACTCCAGCACAGGCCCCATAAGGAGTCATCATGAATACTTCATCACCTTCACGAACAGACGGATCGCAGGATACCAGGCCTGGTGCAAGCAGACTTCTCCCATCCCTGATGGACTGAACAGCCCCCTCATCGACAACCATGAACCGCTTTTTTGGCTTACTAATCAGAGCCGCATCAGGCCGTGGAAGGGCCTCCCATCGGTTTGTTGCAGGAACATACCGGATTGCACCAACAATAGACCCACCAACAATTATCTCTTCCATCCGGTCATGATCAGGAACTTTATTTAAAAGAGCCAGGTGACCTTCCGCAATCAGGGTGATCCCAAATTGTTCTTCATAAACCTGATTTACAAACGCAATATCATCAGGGAAAGCAGGCCGTGCATCACCAGGCGGGGTCACCGGAATGGCACGAGTACTAGATCCGCAGGAGCATGTATCTGATAACACTGGTGTGTGGCATGAATCACACCAGTGAAGGAGTATTCTGCCGTGGTATAGTCCACCCATATCTTCTCACATGTTTGTGCTATCCCTTGATACTGCTTTGTACGGGTTGCACAGATAATAGGATAAATGACTGTTTTTCAAAAAAAAGAATGCTGATCGAATAAAAAATATTATATGATGAGGATAACCACCTAGAATGATCACGATTTATCATGATATATCGAGAGGGTATGGCAATGTTTTGTCATTTTAATGAACGGGAACTGGTGATACCATGATCCCCTTTTTTGTCACTGCATTTGTGGCATTTCTGTTTTATCTGATGCTGGTTGTCGGATCCGGCTCTGTTCTCTTCTGGTCAATAGAAGAAATCGCCGCCGGGATAGTTATTGGTCTTGTTACCGGGGTACTATGCAGAAAAATATTCTGTAAATCCGAAAACTACCGGATGTTAAATCCGGTACGGCTGATTCAGATCATCTTTTATTTGTGTGGTCCGTTCCTTGTTGAACTTACCAAGGCAAATTTCGATGTTGCATACCGGGTAATCACCGGAAGAATCAGACCGGGTATTATCAGACTTCGTTCAGGGATGAAATCTTCCCTCGCGATGACCATGCTTGCCCATTCAATCACCCTGACACCGGGAACCTTAAGCGTGGATGTTGATGAGAAGACACATGACCTCTTCATTCATGTTATCCACCTTGATGAAGGAGTTGAAAAGAAAGAAGCATTGGAGGCAAAAGAAGTCTTTTCATACATGGATATTCCCAAATGGATCCGGAGGATTGCAGAATGATCGACATTTTTGGTATTACAGCCCTTGTGGTAATACTCATTGCCATTGGTGCTCTTGTCAGACTGATTATCGGGCCTACTGTACCTGACCGGGTTGTGGCAGTGGATACGATAAACACCCTCACCGTTGCGGTAATGATCCTTCTGGGTGTAGTATACCAGCAATACATTTTTATTGATGTTGCAATTGTCTATGCCCTGTTGTCCTTTATCTCAACGCTTTATGTTGCAAAGTATATCGGTGGGGAACTCTGATGATTGCAGACACGATTATCCTCATCTTCCTGGCAATCGGACTTGTATTTAATACTCTGGGAGTAATCGGCCTCTTACGGTTTCCGGATGTATATACAAGACTCCATGCGTCAACAAAGGCGACAACATTCGGGAGCATATTCATCTTCCTCGGGGTTGTGGTCTTTGCGATTTCCCAATACCTGGGAACCAGCGATTCACAATACCTGATGGTCATCACCCATACCATCATTGCAATGTTTGCCCTTGCAATCACCAATGCTGCAGGTTCACATGCAATAGCCCGTGCAGCACACAGAAATGGTCAGAACCCACAGCAGGCTGTGGTGGATAAACTGGCGGAGGCAGGCCTGTGATAGAACTGATTCATATCCTGGTCCTATTCGGCCTTATAATCACTGCAGCACTCATCGTATGGCAAAAAGATCTCATTGCTGCAGCAGTCACCTTTGCAGCCTTCAGTTTTCTCCTCTCGATAGAATTCTACATACTTCAGGCTCCAGATGTAGCAATTGCAGAAGCTGCAGTTGGTGCAGGAGTGTCAACTGCAATCTTCATCATTGCAATCAGGGCCACCCATAACCAGGAGGTGACATAACATGCGATCCATAGTTGCCGGAATTACCCTTGTGGTACTAGCTGTTGCACTCCTCTTTGCTGCGGTTTCAATCCCGTTCGGAAACCCGGCAATGTCCGACATGGATGATTATTTTATCGCACACGGACAGGAACAGACCAGTGCAAATAATATTGTAACATCCATCGTGTTTGATTACCGTGCGTTTGATACCCTTGGTGAGGCATGTGTCCTGTTTACGGCAGTATTCGGGGTTTCAGTCCTTTTCAGACTCCGGAAAAAAGAGGAGGATTACGAATATGAGTGACTGTATGAGCAAAATCATCCGGACCACAGCAGATATCATGTTCATGTTCATCGTGGTCTTTGGTTTTTACATTGTTCTTCATGGACACCTGACACCGGGTGGAGGATTTCAGGGAGGTGCGGTAATCGCTACGGGATTTATCCTGCTGATAGTCGCCCACAAACTGGATGATTTTCTTGGATGGTTCAAAAAGAAAGCATTTCAGAATTTTGAAATGTCCGGTCTTATCCTCTTTATCGGAACCGCTCTTGCTGCAATACCCCTCGGATACCTCTTCTTCATGAACTTTTTAAGCGGTGCCGGAGGTCTTTTTGGTCAGGTGGTGCCCTATGGTGTCAATCCAGGTTTTCTCAATACCGCCGGAACAATTCCAATCATGAATATTGCCGTCGGAATTGAGGTTCTTGGCGGTCTCAGTATTATTATCCTGTATATGACTAGTGGAATTTCAAATCACGAGGAGGGAGAATGATAGATAATCTTCCATTCCTGGTTGTTGCAATAACCATCCTGCTCGGCCTGTATACCATCCTGTTTCGAAAGGATCTCATCAAGATGATCATGGGAATCTCACTTCTTGAATCCGGAGTAAACCTCTTTCTTATAGCTCTTGGATACCGGTGGGACAGTATTGCACCAATTTTTACCGGTGCACCTTCCCTTGCCATGGTAATGCCAACCGTTCAGGCCTTAACACTCACCAGCATCGTTATCGGTGTTGCGACCCTCGCCCTTCTGCTCTCAATGGTGATGGTAATCTACCGGTATTATCGTACAACCGATGTCCGTGAAGTAACAAAACTGCAGGGGTAAATAAATGGACATACTATTTGACAACCTGCCCGGACTTCTCATTGCAATCCCCCTGCTTGGAGCCTTTTTAACACCGCTCCTGTCAAGAGCAGGTGATTCAATCAGAAATGCCTGGGTTCTAATCGTTACCGGTCTTTCATCAGTCTGCGGACTTTTGGTTGCATCACAGGTCCTGGAAACCGGAACCATTGTCTACACATTTGGTGTAAACACCGTTTCCAATATTATTCCTCCGGATTCCGGCGGCATTCCAATCAGGATCATCTTTACCATCGATCCGATGAACGCCTTCATGCTGATAATCGCTGCGATCGTCGGATTTTGTATCACATTATTTTCTGTCTCGAGCATGGAGAGATTATCAGGGAAAGACGGGTTTTTCACACTGGTCCTCCTGCTCATTGCCGGCGTATACGGGATGATTGCGACCGGCGATCTCTTTAACTTCTTTGTCTTCCTTGAGATCAGTTCACTTGCCGGTGCAGCTCTTGTTGCATACCGGATTGACAAGGGTGTTGCAGCAGAAGCCGGACTTAAATATGCAGCACTTTCGACGATTGGAGGAATGTTATTCCTGGTCGGTGTCGGCCTCCTGTTTGCCCAGTATAACTCCCTTAATATGGCAGTGATAGCAGACCGGATGCAACTTACCGGTCTTGACATCATTGCGTTTGTTCTGTTTTTTACTGCCCTTGCCATGAAATGCGGAGCAGTTCCTATGCACTTCTGGACTCCGGACAGTTATGCCATGGCTCCCTCGGCAATTACCGCATTCCTGGTCGTCTCATCCCAGGCAAGCCTTTATGCCCTCTTCCGGGTGTGCTTTACCCTGTATGGGGGTCAGATTAACCCTCTTACTGTCGGATGGGTCATCATCATTCTTGGAATCCTCTCAATGTTCATCGGTGTCACGATGGCAATTCCCCAAAAGGATGTGAAACGACTGATGGCATATCACGCGGTATCACAGACCGGATACATGCTGCTTGGTGTGGGAGTCGGACTTGCTGCCCTTTCAAGCACCTGTCTTTCCCAGAGCATCGGGGTTATGGCACTCAAAGGCGGCCTCTTCCACATCATGAACCATGCTATTTACAAAGGTCTCCTCTTCCTGACCGCCGGAGTCATCATGTACCGCTGTGGCACAAGAAACCTCAACCAGCTCGGAGGTCTTGGACACAACATGAAATGGACTATGGTCTTTTTCATGATTGGAGCATTGGCCATTGCAGGAATTCCTCCATTTAACGGATTTGCATCCAAACTGATGATTTATGAATCGACGTTCCTGTTCAATCCCCTCCTTGCAGTAATCGCAATGGTGGTCAGTATTCTGACTCTGGCATCCTTCGTCAAGGTCTTCCATTCCATGTTCATGGGACCGAAACTTCCGGAATACGAAAACGTCAAGGAAGCACCAACACCCATGCTCATAGCCATGGGAATCCTTGCCATTCTTGTGGTTCTCTTTGGAATATTCCCCCAGCAGGTGGTTGACGCCCTGGTAGCCCCGGCAGCTTCTGCCCTCATCGATTACCAGGGATATATATCAGCAGTCCTTGGAGGTGCATAAATGATCGATTCGTTCACCCTCTCAACCGGGTTTGGTGCATGGAATGCCGTATTCTGGGTAATTGCATTTTTAATTGCCTTCATTATCGGGTGGCTCATCTGGTCACGGGGTGAAAAAACCTATGATACCAGTACAAGTGCAACAGCTTCATTCCTTTCGGGAAATGCAGAACCGGAAAAAGAAGCAGTACATATCAGGGCAGGAAACCTCTACTGGGGATACACCGATGCCCTTTCCGGATATTACCGGTTCATTAAACCTCTCCATACCGGAAACCTCTCTGACTACTTCCTGGCTTATCTTTTTGTGACTGCCCTGGTTCTTATCGTGGTGGTGGTCCTGAAATGAAACTCTCTCCATCATTTAACCGCTCACTCTGGGTATTTCATGTAAACTCAGGATCCTGTAACGGGTGTGATATCGAGATAGTCGCAGCTCTTTGTCCCCGCTATGACCCGGAACGGTTTGGTATCAAACTTGTCGGATCACCCAGGCATGCAGATGTCCTGCTTGTCACTGGACCAGTCACTCACCAGATGAGAGACCGGGTCAGGCGGGTCTATGACCAGATGGCTTCACCAAAAGTAGTCATGTGCATCGGAACCTGTGGTCAGTCAGGAGGAGTATTCTATGATTCATATAACCTGGACGGGCCACTTGACCAGGTCATCCCGGTTGATGTATATGTTCCCGGTTGTGCACCACGGCCTGAAGCAATTATTTACGGAGTGGTGCAGGCGATTGCAAAACTTGAAAGACTAGAAAGGTCGGTGAAATAATGAGAGCAACCATGACACCACAGGAACTGGCAGACCGGTTTGTAAATAAGTTCGGCAGCCTGATTTCTAATATCCGGGTAAAGGAGTGGTGCGAGGGAGTTAAAAAAACTCCACAGAAAACGGTCTGGATTACTGTTCCACGGGAAACACTCAATGATGTGGTTGCTGAATTAATCGCAATCGACTATCCGCATCTTGGAGTGATTGCTGCAGCCGATAATGGTGACCAGATTGATCTTCTCTACCATCTCCAGGTATTCTTTGGCGGAAAACACGAGGAGATAGAGGTCGTCATCACTGTTGAGGTACCAAAGTCAGACCCACATGTCCCGACCATCTCCGGACTTATTCCTGGTGCGGTTTATTCTGAACGTGAAAAGCAGGACATGATCGGTATTATCGTTGACGGAATTCCGGATGCCAGGCGGATATTTCTGCCTGATGATTTCCCCGAGGATGTATACCCCTGGAGAAAGGATGAGAAAGGAATTCCTCCATCCATGGTAAAAGAACTCTGGAAGGTAGGTCGTCCGACTGACCGGGCAGTCCCCCCGGTTGCAGAACCTGAACCGGTCCAAAAAAGTGATACAGAAGAACCACCATCAGGAGGTGCAACAGAATGAGTCTGAAGAAAGCACCCTACGAACTGCCAATAGGGCCGATTCACCCGGCTCTGAAAGAACCCATCAACTTTACCTTTAAGATGAATGGTGAAGTGGTCGAGGAGGTTGACTTTGCCCCTGGAAGAGCTCATCGGGGTATTGAATGGATGGGTATGAGAAGAAACCCGGTCCAGATCCTGCACCTGTGTGATCGGATATGCGGTATCTGCGGAGTTGCTCATGCCCTGGTCTTTGCCCAGGCAGTAGAGCAGATTGCTGAGGTTGAGGTTCCCGACCGGGCCTATTACGTCCGGACCATTATCGCCGAATTCGAGCGTATTCAGTCTCACATCCTCTGGGCCGGAGTTGCAGCTCATGAACTCGGATTTGATACGCTCTTTTACCTGGCATGGCAGATCAGGGAAGAGTCAGTCGACGTCATTGAGTACATCACAGGAAACCGGGTGAATTATGCTATCATGATGATAGGCGGGACACGCCGGGACATAACCCCGGACATGTTCCCTCGTCTTGAGCAGGCTCTCCAGTATTATGAAGGTCTCTTGGATAAGATGGTAAACCTCTTCCTAAACGATAAGACCATTGCCATGCGGTGTAAAAATACCGGTATCCTGACAAAGCGGCGTGCTCTAGAACTGGCAACCGTTGGACCAACCGCACGGGCATCAGGACTTGCCATGGATGTCAGGATAGACTCTCCCTATGCTGCATATGGAGACCTTGACTTTGACATCGTACTTCCTGAAATCTACAGCAGCGAAACTGTCGGAGACGTATATGACCGGATTGTTGTCCGAATCTTTGAGGTTAAGCAGTCAATTGACATTATCAGACAGTGCATGAAACAAATGCCCGACGGGCCGGTTCTTGCAGAAGAGAAATACGCCAAGCTGCTTATGAACCTGAAGAAAGCGTCCGGAGAAGCATTTGCACGGGTAGAAGCACCCCGGGGAGAAGACATGCACTTTGTCAGGATGAATGGAAAGCAGGAAGCTCCTGAGATGTGGAAGGTCAAGGCATCCACTTATTCAAACCAGATGGCATGGATAGAGATTCTCCAGGGAGAACAGATTGCAGATATTCCGATAATTGTAGCTTCCATCGACCCCTGCATGTCCTGTACTGACCGGGTTGCAGTCGTAAACCAGGAAGGAGAGGCAGGCATTCTTACAAAAGAATATCTACACCGGTTATCAGTTGAAAAAACACGGAGGATGCAAGGATGAGTTCCCTTCTGGTAACCATAGCCGGAGTCATTCTTGTGACCATCTTCGGGATAATCGCCGGTCTCTTCCTCATGGGGGTGGATCGTATTTGTGCAGCCCGGATGCAGATGAGACAGGGACCACCACTCATCCAGCCTTTTATCGATATCAGGAAATTACTCAGTAAGGATTCTCAGGTTCCGGCAAATGCAATCCCGTCTCTGTTTAATGCTGCACCAATCGTGGCATTTGCATCTGCGGTGACGGTGCTCTTTTACCTGCCTCTAGGGAGCATCCTTCCAGTTGGTACTCCTCTCCCCATGGTTGGTGAATACGGGGATCTCATCCTTATCATGTACCTCCTGACGGTCCCGGCCCTTGCCATGGTTGCCGGGGGGTTTGCATCAGGCTCTCCTTATGCAAGTGTGGGTGCCCAGCGAGAGATGGTGACGATGATTGCGTACGAGTTCCCACTTGCAATCGCCATCATCGCAATAGCCTGGAGACTGGCCGTTGCCGGTCTTGTTATGCCCTTCTCGGTAAATACCCTGGCGGCAAATCCCATCTGGACGGTTGTAGGCCCGATTGGAATCATCGGATGCATCCTGCTCCTTATTGTTCTGGCCTGGGTTACTCCGGCCGAGCTCTCCCGTATCCCGTGTGACACCCCGGAAGCTGAGACTGAACTATGTGGCGGTCTGCTCGTTGAATATTCGGGAAGAAACCTCGCTCTCTTCTCACTCTCGATGGCTGCAAAACTGGTAGCGATGGCAGGTCTTGCAGTACTACTCTTTCTGCCCTGGAACATCTCTCCACTCATCGGGATCTCCGGAATCGGAGCAGCCGGAGCGGACCTCGTATTCTTCCTTCTCAAGGTGATTGTTGTAATGTTCTTCTCGGTTACCCTGGTAAGAGTGGTAATGGCCAGGTTCCGGATTAATACCGTGGTCTCCCTGTATTGGGGATGGCTTACAACCATTGGTCTTATCGGGATGTTCCTCATCATTCTTGACGGGAGCATGTCCCTTGGAGGGTGCCTGTCATGATCAAACTCCCCTCAGTCCCGATGGTTCTTCGCCAGCTCGTTAAAAAACCGGTGACTAACTTTTTCCCGGCAAAAAATCTGCCACCCTCAATCACCGGATTTCTCGAGGCAGTAACAGCAGGAAAAGCATCAATTCACCCGCCAATTCCGACTCCGGAAAAATACCGGGGGAAAATTGTGTATGACCGGAACACATGTATCGGGTGTAAGATGTGTATCAGGGTTTGTCCGGCCAATGCCATTGAGTTCATTCCGGAGACAAAACGAATCCGGATATGGGTGACCCAGTGCATATTCTGCAGCCAGTGTAATGATATCTGCCCAAAGGACTGCCTGCATATGTCCCCGGAATTTTTGCTTGCAACAGAAGACCGGTTTGCAGAAAGTCAGATTGTGGAATAAAAGTTAACTTTTTTTACTTGTTTTTTATTTTCAGATCAGGGACGATCATCAATTCTTTCATCGCTTTTGCAAGAGACGGCCCTATGCTGACGGTATATCTTGAAGGATTATCAAGTCTGCTCACTTCAGACGGGATCATCTGTAGAGATGTTATCACTCTTTCACGATTTTCCGATAGTGGCCGTGCAGATCTGACTATTCTTCCATCTGCAAAGGCCATCCCAAGAATAGGTATGCTATCCTGCTTATCTGGAGGATGAGATTCCAGTTCGATACAGTCACCGGTCATTACGCCTGTTTCATTAAAAGATCGATATATCTGTTTTATTCCGGGGAGTGATAATTTTTCAGCATTATCAGTAACCTTCATCCGCATCTCCCATTCACCATGCCGATTTTGTATTGCGGATAATTTGTACACTCCTGAAATTGCAGGTGATTCATGACCGGTGACAAGCCGGGTTCCGACACCATATATGTTAACAGGTGCTCCGGCCTTTTTAAGCCTGGAAATTATGAACTCATCAAGATCACTTGATATTACAATTTTTGTCTGATATAGTCCGGCTTTATCAAGCATCTGTCTTACTTGTCTGGAGAGAGAAAGAAGGTCACCACTGTCAAGCCTGACACCGGCAAGGTTTCCTCCTTTCTCCTTCATTTCTAGACCTACCAAAACCGCATGGTGCATACCGCTATTCATTGTGTCATAAGTATCAACCAGCAAAATGGCTGCATCGGGAAATACCTCTGAATACTGTCTGAACGATTCAAGTTCTGAAGGATATGACATAACATAGGAATGGGCATGAGTGCCTTTCACCGGTATTCCATATATCTTGCCAGCCTCCAGGTTTGATGTCCCCATACATCCGCCAAGATATGCTGCACGTGATGCAGAGAGTGCCCCATCGGGTCCCTGAGCCCGCCGGGCACCAAACTCCATTACCGCATTAAAACCGGCAACCATGCATATCCGGGCTGATTTTGTTGTAATCAGGGTTTGAAAATTAATTAAATTTAAAAGGGCAGTCTCAACAAGCTGGCATGAACCCAGGGATCCTGAAACTCTGAGCACAGGTTCACCAGGAAATATGATAGTACCTTCCTCTACTGCAAAAACAACACCTTCAAACTTCCAGTCAGAAAGCCAGTTGATAAAATCCTCATCGAAAAGACCCAATGACCGGATATAGCTGATATCATCATCAGAAAAACGTGCATTCTGGAGAAACAAGAGCGCATCGTCTATCCCAGCCGCAACAATATATTCACCTCTAAATGGGCAATTTCTAAAGAAAAGATCAAAGGAGGATTGAGTGTAAGCCCTGCCATTCAAAAACCAGACATACATCATGGTTAGTTCATACAAATCAGTAAAAATCGGGGATTTGGGCAGAGTCATGATAACCGGTAAACCTTTCCTGATCAGATTGGTTCTTTTTCGATAAAATCAAACCTATAATCTTATTGGGAAACATTATGGAGACCAATCCTGTTAATGAATAGATCGAAATATTCAAAGCAGGGCTCATAAGAAGTTACCATGGTGATACAAGATGCACCTCCCCCCACTTATCCCTCCTGCTTCAATCACACCCTACCTTTCCTGCTCAGGGGTGATTACCTGTACTAATGCAGAGATACGAACTCTTGCAAGAACAATAACTGCCTCCGGGTTGGATGACATAGAAAGAACGCGGATCCTGTACCTCTTTGTCAGGGATACTATTGCCCACTCAGTTGATGCAGGTCAAAAGACACTCTTTTGGAATGCAACTGATGTTCTCACTGCAGGACATGGTCTTTGTTTTGGGAAATCACATTTACTGGTAGCTTTGTGCCGGGCTCTTGGCATCCCAGCCGGCCTTTGTTACCAGCGGGTCAGACGTGATGATGGAACCTTCGTGCTCCATGGACTGTGTGCAGTTTATTATGAGCAACTCGATAAGTGGGTCAGGCTGGATCCCCGGGGTAATAAACCAGGAATACAAGCTGAATTTACCACGGATTCTGAAATTATCGCATACGAACCATCACATGACGGAGAATGGCTGGATCAGCATATATATGCCGAACCATGGCAGGATCTGGCCCACATTGCTGAAATCTGTTCTGATGTACCACAATTTATTACCAATAGCGGTGAAATACGTTCCCCTCCGGTTAACCAGACAAGGACTTTGAACATCGGAACATCCCGGTGTTATACATAAACCCCAGACTTTTCTATCTCTTTTTTCCTCATCGGTGATAGGGAAGACCCCTGAGTATAGTAAACGCCCGGTACACCTGTTCATACAGGATAAGTCTTGCAACCTGGTGAGGAAATGTCATCGGGGATAATGAGAGTACACAATCGGCCCTTTTTTTACACCGGTCAGACAGCCCGTTCGGACCACCGATAAG
Organism: Methanomicrobiales archaeon; assembly: GCA_012729535.1. Classification (GTDB taxonomy): domain Archaea; phylum Halobacteriota; class Methanomicrobia; order Methanomicrobiales; family Methanospirillaceae; genus Methanospirillum. Next base: position 2,573 of record JAAYCY010000069.1, on the reverse strand, counting down.
AAATATCAGTACATAAGGACCATTTATCTCGCAGTTTCCGATGATTTCAGCAAATTTTTCACTGGAACATTTTTTTCCTGTTCCATCAAGCACGATGACATAATCATCCATGTCAAGCCCACTAAGAAGTTTTACACCCTCGGACTGGATTGCCTGGTTGATGGAAGAAGGATGACTGCCTGAAACTGGAGATTCAGGGTATTCAATACAGTCAAGCGGGCAAAATGACTGGATTCGCTTTGAATAATCTGAAATTGCCTCACGAATGTAAGGCTCTTTTATCTTTCCGATTGCACGGATTTTTATTCTTACCATCTGAATGTTATCAGCAGTTTTCTCTGAAACCGTTAATAATATCTTGTACCATCATACAATGAGAAATTGATAATCATGGTTTCATCACCAGATATTCTTACAGGATCAGTTGCACCTTCTTTTTCTCTTCCTGATCATACAGGTGTAACGCACTCACTTGAAGATTATAAGAATTCCTGGATCATTTTGTACTTTTATCCAAAAGACAACACATCTGCATGCACAGCAGAGGCACTCGCTTTTTCTGCAGTCTATGAAGAACTGGGTGAGTCAGGAGTCCCGGTAATTGGAATCAGTCCGGACAACCCTTCAAGTCATAAAAAATTCATCGAAAAATATGACCTTAAAGTGACCCTCTTATCTGACATTAATCATGCAGTTATCGAGTCATATGGGGCATGGAAACTGAAGAAAATGTACGGAAAGGAGTACATGGGAGTGGAACGATCTACTTTATTAATAGACCCATCTGGGACCATACAGGAGATATGGCGGAAAGTGAAAGTGAAAGGACATGTTGAAGAGGTTCTGAAAAAGTTGTCAGAATTAAAAAAATAATCTTTTACAACACTTCCACTCCATCATCAAGAGGCTCTACAAGTTTTTGACCGGAGTTGGCATTAATCTCCACGATTTTTTTCCCTTTTATCTGCCAGACCGGGATGTAAAGTTCACGGAGTTCGAGTGAAAAATTCTCACGATCAGGAGAGAGATTCTTCTCTTCATAAAAGATCGCATCACCTTTGACCTGTCTTAGCCGAACGCGTTTAGTCATCGACTGGATTAGATGGTCAAGGATTATTTTTTCTGCATCTTCATGGGAAATAGTGGGTTTTGAGATGTCGCTTCCTTTCGGAATTTCGCGCCTGGTTACTGAATCTGCATCAATATCTGTGAAAGCGCTGTTAATAGCATTAACGGCACCAGAACCTGAACAGTCAAAATTAATGTTCTGATCCTTATAGGCTGCATCACCCCTGCATGTATACCTAAAAAGCCAGTATGGGATAAACCTGAGGGTTGCAACCCCGGGTATACCTGCTTTTTCTTCTGCTTCATCACGGTGGATACGGAGTGGGAGGTGGGGGATCCTGACCCCCCCATCAGACTCAGGGACATTTTTTACTGTGTATGGCGATGGATCCTCTGACCCATCAAGAGGAAGCAGGAGGGTTTTTCCAAGAACCCTGGCAAGTACTGCTTCACCGGCATACAAGGCAAATTCCTCCGGATACCAGACAATACAATTGTCTGAATGAATTGACGGATTGAAGGTAACCAGAAGTTTATCACATATTTCTTCTTCCTGTCCGACGCGGATGGTGTACTCAGTTTCTGAGTACTTAAACGCCTCGTCCGGGTCGTCTGTACACATGACCAGAAGGTAAGTGGTATTCCTGATTGCAGACATATCCAGGGGAGGAGAGGCATGATGAACGTCAAATCCGGCCGATTTTAAAATGTCGGAAACTGCCTTGGATACTTTTTCCCTGGTTCTCTGCTCCATACCGTACCTGTTACCGTCAGAAATAGAATATTTTTCTATCTATGGACTCGTAAATATCAGTCATGAGTGAATCACTCAGGTTTGTAAGCCACCTGATAGAGGACTATGCCATGCAGGTAACCTTCAATCCATCTGAAGGAACGGGTTCGGTGGTATATGATCTCTCTTTGGTGCATGCTGCAGACCTTGAGCATATAGTATCCGTTTTTCGCGCGACTTGTGAAGCAGGAGTTTCCCCCAGCGGTTTGATCAGGATATTAAACGAAGGTGAAACAATCGATGGTATTTCTATACCAAAAAACCATTGTGGAATTATCACCCTGTGTAGTACTACTCTGGATGGACTACTTCTTCAAAGGGGAATTCCTTTCAACCCGATTGGAGGAGGAGTAATCGAAGTTGCTGACAATATTCCCAAACGGTTTACTCACCTGATTAAGTACGAAAATACCACAATCAATCCTTTACAGGTTCTGGTCTCACAGGAGATTACTTCAATAACACAGGTTATGAAAACCGGAAATGGAAGCCTTCTTGGCAATATCCGGGAATGTCACATGGAAGCAGAAAAACAGGTAGAAGAAGTCCTCGAAGAACTTACGGAGGGATATTTTACCGGTATTTTAGATCTCGGGCTTCCCAACACACCATGTCTTGGTGTAGCAGTTGATCCCCAGTACATGGGTCTTGTTGCTCTCGGTGGAACCAACTGGATGGCTGCGTTAAGAGAAGAGGGAACTCCAGTCACCAT
>JAAYCY010000068.1 GCA_012729535.1 Methanomicrobiales archaeon | reverse complement strand
CGGAGCCGGCAGGGGAACTCCGGGCACTCCCCACAATGGTGCAGATGCTTCTCTGATACACAGGCCCGGATCTTACACTTCCATTTGGAGATCCGCATCTGGTTTTTATCTTCAGAGCTGCATCCCTTACACCTCCCGGTCCGGAAACAAGAGGTCAGGGAACAGTTCACTCCGCACTTTCCGATCTCAACTGGAAAAGAATCCACAATAATTTATCATATCTGCTCTCTGCTTATTATAGTTGAACAAAGCATGATCTTTATCATCTGATACTCCTATCAGGAAATCATGAATACTACCGATGATTGTACAAAGGTTATTCCAGTAACTCTCGGTTTTGTAAATTCCTATATCGTAAAACAGACTGGTATTATTTTAATTGACACTGGAATTCCCGGTAGTGATCAGAAGATAATTGATGTACTACATGACCACGGGCTGAAACTCTCTGATATATCATTAATTATACTAACTCATGGACATCAGGACCATGCTGGTTCCGCCTCAGCTCTTCAGGAGATCTCCGGAGCTCCGGTGCTATGTCATGTATCTGAAGCAGGTTTCCTGGAGGAAGGAAAACAGGATCTGTTAAAGCCCTCTTCACTTACAGGGTATTTTCTAAAATACTTTTTTAACCGGAGAAAAGTATCTGAATTTCCTCCGGTTTATCCTGATATCCACATTGATGGTTCTTTCAATCTTGAGTCATACGGAATTTCAGGAGTTATTATTCCAACTCCTGGTCATACAAAAGGTTCAATATCGGTTGCTCTGCAGTCAGGAGAGCGGTTCACTGGTGACCTCATATTTCCAAAAATTCCCTCCGGGAAACCAGGTTTTCCATTCTGGGCCGATGAGCCTGATAGTATAGTAGATAGCATCAGAAGAATCTGTGATGAAAAATGTTCAGTGATATATCCTGGGCATGGTGGGCCTTTTGTGAAGAGTGATATCATGGATCTGATGAAATAAATAACCAATTCGGTTCTCACAATAATTTATAATCGATATTCAGGAGATTGGAAGATTTTTCTTTATCTCGTACACAATCAAAAAACAACCGTATCCATTCCAGCTGTCTTATTCTTACACAGTATCTTATACCTCCTCCCTCTATACCCTAATAACAGAGTATCATGTCACCAAGAATGGAAGGATATTGTGAAGAGATCATCAACTTTCTCCCCGATGCAACCTTTGTAATTGACCTTGACGGGAAGGTAATTGCCTGGAACAAGGCCATTGAAGGGATCACAGGAGTAACAGCAACGCAGATGCTTGAGAAAGGTGATTATGAATATTCTCTTCCCTTTTATGGCGAACGAAAACCAATGCTCGCCAATCTGATCCTCCTTCCTGATGAAGAGGTTGAAAGACGGTATAACCATATCATTCGTGATGGGGATACTCTCGTCGTAGACATTTTCATCCCTTCTTTTGGCAAAGAAGGGACCTATTTCTGGGCCAAAGCCAGTCCCCTTTATGATTCTGGGGGGAATATTGTTGGTGCTATTGAGACAATCAGGGACATAACTGACCGGGTAAGAATAGAGCAGGAGACAAAACAGACGGTCAGGAGACTGGAAGAAATCATCAGTTTTCTTCCCGACGCAACGTTTGTAATTGATCTTGATGAGAACATAATTGCCTGGAATAAAGCCATGGAAGATATTACCGGCTTACAATGTGCACATATCCTGGGAAAAGGTGATTATGAATATGCTCTTCCCTTTTATGGCGAAAGAAAGCCGATGCTTGCCAACCTTATCCTCCTTCCCGATGAAGAAGTTGAAAGACGGTATAACCATATCATTCGTGATGGGGATACCCTCATAGTAGATATCTTCATTCCTTCTTTTGGTAAAGAGGGGACATATTTCTGGGCTAAAGCCAGTCCCCTCTATGACAAAGATGGAAATCTTGTCGGTGCGATAGAGAGCATCCGGGATATTTCTGATAGAAAACGGGCAGAACTGGAATCAGAAAATGCCCGGGCTAAGTTTGCTGAAATCATTAATTTCCTTCCTGATGCGACGGTGGTAATTGATACCAACGGAGTTGTCCAGGCATGGAATCATGCAATGGAAATTATTTCCGGAATACCTGCTTCTGAAATGGTGGGGAAGGGCAATTATGAATATGCACTTCCCTTTTATGGAGAACGGCGTCCGATACTCGCGGACCTCGTATTCAGGCCAAAGGATGAACTTACGAGTACATATTCTCACATAAAGCAGGAAGGAAGCACCCTTTTAGTTGATACTTATCTCCCAAGATCAGGAAATAATGCCATATTCTGCTGGGCCAAGGCCAGTCCTTTGTATGATTCGAATGGAAACATTACAGGTGCCATCGAGACAATCCGGGATATCACTGACCGAAGAAGGATGGAAGAGAGGCTGGCTCGATCAAAAGCTGAACTAGATATAGCATCAGAAATTCAGAAGAGTTTTCTTCCCGATACTCTTCCTGCTATCAAAGGATTTGATGTGGCTGCTGCAAGCGTGATGGCGAAAGAAGTTGGAGGAGACTTTTTCGATATCATTCCAATGGAACTATTACCCCTGGAAGAAGGGTCCTATGGAATTCTTATCGCTGATGTCTCTGGAAAAGGAATTCCTGCAGCTTTATTCATGGCTTTATCGCGGATTGTTGTACGAGTAAATGCCATGTGGTACCATGACCCTGCAAAAGCCATCATATCTGCAAACAAGATAATTACCCAGGACTCAAAGGCTGGTATGTTTGTTACCCTTTTTTATGGAATTTTATCTGAAAAGGATAAAACCATGACTTATGTAAATGCAGGACATAACCCACCCCTGGTTTACCGTGCCCAATCCGGCATATTTGAAGAATTGGTGATGACAGGAATTGCAATAGGTGTAATAGATGATGAGAAATATACAAAACAATCGGTTCACATAGGACCGGATGATATCATCGTGCTGTATACTGACGGTGTTACCGAATCACTCAGTTCCAGAAAAGAGATGTTTGGTGAGAGTAGATTAAAAACTATCATCCAAAAATATGCCTCATTACATGCATTGGAAATCAAGCAAAAAATATTACAGGAAGTTGAAGTTTTCAGCGAATCAGAACCACAATTTGATGATATCACTCTCCTTATCATCAAAGGAACATAATACCTTGATTACACAATTCTGTATCTCCAATCGTCCCAATTTTCTCATTCGAGAGAAATAGAACAAAAGATTTTCTTCTTTATCAAGAGGATTACATCCCCTCATCAATGAATTAAAAAAAGGAAATTATTCCTTGTATTCTTCAAACTTTCCATCTTTTACGATCTTCATCGTTATCGGATAGGAAGCAACTCCTATATCATCAAACACAACTCTTCCCAGGGCTCCGTCGTAATTCCGGTTTTCAAACCATGAATACAAACATTCAGAAGAATTTCCACATTCTGATATAGCGGATGAGAGCATTGACATTGCATCATATCCTTCAGCCCCATAAAATGTAGAATTCTCTCCATATTTCTCGAAATACTGGTTAAAAAACGGGTGCGATGTATTTAACGCTGGAGATGTGAAAATTAAACCCTCTGCTGAGTTTATTTTTTTCAGTGAGTTTCGTTCGATCACCCGTGTTCCAACAAGAGGTTCATTAATATTATGTTCACGTAAAAGCCGGATCACTTCTCCCCCCTCAGAAACAGATAAAAGAACAATAATATCAGGATTACTCTCAATTATTTCAGAATAATTCAGAGTTGTTTCAACACTATCCTGGTTATACAGACTTTTCAGGACCATTTTTTCTTGAAGAAGTATTTCAAAAGCAGTGAAATATCCATGGCTGTAGTCATTATCTCCTCCAATGACTGCTATCCGGTCAAACTGGTTCAGGTATGATGCAAGGACCGGAGATTCCTGTGCAACACCGGGTGTATACCTGACTAACCTGTCAGAAGTAAAGCTTCGGTTTATTGCTGCACTTCCAAGTGCCACCTGCACAATACCTGCATCGCATGCATCAGGATAGACAACATTCGAAGTCCAGCTTGAAACCGTCACCACAGCAGGTATTCCCTGTAGGGTATCCCGCATCTCTTTCCATGAGGATACAGCTACAGCAGGTTCACTACCTCCATCCATAATAACAGGTTGAATTGGTGAATCAGGACTAATATTCAGGGCTAAATCAAATGCCCTTTCATATTCTTCCCCTATATCTGCAATAAATCCGCTCTTCATTACGAGAACTCCTACAGGAACGATTGAATTCTGAAGTTGAGCGTTATCTATATCGCTGCTCAGATTCTCTGTCTGCATCAGGGGCTTATAAGTATCTGCAATGATAGGATATCCTGTGCAGATACTAAACAGAATTAATAACGTGATGAGGAAATATTTCATTAATAGTAATTATCATGCACATGCCATAATTGCTGGTATTTTCTTAAGATCCATGCATCCTGGTAATCTCTCATTAAGAGAGAGAAGTTTAAAAAACCGGGTGAATTCCCATTCTTATCTCAATAATTCATCAGATTCTGGAGAAATATCTGCAATCCCGAAATTTGATGATCCCTGTATCGTGGAAAAAATGAATTTTTTAATTCATCTAATTCAATCACCATTATACGCTGAATATCTGTAATAAATTCTCTTTCTGCCCTCAGGCTATCGTTTAACCAACCATTTCAATTCATCTCTGCCTGTTAAGATTCAGACAGTAATAGTTCTCCTGTTCTTCCTCAATCACGCAGGCATCATCATAAAGATACATCCATACCATCATTTGAGAGGGTAAGGTTCACATTGTCCTTAAAAGTCCAGTCCAGTGAAATGTTTCTTTTATCTTCAGATACCCATCCCTCTAAGATAACTTTAGAGTCTGGTTTAGAATTTTCATAATAGAAACCTGATATGGCGGTCTGATAGATTGTCATGGATGTTAAAGTCATTCATCCATTCACCAGCCCGGATTGTATCCTGTTTTACCTCAGTTCCATTCCGGGTTGCATTACATATGTCAGTAAATGGTGTATTCAAAGGAGTAACCGGATCGAAGGTTTGGATTCCTGACATCTCCATATTTACCCTCTGACATCTGGATCTCTATGATTCAGTAATATTATTGTTTGTAATCAGGCGGGTTTTGTTCTCTGATACAATTCCGGAAAGTTTCATGGGAAAATTCATTTCGGTGTCGAATGGGACTTCAGTTAAAAAAATTTCAGTATCATCCTGGACAATCGGGGATGAGTAATTGGTATCAGTCCAGGTTCCTTATATTCTTCAATCAGAGTATTATCAGCATATATGGTTCCAACCAGGAAAAGAGATATTATTAGGAGTATTCCTGTAATGACTGCAAGTTTCATGATGTATTGTTTACCTGTCTGATCAAATGTAGAGTTATGATCGTTAATTTTCTCTCAAAATTAAAAAAACAGCACAATTTTCCTGAATATGGTGGTTTTCATATGAGTGTAAAAATTGAAGTCTTTCGCTATTTCAAGTTGAACACTAAAAAATTGTTTACTCTCTTGAAATACGAAGAGGCAACATGTCTGTTCGACAAATCGCATAAAATAATGTAGAATTGAAAAATAAGTTATAACTAAAAACTGATGGTTTATTTTATGTCAGTATGACAAGAGATAATAACGCTATCCAACACTGTTTGAACTTACAATAAATTCCTATCCGCTGAGCGGTATTACATCGGCCAGATATGAAGGATGAGCGGTATTGAAACAACCACTATAACAATCTCAAGAGGAAGTCCAAGTTTCCAGTAATCTCCAAACCGAAGACCTGAAGGTCCCATCACCAGGGCATTAGACTGATGGCCCACCGGAGTCAGGAAAGAACTAGATGCACCTACTACAATCGCCATGAGAAACGGATCAGGAGAAACTCCAAGACCAGTAGCGATATTATAAGAAATCGGTGCCATAAGGACTGCTGTTGCAGCATTGTTAATAAGAGCAGAGAGAAGCATGGTTACAACCAGGAGAATGGCAAGTATTATCACCGGTGTCAGGAGGAATTTAAACGAAAGCAGGGTGGAAGCAATTAGTTCTGCTCCTCCAGTATCTTCCATCGCTTGTCCAACCGGAATAAATGCTCCAAGGAGTATTATTACCGGCCAGTCAATACTCTCATATATCTCCCGAACCGGAACAAGTGAGACCATAACCATAACGAGGGCTGCAATGGTAAAGGTAATCTGAACCGGAATTAGTCCCATAGCTGCAATAATGATAGCTATTGCAAAGATTCCAATTGCCTCGATAATTCTTCCAGAACCAATTTTCAATCCTCGTTCTGCCAGGGGAAAGCACCCAAGGACTTTTAATGCTTCCCGTAATGCCCCTTCAGTACCCTGAAGCAACAGGACATCACCTGCCTGGAAAATAATCTCATTCAGCCGTTGTCTGAGTATTGCCCCCTGCCTAGAAACAGCAAGAAGGTTTACTCCGAAACTGGCCCGTAGATCAATATCTTTTACCGTAGTACCTATTGCGGGAGAATCGAGTTTGATGGTGGCTTCCATCAGGATGGTATCACCTGATTCAATCATTTCACGGTTAATGTCAGCATGCTCTTCAAGAATGAATCCGGTTGTATTGAGAAATGTTTTCAGATCTTCAAGCGCTGCCTGGACTATCAGAATGTCTCCAGATTTAATCCGTTCATACATATACGGTACCGGACGGGAAAAACCGTTCCGGATAAGCTGGACAATATTAATTTTTGCATTAGTCGCTTTAATTATATCCCGTAGAGATTTCCCGGCATATTTTGATTCATCAGTAACCCGTATTTCCGTGATATAATCATGAATGTTAAAAAAATCATCCTTTGTCCCGGGTGAGATTCGTTTTGGGATAAGTCTCCATCCAATTAATGTCAAAAATAAAAAAGCGACCAGGGATACCCCAATACCTACCGGTGAAAAATCAAACATGGCATATGGCTGACCAAGGTGTTCGTGCCTGAATGCAGAAACAATCAGGTTTGGAGGAGTACCGATAAGCGTAATCATTCCTCCCAGTTGCGAACCAAATGCCAGAGGGAGCAGAAGAATAGAAACAGGAACAAGACTTTTTCGAGCCATCTTTATTCCGACCGGCATAAGAAGTGCAAGAGCTCCGACATTGTTCATGAAAGCAGAAAAGGCAATGACCAGCCCTGTTAATACTGATACCTGAAAAGTAGGTCTGTTACCGGCCTTGGTAAGCCAACCGGTTATGAGTTCCACTACTCCGGCATTTAAAAGACCTCTGCTGATGACCAGCACTGCAGCGACAGTGATAACAGCAGGATTTGCAAATCCAGAAAAAGCTGCGTTCCATGGGACAACGCCAAGAATAGTACCAGCACACAGACCCAGAAGTGCTACGACATCATATCTGAACCGGTTATTAACAAAGAGTACCAGAGAGAAAAACAGAATTCCAAAAACAATGAGCTGACTGGGAGTAATTGGTATCATTCAGGTTCTTATGCAGATATTATACGCATTGCTATATATTATCTGATAGTGATGATTGGATATGGAATCTTTTTGAAAATTTTTAGGAAAGATTAAACTGGCCAGACTGGCCATTTCATCTCTCCATATGCTTCATTGATAACCTGTGCAAGACCTGTATATATCGCTGAAAAACCACAAATAATCCCTTCTATTCCGGCAATTCTCGTAATAGATTCAATACCGGTTATATCTCCAAGTGCCAGGAGAAAGAAGAGGATTGCAAGTGAAGCAAAAACGAACTGCATGGCACGGTTAAACATGAGAGTTCCAAGGAACATGATGGAAGTAAATATTCCCCACATGATAAGGTATGATGCCATGGCGATATTGCCGCCAGTTCCTTCAGTCAGTCCTGCGACTGGAAATATCAGAATTAGGACCAGAGAAATCCAGAAAAGTCCGTATGAGAGAAACGCTGTGGTTCCAAAGGTATTATTCTTTTTCCATTCCATGAGACCTGCTATTATCTGGGCAGTCCCTCCATAACAAAGGCCCATTGCAAGGATCATTGATCCTAATGAAAATAATCCTGCATTATGAAGGTTTAAAAGAACTGTTGTCATTCCAAATCCTAAAAGTCCTAATGGTGCCGGATTTGCAGTTATTTCAGATATTATCATGTTGTTTGAAGAATTATATGTCATAAGCACCGCTCTTTTTTAATGATAACCTGAAAGGAGATCATAGAAAATTATCCGGTATAATATTTGAGTATATATGCTGAGATACTATGTTCAAATACAAAGTGTCAGGCAGGTTTATTGTATCTCTTAAGCTAATTAGTAAAGGTTTTTTAAACATGAAAGAATCCTTGAGTATAAAAGAGGCCTTGGACAATATTTCCGGGTGCAGTAATCACCATGAAAGTGGAAAAAAACGTTCTGCTATAAAGCCCGGTCTTATTGTTGATATAATCCAAAAGCAGGATCAGCGAACAGGAAAAACCACCAGGGGAATTGTCAGAGAGATATTAACTGGTTCCCCTACTCATCCACATGGAATTAAGGTAAGATTAACTACTGGACAGGTTGGCCGCGTTAGTTCAATAATCCATAAATAATATAATCCATTTTATTTTATACTGCAAAAATTATATTAAAAAATTCTGATTACTAATTATTTATCTTTTTTATTTGAAGGTTATATTCAAAAATAGGTCAAAATTGAGTATCATAATACTTCAATTAAGCGACCGGTATTTACACTTCTTGAGAGCCTGGTCCATGGATAGGCACAACCATTTTTTAAAAAAATATCTGGGGATATGCGAGCATATATGTGTTCATCATGGATATATCTCCAATAGGATAAAAATTTTGAATGTGGGCCAATCAGACAAATGGGGCGTCTCTGTGGTGGCCTGATGGGATTTTTCAACACAAGTCAGACAAATTTTTGTTTTAGTGTTCTCTCATACAATATCAGGGTATTTTTAGAAAATTCCTTTAAATTGGACTTAAATGGTAAGTTTATAGGTATGATCTCGCAATCTTAATCACCTTAGCCAAATTGACCATCAGTAAGTAATCGACAGTTATTTAAGAATTTGTCGGGGTATCTCTAATTTAACCATTTTGTCGGTTTTTTCACCTCAGTTTGTATTATCATCTCTCAGGTATCATTCTGGTCATATAGGGACTGGCATCATTTTGGATGTGATGGTATGGCCGGGGATACGGGTACTACTCAACCTGATAATCAATCAACTCCTGATTTTTCAGCAACAGTCAAAGATATTTTTCTAAAATATCATACTGGTCCCTCGGGTTTATCTTCTGATGAAGCTGAGATAAGGATTTCTAAATATGGAAAAAATACCCTCCAAAAAACCCGAAAAAAATCTGTTTACGTTCGATTTATCGCGAATTTTACACATCTTATGGCTATCCTTCTTTGGATAGGAGGATTTGTCGCTTTTTTTGCTAACATGCCCCAGCTTGGCGTAGCAGTCTGGATGGTAAACCTCATTAATGGGGCGTTTTCTTTTTGGCAGGAATTCAGAGCAGAAAAAGCAGCAGATGCACTCATGCAGCTGCTGCCTCCGAAAGTCCGAATTATTCGTGAGGGTGAAACCAGAGAAATTGCTGCTGAATTTTTGGTCCCAGGAGATTTACTGGTGCTTGCTGAAGGTGACCATGTTTCAGCTGATGGCCGGCTCATAGAAGCATCACAATTAAGAATTGATCAATCAACCCTGACCGGAGAGTCACACCCGGTGAAAAAAATTTCTGATCCCTTCTATGATATCGGTCTTTCAAAAATTGAATTTCCAAACCTGATTTTTGCCGGGACCAGTGTTGTATCAGGTACCGGTCTTGCAGTTGTCACGACAACAGGTATGGCCACAGAATTTGGCAAAGTTGCCAACCTGACACAGGGAATTGAAGAAGAAAAAAGCCCGCTGCAACAGGAGATGGTCCATGTAACAAGGATGGTGACAATTGTTGCAGTAAGTGTCGGGATTCTTTTTTTTCTTATATTAATTACCATGACCACAGTTACCATCGCCGAGAGTTTTATTTTTGCTTTGGGAATGATCGTTGCGTTTGTTCCAGAAGGACTCTTGCCTACTGTGACCCTGGCCCTTGCACGCGGATCGCAGCGAATGGCTAAACGAAATGCTCTCATAAAAAGATTATCTGCAGTCGAGACCCTTGGATGTACGTCGGTTATCTGTACAGACAAAACCGGAACATTGACCCAGAATGAAATGACGGTTCAAAAAATCTGGATACCTGGTGCATTTTTTTCTGTTTCAGGAGTAGGGTATTCACTTGAAGGGGAGATTCATCCTGCTCGTAATGAAAGGAATACCGGGGATGAACAAACCCTTAAACAATTCTTCATAGCCGGTTCTCTCTGCTCTAATGCCAGACTGATTAGTAATGAGGAGAATTCACTTCAACGAACCGTTCTTGGTGATCCGACTGAAGCAGCTATACTGGTTGCAGCTGCAAAGTATGGAATTAGCTATGAAGAGGAAAACCATAATTATCCTCGTGTAAAGGAATTTCCATTTGATTCAAGACGGAAACGAATGAGCACGGTTCACTATACTGATAATTCATATGTGGTATACCTGAAAGGAGCTCCAAAAGTAGTCCTTGACTTATCAAAAGAGTATCTACAGGGATCACAGGTAATTCAGCTTTCTGAAGAAAAGCGTTCAGAAATAATGAGGGTTAATGATTCATTGGCTGAACAGGGACTTCGTATACTTGCAATTGCCATGAGGAACCTGTCTTCGGACTCATCATTTGATGAACCTGATGATGTTGAGCATGATATAACATTCCTGGGCCTTATTGCCATGATGGACCCCCCACGGGCAGAGGTTGCAACAGCGGTACAAAAATGTCATCATGCTCATATCCGGATTATTATGATAACTGGTGACTATGGGCTGACTGCGAAGAGTATTGCACGCCGTATAGGTATAGTTACTGGTGATAATCCCAGGATCGTAACCGGGTCTGACCTTGACCGGATGGCTGATGGAGAATTGAAAAAAATTCTTGAGGATGAAGTGATTTTTGCACGGGTAGCCCCAGAGCACAAATTACTAGTGGTAAAAACTCTGCGGGAATCTGGTCACATAGTAGCGGTAACTGGTGATGGAGTTAATGATGCACCAGCTCTGAAAAAAGCGGATATCGGGGTTGCCATGGGAATTACCGGCACCGATGTTGCCAAGGAAGCGGCTGATATCGTCCTTACTGATGATAATTTTGCATCAATTGTCAATGCTGTTGAAGAGGGGCGGGCGGTCTATGCAAATATCAAGAAATTTACCGGCTATATTTTTACCAGCAACACCCCTGAAGCAGTGCCGTTCATCCTGTTTGCTTTCAGTAAAGGCAGGATACCTCTTGCTCTTGATGTTATGCCTATCCTTTCAATAGATCTAGGAACAGACCTTGTTCCGGCACTCTCTCTTGGATCAGAACCGCCGGAAGAGGGTGTCATGGATAAGCCGCCTCGAAACCTCAAAGAGCATGTCATCACAAGATCATTACTGTTGAAATCGTATCTCTGGTTGGGTCCGATACAGAGCCTGGCGGTAATGTCAGCGTTCTTTTATGCGTACTGGACCAGCGGATACTGGGGTCAGATATTTGATCTTCCAGCGCAAGGGCCGGTTTATCATTCCGCTGTTGGTATGGCTCTTGCTGCCGTAGTAACCACTCAGATAGGTAATGTTCTGGCACACCGGACAGAACGATCATCAATTTTTTCTGCAGGTTTTTTCACGAATAAAATGGTCTGGGTAGGTATTGTCAGTGAAATTATTATCATTATTGTACTCATTTATGTTCCCTTTTTCCAGGAAATTATTGGGACTGCTCCATTCCCCCTGGAAAACTGGATCTTTCTTTTTGCCTGGGCCCCTGCTCTCTTACTTGCGGAAGAGTTGCGAAAAGGGATAATGAGAATGCTGGATAAGAAAAAAAGTCTAAAGATGCAAACGGGAGGAATATCATGAACATAATAATTTTTGGATGTGGGAGGATGGGTTCAGGTCTTGCACACAGACTTGTACAGTCTCATCACACCATTACCATCATCGATCATGATCCAAAAGCTTTTGAGCGACTTGGTACTTCGTATACCGGGAAAACAATCATACGGGATGCTCTGGACAGAGAATCATTTCATGAAAGCGGGATAGAAAGGGCAGACGGGGTTGCTGCAGTGACCGGAAATGATGCAGTAAATATTGTTGTTGCACGGGCTGCCAGGCAGATGTATCGAGTTCCCAAGGTCATTGCACGAACTCATGATCCACGATATGCGGATATCTATCATAAGCTGGGGATTGAAACCGTTACCAACGTTGCACTAGGAATTGAAAGAATATCTGAGATGTTAACCTTTTCTCACCTGGATATCATTCATGGATTGGGTAATAATGAAGTGGGGATAGTAAAGTATGAAATTCATCCCACCCTTGCAGGTCACCAGGTTAAAGATCTCACGATTCCCGGTGAGATTATTATAATCTCCCTTACCCGGAGAGGAAAGACCATGATCCCGACTCTTGGCGCCACTTTTGAGAAGGGAGACGTAATATACCTGGCAGTTGAAGAGCAGTCAGTTGATAAACTGAAAGAGTTGATGATGGTTACAGGAGGTGGATGATGGGTATTTCTGTTCTTATTGCAGGAGGAGGAAAGGTAGGAACGCACCTTGCACAAATCCTGATTTCCAGCGGTCACCATGTGGTTATATTAGAAAATGGGAAAGAGGATTATGAACGCTTAAAACTGGAATTTCCTTCATCGGTGTTAGTGAAGGGAGATCCGTCAAATCCCCATGATCTCAGTAAGGCAGGGATAAAAACAGTAGGTGTTGTTGCTGCTGTTACCCGGGATGATGAGATGAACCTTGTGATTGCAAGTCTTGCCAGGTTTGAATTCAGAGTGAAAAGGACGATTGCCCGTGTGAATACTCCGAAACATGCCTGGCTTTTTACCCGTGAAATGGGTGTGGACGTTTTGATAAACCAGGCGGATTTTATGGCTCATTTGATCGCCCGTGAGATGTCAGTGGGAGATATGCTGACTATGTTCAAGCTGCAGACTGGTGAATACTCTCTCGTGGAAAATGTTGTCAGAACAGGTTCAAAAGCGGCTGGAAAAGTAATAAAAGATATTCAATTTCCACAGGAGTGTATTATATCAGCGATCATTAGAGAGGGAAAACTTGTTATCCCTCGTGGAAGTGTGATGCTGGTACCAGGTGATGAAGTACTGGCAGTCATGCATGTCTCCTCTGTTGAATCAGTAAAAGAGATTTTACAAGGATCTTAAAAATTGTCAGGTATTTCCTGATTTTTTTTGAAATTGGAAGATTATTAATGAAATTGAAGAATTTTTAACAGGGGAAAAAAATATTACTTCTCAGTCTATTGTAATCAATATCCAGTTCTTCTGTTCAATTTTTTTTAAATTTTTCATTGGTGATGATTTCTTTATACGCAAATATTATCTGCATCACATTAAACGTGATTTAGATAAGGAAATCTTTTTTGTAGAAAAGAGATGTAATATTAGACAATGCGTCATCATCTACTGTGTTGTCCGGTTAGACCAGGAAGGTCCGGCATACTATGACAACAATTAATCTTCTGCTTGTGGATGACCAGGAAGAACTTTTGGATATTACCCGGCTTTTCCTGGAAAAAGGAGGAGACATTCAGGCAGACACTACCACCTCTGCTATTTCTGCAATAGAGATGCTTAAAACAAAAAAATATGATGCAATTGTTTCTGATTATGAGATGCCTCAAATGGATGGCATTGAATTTCTCCGGACAATCCAAAGACAGGGTCTGGAAAAACCTTTCATTATATTTACTGGCAGAAGCAGGGAGGAAATTGTAATTGAGGCCCTGAATTCAGGTGCTGATTTTTACCTGCAAAAAGGTATTGAACCTAAAGTACAGTTTGCAGAACTGCGCAATATGATTCATCAGGCAGTTATGCGAAAACGGGTAGAAGAAGCACTTATTCAATCTGAAACGAATTATAAAACCCTTGTTGAGTATACCCAGGATTCAATATACTTGGTGGATAAAAGAGGACGGTACCTCTTTATGAATACACACCACAAAGATAGACTTGGAATTACCGAAAAAAACTGCCAGGATTATTTTTATGAAGACCTTCATGATGACAATGAATCAGCTCATTTTCTCTCTCTTGTCAGGACAGTGGTGGAAAAAGGGGAAGCTTTGAGCGATGAATACGAAAAAGATGGTAGGTGGTTTGTCAGATCCTTTAGTCCGGTAACGAATGAAATTCTCAGACTTACTATTGCCGTAACTGTTATATCAACAGAAATTACCCATACCCGCAGCCTGGAGAAAACAGTCCATTCACTCGAGGAGTACTATAAAATCCTCGTAGAAGCAATGCACGATTCAATATATGCAGTGGACCGGAATGGTAATTACCGATTCATGAATTCTCATCATCAGAAAAGACTTGGTATTGTTGGTGATTATGCTTGTACATCGTATGGTGACTATCACTCTGAAGAAGCGACAAAGCGTTTTCTCTCCCATATTCAGATAGTAATCAATACCGGACAGCCTTATTATGATCGTTATTCTGAAAATAACAGGGTGTTTGTGAGGACTTACAGTCCTGTATTAAATAAATCCGGTACTGATGTTGAAGAAATTGTCGTAATTTCCATAGAACCACAGGATCGGTATTAATTTTTTTTAAAGACCTTGATAATTGTTGGTGATCTTTTATTCTCGGATTATTACGTCTTCATTTTCATTAAACGGATTTGTACGAGCTGATAAAGAAAATAAATAAGGATAATTTGTTTTCAGGTATTCCAGATATGAAAGCCATATGGGAATCATAAGTGAATATACACGAGTTATATCTCCTGACAAATGGCTGATATCACTTCCTGGAAGATTACTACATTCTCCACGGTGATGGAGTTCTTCTGTTAAATGAAATACTGCCTGAAGTACCTCTGTAAATGATTCATGTTCCAGCAATACCGGATTTTCTAAGAGCCTTACTAAAAAATCTCTTTTATTAATTAACATTTTTCGAAGTTTCTGTAAATCATTACAGGAAATTTGAATTTTGTATGAAAAGTTTTGAATTTCTTTTTTTTTAATCGGGAAATCTTTGATCTCCCATGTTGTAAGAGAAGAGAAAAAAGAGATTTTTTGAGGTTTATTATCATCAAACGATCCACAAAATCTAATTAGAGGGGTTCCAACTTCTGAAAAAAAAACTCCAATAACCATGTTGAGTTTATTAAGTTTATTTTTCATTGCCCTCCTTTCCATCATCTGGTGGAGAAACAGTGTCACCAATAAAACTTCTATAGGTAGGAATGCGAGGTCATGAAGAGTAAAAATAGCAATATGATGAAAATCATGAAAAATAATCAAGTGTATAAAAAAAATCAAAAAAGAGGAACAACAAAGGGATAATGCAAATAATACTAACCATTTTTTATTTGAAATCATGGATATTGAATATGTGCATTCCTTTTACAATATTTTTTTCTATTGACTAAAAAAAGATTATAATGAGTATAGTTTTCCAGTACTTGTTGCATATAGCCAGTATCCGTGCCCGGATTTCAGAAGTGTATCTTCACTATTAGCCCCTGTTCCTTTCCTCATTATAACATCTGAATATTTTTGGGAGATCTCATCATATCCAACCAGGTACTGCCAAAAATCTCCGAGTGAACTCATTGCATCTTTTGCTTTTTCAGGGCCTGTGCCTCTTGCACCGATTGCATTCCATCCCGGTTCTATCGGTCTGAATCCTCCACTTACCGGATCAAGCCAGAGGGTTGTATCAGTTCTTTCCTGGGAATAGATCCAGAATCCGGTAAGGGGCAATAATATCGTGTCTTTTTTAACCTTTGTCCAACCTGAAGTTGCATTTGTATAGGTAAAGATAGAATGTCCGCCTGTTTTTATATCCGAGAATATTGCAGCAGTATCAGTTCCTGCTGACAAGGATTTTGGAGGGGTAAAGAAATTCCAACCCGGAAGGAATGTCATTACATAGGAATTTCCTGTTCCGGTAACAGTGATATACTGTTTTTTTGTTTCAGAATCTGATCCTTTCGGTCCGGTACAGGTAAGTTTTACATCATATTTCCCCGGATTATGATAAACGTGTGAAGGATTTTTTTCTGATGATATCTCCTCGTCACCAAATTCCCAGGACCAGCTTTCAACATTTCCCAGGGATTTGTCTGTAAATTGAACAGTGAGGGGGAAAGGCCCCGTCCGGGGAGAAGCTTCAAAATCAGTTGCAGGTGGGAGGGATGTGGGTGATGCAAGGGGAAGTTCATCAACATTTTCTCCTCCTATCCGGTAAACCTCATCGCAAAAGCCATCCCCGTCCGTATCTTCATGGGTCTCGGAAAATCCGGTGCCATCAGGCGCAGCCCAGTAATTGCCACCAATAAAAGGACCGGTCATGATGTTCGGACCAGGACTTTTTGCCACATTCCAGGTTACCTTAGCATCTGATGAGAGTGCCACATTCATGGTATTATTAAGAAAATTATCATAGACGGTAATGCCTTCTCCAGTTAATGATATTCCTGCCTTGTTATTTTCTGCAATAACATTTCCCCTGATTACAGAATTGTATCCTGATGTTATCCGAAGTGCTGGTCCGTCTGAAGTCCAGACAATCGTATTATTAATTATATCCAGGTATGAAGAAGATTCACCGTAAACTGCTGAACTGGTAGAGTTCCAGATTACATTATTATCAAGTGTTCCTTTGTTTATTCCTTCAAACCTGACACCGGCATAATTCTCAAAAATCCAGTTATTTGTTATTATTGCATCATTTCCCCTAACGGCAACCGCAGGACGGATACTAGTCTCTGACCATGCACCGGTAAGTGAAAAATTATCAAGTATAACTCCTGCTCCGGTAATACTGACCGGTGTTCCAGTAAACTGGGAGTCGATTATCGGTTTTTGTTCGTCATCCGATTCAATGCCTTTCAGAGTCAGGGGTTTTGAAATCGTTAATCTTTCCGGGTAATATCCATATTTTACAAGAATGGTTGAACCTGGAGATGCACTATTAATCGCTGCCTGGATGAGTGAATGGTCGTCCGGGACAGTAATGGTCGTTGGTTCAGAAACCGTGATATAATTCTTTTTTACCTCCATTGATTCTCCCTGCGGGGTGTCGCAGGTTAGGGATACAGTATAAATACCGTTCAGGGAATAGGTATGAACTGGATTTTGTTCTGTTGAGGTAGCACCATCTCCAAACTGCCAGAGCCATCTTTCCGGGTTTCCTGATGAGGTATCATGGAATGAAACCGTAAGCGGAGCACTACCACTTGCCGGAGACCCGTAAAAGTCAGCTTTTGGGCCGGATATTAGCTTATATCCTGCTCTGATGCAGGCATTTGCCTGAGGATCCCAGGTGGTAAGGTCTGACCAGTTACCCTCTGAAGTTTTTACATAACTCTGTCCTGGTATAGCACTTGCTTTACTGCTATACCCGGCTATGGGGTATTCGACTGGAACAGGAAAACCATAATCCGGTGTGTTAAAGTCAATAACAAGAGAAAATTTCTGGCCTTTTTTTATCTTTACTGGAAGATCCAGTATTAGATTGTGATATCCTGGAATATCGTATTGTTCTACGCTTGTAACTTCTGCAGACTTCGTCCCAACTGGACCGTTTTCAGGATCCAAATATACTGATACCGTTACACTTGTTCCAACCTGGGGAATGTAAAAGCCTGCACTCGTAATTTCAATATCTGCATCGGCGGTGAATACGTTGGCTGCCGAAGCAGTTGAAAATCCAAATCCGAAACTGTTTACCCATCCCAGGGTGTCATATCCATATGTTCCGTCATTTCCTGATGTGTCTGCTGAAAATGCAGATATTCGATTTGCTATGAGGTAATCATAGTAGGATACATAGAAATAACCTTTATCCCCCCAGTTTGGGCCCCAACTGTTAGCACAAATAAATGCTCCATCGCCCGCCGGAGTATTACTAAAATTTGAAGCTGGAAATGTATCATCCCACCCGATTATGGAGATCGCATGATTTGGAGTATCATTCTTTGGATTATAAAATGCGTGTGTTTGCTCTTGATAATATTGATTATTAAAAGAGATGGTTGTATACAGACATCCAAGGTTTACGATTCCCCATTTTACATTTTCATTATCAAGGGGTCCGGATCTTCCCGGGATCATCGGGACATCACTGACAAGGGTTTCAACTGGAAGACTTCCTGGAGAAACAAAGGAATAAGGATTATAGGGGTCGAGTTTTTCCGGAACCGGGCCGGATCCCCTAAGAAAGTATGCCGCAGCCATGAGATCGTTGCCTCCATCTGCAAAATCAAAACCCTCAGGATCATAGACGGATACATGGTTTTTCAGATTGTTTTCAGAAAAATCTTTCTCGGATTCAGGGAGCATTGAAGATTCAAGAGATTTTAACGAGGAAAAGTCCCAGCAGCTTCCACTCTGGCCCTGGTCACGAATGTCTGGGACTCTTCCTGATTTGCGAAGGTCAAAAGTTGCGGGGTAATCTGTTAATATGCGAAGTCCTGATATTTTTTTCCCGACCAGGTGAGATAGGTCCAGGGGACTTTCCCGCAATGCACCGCTGCCACAACAATAGGTGCTTTCATTCTTTGTACTGGCTGAAAATTCTTTAGTTTGCCATTTTTCTGACAAAGGAGCAAATGATCCGGCATTTTCATCAGCAACCAAAGAACAAGAAAGTATACCTAAAATGAGAAGAATTAACAGGATAACTCTTGGTACCAGTATTGTATCTGCCATCTGTTCCTCATCTCTGTAATTTATATTCTCACCTCATACATAATGTATGTTTCATAAAAAAGAGAAAATAAAACAGGATGAACGTGGTTATTCTGAACTAGTAATATGAACTGGTTTTTTAACCAGAATGAACAGTATTGTTGCAATTACCAGGATAACCGGGAAGAGCTCCAGGCTGGTATAAAGACCATACATATCAGCAAGTACTCCGGAAACTGAAACTCCGACTCCTCCGGCTCCCATGGCGATACCAAGGAACAGTCCGGAAATTAGTCCTACCCTAGAGGGTATCATCTCATGGGACATGGCTATTGTTACTGAAAATGAAGCCCAAAGCAGGAATCCAAAAATCATCATCGAAAGAATCAGGAGTGCTCCGTGAGTTAACAGGATTGCAATGAATGCAGGAATTGAGGCAAGAGTAGTTGTAACCACGACCTCTTTTCTTCCGATTCTGTCTGATAACATCCCGCCACCCATCTGACCGGCGACACCAGCAAGAAGCATGAGACTTACCAGCATGGTTGCCTCCAGCAGTGGATATCCTTCAAGGACAAGATATGTAGGGAGAAATGTCATGGCTCCAAATGTTACCCATGAACGAAGTGTTGCTCCTGAAAAAAGAAGAATTACCGGTTTCCAGTCTTCTTTTATCTTCCTGGTATCTCCATGAACTACCAGACACTCATCTGATATAGGATGATAATAGAGAACAAAAGCGGCAATTGCCGCAGGAACTATGAGCCAGATCACCTGCGGAACTCCACCGGAAGAGAGAATTATTCCGGCAATGATCGGTCCTAGAGCCATACCCAGGTTTCCCCCTACTACAAAGAGTGATGTCAATTTTCCCCGGGAACTTCCACTTGCAAGGGCACTGACCTTGCACAGGGCACCGGGATGAAAACTGGCATGACCTATGCCTGAAATTACAACGCAAACCAGCATGATACAGTAGAAATCTGGCACTAGTCCAAGTAGGGAAACTCCTATTCCTGATAACAGAATTGACAATCCTATGCTCACTTTTAGTCCCTTATTATCTGCAAGGTAGCCAAATATCGGCTGGAGCATTGACGAGGTCAGACTGTGGATAACCGGAAGCAGA
Source organism: Methanomicrobiales archaeon (assembly GCA_012729535.1). Taxonomy (GTDB): domain Archaea; phylum Halobacteriota; class Methanomicrobia; order Methanomicrobiales; family Methanospirillaceae; genus Methanospirillum. The sequence continues at coordinate 80,689 of JAAYCY010000068.1, read as the reverse complement.
GCTGCTTGAAAGTACCCATACCCATACATGGTAATCAGCACCGGTTGCAGTGCCATGAGAACTGGTGCATAAATGTCGTTGATTAAATGTGCAAATGATAATTCAGCAACTCTTCTTAATGGATTCATGATTCATTCTCCATGATATTTTGAAAAGAATTTTCTTGTCTCGTCATGGAAAGGCTCTTTCTTACTTCATCCAATCGCTCATCATAGACAGATTCTATTGCATGTAAGATATTTTTGAGCGTGTTCATCTCATCGGGAGATAAAGGTCCAATCCGTTCAATTATTCTTAGATAGACCATTTCATGGACCTTTTCATGGGCTCTGTATGCAATATCTCCTTTGGGGGTAAGCATCAGGTATACTTCCTTTTCATTTTTTATCCCCCTGACTTTTGTTACCAGACCACGTTTTGATAATTTTGAGAGTTGCTGTGATGCGGCCCCTGGTGTTACTCCGAGAATATCCGCAATAGTTCTGACATTATTCTCCGGATTATCTCCAACGGCCTGCAGAACATGAATATCTGAAGGAGTAATCAGTTCTTCTATCCCGTAATTTCTGGGTAATTTTTCTGATTCATTCAGTTTATTCATAATACGCATCCAGACCTGGTACAGGTTCCGGAGTTTTTGGTCATCTTTCATTTTACTTAGTAACTAAGCGATTTAGGTACTATATAATCCCTCTAGTGTTGGTGTTCCATACACCTAAAATATTTAAAAGAAAAATTATTTTTTCTCCCATCGGAGAAGGTTCATCACTTCTGATAATGTTTTACCACGCCGAAGTTCTTCCCTGATACGAAGTTCAGTATTGTATACTTCCCGTGCTCTTCGTGCAATTTCATATGCCCGTGTTTTTGGAATTACCACAACGCCACTTTCGTCAGCAACAATCCAATCGCCGGAAGAGACTATCTGTCCCCCACAGGTGATTTCTGCACCGATTTCTCCAAATCCCTTAGGTTCTCCTGCATTAGGGACCATGCCACGTGCCCATAGCGGGTAGTGAATCTTTTTGATATCATCGATGTCACGTGCAGAACCATCTATTACTACTCCCTCAATTCCCCGGTTGATACAGGATATGGTCGCCAGTTCTCCCCAGGGGGCGACGTGAAGTCCCTGGTCGTTATTGATGACAATAATATCTCCCGGACCTGCGATATCAATAGCTTCAACAGGTTTGGCCCAATCTCCGGCAAAAGTCTGGACAGTTACCGCTTTTCCCACCGCTTTTGTCCCCGGACAGATGGATATCATACCTGTCATGGCACCCTTCCGGTGCATTGCATCAGAGATATTCGAAGAAGACACAAGGCTCAAAATTTCTTTTATTTCATCTTCAGGGTTCAGAGCAGGCCCTGTATCCTGAACCGGTTGGTCCATGGTTTGTCGTATTCTGCGCGTAGAGGATATGACATCCGAAGATCGGATAATCGCTCCTCCGACGATAACAATTCTGGCACCTGCTGCAACTGCTGCTGATGCAGTTTTTTCTGACATTCCTCCTGCAGCGGCAACAGGAATATTCACCTTTCCGATGACCTTCTGAAGCAGTTCAAGTGAATCCGTTCCAGTCATCTGCTGGTCAATTCCGGTATGGGCACAAAGGTAATCCACACCTAATTTTTCAAGTTCTTCTGACCGTTTTGAAGGATTTATGACAGAAATAAGGTCTGCCATAATGTTAACACCATATTTTCTGGCAGCACGTACTGACTCTTCAATAACAGAATCATCACTAGCTCCGAGGACACAAACAATATCTGCACCTGCTTTTGCGGCCATTTCAACTTCAATAGCACCAGTATCTGCCGTTTTCATGTCGGCAATTACCAAATGGTCAGGAAACGCATCCCTGATTTTTGTAATCGCCCGAACCCCCTCGCTCTTAATGAGAGGGGTTCCAACCTCAAGCCAGTCAGCTCCGCCTGTAACTGCTTCTCCTGCAATAACCAGAGCCCTGTCAAGTTCTACCAGATCCAGCGCGACCTGGAGCACCGGCCGATTCATAGGTGTACGTCTCCTGTTTATACGATAACTGTTCCCTTCATGTCCGATGTATTTGTTTTCTGATTACTGGTTTGAAGATGCCAGAGAAGATACTTAAATCTCCCGGAATTGATAGATCCTAGTACATCGTGTCTGGTAATACGATTTAAGTGGGGGCTTACTATGCAATTCGCGCATCTAACTTTGGTAGTGAAACTGTTATTTTTGACCGGTTTTCTTTTATCCGGTGTATCCTGTAATGTTTTTGGAGACGATCACAATGAACCGCTGGGTGATACCCAGGGATCCGGGCAGACCGCTTCATATGTTCCTGGTGAAGTTATTGTGAAATACAAGGATGGGACTGTTGCAGCTCTTGCAGCAGAAGGAACTGGTCCTGTAGCTCTTGAATCTCTGGGAGCGGAAGTTGCGGCAGATTTCTCTTCAGATGGTCTGGCAAATCTTCAGGCGCTGGATATTTCCGGTCCTCTTTCTGTGAAAGATGCCATTCTTGAACTTGAGCAGTCTCCGTACGTGGCATATGCCGAGCCAAACTACATAATTTCTCTTTCTCTCCCTGATGTTGAACCGGCAGAAACGGATGAACCTGGTGAAATATCTGCCTTGTCATACCCGAATGATCCAAAATATTCAGATCAATGGGGTCTTTTAAACACCGGACAGTCAGGTGGTAAAAGTGGTGCAGATATCAGTGCAGCAAAAGGGTGGGAAATTACCAAAGGTTCCCGTTCAGTTGTAGTTGCAGTTATTGATACCGGTGTTGATCATTCGCATCCTGATCTTGCGGCAAATATCTGGACAAATCCCGGCGAAATTCCTGGAAATGGTATTGATGATGATGGAAACGGATATATAGATGATGTTCATGGATATGATTTCATCAATAACGATAACGATCCCATGGATGACAACGGTCATGGTACCCATTGTGCCGGGGTCATTGGAGCAATTGGGAATAATGGAGTTGGAATTGCAGGTCTGAACTGGAATGTTCAGATAATGCCGTTAAAATTTTTACGGGCTGATGGGAACGGTGATACTGCGGCCTCCCTTAATGCTATCGCTTATGCAAAACGAATGGGGGCAGATGTAATAAGTTGTTCATGGGGAGGAACAGCAAAAAGTCAGGCATTAGGTGATGCAATTGCTTCGACCAATGTGTTATTTGCCTGTGCTGCCGGAAACGCCGGATCAAACAATGATGCAACACCTCATTATCCATCAGGATTTGATTCACCACATATCATTTCAGTTGCTGCTTCAAATGCCAATGATGGAATTCCTTCATTCTCAAACTATGGGGTTACAACAGTTGATGTTGCCGCTCCAGGTGATGCAATAATGTCGACGTATCCTTCAGCTCTTGGCTATCAGTATGTCAAAATGAAAGGAACTTCCATGGCAACCCCGCATGTTGCCGGACTTGCAGCTCTCCTCCTTTCAAAGGATCCATCGCTTTCACCTACAGCGTTAAAGTCAAAAATTATGGAATCAGTTGATAAATTATCTGCCTTTTCTGGTAAAATCATATCCGGGGGACGAATAAATGTTAATACGGCACTTGGTGGTAGTGGTGGAGGATCATCAGGTGTTGTTGCCCTTCCGGGTCAGAGTAATGCACCTAAGGATCTTAACGGTGACGGGAAATATGAAGATGTAAATGGTAATGGCCGTACAGATTTCTCTGACGTTGTATTATTTTTCAAACAGATGACCTGGATTAGTACAAACGAGCCGGTAGCAGCATTTGACTTTTCAGGTAATAACAGGATAGACTACACAGATGTAGTACGACTTTTTAAAATGATATAATTTTTTTTATTTTTCTTCAGGGGACCATCTGTTTTTGAAGAAAATTTCTTTTCCTGGTTTTTTAGGAGGCATTTGAACTTCTTTAGGATAGCCTGAAGGGATCATCGAAACCAGGGAATATGGTTCAGGAATTTCCAGGAGTTTTGCAATCTGGGGAGCATAATCTTTTTTGTCACCAGCCACCCAGCAAGTTCCAACTCCGTAACCCTGAAGACAGGTTATCATGTTCATAGTAGCTGCACAACAATCCTCAAGGTAATACTTGGCGTTTTTATCCCCACATGTGATAAAACAGGCTGCTGCATCTGCTATGAACTTCCCATGATCGGCGATGTCTGCAATTTTTCTTAAGAGATCACGGTCTGTTACCACACCTATTAGCCAGGGTTGAAGGTTCATTGCGGTGGGTGCCAGTCTTGCACATTCAAGGGTATCCTTGATAATTTCTTCACTGATCGGAGTATCAGTATATGATCTGACACTTCTTCGGGATTTGATAATCGTTGATCCAAGATTCATAATTTTCACCATATAATCAGGATGTATCATTCTTTTCAGAGCTGCCTTATCATTCCCGGATACAATTCCAGTTCCTGAAATGATGTAACTCATCCGGATAATACTTCTTTCATACCGTCTTTGATTAGTTTCCGGAAGTATTTGCCGTTTAATTACTTAAATTGTCGTGCCCGGAAAAGGTGTTACTGTTGAAGTAATAGAGAGATTGCTTAAAAAGTCTGTATAGCAAACGCAATTTATTATTTACAAGGATTTTTCTTTCATATTCACGATAGATATACATTATGGTCCGGATGGTCTAATGATCTATCTGTCTCGGTCATTTCTTCGATTTTGACCATATAATTCTTTTTTATGATGAAATGATCAGGTTATCTTCCACCTTTACTGTCCATGATAAAATGATAGGAAACATATATCGCTTCATAGATATATTATTCAACACATAATATTCAGGAATAGTATATGGTGGGAGGCGATATGTCTCTGCAATTCTCCAGGGGGGATGAGGAGATTGCAGAATTATTTAAGGATATCGGGATTAAGCGTAATGCTGCCCGGGTATTAGTGTTGATGTTCAGGGATTCTGATCTGACATCGCGTGACATGGAACGTATTTGTGATCTCAGGCAACCAGAGGTGAGCATTGCACTTACCTACCTGATAAAACGCAAATGGGTAAAAAAGGTTAATCAATATTCCGAGAATAAAGGAAGACCTGTTCTTATCTATCATTTAGGGCGTTCTATTGATGATATCCTTGAAGAACTGAAAAATGAGATAGTCGGTGATTACGACGAGAAGATAAAAGAGATTGAAAAAGTAAAAGAACTGTTAAAAGAACAAAATTAGCATAAACACAGAATAATTGAAGAATCCCGGATATGGTCTTTATCTAAATCATCTCATCCGTTTTTTTTCAGAGAAACAACATACTTCTTGGATTTATCGGTAAATCATAATTGGAAGATAATTCTATAATCCTGAGGTTACTGATTGGATAGTTCTGGTAAAATCATCATCATCCCATGGTTCAAGTTCGACAAGTCGGTTGTCAAATACTGAGTACAAAGCACCCCTGACTGATTTCATTCCCAGGGTTTTGGCAACTCTCCGGTATATTTCAACTTGTAATTGATATGATCTCTTTTTGGTGAGTTCAATTGCCGGGATATCTTCACTCTTATAGTCTACTACCAGGAATGTTCCATCTTTTCTTTTTAGAACGAGGTCAATCCGTCCAGTAAAAAAAATTCCTATTATTGGGACGGTAAATGCCATTTCATTTTGTTTCCAGGTAATTTCTGACTCTGGAAAATGATTCCAGAATTCTTCATACACTGAATGAATTTGATTCTTCCTGTTTTCAGTTACTATTCCATATTCCCTGACTACCGATGCGGGATCCTTTCCCCGTAATACTTCGTGAATTGCAGTTCCAAAAGATGTTCCTCCCCCCTCATCACCATGGTGATACTTGAAATCCCTGTCTAGTTTTTGTGTTAACGCGGTAACCTGGAATGGTTGGTTATCATTTCCGTCGCTATCAGGACAGGTTTTTTGGAATAATCCATGACAATCTTCAAGTTCTATTGAAATTTCAAAGGGAGAGGTCCTGGATATTTTCGGTGAAAGATCCCGTGGTGGTGTAATAATGTGAATTTTTAACTCGCTTCCATCTTCAGTTTTGATTTGAGCATATCCTTCACGAATGTTTTGTTCATTTATCCCGAGTGCAGAACATATCCAGCCAAGTCTGGTTTTTTTTGTTTCATCCGGTAATTCTTCTCCTCTGGTTCCACTCATAATGAGATGATCTGCGGCTCTAGTCAATGCCACATATAATAATCGCTTTTTCTCTTCTAAGAGCCGGTCATTAAATTCTTTTTTAAGAAGACTGTAAATGGGAGTTTTTGAAGGTTGTAAATCCTGGTCTGGATCAGGAAGGACAAGACCTAAAAGATCACGTTTACTATCCAGTAAAATCGGTCCCTGTTTCAGGTTTGGTGCTGCTGACATCTCAGCAATAATGCAGATAGGATATTCCAGGCCCTTTGAAGCATGGACGGTCATGATCCTGACTGCGTTCATATTGGGATCATCAATCATGGCTTCTCCTTCCTCCTCTTCCCGATCCAGGGCATCACTTAAATCAGTTACGAGGGATGTCAGATGGTAACTGCCGATATCTTCTCTGATCCTTATAATCTCCAATAATTTATCGATGTTTGAGAGGATCTGATCACCTTCAACAAGTCCCCCGTATACTGAGAGGACTCCGGATTCAATAAGCACTGACTGGATAAGAGTAACAATTCTGACCCTTCCTGAATTTTTTTGCCATGTAGATAAAAGAGTATGTACTTTCGCAATTTCTATGTCATGTTGACCAAATTTCTCTAATTTATCAAAAAAGCAGGTCCCTTTCTCTCTGGATATTTTTAGGATCATAAGGTCAGAAAATCCAAAATATGGTGATCGTAACAGTCCTACCAGGTGAATGTCATCATAAGGCCGGTAGAGAAATGAAAGAAGACTGATGAGATCCAGAATTTCCTGCCTGTTATAAAATCCTGTTCCCTTATGAACATAATATGGAATATTCCTGCATGCAAGAGCATGAATAAGGCGACCAAGATGTGTCCGGCGTTCAACGAGGATGGTGATATCACCGTAATCAGCTGGACGAAGACTAAATGTTCTCTTTCCGTTTTCGTCCCGGACACCCTCCTCATATACCTCAGTCTTTTCTTCGATTATTTTTTTAATGTGGCCAGATATTGCTTCATATTCATCCGGTTCAGAGTCTTCTCTTGCTAATAGCAGTGTTATTGTTCCCTTATGATCCGAACGTTCATCACTAACGGTAATCGGATCATACGTGAATTCCCAAGGTTTATCAGCGGAATTAAACAGATGTGAGAATAGGGTGTTTACAAAGGAGACCACAGGGGGGGAACTTCTGAAACAGATATCAAGGGAAATATTTTTTCCTATGCATGAACTGGTGATAAACTCTCTGGCATCCTTAAACCGGCTGACATCAGCTTCCCTGAAAAGATAGATTGATTGTTTTGGATCACCGACGATGAACAGGCTATTGACAGCAGGAGATGGGTCACCTACGATAGTACTTACAATTTCATACTGAACCGGATCAGTATCCTGAAATTCATCAATGAGAATAAAGCGGTACCTGGAACGGTAGTATGATGCAACTAAATCGTGTTTTTCAAGAAAGAGTTTCCTCGTATACTTAATCAGGTCAGAAAAATCAAGGCCTCCAGATTTTAATTTTTCTTCCCTGACTATTTCACAAAATAACCGGAAGGTTTTTTCAAGGTCGGAAATAAACCTGAGAGTCAGGTGAGAATAATCACTCTCCTTATCAAAGGATAAGCCTGCAATGGCATGAGTATTTTTTTTCAGCCATTCTTTGAGGTTCTTATTTTCTGCTTTCAGTTCAGAAAGAATATCCTCTGACCAGTTGTCTTTTATTCCGCCTCTGAGTTGTTCTTTAGTGAATAAAAGTGCTACATCCAAAAAATCCTCAGGTGTTCCCGGAGCTATCAGTAGTTCCAGATATGGTTTTACTTTTTGAAGGTAGATCATTGCCTTATCGTCACCTGGAACATCCATCAGGGCATATGCCAGGAGTGATGTGACCATTCCGGAAAAAGCAGGGTTATTTTTAATATTGGTAACTTCTCTCTCCTTAAATAGCCTTATCTCATCCTGCCATCGTGCAATTACCGTTTCAGGGTCTTTTTTCAGGTGGGAAAAAAAGGTCTCTGCATCTTCACTTCTAACATAGAGATATCGAATCATCTCTTCGAGGTTTTTTTCACCGATGATGGAAAGGGTGGAAATCAGGGCTTTGACATTTTCTCCCTCATTTGGGGTGTGAATGAGTTTTTTTAATGACAGAGAAAGGATCCGTGAAGCTTCCTGCTGGTCCAGGACAATAAAGGAAGGTTCAAGACCTGCTTCAAATGCAAATTCTCTCAATACACTGGCACAAAATGAATGAAATGTCTGTACTGGTGCCAGGAGAAATTCAAGTCTTGATCTCTCCCAGAAATTACCGTCTTTTTTATCCATTTCATTCCTTATTCGCTCTTTCATCTCAGCTGCAGCTTTGTCGGTGAAAGTCAGGGCAAGAATATTCTGAACAGAAATTCTGCTATTCTTATCAGGATTTTCTGCCCCGAATGTTTTCAGAAGGTCAAGGTACTTTTGAACCAAAACATAGGTTTTTCCTGTTCCTGCTCCTGCGGATACGATGACCGATGTATTATGACTGGATATTGCTTCATGCTGCCGTATTGTTCCGGTCATTTATTCACCCTCTGTTTCGTCAGTTTCCATATCCCTGAACCGGTTAAACCGGCAAATATCTGAATATGGACAATATAAAGAGTTATTACAGGTTTCCTGTGCAACATGAAATTTTCCTGATCTGATTCCGGTAATGTATTGGTGTGCAAAGGTGAGGGAACTATTCAGGATCTCACGAAAATTCTTAGTTCCTGATGCAGCTCTAGTATAATGCCGGTAACCAGGATCCTGAAGTGGCCAGGTCTGTTTGATTTTCCTACTAATTTCAAGATATGAACCTCCGATTCCTATCAAAGGAATAGGTTCATGTTCAGTCATTTTTTCAAGGGCCAGAAGATACAGTGGTAACTGGAGTGCTTTTCCTTCGGTTACCCGGGCTCTGTTAGGGTAAGATGTCCCGGTCTTGTAATCAATGATGGTAAATAGACCCTCCGGAGTTCTATCAACCCTGTCTACTCTTCCCTGAATTTTTATACTCTCTCCATTATCAGTTACAAGTACAACAAATCCGGCATCATTTTTTTCTGTTATGTTACCTGGTTTAATCGGGTATTCGAAATATGTAGGAACCAGGTCTCCATCATTTTCTGCTTCATGTCTTAAAAACCGCCATAACAGACCTGCATTGTTTTCTTCATCCAGGAGAGAAGCTACCGTCGCATGCCAGGCAGGGCTTTGAAATCTGTATCGCCCGGTTTTTTCAATCGCGATGCGATATAGTAACTTTGTCGCTTCATCAAGATCCAGAAGTGTAATTTTTTGGGGTTTAATTTCACACCATTGAGTAAAAAAATCATTCAGAATATCGTGAATAAGAGTTCCTTTTCGGGCTGACGACAGCGTTGGATCTACATCTGTCAATGGCCGTATCCTGATAATTCGTTCAAGAAAGAACCTGAAGGGACAACTGGCATATGTTTCCAGCTGACTGGGTGACCAGATATGGTCAGAACCAAACATCTTCGGGCCACAAAGCCAGTTGATAGTTTCCTTATCATCTGATACTATTCCATCATACACAGAATGAGCAATTCCGGTCCTGTACCAGTCTTCAATTAATATTCGTTGTGCAACTTCCCCATAGGTATGACTTTTTGAAAGCCAGGTAAGGGGATTTTCCGGGCATTCTATCGTCGGAACATATCTTTTCGCGATACATTTTCCCGCTAGTATGGCTGCCCTTTTTTGAGAATGGATAATCTCTCTTCCCCATTGTGATGGTTTTTTTCCTTTTACCACCTGCTCGAAAAAAGAAGAAGTAAGAACTGGCTTTTCTTTCCGTGAATGGGGAGCAGACAAAAAAATTTTCTTACCTGCACAAAGGGTTGATATGAAATAATATTTTTCACCATGAATCACCTCCTCAAGACCCCTGCTTCCCAGTTGAATAGATTCTTCTGAATTAAGGAGAGGGAATCTGGTTGATGGATATGGAATGTCTCCTTCAACAAGCCCACCAAAAAAAATACATGAGTATTCCATCCCCACCACTTGTCGCATTCCCATAATGCGAACCCCCCCCGAATCCTTTGTAAGGTTTACCGGTTCTAAGAGGAGATGTGTCAGGTATCTCATATATTGCGTTAATTCGATCTTTTCTCCCGGTTTAAATAAAGATGATAAACGAGAAAGACATCCCTGAAAATGTTTCAAAGCCTTGGATTCCCTAGTTAGCAATGAATCTGGCTGGTCAGACCAGGATGTATAGAGGTTTTTATCCATCCGGGAATAAATCAGGTCATTAAAACGAGCAGTATATCCGTCGGGTGTAAGATTTTCTGAAAATGTATTGCAAATTTCCTGAATTTTTTTTATCCAGGTAATGGACTCTTCTATTTTTTCTTCTGATATCCAGGAACATGTTTTTCTTAGTTCGTCAATGTTTTCTTTTAGATTATGTAAGGGTATCTCCCATTCATATCCTCCTTCGATACCAGCAGCTCGAATAATCTGGTCAAATTCAGCAATCGTTATTCCGAGTTCAGCTGGTCTGACATTAAAATAAGGATTACTCAGTAGATTTATAACATCTTCACGGGGATAATCACCCATGACAAGAGAGGGAAAGAGGAGTATCGATCCAATGACAGGTTCCCGGATTAAAGGCTCCCCTGCAAACGAATAGGATGCAATCCCGAAATCATCAAGAACCTCCTGTATTTTAGGGAAAAATGATAAAATTTTAGGAAAAACAATGGCAATATCAGAGAGTTTTTCACCTTCAGTATTAAGAGCATGTATTTCTTCAGCTATAGCTTCAAGTTCTTCTATTGTGGAAGAAAAAACCTGTGCTTTTATCGAATTATCAGTTCTGATTGTTGGATTTTTTGTAAATATATCTGTCCGGTTATATATCTCCTGTGCATATTCAATATAAGAGATTTCATGAGGGGAAATCCAATCCGGTGGATTAAAAAGGTCATAGTCAAGGCCTTTTAGGTATTCTAACCGGAAAAGATCAGAGTGATCTCGTAAAGCAAGAATAAGGTTTTTTTCCCGTGGGAAAAACTCAAAGAGCCGGTGTATTCTTATTTTTGAATAAATTATATCTTTTCTCTGGCCGATATGGGAAATAGTCCAGTTTATTAATGCAGAGTTATCAAGAAGGTAATTTTTTTCCAGGGCTTTTTCATAGGAGGTAAGAGCTAGCAGTATCTGGTGACATTTTTCAGAGCTGGTGACGAGTGGATGCTGTGAAAAATCTATTACCCGCTGTGAAAAAATTGATCTCAGATCAAGTAAATCCTGTATGGTTGCAGTTGACGGATAATTCCTCGGGAAAAAAAATGGTACTTCTGCTTTTATGTCTTCAAGTGTTGCTGACAGGATCGTAAGAGCCTGACCATCAGAGATAATCCTGGTTTTTTCTGCATGTGAATCATGGTACATCCTGCAGAAATCATCAAGAGTTGTAATTAAATCCGGGTTGAAGGGTATTCCCTTTTTTATAAGATATCTTTTATATTGTTGGGAGAGCAGAAGCGTGGGGAAAATGATGAGTTCGTCATTAATTGATTGAATAGTGTTTTCATTATCTGATACGTGATTATTTTGAATATATAGTTCGAAAAGAGATTTTTGAGTTGACACAAAGCACACCAGTGTATAATGGAGTATATTGGAAAAGGTATATGAGTTCTGATCTGATAGATGGATAGTATGGTACTAATCTTTCTAAATAATCCAGAATGATTGCTTTATACCATGAAGTGTATGTAGTGTCCAGGTTTGGAATAACAAGCGGTTACATCGATTATTCCAAAACCTTTTGCCAGACACTATATTAGAGTTGGAAAATCCACCGTTTATACATATTTTCAAAAAAAAAGATTACTGGAATTTTGTGAAGACAAAAAAGAACAGGCATGCACCTAATGCGGTAATAATTCCTCCAGGTGATTGTGTTGGAACCGGTAGAGCTGGTGATTCCATAGGTGTTGTTTGGAGAGGAATTTCCTCTGGAGTAACCATAGGCACTATTGGAGTTTGTTGCACGGTAATCTCTGGTGTCGGTTGTTTTGTCTGTTCCGGAGTTTTCGAAGGAAAATCCTGGTTTGGAACGGTTGTTCGTATTTGTGTCACAACCGGAGTATATTCCCTGACGGGAACTGAGGTTGTAGTTTTTTCTCCAAGTTCAACTGCAACATCTGATTTTATGAGAGGATTGGTATTCTGAATGAGGATTTCCACGGTTTCAGATATTCCCTGTCCGACGTCAGGGAGGTTGTCCTTAATTCTGTTCATGGAAATTTCTGCACGTATTTTCCATGTTCCTCCATCCGCTCCTCCAGTGTTCCAGACCGGTCCGGTAGAGGTTAATGAGGAAGTAAGGGGAATTTTTTCCAGCGAAAATGATCCCAAAGGTCCTGAAACTGAAGAATACTTTGCACCCTGCGGGCTTATGAGAACGATATCAGCCTGGCCTGCTGTTCCTCCACGGGAATTTGCCTCATAAACATTTGAAGAAATCCGAAATGAGACTGCATCTCCTCTGGGTACCCATTTACCAGTAGCATCAAAACCTGCTGTTTCATCATAGACCCTCACTGAAACCTTTGGGCTTTTTACATTAAAAACAGGTATTTTATTCGGCCATGAGTACCATAATCCTTCCTTCCCGGAAAAAGAAGATGGGGAAACATAAAAGGAATCAGGTGATGAGATAGTAATCACATCAGTTGGTTCGGAGGATACTGAGCTACCTGGTGCCCACCATCCAATTCTGTCTCCATTAACCATTCCTGATGCCGTGATATCAAGATTCTCTTCTCCTAAAAAAACCGTTCCTCCCTGCCTTATTGCAGTCAGATCGCCTGAGCATGGAATTACAATACCAAGGAGAAGTAATAAAACCAGTAAGATATGCAGATTTGCATTCATGTTTTTTACATTAGGTTTTGAACATAAAGTCTTCACCACTAATACCAGTGACTATTTAATTCTCCATACCAAGATCCAGTACATGACTATTGTCTTCTTCGCCGGGGGCTGCTTTTGGGGGATAGAAGCAGCGTTTCAGCAGGTTCCCGGAGTAAAGCAGACCAGGGTCGGATACATGGGAGGAACAAAACCGGAACCAACATATCAGCAGGTTTGTTCTGATACCACCGGTCATGCAGAGACGGTTGCAATTGAATATGATGAATCAATTGCAGGGTTTAACAACCTACTGGATATTTTTTTTACTCATCATGATCCCACAGAAATTGACAGGCAGGGCCCTGATATCGGGAGTCAGTACAGATCGGTAATTTTTTACACTACATTAGAACAAAAAAATGAAGCTATATCATATATTGAAGACCTGAACAATTCAGATAAGTTTCAAAAACCGGTGGTAACCGAGGTTATCCCTGCCCCGGTTTTTTACCCGGCAGAAGACTATCACCAGTCATATTACCTGAAGATTAGAGAGCGATATGGATCCCGAATTGTCTGAAATTTTCATGAACAGAATTTCATTGGTAATAATTTTTTTTTCATGTATTGGAATTAGCATTGTTACAGGAGATACCGACCAACAAAATGTAATCCTTATTTCATGGGATGGAATATCCAGGGATACTCTTGAATACCTGATTGATTCAGGTAACCTGGAACACTTATCTGGAATACTTGAAAATGGAAGTTTTGTTAATATTTCAATTACCGATCATTTTCCTGATACCCTATCGGGCCATGCACAAATACTAACCGGTTATTCACCGGAAATTTCAGGTGTATTTAAAAGTATGAGATATAAAGAAATTCCTGAAGGGTATACGGTGTTTGAACGCCTGAAAGAATTTGCAGGTGATGATGGGATTTCTACTGTAATTATTGCATCACAGGAACGAAGTCTTGGGCCACTTAAGGGACTTCCGTTTTACCATGCAGGAAAAGTGGTCGATTATTATTATGACCAGAATAGCGATGCAGGTCTGCTTGGAACTGTTGTATCAGAGGCACTGTACCATTTTGCTCAAAAAGGCAGATTTTTTATGTTTGTTCATTTCAGAGATGCAGCCGATGCAGGTTATGCCTTTGGAGCAGGAACGAAAAAACAGGAAGATAGTATTCAGAGCATTGACGCTAGTCTTGGAGAAATCTTAAAAACTATACAGAAGGCAGGTATTATGGAAAAGACTGCCATATACATTACAACAGATCATGGCTTTAATACTGGACAAAAAGATTATACCGGGCAGGCAAATCTCTGGCTTGTTGCGAATGAACCTGGACTGAATATGAACGGTGATCAGAAAGATATCGCTTTAACAATACTCAAAAAATTTCAGGTTCCCTATGAAAATATTACTCCCCACTACCCGGGAGAGCCATTGATTTGACTTTAAGTGTTTTTAATTAATCTTTTTTTTCTGGTGCATTGTGTGTGAGGATTTTAAGCCCGCTATTAAAAGTATAGCAAAAAAGCGACGAATAATACAAAAATTTCCTAAGTAACTAATATTGTAAAAGAAAAAAGAGGGAGTTTAGCCGAACAGGGCACCAAGCCCTGCCATTCCACTCTCTTCTTCAGCTTTTTTGTCTTCTTCCGGAGCTTCTTCTACTGCAGCTGCTGCGGGTGCTGCTCCACCTGCAACTGGTGCAGCTGCTACAGCTACCGGTGCTGCGGCTGCTTTGCTGATAGCATCTTCAATGTCTACTCCATCAAGAGATGCTACAAGTGCCTTGACACGTGATTCGTTGACAGCGATACCAGCGGCAGTAAGTACTGCCTGAACAGAGGATTCGTTGATCTCCTTTCCTGCTTTGTGCAGAAGGAGTGCAGCGTATACATACTCCATGTTTATTTCACCTGAAATTTTCCGATTTCTCGTATTGATTATCCGGTTACCCGGTTACGTTCTGAAGGGCCATAGCCTGAGCCTGTGCCTTTCCAAGAACGGCGTCTATTACATCACTACTTGCAACTGCAGCTTCTATTGCAACTCCCCGTGCCTCACGAACTGCCTTTGTCATGATTGCGCTGGCTGTATCCTTTGTTGGATAGCAGGCGTTCACGGACAGGTTGAATGCATGAGTTGCAGCGGAGATGATACTGTTATAGAATGCAGTCTCATCGATCGCAAGAACATCAGCTTCGTAGATGCTGCCTTCATAGTATGCTGCCTGAATAGCAAGACCGACATCCATCGGTTTGATATCAAGCTTTACAAGGGCATCAGCGAGCTTTTTGTTTATCTCCTCTCCTGCCTTTACCACCGTTTTTGTTTCACGGATGGTAACTTTTCCTGCTTCAATTGCTGCAGGAATGCCGGCCTGCTGGAGTTCTCCTACGATCGGACCAGGACGGAAGCTGGTCGGTCCTTTTGAAATGACGATATCATCCGGTGCAGTCTCACCCGGACGAGCTGCCATCTTTGTTTTGTTCTTTTCAAGTATACTGAAAAGCTTGAAAGGATTCTCATTGGTAAAGATGAGAGCTGAATGTCCGGACAAGTGCGAGGTTAATTCCTGAATTTCTCCGCTAAGATCACCAAATGCATGTTCGATGAGCGTGTTACGGGTCATCTTCAGTTCAGCTTTCCCGCGAAGATTTCTCCTGATATCCTGCACCTGCCTGGCCGGAATTCCATACATGTCAACCAGTCCTACCAGCTTGAATTCACTGGCAAGACGTTTGATCTCTGAAATTTCGTCCAGTTTCCACTGGGGCAGATGAACGGTATATAATCCCATTATAATTCCACCTTCACTGATGGCCCCATGGTTGTCTTTACATAGACCGACTTGACCTGAAAGTCACCCATTTCCAGTTTTGCCAGAATACGTTTGAGGACCGCATCCATGTTAGATGCAATTTCCTCTTCACTCATACCGGTATTACCGATTTTAAGTGAGAATGACATCTTGTCTTTTGTTCGGACTTTAACTGATTTGCGAAGCCTTTCTACTATTGGACGGATATCCGTTCCAGCAGGAATTGGCTGTGGCATACGTCCGCGTGGTCCTAATCTGGGACCAAGCCATCGTCCGACAAGACTCATTACTGACGTTTCTGCAAGGAAAAACTGATGCTCGGATGCAACTTTACGTGCTTCACGAGGGGCACCTCCAAGGCGCTCAATCTCTTCCGGTCCCATGATGAGTTCAACGCCCGATTCCCTGGCCTGGGTTACAATGTCCCCTGAACCAAGAACGGCAATCTTAACAACTCTTCCATTCCCGTTGGGAAGGAGAATTACCTCATCAATACGGTTTTTCGGCTGAGACATGTCGATATTTTTTAGGTTAATTGTCATATCGACACTCTCGGTGAATTTCCGTTCAGGCGCCTGTTCTTTTGCCTTTTTCAATGCGTCAATGAGGACGCTTTTCTCTACCATCAGGTTCCTCCATAGTGATGCGACCGTGTTTAAACCGATCTTCTATGGTTACTTATCGATACCTATCCAACGAGTACTGCGTCGTGAACGCCCTCATCGATCTCTTTGAGCATCTCTTTGGGCTTTTTGCCGGAAACTGTGATACCAAGTGATACGCAAGTACCGACTACTTCTTTGACCGCATTTTTGAGGTCATAAGAGAGCATATCATCAAGTTTCATGTTGGCAATTGTCACCGCAGACTCGAGTGGCATGTCCCCTGCAATTGTGGTATTCGGCTCTCCAGAGCCTTTTTCAACGCCTGCTTCTTTCATGATGAGTGCAGTGGTTGGAGGAATACCAACCGAGATGGTGAAATTTTTCTTTTCATCCACCTCAACGCGGACAGGAACCTGCATTCCGTTAAACGATGCAGTCTTCTTGTTAATCTCATCAACGACAGCTTTGACGTTAATACCGAGGGGACCCAGCGCCGGTCCAAGTGGTGGACCCGCAGTTGCCTTGCCACCGGGTACTAGTACCTCGACTACTTCTGCCATTGTGTATCACCAGTCAGGACAATGATTGTCCATCTGGGTTCATTAACGTTGGAAGGATAGATAAAAAAGAATATGCCTGGATGATGTTTGAAGAGTGCTACTGGTCATCCTCTCCACCACGGTCGATAACCCGGACATGGTCGCCTCGAACCGTAATGGGTATAGGCAGCACGCTTTCATACAGTTCAACCGTAATTTCTTCTTTTGAAGCGTCTACCCTTTTTACGACGGCTTTCTCACCTTTGAACGGACCATTGATCAGTTCAACAATGGTGCCTTCATCTATGCCGCTAACCGCTGGTTTTGGTACCAGGTAGTGGCCGACTTCCTCAAGAGTCGTGGCTCCGGCGAGCACGGTGCGCGCACTTGGCACCCGCTCAATCAATTCCTGAATTCTTGCAAGCGGTTCATTTGTTTCAACAAGAACGTAGCCTTTGAGTTCATCAGGAACAATTACTGACATAACCCGGATATCGTTATCCACTTCCCGCACCGCCTTGTCAATATTGTCAGCGACCGACCGTTCTGACCGGTTTGTTGTTTTTACCGCATAAATGCGGGTAAGACGGTGTTCATTCTCCATGATAATCAGGCTGGAAGTAAGAGGAAGAGTTCGTATACGATGAACCCGATTATTCCGATAAGTACGACACCTGCCGCAGCCACCAGCGCGATTTTCATAAATTCATCACGAGTTGGAAAACGGGCCAGTTTGAGGATACGCATGTATTTGCGGAATAATTCCTCGTTTAAATTGATGTCAATTTTGGGGATTTCCATATATATCACTTCAGAAAATCAATCTCAAAGTGTCTCTGAAATTTCGGGTTATTTTTTTCATTCCTACCATATATTTGTGGCGACCGAACTCCTGTGAGAATTAGTAGAGTGCGAATGGTATTTTGCATGGTCGGATCTATCTGTGCTCCCCAGATTATCCGTGCATCTGGGTCAATAAGGGTATAGACCTCTTCTACTACTCCTTCTGCTTCGGCCATAGTCATGTCAGGCCCTCCGGTTACATTTACCAGGGCAGATGTAGCGCAGGAGATATCTATGTCAAGCAGGGGTGAACGGATTGCTTTTCTGACCGAGTCTGCAGATTTATCCTGGGCGTCACTCTCGCCCATACCAATCATGGCAACTCCGCCTTTTTCCATAACTGCGCGAATATCTGCAAAGTCAAGATTAACGAGACCGGGAACGGTAATAAGTTCAGTGATACCTTTCACGGCTCTCATGAGAACTTCGTCTGCTACTTTGAAGGCTGCATAGAGAGGAAGCTTAGGAACTACTTCTATGAGGCGGTCATTGGGGACAACAATTACGGTGTCTGCAACATCACGGAGGCGTTCAAGTCCTGCTTCCGCATTCTCCATCCTGATTGCTCCTTCTGAAGAGAAGGGGAGAGTAACAATTGCAATGGTTAGTGCTCCTTCTTCATGTGCAGCCCGTGCCACTACCGGTGCACATCCTGTGCCGGTACCTCCCCCAAGGCCGGCGGTGATAAAGACCATATCCGAATCCTCAACTGCCCTTCTGATATCATGTTCACTCTCAAGGGCAGCTTCTTCTCCTACCTGGGGATAGGATCCTGCTCCAAGACCCCGTGTCCGCTGACGTCCTATGAGAATCCGGTGATCGGCCCTGACGGTTGCAAGGTGCATAGCATCGGTGTTGATAGCATAAAGAGTAGTCCCGGCAATACCCTCATCCATCATCCGGGTGATAGTATTGGATCCGCCTCCTCCGCACCCGACAACCGATATACGGGTGTTCATAGTTCGGAGGACAGCATCAAGGTCACTATTGTTCTGCGGAGTCATCTGCTCTGCTTTGGCCCTGTTTAATGCTTCTTCGACGATTGATTTCATTATCTGCCCCAATCCGTTCTATTTAACATGATCTTTATATTTATATGAATATATTGGGTATAAGCTTTCTATTTTTTACGTTTTAAGAAAATATGTAATATTCTGTTAAATTAGATAAATGTCCCTGAAATATTTAGATGGTGTCTATCTATTCATTAAAAAAACTAAACAATTTTCTTAAAAAAATTCAGAAAAAAACATAATGAAAAAATCCATGCCAATAAAAATCTATAATTATGGTCATGCAAAATTGAAAGTCTTAATTGAATGAGATACTAATAAAAACATGTGAATTCTTCACCTGATTACAAAAATATCTGGAACTCAATATATCATGCTTTTTTTGAAGAACAAATATTTTGGGATATAAAACTGATCTTTCTCTGGCTAATTCTCTCTTTTATCATGATATCTATACCAGAATTAGCTAATAGTCTGATACGAACTATTCTGATTCTTCCCATAATTCTTTTCCTTCCTGGTTATTCTCTTATATCTGCTTTTTTCACAGAAAAGGAGGACTTGGAGTTTATAGAAAGGATAGCCCTCTCTTTTGGGTTATCATTAGTGATTGTTCCTCTGATTGGATTAGGTTTAAATTATACTCCATGGGGTATTCGACTTGATCCAATTATAATATCCCTCATTATTTTTATCGGGTTAATGTCCATTCTTACACAATACCGGAGAGGACTAATAAAAAAGCAGGATCGGTTCATTTTTCCATTTGCCAGTATTCTGTTTACATTAAAAAAGGACTTTTTTTATGACAATATAAAGAAAACTGATAAAATTCTAACAATTGTTCTGATATGTTCTATATTACTATTGATTTTCACTACATCGTTTTTAATAGTCTTTCCCAAAGAAAACGAGAAATTCACAGAATTTTTTATACTTGGAGAAAAACTGATGGCTGCAGATTATCCAACAAAAATTTTTGCTAGTCAGGATTATCAGATGTATATCGGAGTAGGTAACTATGAATACCGTAACACGTCCTATGCAATTGAGGTATATCTCATCAATATGACGTATGATGAAAGTGGTAATACCTCGTATGTTTCCAGAATTGCTCCTTCAGTAAATTTTTCAATTTCCCTCTCTCACAATGAAACAATCATGTTACCATACAAATTAATTGCAAATGATACTATATACAATCGTGTTGAATTTCTCTTATTTGAAGATTCCATTATCAATAAAAATCTCTCATTTATGGAAAAAATTAATTCAAGTTATAGGGATCTTCACCTCTGGATAGATGTGTATCCTGCAGAAGACAGATAATTATGAGATAGGGATATACAGAATTTCTATCTTTTTTTTGCTTTTTTCTAAAGTGCAGTGTTCAAGGGTTATGGGTTTATTAAGCCCTTCTGCCAGAATAACTCCAAACAAGCTACAAATTGGACAAGGATTTATCAGACAACATGCTGGGGATTCATTTTGGATAGCCTGGCATCCTGAAAAAAGTTGAAAATTCAGGAAAGTAATAGTATATCCTTCCCCGGTTTTTGATACATTTATTTTGTCTGCTAATTCCAGAATTTCGACTCCTGTCTCTTTTATAAGAGAAAAAATTTCATTTTCATCATGAGGAATCTTTAGAGATGAGTGAGAGGTTAGGTAATCTTTAAGTGGTTTTCCCTGAGGATGCATGAGAAGCCCAGTCCCTGCAGAACCGGATACAAAGGAATCACCTGATAAGTTCCCTTTCTTATATTCAGTTACTGGTAAAAATTGCATGGTCTTATCATTCATTCCATAAGATTCAGGTATAAATACTGCCTGACCCATTATCCCCAAATCAGTTGCAATCCGGCATAGATTTATTGTTCCTTGAACATGCAACAGAGATAACAATTCCGAACTTAACAAATCTTCTGTGCTGAAAGAATAAAGAAAAATTGCTGTTAAAAATAAAATAATCGCTGAAACAATTACCATTGCGGTAATCAGGTCATTTCTCTTTGTCATATATGCTAAGAGGAGGAGTATTATTGCAGCAATAACAAGAATCAGGGTTGATATTAGATTTTTATCGTCAAATTTTGTAATCATAGGAGTACTCATACATATTTTTTCTGTAATCTTAATTCACTGATAATCGCTAACAGAATAAATCCAAAAATAATTCCGGAAATAAAGATAGTTGGCAAAAGAATCCGGTTAACTAACATAAGAAAAATCCCTGTTATTATAATAGTTATTGATAATAATGTAAACAGTATTTTCTCCTTATGTAAATTAAATAAATTTAATCGGGAAAAAAATAATCCAAAAGTTGCTAATACAATGAGAATTGCAATCCATGGTGAAGAAAACCATGAGGCAAAAGCGTCTTGTAATCCACAAAACATCATAAGAAGATTCAATTGAGAAATTTTTTTACTTTTTATCCAGATAAATGCGGTTAATGGTATTAATATTATATAGATAAACCATATATCCTTTGCCAGAAAAATTGATACTAGCAACCCTAATAGTATTAGATACAGGAATGAAGATTCTGTAAGATTATAATTCATCAAACACCTTCAATTATTTCACTTTTTATAATTTGCCCCAAATTCTCTCTGAATCTTACATTATTCTCCACAGGAGTTTTCAATCTGAAAGGTATTTTTTGATATCGTGCCTCTAATATAATTTCCTGAATATGACTTAAATCACCTTCACAAAGGGAAAAGACAAATATTTCTGCAGGACTTACCAGATGTAATATTTTTGAAATTTCCATGGTAAATCGATTGTTTTTTGAATCCATCAATACTTTGTAAAAAAATTGGATTTTCTTTTTATTGAATTCACATATTATTGTATTAGAGGTAGGAATACAATTTTCTTTCATGTTTTTGATATCTTGTCTTATCTTGCTTCTGGGTTTAACGCGATATAGATGTTTTACACGAATAGATGGGTGAAATTTTGATCTTAATAGTTCCATTACTATTTCATAGTTATTTTCATCTAATAGCACATCTATTATGTTTGGGCCCGATATTAACAAAAGATTAAGATTTAATCTATTTTCAATTGTTGTGTAGATTATACCGGTAATGCTATGAAGTATTTTCTGGAATCCTTCATTATTATCACAATGGTCTTTATCTGGTAGATCGACAATGATAAGAGGAAGATTGTTATGAATATTACTATATTCTCTAACATACAGTGTTTTATGTTTAGCAGATAGTTTCCAATCAATTCTTCTTAAGTCATCACCTGGATGATATTCACGAAAAGAATGAGTACTAATTCCTTCTAACAGGCTGAATACCCCAGATTCAATACCATCTAATCTAATTGTCTGTTTTTCATTTCCGAACTGAGGTACAGGTTCCACTTTCAGATTAGGATTCGTATATCTTTTACCTGATAAATCTAAAGAGAGAATGAAAAAAAAATCTGAAAAAATTAGTTTTCCACCTGCAAATCTGGTGTTTCCATGAATAATCGGAGTTAGCCAGTAAGTAAAGACAACTGGATTGTATTTTGGTTCAGGAATAGGATAGAGTAATTCGTTTTGATCAATGGTACATCCTGGGGTAATTTTTTCTAAATAGTTAATAGCTAAATTATTTGTTTTATGTATTGTTATTTCAACAATGATTTTTACCTGTTTACCCTGTTTAATAATTTTTTTTTCCACAATCCGGTTAATAGCACAGGTAGGTAAAATTCGTCGTACCTGATATAAAAAGAAAAAATATCTGAATAAAATGAAAAGACCAATGGAACATGCAAGAAAGAGGAGACCTGGTTCATCCAGAAACGCTGCGATACCTAAGAGGACTATACATGTAATGATAATACCCAAACTGCAGCGTGTGAATTTCAAATTTAAGGCACCTCAATCGTTTCTAAAATTTCAGAAATAATATCCTCAACTTTAATTCCATCGACTTCAGCTGCACGTGTAAGATATATTCGGTGAAGCAGAGCAAATGGTGTAAGCCACTTGACATCATCTGGAATAACATACTCTCTCCCATGTAATGCAGCAAGGCTTTTTGCTCCATTTACTATAGCAACAGAGGCACGTGATGAAGCCCCTAAAGTGATATCATTATGCCTACGGGTTGCTATTATGATGTCCCGGATATAGCGGAGAATAGGGTCTTCCATTCGTATATTCTTGACACCCCTGATAAGGTTTAAAAGTTCTTCTTGAGTGATAACCGGATTAATTTTTTGCGAATATTCTTCCCAGGATAATTCTCCGGTAGATGCTCTTTGAATAACGAGTAATTCACCTTCCGCATCCAGATAGGAGGATATGTTACTGTAAGCAAAACGATCCTTCTGTACCTCTATGAGGGGGAAAGTTCCCTGCATTTCATAGGGATTCTGCGTGGCGAATACAATAAAGGGGGATGGAAGGGGATAGATATCACCATCGATAGTAACTTGTTTTTCACTTAATCCTTCAATAAAAGCACTTTGTGATTTAGGATTGATACGGTTCAATTCATCAATTAATAGAAAATTGGTAAATATTGGTCCTTTCCGTAAGTGAAAGGAATGTGTTTTAGGATCATACACTTGCACTCCAATCATATCAGCCGGTTGTATATCGACTGCTCCCTGGATACGTTTGAATTCACAACCAATAATTTGAGAAATAATCTTTGCAATGCTGGTTTTTGCTGTACCTGGACCTCCTTCAATGAGAATGTGTCCTTGTGAAAAAAGTGCAACAAGAATTAATTCAATAAGTTCATTGTTACCAACGATATATTCATGGACTTTTTCTATAACAATTTTACGTATTTTTACAATTCTTTCCATAAATTCAATAGATGGAAGGATTTTTTCTGTATGATTTGAATTCATTTATACACCGGCAATTTTTTTAATAGTCAGGTACACTCTGGAAACATAGAAGATTTATTTTTTGTTTTTGAAATATGGACTCATCAGAAATACATAAGCCAGAAGGAATAGTATCATACCAATGAAGAGGATTTTTATTTCTTTGATACTTTTTAGGTATACAAAAATTTTATTGATTGTATCTAATTTATAGGTTTTTGAATTAGTTTGATCGATGTACAGGTTTGGATTTAAAGAAATTATATTTGAAATAAATTTTTTATTATCCCATTTTTCTTCAAGGTTAATCATTGAATTAATAAAAATACTAGGATCTGAAATAACGATTATTTCACCGTCTCCTATTTTTTCAAAAGCGATAACGGTATATTTTCCTAGAATCTCCTTTTTTGTTATTAATTTATCTTTATCTTTATCTATCCAACTGAAAAGACTGGAGGTTGCAAGAGGTTCACCATAAAGAAGTGAAGCTGCTTTATTCATAACCAGAGTTTCTATTCCTGATAAAATTGTGTGATTATAATCCGTTGGATATGCAACGATGGAATGAGAGTCATTATACGCCCTGTCAGCACTTGTCAGGATTCCTGAAACGATTGATATATTAGATCCAATTCCTTTTAAAAAAGAATTTCCGGTGCCAAAATCATCTGCAAGAATTATGGTGTTTCCAGATTTTAGAAAATTACTATATGCCAGGATTTCTACTGGTTCATAATTTCTTTCTGGAGCTAAAAGGAGAAGGGTTGAATTAAACGCTTTTGATAGAGAAGTTAGATTATAAACATCGTATGACAAATGACGATCAGTGAGGGTAAAAAAATGAGATGTTCCATTCCAATCGTTATTATACCTACTTAAATCCTGGTCATTTGTTGAGAGATACAGAATAATGGATGTTGCAGCAAGGCAGAGTACTATTGATAAAATAATATGTTTACTTCTCATTATCTTTCATTTCCATTGCTTGCATCAGTTCTTTTATTCGTTGAATAAAAAATTCTTTATCTTCTTCTTTTTTAGATCCTCCATACCGGATTTTTTCATATATTCCGGTGAAATTTGAAAAATCTTGTTTATATGGCTTTAAGGCAATTTTCTTGATTATTTCACGGACAGTTGATGAGTGTAACCAGTTTACCTGTATGTCCTGACTAATCCGGTTAAGGATAAAAAGGTATATTCTTCTAACTGCTTCTGACAATCCGAATTCTCGTTCATAAGATTGAAATTCTGCGAGAAGATTATCTTCGGATGATGATTGATTAATTATTCGAATATTTTTCTTTTCCGTATTATCTTCTAGAATTGAAATTTCTTTTTCAGAAAAGGGATGAGAAATATCACGGTTTTTTTCCCGGTAATGATATATGATGTAACCGGAAAAGGCCCCTATCCCTCCAAGAATCACGAAGGTAACCAGGAGTATTAAAAATAATGGTTTTTCATCATCCAGTAATTTTATCGAGATAATCCTATCTCCTGAAGAGACTACCTCGTATATCTCACTTTGATTTTGATAGATAGGAAATGTGCTATCGTTAAAAAGGGTATATGTTTGGTAACTACCTTCAGGCAGGGTGATTTCAGTTTTATAGTAACCCTGGTTATCTGTTTTGATTTCTTTCCAGGATACATTATTAAAAATTGTGTGAATAGGAGCGTTAATTACCTGATGATTTGCTTTCAGAATCCCTGAAAGAATGATTACCGGCTTATCGAAAAGGGCCTGAATGGAAAGATTAATGGATGAGTTGACAGGATATACAGTAAAAGACTGGGATTTTGATTCTATTTGATTCCATTTGGCAGTAAAGATATGGTTTCCTATCTGTATTCTATCAATAATCTCATAACCTGAGTATTGGCCTATTTCATCAGTAATTAATGCAAGATATGGGGTATTGTCAATAAGCACAGTAACATTTTTCCGGCTTGTGTCTGCTCCTGTAATAAATCCAGAATAATGAATCCTGTCTCTGTATTTGCCTGAATCGGGTGAAACGAGGAGAGATATGGATTTTTCAGGATTACTGGTTATGGAAAAATCGTTCATTTCTATTCTTTGCATCTGCTCAGTAGAGATTTCATCAGCAAGTATATTGACATCTGTCCTGGCCTGCTCTATGTTAGCCGTATTCAGATCGAATTTTTTACCTTGTTCAATGATATTCATATTTACTTTGTTGTATTTCTCGCGTATCGTTTGGATTTTATTTTTCAATGATTCTCCCTGGTATGCAACAGTTTTTAATGAAGTTATGTCATTCTGATCACGATACCTGAATTCAAGTCTTTTGAGAGTGTCAAGCGATTCGGAGGCATTAATTAGTTCTCTGAATAATTGCTCTTGGATATTAGTATTATTTTGAAATTCTGCCAGTTCACTCTCACTCATTTCCAGATTGATAACCAGTTTGTCTAAATTTTTGTATTGTTGATAATATTGTTCCAAGTCTGCACCAGCAGTGGTTACGTCCTGCATTCTTATATTTAGGGCAATAGGTCCTGAATAATCCAAGAGTGCCTGCATGATGGGAACCATTTCAATTGAAGTGTTAATAGATATTAGTTCCTGAGCAATAATGTTGATATGAAAATTTGTCGTAGGTTTTTCTTTTTCAAGAGAATACAAAAGCGGGTCTGAACTCAAATGAAGCAGGTAACTAAAGATAATTAAGATGAAGACTAAAATTACCAACCGGAGATAAGAGTATTTCATATCTCTATTATCTCCATAATTTTTTGAATAATGAGATAGACGAAAATAATTATTCCTGCTGCTATAATTCTATTTTTATAAATCATATATTTACTTTTTACATTTCGTGTATCAATTAATTCGGTTATGAAAAGAAGGCCTATTAACCAAAGAACAAAAAAAATTTCAAGATTGATATGCCTACTAAAAAGCATAATAATTAGGATGATACAGGTCCATGCTGTAATCATTGTTGCTGAAATAATTTTTTTTTTCATCATTTAGAAACGACTTATCATTAAGGTTTAACACATCATTGATTTCTACTTATCTTAGGATGTGTTGTTGAATTCTTATCGAAATTTTCTGATTATTTAAAACATTTCAATATTCTTCCCTGGTTGTAGGTGAGGCATATTTGATATTATTATAGCGATTGAGTGTAAATAGTGTTTAGGTTTAGTAAAATTTTTTTGACACACAGAGGTACATCTGGATGTTTAAAGAATTCTTACATTTTCTGTGAAATTTAAATAAGGATTGGAACAGAATTTGAAGGATGTTGAATAATTGAAATCGGGTTTATGCACGAGGACAACTTCCGATCCTAATGTCACTATTTTTTTGAAAAAAATTTAAATTTTTCATTTTATTAGTGTCTTTGAGTAATGCAACAAACTCAAAATTTTGATTACAATCATTAATGCCAAAAAAATTATTCAGGTAACAATTATATCACTGAGATTGTCTTAGTTTCCTGTGGCACTCCATCAATATAAACATTTATCTCGACCTGACCATCATTAAACCCACTTAAAATAAATGAAGATTTTGATGTGACTGGTTCATCAGTACTGTTATCCGCTCTTGCAATACATCCAAAGTCAATGAATGCATGAATTATATCGTTTTCAGGAATACCAATCACTGATACATTATACATTGAGGGATTAAGTTCGTGAATAATGGAAGTATTTAATCCACCAGTTTCATTTACTTCCCCGGTATAAGATGCCTCAACTTCACCCAACATTCTAAAGACTGATGCAGTTGCTTCAGTTCCCGGAACGAATCCTGTCATTATAGTATTAAAATAGGCACTTTTATCGTAATACGGATAAGAAAAATTTCTAATTAAAAATGCAGATTCTTCACCTGCTGTTGCGGATATATCTCCATTGATTGTCAGATTTAAAACTACATCCTGAGGAATATCATGCAACACCACGTTTATTTTCTCGTCCGGAGCGACACTCATTGGCGAGATATCAATCTGATATTGTTCAGCAAATGATCCAGGGCATGAGACAAACATAATTCCTAGAAGGAGTAATAAACAGAAACTCCTAAAAGATTTAATATCATCCATAAATTCTATATACTATTTATCTATCATAAAGATATCTTAATGGATCTTCATGAGAAAGAAAAAATATTCATATCAATATAAGTAGCCTTTTTATTCTCTTCGGCTGTCATCTCATCGGGATTTATGGATAGTGCTTTATCATATGCTTTAAGTGCTTCCTGGAATCTTTGTAAAGCCTTTAATGCATCACCTTTAAGTACCCAAATCCAGGAATCGTTTGGAGTAATGTCAATCGCCTTTTCATAGGCAGATAATGCCCCCTCATAATCTTCCATACCCTGTAATACTTCTCCTTTTCCTACCCATATCCAGGTTTCATTGGGATTTAACCCAGTAGCAACATCAAATGCTTCTTTTGCTTCTTCATATTGTCCCATTCCTTTTAATGTCGAACCTTTTCCATTCCATGCCCATCCATTCTGCGCGTCAATGTCAAGAGCTTTTTCAAAAGTATTGAGTGCATCATCATATCTTTTAAGACTTAACTGAGCATTTCCGATCGAGAGAAGTACCGAAATATCATCTGGCTGTAATTCCCGTATTATTAAATATGTTGCCAATGCACTTCCATACAACTTGTTTAACTTTTGTAGATTTGCTTTTGCCTTCAGTGCTTGTACATTATTCGGATCTAAAACAACTACCCTGGTATATGCCTTTAGCGCTTCATCATATTTCTGAAGTTCATTTAGGCAGTCTCCTTTTCCCTTCCATGCTTCTAGATAGTTAGGATCTTTTTGAATTATTTCATCATAAATAGTAATCGCTTCTGAATTTTTACCCATTACTCGATAGATATTTGCTTTTGCTTCTCTAAACCACATTTCATCAGGATTTATGGCAATTGCCTTATCATATGCAGAAATAGCATCTTCATATTGATTTAATCCCTGGTACGCATCCCCTAATGAGGACCATATCCAAGGCTCTTTTGGAGATATTTCAATTACCTGCTCATATGATATGATAGAATCTTCATAATATCCCAGTGACTGATATGAATCACCTTTTGCTACATAGAACCATATCTCTTCAGGTTTTAATTCAATCGCTTTTACATAAGCGATTATTGCCTCCATGGATTGATTCAGGTTCTGTAAAATATCACCTTTGGTTTTCCATGTCCAGGGATTTGCAGGGTCAATTTCCAAAGCCCTCTCATAAGCTTTTAATGCTTCCTGAGATTGGTTTAGTCCTCGCAGTGCATCACCCTTACCAATCCAGGCAATTGAATCTGATGAATTCTCAAGGATTAAAAGTTCAAACGTATTGAGGGCCTCATTATAATTCTTTAGATTTAATTGGTTTTTCGCTTCAGTAATATCAACAATATTATCTTCAGCGTAACCGGAGATAGATAAGAAACTGAATAAAATCAAAAATGACAATAGGTGAACAATTAGGAGATGTTGGTCTTTTAAAATTTTTTTTCGATAAAAAACCGTTCTATATTTCATAAAAAACAATAAAACTTTTGAAGGTATGTACTTTTTCTATTGATTTGAAAGTCAAATTTTTCATAAGAAGATACCTACAAATCTTTTCGTTTAGTCATTTAGAATGCTATGCCATTAATTTTAGAAAAATGAATAAAATCTTTTTATGCTCAAATTAATGATGAATGACTAAAGTAAGGTTTTTTGATAACCTTTATGATAATGATTTACATGAAGATTTTTGAAAGATGAAGAAAACATATGCGAATTTAATCGAAATTTTAGACTTTTGTTGCAGTTGTTCAAAAAAAAAGAAAACCACTTATTTGTTTTCTATAAAGTTAATAAAAATGCATCCATAGGATTGGATTTATCCAGGCCTGCATAGTAAAAGCCAAGATGTGTCGGATGCAGTGGACTAGGTCGGTTATCATCCTCTCCGATAATTAATTGTTTCCAGAGACCTTGTGAAAATGGATTATTTTGGAATAATGGCTCAGCATTATCAGCAACCCAGTGGATATAAATTTCTGCTGCTATTGAATCCAGCGTTCTATCACCAATCCATTCATCCCTGCTCATAATATAAGTAGCAATTTTTTGAGAAAGATTCACCGTTGCAATTCCAGCAGGTAGATTAAAATAAATAAATGTTTGTCCTTTAATTGAAGAATCCTTTTGAAAATCTATATATTCTATCGTTTCTTGAATGTCTTTTGGTAATAATCCATTTGGATATCTGATGACTGGTGTTTTACTTAGTTCAGTAAATGGCAATTCTATTTTTTTTTCAGAAACTGCTAAGGTAATAGGAGTTGTTTCAGAATTATTTTGTAAAATTAAAATATTATTCTCTGAATTTTCAAGATCTACACTAGCACTGGTTAGAGAAGATAAAAGAAGAAAGATAAAATATAAAGTTAAAAATCTCATCGTCATATAACACCTGTATTCAAT
Organism: Methanomicrobiales archaeon; assembly: GCA_012729535.1. Lineage (GTDB taxonomy): Archaea > Halobacteriota > Methanomicrobia > Methanomicrobiales > Methanospirillaceae > Methanospirillum. The sequence continues at coordinate 50,453 of JAAYCY010000068.1, read as the reverse complement.
ATTACACGGGATTATAATATATAATATTTATTAAAATCTCTTCATAATTAGATTGTATATGATACTCACTTATCGAATACCATTAATTTATCTTATTTTAGGTTATATTTTGATAATTATAATAATTATTAGTTCGGCTCCCAGAAGCTATGAATAGTATAATCAAAATAAAAGCACACTCGATGATAAAAATTTGTGTTGTTTTTTAAAAAAGAGAAAAATTCTAATTATCAGCCCTTTGTAGATTAGTAAACAGGCTTTTCTGTTTGTGTTAAATCAATTTTTAATCGTATTTAACCGTTGAATAAAATTTATTAAAAATCTAAAATTTTATCGAGGGAAAAATTATCAATCTAAATATTCATAATTTGTGGAAAAAAAGAAGGAAAGGGATGAAAAAAACCGGACTAGATTTATTTCAAATCGGCAAAATATTATAGAAGTTATCTGATGTAGCAGTTTCTTTGACTAACACGGCTTTAAGCTTTGTAGCTGAAGTTCCATCGATGTTTTTCACGGTCAGAGTCCAGTATCCTTTTGTAACACCGGTTAAAGGTAAAGTGCACTGTAGTTTACGTGAAGACATGAGATTAACATTCATTGCATTTTTTACAATTCCTCCCTGACTGATAGTAACAACTGCATTTGATCTAAAATTTTTGCCAGTAACATATACAACTAGATTTTTTAGATTTGTCCCGGTATTCGGAGAGACACGCGTTATGGATGGAACTGCTCCTGCTGCTAGAACAGTGAAAGCATTTGCTTTAGAAACGCTTTTCCCGTCTGGATTCGTTATGGTTATTGTATAAATCCCGGCAATCATTCCTTTCAGAGCGAATGTTCCCTCAATCTGGTTCTCACTCAGTTTTGTAACAACACCATTCTTGGTCACAAAACCTTTAGTTAATTTAATTATTGCACCGGTTTTAAAGTTTTTCCCGTTTATCGTAATTTTGATATCACCAGAATTATACCCGCTCACCGGTGATATACTGGTAATAACAGGGTACTGAATTGCTTCTGTAACGGAAAAGGCATCATCTTTTATAGCAGATGTTCCATCAGTATTGGTAACTATCAGGTTATACAAACCGGAAGAAACACCATCTAAAGGAAGAGAACAAGTTATTTGAGATGTAGTAATCTGCTGGACATTTAGCGGAATGGTAAGGGCATCATTCCTCAGTACAACTAAAGCACCTGGTCCAAAATTTTCTCCACTGATAATAACTGTGATTGTACCACTATTGTAACCTGAATTCGGAGTAATACTGGATATACTAACTCCCTGGTCTGGTGTATGGGAGAATGCTACTGGTGCTGATGTTCCATGTCTTCCGTTTACATCCGTTGCTTGTGCAATAACTGTATAGGTTCCGTAAGGAAGGTAAGAAGTATCAAGAGTATATGGACTCGTTGTGTCACTATTGACAAGAACCATATTTACATAAAAATCAACTTTAGATATTGCCCCGTTACTGGATGTTGCAGAGACTGTTGCTGGTTTTGTTCCAGTGAATTCTACTGAAACGGACATATCTTTATTCCCAGATTCGTATACACTGGTACCATACCAATCCCATCCGAGTTTTTCCTGATTATCATACTTTGTCCGTGCATTATTTAACCCATCTACGGTTCCGGGATAAATGCCGGTATTTTCCAGGAAACAACCAGTTGGCTGGAATTCTTTTGGAACACCCCACCAATTCATGGCATCTGAATATACCCATGTCCATTTGTCAGAAGTGACAAGCCCCAAATATGCATTATGTTCCCACCTGTCTTTCATAGCCTGCGTAGGACTGGGTGTCATTACATTCTCCCAGTACAGGGTTTTTCCAACCTCCACATTCTTCTTCCATTTATCTTCATTGGATGAGCTGAGATATGTGAGAGCGGATTTGCTAACTTTTAATTTATCATATATCGAAAACCAAGTGGTTGTATCACTATAGTAGTATGCATCTTCATCACTGTGTACCAACCGGGCATCAGGACCAATCACATCCAGCATACCATTCATCCAGTACGGTAGCAGACCCCATTCATCGCCCCCCCAATAAATAGGTTTGATTAGGTACGTAGTTAAAATCGTAATATCCGGGTACTGGCTTTGCCAGGCATTCATGATTTGTGCCCCTCTTTGACGAATTTTTGCCTCTGTTTCAGCACGGGTGTGACCAAGACCCATGTCATCATAACTAAAGGGACTCTTTGTGGAATACCATTCAGTATCAAGAAGTATACCTGCACAGCCACTATCCTTTGCTGCTTTTGCAAGGTCTGCCATATTTGTTTCTACCGTGGTCCAGTAAGCATCATCCCAGTAATCTGTCCAGTCATCACATGTCCATGTGTGAATTAGAAGAAAGTTATTTCCTTTAAATTTGTTCCAGTTAATTGTACTTAAATTTGGAGTATCAAGGTGGTCAGGATATTTTGACCAGTCCCATGGAAGGAACAAGCTTACAGCATTATCTCCTGGCCAGAAAACCAAGCCATCAAAAGGTTTCTGTTCCATTGAAGCGATGTTACCTTTTACCCACCTGGCAGCAGGTGCATCACATCCATATTCAATAATTTTTTTGTCAGTATGGTAAGGATAGTTGGCAATCTCTGCAATTTGACTCTGGGATGCAGGATTAACTGATGCGATGGAAATTTGTGAATCAATCCCATGAGAGAATTGCGGTGGCGGGTGATTTTTAACCAAGTTGATGTTTTCGCAGGTGGTTCGGTTACTTTTGACGTTAAGAGTAAGAAAAGAACCAATATCCGATGGTATAGCAGATGATCGATCACTCATGATATTTGTTTTTGAAACATCTATATGAGGTGCATAGACAACAGCAGATCCAAATACTGTTCTTGAGTGAGTGTCTTTAATATTACCCCCCTGTGATGGTAAAACCGGTGTTTGAAAACTGTTTGATATAATGTTAGAATTCGTAATATCGGGAGTTTTAATATTCTGAACCCCTGAAGAAATAATATCTCCTGTGACGAAGGTTATCAAAAAACTGACAATTAAGATTCCAAAAGCAAGAGATACCAGTTGAGAATATCCTGTATTTTTCATTTTTTTTCCTTCAAAACCCAGATTTATAATCCCGGCTTTCAATTCTACCATTGTAAAAAAAAAAGAGAAAAACCTTTTATTTGAAGTGCATTAATAGAAAAAAAATGAGATGGTATTTAAAGAATTAGTAATTTAAAAAATTGTCTGTAGTGCAAATGATATCTTTACCTATACTTATTATCAAGGTTAGCTATATTATATTATATATTTTATGAATTTATATATTTATTAAAGAATTATTTAAGATATATTTTTTTGTTTTTTTTTATTACATTATATGTTTAGATATAATTTACCTTGGAATATTCCAGAATATCCTGTATCTATTTATAACTGGGTATTCAATAATTTAGTTTTTTCACATCCTTCATTATTCATAAAGTAACTTATGCTGAAAATTTGTTTTCCCATTTTGCTTATAAATATTTCAGGTAAATTCGTTCTCTTTTTCTTGAATAGTAATTTTTACTGGTTGAGATGTTCCATGTTTGCCATTGGAATCAAATGCATGGGCAATTGCGGTGTAGGTTCCCTGGGGTACAAAGGATGAATTCAGAACATACGGAAAATGGTTATCACGGTTAATCAGGACCATATTCAAAAAGAAATCGACATGGGTTACAATTCCTTTGGATGATGAAGCAATAGCTGTTACAGGATTGGTATTGTTTATAATCACAAAAACTGAAGTATCTTTACTTGTGCTATTGTCACTATTGTTACAACACCAATCCCATCCATTAGGCTGGTTTGCAAAAAATTTTTCTTTTGCACGTAAGAGTCCCTCTGATGTCGATGGATCAATTTTACTAATAGTCAAATTACACCCGGTTGGTTGTTCCTCAATAGGAACATTCCACCAGTTTAGCGTATCAGAATATACAAATGTCCACTGATCAGATGTGAGAAGGCCCATGTATGCATTGTGTTCCCACTGATCTTTCATAGTCTGATTTGGATTTATTGTCATAATTTTATCCCAGTAAAGGGTTTTTCCAATTTCAACATTATCATTCCATTTTTTTTCGTTTGATAAGTCAAGATAAGTAAGACCAGATTTACTGACTTTCAATTCATCATAGCGGTTAAACCAGGTGGTTGTATCACAATAATTGTATGCGTCTTCATCACTATGGACTAACCTGGCATCAGGACCGATAACATCTAGCATACCATTTACCCAATAGGGTAATAAATTCCATTCGTTACTTCCCCAATCTATAGGTTTAACAAGATAGGTAGTCAGGATGGTAATATCAGGATATTCTCTCTGCCAGGCATTCATAATTTGTGCTCCTCTTTGACGAATTTTAGCCTGGGTTTCAGAGAGAGTATGCCCAAGGCCCATATCATCATGACTCCAGGGACTTTTTGTAGAATACCATTCCGTATCCAAAAGAATACCTGCACATCCACTATCTCGTGCTGCTTTAGCCAAATTTACCATATTTATTTCAATTTGGGACCAGTAATTATCATCCCAGTAATCGGTCCAGTTATTTAAAGTCCAGGTATGAAGCAGAAGGAAATTATTACCGGAATATTTATTCCAGTTGGTAGTTGTCAAATTTGGAATATCTAAATGATCTGAATATTCTGACCAGTTCCAGGGAAGGAATAAACTCACTGAATAATCACCTGGCCAAAAAACTAATCCGTCAAATGGTTTTTCTTCTATGGAAACAATATTATTTTTTACCCATTTAGCTGAAGGTGCATCAGGTCCGTATTCAATAATTTTTTTATCTGTATGGTAAGGAAAATCAGAGATGCATTTTATTTGTGTTTGATTAACTGGTTTTATAGAAGATATTATTTCATATGGTTCTATTTTATCATGAAATTTTTTTGAAATTATGTGTTGATAAAACTGAAATATCTCTGACATATTTGATATTAGAGTCTTATTTGAGATATTCATCAATCCTTCTTCTGATTTCAGATATAAAAAAGGATTATCAACAATATCTGCATTAGAGACATTTAGGAGAAGATTTGTTATTAAATGGCTTTTAATTTGATTTCTTACAGGAAACATATTTGCTATTTTTCCTGAAAGTTGAGAATAGAAATCAAGGATATTTGTAAATATACGTTCTATTATGTTGTTTTTAGAAATATTAGTAATAGAATCATTTAATTGAGTTTTTTCTCCACTAATAATCACTGTCAGGAAGAAAAAAAAAATTAAAATAAAAAATAATCCTGAGATAAATCTGATATGGGAATAGGATAAATATGTCATGATGTTGTATACCGTTTGGTTCGATATCACTAAGCGCTCATATTACTTTTAAATTGCCTGATTAGATGATTTAACTTAACTAGAAGTATATGCTGATAAAAATACAAAAATATATATGATCTCCCTCAGTTAGAAAAGAAAATACTATTCTGTAAAGAACATCCAAAAAAGGGAAAATTAACCTGTAATCCGTGAAAAAAACATTTATGGATATGATCTGATATTGGTTTTTCCTATAAACCTCAGAAAACTCTGGTTTAAGCTCCTTTGATAATCAGTTTTTCAGAACTATTATCACTTATCTTTTTTGCCGGTACACCCGCAATGGTAATTCCAGGTTCCAAAAAAGATTTAGTTACAACTGCGTTTGCACCGATAACGATATCATTTGCAATGGTTATTCCACCAAGAATTTTGGCTCCAGGGCCGATATAGACATTATCACCAATTATGGGTGCATCCCAGACGATATTTCCCCCGGTAATATATACTTCATTATGAATTCTACAATTTTTTCCTACTTTTGCAGCATAGCTTACAACGAGAGGGCCATAATGAGCAATTGAAAGACCAGGACCAAAAACATTTATATTAATAATATATCCATATTTAAAAGATAGAGATTTATATCTTATCATTAAATATAAAAGATAAGGTTTCCAGATTTTAGATTTTTTGCAATTATAAAAATATTCATATTTCCGTAAAAATTTTTGAAATTTCCATACGTCATCAAAAAAAAATTCGTACCAAGTCCCTTTAATTCCTAATGATATTCTGTCAGCTTCCAGATAAAACCGATAATCATCCTTACTTTGGATCATTTCTATATCATACTCATGTTATTTACTTTTTTTATAAAATTTTCGAAAAATCATTACATTTCAGGTTGAGGATGCCACATGAAATTGTTCCATCCATGTTCCAAAAATTATCATACGCCATATTGTAAAAGTAAATGGTGCCTCACCAGCGATTACTTTATCATAGTATTGTAATGCTTCATTTGTAAGGATTCCACTAGAGCAAGTGACTGCATGTTGTAATAGATTCCTAAATTTTTCTGGAGCTTCCGTTTTAATCCAGAATTCTTCAGGAGTAGCAAATCCGAGTTTGTCTGTTCTGATCCTTACTTTTTCCGGAATAATATTTTTCATCGCTCCTCTAAGTATCATCTTAGAAGTTCCATTCCGGATTTTATGATTTGGCGGAAGAGTTAGTACATATTCTACAAGTCTGTGATCAAGGAATGGAACCCGGGATTCCCTGCTATAAGCCATAGAATTTCTGTCTTCATAATGGAGAAGAAAAGGAAGATGAGAAAAAAATGTCTGTTCGTAACAGTGCGAGGTTACCAGATCTTCCCCTTGATTTTTTTCAAATATTGGTATATTGGGATTCACGTGAAGGCGGGAGATATCAAGCCATGGCGGTGCAAAAGTTTCACTTTGAAGGTTCAACAATATTTTTTTACCCAACCTGTTCCTTTTCAACAGAAAAGATAGTGAATTCTTCATAATTTCAGTTTTTGAATATCCATATATCCTCCCATATAAATTTTCTATACAACATAATTCATGGATGAGTCTTTTTAAAGACAATCGATGAAACAATTCCGCAATGTAAATATTAAGAAAATCCGGATATCCTGCAATATATTCATCTGAACCTTGTCCATCTAGCAAAACAGTAACATTTTGTTCTTTAGCTAACTTGAACACACACCATTGGGCAAAAATACTTGTGGATGTAAAAGGTTCATCCTGATGCCAGATAATTTTTGGAAGATCGGTAAGAAGTTGATTTAATTCAGGATAGATGTAATGCGGTTCGATATTATGAGAATTAACCGTTTCTTTAATATAGGGCATTTCATCCCATTGCTTTTGAAGTGAACCTGCTGAAAATGTCTTTTGTTTTGATTCGTCACCTGTTGCTGATAACATATTATGAATTAAACAGACAATTGATGATGAATCAAGCCCCCCTGAAAGGCATGAACCTACTGGTACATCTGACCTTAAATGTATTTTTACAGACTCTGACAATAGGTTTTTATATTTTTCATAACCGGTTTCGTAGGAATCTGAATTTTTATTATCAGGTAAATGATACCATTTATTGACAATGATTTTTTCGATGGGTTGTTTTATATCGAATGCAAAAAATTCACCCCCTCGTATTTGGAAAACTCCATCAAACATAGTTTCGTGAGTATGGTCGCTTAAAGCATGGATAAGAAAATCATATGCCCTCTTTCCGTTTACAACGGGTGACCATCCGGGTAATTGAGTGAACCCCTTAATTTCTGATGCAAATGCAATAAAACCTTTAGAAGAGTACCAGTAATATAGAGGTTTTATTCCAAACCTGTCTCTTGAACCAAAAAGAATGCTAGTTTTTGTATCAAAAATTAAAAAGGCCCACATTCCGATAAATTTATGAAGACAATCATATCCCCATTCAGCATAAGAAGCAAGGATTACTTCTGTATCCGTGAAAGAAGTAAAATTATGGCCTTTTTTCTCTAGTTCTATTCGTAGTTCAACAAAATTATAGATTTCTCCATTAAATATGATCCAATATCGATTACGATATGACATTGGTTGATGACCGTGGGAAGAAAGATCAAGAATTGATAACCGGCGATGACAAAATGAAAGGGATGAACTAATTATTTCATTTTCTGGAATACACTCTCTCTCTGGGAATAATATCGGATCATTGTTATTTGGTTCGGATGATCCTTTATAATGGATAGTTTTCCATTTGTTTTTGTCTTCCACAAAAAAGGAAAATCCTTCATCATCCGGACCCCGGTGTTTTAGTAGATTACTCATACTTTTGATGGTCCGGGTATTAATGCAGGTATTATTTATTGGTAATATTGCTGCTATTCCACACATAATTATCACTATTTCAGGATATCATACTAAAATTCATTTCATGGGAAATTAATGTATGAGAATATCTATGATTTATTAGTATACGGATGTTCGCTTTTATTATCGAGGGAATCTTCATCAGGTTCTATCGCTATTATTAAAGAGAAATTATTGGTTTTATCAATATGAGTCTTGATGCTAACCGGTTATCCAGAATTTTCACCAGTATTCAATTCTCAATTTCTCATTCTAAATGAACTTATTTCTCTTCCTTTGCCCGAACAGAGTCTTCTTTTAAATTTTCCTAGGATTAGCCAAAAAAGGTTCAATCTTATATCAAAAGATATTTTTTCATATTGGAACTAAAATATTGGATAGTTTAGCCTACCTTAAAATCTTATGAAAAGAATGAATATTATGAGTAGATTATTTTCTTTTATTCTTTCAAAACTGAAAAAACCCAATTTTTTAGAGGATATTTCACATAGCAATCCATAAAGTTTTTATAAAGGCCTTTCTCAATGTTGAAAGACCACATATTGATGAGATAATTCTCTTCAAACATATTTTAATACAATAATTGTATTGTATCTTTGTTAATTAATGAAGATAGATGAAATAAGTAATATCTCGAATATGGTTTCTTGGAGAAAGATCTTATAGTAAACAAGGAAAATCTTTCATTTTGGACATTTTCATAAATAAGGAACAACTTTTATTGTTTATTTACTCTCTGAAATTTATTAGAATATCGGTTGCTGTCGACTTTAGAGAAAAAATAAACGAACTTTGTTTTTTTTACAAATTCGAGTATCATTATTGATTTTTCGATATAATGAATAATTTTTTATCTAAAATGGAGATTAATTTTATTGGTCGATAAAGTTTATAATATAGTTATTAATACCTAATAAATTTTTGCCGGGCATATTCTTAATAAGCTGGATCACATATTTTTAATTGATTGATGTGTCTGTGAGTTCTAAGCCTCATCGTAAACTGGATGAACATTATGGATGTATTCTAAATAATCCTCATTATCCATTGGAAAATGAACATCTAAAAACGAATCAGGATAGTTTGATTTCAGAAGGAGATCTCTCTGGAGTGAAAATACTAACAGATAATATATCTACATTAAATTTACAGGAAGAAAAAAATATCGAAGAAAATGATGGTTATTTACAGAAAAAAAATGTTCTCAACACACCATCAACAAACACTATCCCACAGGTCTTTTACTGTGTGAACCGAATATTAAATCTAGCAAAAAATTCTCCTCCTGATTCTTTTTTAAAACCAGATTATTGCATCAAAGATCTCATTGTGGTAATTCCATCCTATAATGATGAATTAACACTAGGAATGGTTGTACTGATAAGTTTACAGTATGCCATGCGGGTAATAGTTGTTGATGATGGGTCAGAGGATCGCACCACAGAAGTCGCAAAACTGGCAGGGGCGGAGGTAATAAATTTTTCAACTAAAAAAGGCAAGGTTTTTTCAATTCGAACGGGTCTAGAACGGGCACAGGAAATTGGAAATAAAGCTGTTGTTGTTATTGAAGGAAATGGCCTTTACAATCCGCATGAAATTCCATATCTTGCTACTCTAGCTCTTGAAGGTGAAGCTGACCTGATTATCGGTTCTCGATTCCTCCGTAATCCAAATATTATTTCTTCATATCTATTTACCGGTAAATATCCTGGGTTCATCGTTTTTAGTGAAAATGCGATTGAAAAACTATTAAATGCACCAGAAATAATATTTGAATCTGATATTGCAAAATTTTTCTCTGATCAAGAATTAAAAGTAGCAGAAATTCCTATCACGATTCGAAAAAAACCTTCTTCTTCTGAAAAAATTGAGAAAATAATTATTGCAATGCCTGCTTATAATGAAGAAAAAAATCTCCAACGAATTATCAAAGGATCATTAGAATATTCTAATACCGTACTTGTGGTGGATGATGGTTCTTCAGATAACACCGCTATTGTAGCAGAAGAATCTGGAGCAATAGTAATACGGCATGAACAAAACCAAGGATATGGCGGTGCTCTGAGAACTATTTTTTCAGCTGCACGCTGTATGGATGCAGATGCTCTGATAATTATCGATTCTGATGGACAACACAATCCTGATGATATCAAAAAATTTATCGATAAATTAGAACAGGGAGCAGATGTTGTTATTGGATCCCGGTTTCTTCATATTAACAATTTAATACCTGCTTATAGAAAATTCGGAATGAAGATTCTGGATATGTTTACAAATGCAGCAGGAGTACAAAGGGTAACGGATTCACAAAGTGGTTTTCGAGCATATAGTAAGAAGGCAATATCCGTTCTAAATATTTGTGATAGTGGAATGTCTGCTGGATCAGAAATTCTAATTCAAATAAGTGAGAATAACCTGAATGTAAAAGAAGTCCCAATTAATGTTAGATATGATTTAGAGGATACTTCTACACATAATCCGGTTGTCCATGGAATATCTGTTTTAAGTAATATTTTTGGATTAATTAATTATAAAAACCCAATTATAATATTTAGTATTCCTGCAGGTATTCTGATAATTCTTGGAATATCAACTTTGTATAAAATTTCTTACATACATACATATCTGGGTATTCAATATTTATACTTACAATTAATTGGCCTTATATTGTTAATCACAGGTATTATTATCGGTGGTGAAGGATTTTTATTTAACTATTATATCAATCATCGAAAAAAAAGAAAAAGTGATTTTTTTAAAGATTAAAGAGTTTTCCAATTCAAATTTTATTATTCGAGGAAAAATGAATCCCAAAATTTCTGTTATTATACCTGTAAAAAATGAAGAAATTAAAATTCAAAAATGTTTAAAAGCAGTCTTTGATCAATCTCTTCAACCTTTTGAAGTAATTGTAGTTGACGGACATTCTGGAGATCTAACAGTTGAGAATGTAAAAAAATTTCCTGTAAAAATTTTTTATGAAGATTATCGGACCAGAGCAGGTGCAAATAAAGTGGGGATAGATCATGCTGAAGGAGAATACATCGCATTTACCGATGCAGATTGCATTCCTGATAAATACTGGTTATCAAATCTTTATAAAGAATTAAAACCTGGAATAGCCGGTGTGGGAGGCAGTATCATCAATTTAGGAGAGGGATTATGGGAAAAATCCATAAATGTCGTGTTTGATTCATTTTTAGGTAGCGCGAATTCAATACAGGGTCGTCTTTTTTCGAAAAAAAAATTTGTTAAAAGTATTAGCGGTTGTAATAGTTTGTATAGAAAAACAGATCTTCTTAAATCAGGGGGATTTAATGTTACCTTAACAACAGCAGAGGATACTGATTTAAATAATAAAATGCTAAAAATAGGAAAACTACTCTACACTCCTGATGCAATAATCCATCATGATCACCGGAGAGGATTAAAAGGATTTAAAGCCAGGATGTTTCAGTATGGATATGGAAGAGCAAAAAGTAAATTGTGGGATTTACAAGTAATCCCTCCAATTGTTTTAATTATACTAGTAATTTCGGTTTTCTTAAATCCATTATTTCTTTTAGCAGCAATTAGTCTTTATATTATTATTTTGATCTTATCTGGTATTTATTTTAGTATAAAATTTTCTCAAATAGAGTATCTCATATCAATACCAATTGTTTATTTTGTAGAACATTTTTTTTATTGCATGGGGTATTATAAGGGACTCTTTAGTTTAGGTATTGAAAAATTACTATCGATTAAATAATGATATATTCAAATTAAGTTCATAGATGAGTAATATTTTGATGAAAATAATATTATTTTACAGATTAATTTTTGTTACCATTAACAGAATACAAAACACTATTGTATCTTTTAACCCGTAAAAGAGATGTTGTATGAAGGAAAAACAAAAAGTATTGATCCTCCGGGGAAGAAGTACTGATCCTGCTATAGGAAAAGTAGCAAAATCTCTCTATCTTCATGGTTATGAAATTCATCTCTTATTATGGCATAGGTATGGTAAGCTCACTTTCGTACCAGAAAATGAATCCTATCATGTAAAATATTTTTCCTTTAGAGCCCCTCAGGATAAAACATCCGCTGTTTTATTTTATCCATTTTGGTGGATATATCAATTTTTAATCATTTTATATATTCGACCTGATATTATTCATGCATGTGATTTGGATACCCTATATCCTGCTGTTATCTGGAAATTTTTTAGACATAAAAAATTTGTATATCATATTTATGATTATTATGCAAATAATATTACCATAGGAAAATTTAGGTCTTTAATATCCAGAATTATTATTTTAGTTGATAAAATTGAAAAATTTGGAATAGGTTTTTCAGACTTACTTATTCTTGCTGATGAAATAAGATATGAAGAAGTAAAAGGAGCTTCGATAAAAAAAATTATTTTTTTATACAATACTCCTGAAGATACCAATAATCTGAGATCAATTAGTTTAAAAGGTACTAATTCACCAATTGATATTCTATATATTGGGATCATTCAATACAATCGGGGAATTACTCAAATAATTCGAGCAATATCGGATTTATCAAATGTTAAATTAACATTGGCAGGTCCCCTGGTTAACAAGGAAATAATTGCGGATATAGATAAAAAGAAAATCCAGTATATTGGATGGATTCCAACTTACGATGAAGTTATTTCTAAAACTAAAGAGGCAGATATATTGTTTCGGTTAAGTGATCCATACCATCCTAGTACAAAATATGCAAGTCCTAATAAATTATTTGAAGCGATGATGTGTGCTAAGCCGATAATTGTGAGCGATAATAGTTCCATGGCGGTAATTGTTCGAAATGAAAAATGTGGAATAGTAATTCCCTATGAAGATACAGAAGCAATAAAAAAAGCTATTATATGTCTGATTGATGATGTTGATTATCGAGAAAGATTAGGAAATAATGGTAGAAAAGCATATGAAAATAAATACAGTTGGACCATTATGGAACAAAGGTTAAGAGATGCATATGACTCTCTCAAGTAAATACTTAGTACAAAAAGGTAAAAAAAGCAGAGAATCATAAAAAAATTTCTGATTTTGATATTATAATAACACAATTAGTTTATATGTTTTTGACAAAACTATCAATATGAAATTATTTCAATTCACAATTCTCTCGAAAGATAAATTATTACATAGTAAAAATGTTAAAAATATTCTTTTTTTTTCATTAATTATTACATTGTTAATTTCATTATCCTTTGCTGATATCGTTACAGATCTCAATTCAAAAGGTAATTTACTAAAGAATAGTGGCAAATATACAGAAGCTCTTGATAGTTATAATCAGGCATTGAATCTTGATGATAATTCGGTATCATCCTGGACGGGGAAAGCTGATGTCCTTCTTAATCTTGGAAGATATGAAGAGGCATTACATGCATATGATAAATTGATTGCTTTAGATCCAAAAAACTATTGGGCACATATTAATAAAGGAGATGCTTTAAAAGGACTAAACAGATTTGATGAAGCCTTGTTATTGTATGAAAGTGCAATTTACCTGGATTCAAAGATTGTAAATGGGTATGTTGGTAAAGGAAATGTCCTGTATAATTTGAAAAAGTATGATGAAGCAATCGATGCATTTGAACAAGCAATAGATATTGATCCGGAAGATCCCTGGATTTATATCTCAAAAGGTGATTCTCTACAAAAAATCCAAAAATATAATGAAGCAATTGATTCTTATGATCAAGCCATCAGTCTTAAACCTGATGATCCCTGGATTATTACACCAAAAGGCGATGCTTTACAGTTATTGAATAAATTTGAAGATGCAGTTAAAATTTATGATCAGGCATTAAAAAATAAACCGGATGAACCGTGGATATGGGTTTCCAAGGGTGATGCTTTACAACAATTACAAAAATATGAAGACGCCGTCAAAGCTTATGATCAAGCTATTACGATAAATCCCAATGAACCGTGGATATGGGCTTCTAAAGGTAATACGTTATTACAACTAAAAAAATATGAAGATGCAGTTAAAGCCTATGATCAGGCTATTACGCTTAATCCACAAAATTCATGGAATTGGTACTTAAAGGGGAATGCCTTAAAATCAATACATAAAAATGAAGAAGCATTATCAGCATATGATTTTGCATTAAAAATAAAGCCAAATTTTACCGAAGCTGAAAATAACCGGGAATTATTGTTAAAAAATATCTCTATAAATGTTTCATCCGAAAAAATCACACAATTATCTACAATTGTTCCTGATGAGACCATTACTCATTTTATAAAACAACAAAAAATTGAGAGTGAAAAAAATTGGCTTGATTCTTTTCTGGAGTTTATTTTTGGAGAAAATCCAAAAGAACAAGGATCCAGCAGATCTGATTTAGAATCTGTTTCTGTAATTTCTCCTCATTCAATAATAACATATGATGATTATATGGTAATATCTGATAAAAATTCAAAATCCTTATTGTTTAGTAATTTCAACGGGACAATTTTGTATGTGATTGATCTAGATAACGCAAAAAACAACCTTTTTGAAGAAATTACTGATTTCACTGTAGATAATAATAAAAATATTTATGTTCTTGATGCAATTTCGAAAAAAGTAGTCAAAACAGATTTCTTCGGGACTATTATGAAATCATGGCAATTATACGATTCAAAAAATTATACTCCTGCTAATCCTTCTTGTATATCATTTGCTTCACAAATGAATAATGATGGAATAATTCTTTTGACTGATTTAGCATATCCATGTATCTTAAAATATGATACTGATGGGAATTTTATCGACACTATCCAATTAACAGTAAATCAAAAAATCCAAAATAATTCTGAAAAATTTTATAATGCTATTCTTAATGTCGATAAAGGAAATTATGCAAATATAATTCCAAATAATGAAGCAAATCCATTAATAACAGAACGTATTTTTGACATAAAATGTGCAAGTAAAATTTATCCAATGAAATTTATTGTCAATCGAAGTGAATATCTCGGTTCTCAGGAAAACAAGGATATTGATTTCACTATTAACAATGAAAATCCCGAAAAATGGTTACCGATAATTACTGATGCCTTACATGATCCGGTAACTGTAAAAACAATAAAAGAAACTGGAGATATGCTTAATGGTATATATCATGAATATCAATTAAAAGATAGTGAATATTTTGATCTGATAACAGGTTTTATCCAACAAATTCCTTTAAGTGAAGAAACAAATATGCGATTCCCAATCGAGGTTTTGCATGACAAAAAGGGTTCTTCCCAGGACAAAGCAATATTTCTGTATGCGTTATTGCATCATGCAGGTTTTGATGTAAAATTATTGTCATATCCAGGAACTTCTCATTGTGCAGTAGCTGTTAAAACAAAAAATATCGGTAATCCGGATTCTGTTACATACTATAAAGACTCAGATGAGAATTATCTTTACATCAATCCAGATAAGCCTGATCTGGCAGGAAGAATAAGTATTTCTGCAAAAAAGAGTGATCCGTTCCTGTTTGATTTATTACCTACCAATAATAATTTAAATGAGATTCCTGAAAGTATTAATAGGATATACATACTAGAAACTCTTTCAAAAATAAGAAAAAAACAGGAATATATTGAAGAGAATATCAACAAATTTGTAAGTACTGCACAGAGAAAACCTCGTCAGGATTTAGAAAAAATTCGAACTGTTACACAATACGTTGAGAGTCAACCCTGGAATACTGAGGGAAATCTTTTACGTCTTAAAAATTCAAAGGTTGAAGATATCGTTCTCAATTATGGTCTGAAATAAATTTTTGCAAAACTCTATTTTTTTTCGTTCTTTAGCTTTATTATGTCGGTTGCTTTAAAGTAGTAGCTTTCAAAACCTTTATTACTAATTTTTTTCGCTGGAGCTCCTGCAATAGTGATTCCAGTTTCTAAAAAAGAAGTATTTACAAAAGAATTTGCTCCAATTGCAATATTATCAGCAATTGTAATATCACCCACAATAACTACACCCGGACCGATGAAAACATTATTTCCAATAACTGGACATTTATCTGGTTCTCCTTTCGAATGAGCCTGTGTTGCAATATGGACACAATTATGAATCCTGCAATTATTTCCTACTCTTACCAAGGGATTAACAATGATTGTTCCAAAATGAGCTACAGATAACCCCGGTCCAAATACATTTGGGGGTATTGATAATCCTATTTTTGCTCCAAATTTTTTTAACTTGAAATAAAGAAAATATGTATAAGGCCTCCAGATTATAGATTTTTTACAATTCAAATAATATTCCAATTTCCGAAGTAACCGTTCATATCGCCACGGTTCGTGTATAAAATAATCACGTAACCGACATTCGATCTGAAGAGCGATTTCATCTGCTTTTAAATAAAACTGGTAGTCTTCTTTAGATTCTATCATTTTATGAACCTATGTTTAATTGGATATTTTTATATTATTTATTCAAATTATTAAAATTATAACCATACAGTCCTCAATGTTCTCTCCTTTTTCGATGAACAATCTCTGGAAATAAAATCACCAATGGTTAATAAATAATATTTTATTTCGTAATAAAAAAATATATTTATCGTTTCATTTATCAGTTAAAATGTCAAATCATCTTTGATATTGTATATGTTATCCTTATGGGAACAATAAAAAAAATTATAATTTTAAAATCCTTACTAAATCCTATTCACAAAAATAGAAAGATTAATCTGTATAGTAACATGTTAAGTACTATTCCATGCAATATCTATCAATAAGATTACAATCATTGGAAATCTGATTTTTATGGATAATATTTTATCAAAAAAAAATATCTGTATTATCACCATTGCGTTAGAGAATTCACCTGGAAGTTATTCCTATATTCTAAAAAACTTACTATTAGTTTTATCACCATTATACAATAAAATTTATTTGATATCCAGTAATTTAGAAGCAAATAATATTTATGCAAAAGACAATTTAATTTTACTCGATTTCAACAGCTCTTTTAGAATATTTAATAACATTTTTTTAAAAATTATATATCAATTATTCATTAGTTTAAAAATATCTTTTTTATTAATAAAAACTCAAAAAAAAATTTCTGGTCCGGTGTTTATTTTAGGAGGATCTTTTGCGTTACCTGCAATAATGTCAAAACTTTTAAAGAAAAAAACCGTGTTAACGGCAATAGCTCCAGAATCTTTTAACGCTTTAAACATATATAAATCAATTCCTTTAATTAAGATAAATATCCATAGTATATTTATTCATATATTAGAGAAAACCTGCCATATATTTTCAGATTATTTATTGGTCGAATCACCTAATGTTTCACGGTTTATTAATATTGGAACCACTAATAGGTTAAAAGTAATTGGAACAGGTTCATTATTTATACTGGAAGATATATTTCATCAAATTGTCAGATATAAAGAAAGAGATCTGGTAATAGGATTTATCGGGCGTTTTAGTGCAGAAAAAGGGATTATTAACTTTATTAAGGCCATTCCATATATATTAACATATGAACCTGATATGATAATAAAAATACATGGTAATGGTCCCTTACTGGAAGAAATTGATAAATTAATAGATGAATTTAGAATTCAAGACAAAATTAAACTAGAAGGGTGGATTAACCACAACGAACTTCCTTTATATTTAAATAAGTTAAAACTTCTGGTTATTCCATCATATACAGAAGGGCTGTCAAATATTATGTTAGAGGCCATGGCTTGTGGAACACCGGTACTGGCAACTCCAGTTGGAGGTATTCCTGATATCATAATAGATTCTAAAAACGGTTTTATTATGAAACAAAATTCTCCGGAATGTATTGCACAAAATGTTGGCCGGGCAATACATCATAAAGAGATTGATATAATAGCGGATAATGCCAGATTGTATATTACAAATGAATTTACTTATGAAAATGTCTCAAAAAAGTGGAAAAATAATATTCAAAAAATTATGAACAATAAGTAATTACAGTTACAATTATGTTAATAAGGACCGATTCAAAAATGAGATTATTTTTTTTTATTATGGGGTATAATTCAGATTATTTTAGTGGAGTTTTTAAAAAAACTTATGCTCAGGTATCTTTTTTAAATCAGCTCGGTCTATCAACTGAGATCATCATGATTGGAAGCAATCAAATACAATATCCACATCATAAATTCTTAAAAATTATTGAAATTAACAACCCTAGATCGCCTAATTTAATTTATCGTTTTAACTTTTATCTGAAAATTAGAAGAATATTCAGCAATATTATATCGTCACTTGGTACTGATGATGTATTATATTGCAGGACTTCATTTTTACTCTCTATTATGTATCCAAAAGAATACCTCAGGTATTTTCGGAAATGTAAAATCGTTACAGAGTATAATACGATTGAAATAAATGAGTATCTTTTAAACAAATCATATTTGAATGCGATATTGGAATTTCTTTTTGGAAGAATCATAAAAAATCATTCTGACGCTATTGTTGGTGTAACAAATGAAATAACACAATATCAACTCCATCATTCAGCCTCCACATTAAAACCGAATATTACTATAGGAAATGGTATATCAGTTAATTCATGTATAATTAGAGATTGTCCAGCATTTGATGGAAATACCATTAATCTATTGTGTCTGGCAAATTTCAGTCGTTGGCATGGTTATGATCGGTTATTATATGGACTTTCCAATTACCACGGACCGGTAAACATTATCATTTATTTTTCAGGAGACGGAGTAGAACTTCCAAACATAAAAAAATTAGTTGAAACACTCAAATTAGAAAAAAAAGTAATATTTACAGGTTTTAAATCGGGCATAGATCTAGATAATCTTTTCAATAATTGTCATATTGCAGTAGGAAGTCTGGCCCTTCACCGAATTGGATTAAATGAAGCATCCATATTAAAAGCACGTGAGTATTGTGCTAGAGGTATTCCTTTTGTATATGGAGCTAAGGATCCGGATTTTCCTTTACATTTTCCATATATTTTGAATATTCCTGCAAATGAAAACCCGGTTGAATTTGAAGATATTATTAATTTTGTACAAACAGTATGTTCAAATCCCGGACATCCAAAAATAATGAGAGAATATGCCTTAAAATATCTAGACTGGTCAATAAAAATGAAAAAACTAAAATTTTTTTTAGAACAGTGCTTTAATAAGGACTTGTAATACCGTATTAAATAAGAAGAATTAATTATTTTCTCATCATCATTCTTTTAATAAATGAAAAACAGATTTCTAACATACTTTGTCCAGGGAATTCCCTATTTCATTATTCTGGTATATATTTTTGGATTAGTAATATCGATTATTATCGGTAAATATAATTTTGCAATTTCTGGTTCTATACTCGCCATCCCGGTTCTTTTAGCAATACCTTTTATTTTTAAAATTATTAATGAGAAAAATGATTTACCAATTTCATTAAATTTCCTGTATCCTTATAATCAAAGAACCCTACACTTATTATTCGGTATTTTTTTTATTTTCTCAATATCTATTGGATTATTATTTCCTATTAACTCAATCCTTTTTTTATCAACCATAATAATCCTATATTTAATAATATTTATTCAAATTTTTACTTATGATAGTAATCCCAAAATTATTTTAATTGAAATTTTACTCACAATGAGTTCCCTGATTTATGAAACCACTCTTAAATCTCCGTATTATTTTGGGTGGACAGATATTGTCCCTCATAATTTTTATTCTTCGGTTATTATAATAACGGGGAAAATTATTCCTTTGGATTTAGATCTAGGTTCAGCCTATTTTCCTCTTTATCATATCTGGCTGGCTGTAAGTTCTATCGTTTTGAATATTGATCCAAAATTTGCACTCTTTTTAATGGCTTGTCCTGTGTTTGTAATTACAGGGATAATTTTATATTATATTTTTAAGAAAATTACTTGTAATATTCAATTATCGCTCTTTGCATGTCTTTTGTATTCTATGGATTCCTGGGTCACTTTTTATGGGATGTACATGGTTACGCGTGTAGTTGCATATATCAGTTTTATACTAATTTTGTATTTTTTGATTAAATACGAGTTTGGAACATGTTCTGAAAAGAAAAATTTTTTTACTCATTTTCTGGTAATATTGGTCACAATGTTTATGGTTCTTGTTCATCATGTTTCAACTCCCATGATTATCACCTTATTACTGATCCTAATGGCATGTGAAATATTTATCAAATCAGAAAAATATATTCGAAACACATTTATTTCCTTTTTAATTATTTTTTCTCTAGCATATTGGTTCTTTAGAGCAATTGATTTCAGTCATGATATCTTTATTATGCGCATTAAACCGGATTTTTTTATCGAGCCTGTTATGGTTGAAACAATCCAGGAATACTCTCCCACAATTTTTATTATGAATAATTTTTCCACTTTGATCTTCATATTTTTTGCAATTATCGGAATATGTGCTCTATTCTGGTATCAAAAACCGTTGTATGCTACTGTTTTTGGACTTTTTGGGTTAATATCTATAATCTTATATGTGCCTACTCCACTTCAGAGTTTTTGGCAGACGATGAATATTTTAGGTATGGATAGATTTATTTTACTAGTTTCTCCTTTTATGGCATTTATTATGGGTTGGGGATTTCTTATCGTAGTGCAGTACATCAAGAGTAATATGGAAATAAGAAAAGCAGGTTTTTTCTTATTTCTTATTTTTCTAATGTTTTCTATTGGTTCTATAGGAATAATGAGTAATACAGATATTGTGGGAACAAGATATTCATATAATTACGGAGAGTTAAACGGATTTGATTTTTTCTTGTCACATATTCCATATGGTTCTGTTATTTTTTCTGATTATTATACCAACAGGTTTTTTGAAAAAAAGTATATACAAATATCTAATGAATACAAAATTCCTTTTTTTAATAGTAACCAGATACAGGAAGTTTCTGAAATTTCCTTCTATCCAGGGTATTTAATTATCACCACTAAACAATTCTCTGATATAGGTCTGATGTTTTCTAAAGGAAATGAATTGAACCAGAAAGGTGGAAATTATCCTTTTTTATCTACAAATGAATCAATATTATTACTGAATAATAAATTACATAATAAACAAAAAATCTATTCTAACTCATATGTAGATTTATTTCATTCATGATTTTTATTGAAAAAATTATTAGCAACCTTAATGATAAGATTTAGGTTAACTCTCTAAAAAATGAAGAGTTGTTTTTGCATATTCTTCGGGATTCTTGCTCGATCCACCATGATTGGTCCCATTAATAATCACCATAGTGGAATTTGGAATTAATTCGAAAAGTTTTTTTGAAAGAATAGGTGGAGTTACTGTATCCTTCGATCCAACAATTACTAATACATCGTTTTTAATGGTTGAAAGGTTTTTAAAGGTTCCGTTCCATAAAAGATTTGCATATGCTTGGTTTTTATTTCCTTCTGATAATGTAGGATCTGATATTACACTATAAAGGTAACCTAAAAGTTCTTTTGTCTCAGGAATACGAATGCTATAAGTACTTGAATCTAGGATCATCTTTTTAACTTTTTCAGGATGGTTAATTACAAGTTCCTGCGCAACACAGGAACCCATAGAAACACCATATATACTCATATTTTTATGATTTAAAGTTGAAATAAAGTCTGCAACATCTTCTGCATATAATTTAATAGAATGTTTTGAATCATTATCCGTGCTATATCCCATTCCCCGATAATCATATATGTATACACGATATTTGGAAGCAAGGATACTAATAAAAGTATCATTCCAGTCATCCATTGTGGCATCAATCCCCTGATTCATTAATAAGGGGTCACCAGTGCCAAATTCTCGATATGCTATATTAATTCCACTAATATTTAAGTATTGAACTGGGGTGTTTTGTATGGAATTTTTTGGATGTTCCTCATTAGAAAATTTTTGGGGAAACTCAGATAAAATAGTATTTACTGATCCTGATGAAGAAGAAAAAGTGAATATTGCGATCAAAATAATGAATAATACATAAATTTTTTTCATAATGTTGTCTCAATTTATAATTACTTTTAAAAATTATAATGAATAAAAAATTATTCTCCAAATAAACGATATTTTTCTGTTTAATACTTTCATAATTTTTATTATTGTATTCTAATTTAATTATCCATTAATTTTATTATTATTTACGTTTTTTATTGTAATAATATTTCTCTTTCAAATACTATTGTTCAAATTTAAGGCCATCCACAGAAGGATCAGCCCATATAAGCAATTTTATTTTATCTTTTCCTATATTCATTATCCAATTATCGAAAATAATCGCCGTTTTCTATTTTTTAACCGGTACTTTATCAGGTTATAAAACCGCCAGTATTGTCTTTGTTTCAGAGATTAAAGAAAAAGCGGATTTTTTGATGAAAATGATTTATTCATATCAATTAGTGAAATGTTTGGAGGAATGAATTATTCTCATTTTGAAGGTATTTAGAAGAATATTTCAACGATGTACAACGATTTAAGTGAGAATTTACATCTCTTTTCCTCTTTTTAATAGCTGATAGGAAGACATGTTGTCAGTTTTCCATCGCCGAATAGTTAGTTTAATATTAAAATTTTTAGATAAATACCTGCGAAATATAAAAAAAATACTTTGATTGTAAACTATTTTAATAATAATTTTGGAACCAATAATAGATTTCTTCACAATTTGTCATCCAGGCATTTTTTTTATAACAATATGCGAGAATTTTTTCATACAATTCAAATTGGCTACCAGACATAAATGTATTGTGCCACAATATGGTAAAAATTCCACGACATTCGGCAACACGCTCTATTAAACCTTTAATTAATTCCCATTTTTTATCTTCATCTAATTCCATATATAATCCAAGTGTACAATCCATAAGAATAAGCGGAATTTCTAAAATATTGATTTCCTGGTCTGTATTCAGATTATATGGTTTAAATGGATGACATATACCATTTCTAAATCCTGCACAGTCAGCGTACCCAAAAGTAGTATCATATTTAAAGCCTGCTTTGCTTAAAGCAACCCAGGTGTCTGGAGTATGAAATTGGAGAAAATGACTTCTATAACCGATTATTTCTTTATGAATTAGTTTTTCTAAAACCTTTTTTTTAGCCATCATCATGTGAGCATCCAGATAAACAGAACTTCCTCCATGAAGTCCAATTTCCCATTTGTTTTCGATTATTTCCCCTAATTCCTTATTAATGTCTTCAATATTATATTGGAAATCTGGTTCTTCCTGGGTTTCTGCCAAAACAAAGAAAGTACTTTTTGCTCCATATTTTTTTTCTAGATTCATGATATTAGAAAAATTACAGAATGGATTTTTTTTTGACTGAATTTGTTTCAATAAAATAAAAAAATTATTTGCATCTCCTTTTTTTAAGGCAAGTAACATATCGATCCCTTTGTAAATCAATGGTTTATAAATAGTATCGATATCATGTGTAAGACAAACTGCAAAAGGAGCATTACCCGGGAATTCAACCCGAAAATTATGATTAATTAGATACTGAGAAACCAAAGGCTCAAAAATATTTCGATTTTTACTTGCATAGTATGGAAATCTTTCGTATTGATCCCGGTGAAGATTGTTATACTCTTCCTTAGAGGTGAAAAGATTCCAAATTTCAGGATCAGATTGTATTATTTTATGCATCAACATAAATAGTATATCACAGCAATTGTAAAAAAAATAGTCTGTTATAAGGAAATATTATTCTACAGTTGCTAATGGTAATAATTACATTTTTAATTAAATAAGTATATTGACTTGTGAAAAAAACCTATTATCCGGAACATATTAATAGCAAGAAATTTTACCCTAATTATAATAAATGAGCAATATTAAATGAAAAAGACATTATCTGAGAAAATAACTAAAATTATTTCTTATAATCTTCAATTTATAAAAAGAGACTCGTTAATTTGCCAGATCATATATTTTATTACTAATAATCCTTATTATAAAGGAGTATTCATTTTAGGAGTGGGTACTGCCTCAGCACAATTGATTGGTATATTATCCGTTCCTATAATAACTCGTCTGTATGACCCGTCTGATTTTGGTGTACTAGCAGTTTATTCTTCAATTTTAGCAATAGTTGGAATTGGTGCAACCTTTTCATATCAGACTGCATTTTCATTAACAAAAAATGAGGTTGAAAGATCAAGTCTTCTTTCTCTATGTATTCTCATCCTGATTAGTACAACCATTGGATTAATCCTAATTTTTTTTATTGGGAAAACATATCTTTATACTATTTTTAATTTGCGATCTATAGAGGAATATAGCATATTCCTGATTATAGGTTTTTTTGGTATGGGTTTGTATTCGATTCTCAATGAATGGGCGATCAGAGAAAGGGACTATAAAAGGATCACGTATACAAAAATTAACCAGGGAATTGCAGGATCATTAAGTAAAATTATATTGGGAATTTTGTCGTATGGGGCAACGGGTTTGATTATTGGGCATATTTTATTTCAAATTGCAGGAATTGGAACATTTGTAGACGCGATGTTGAAGAAGGATAAAGAAATCCTAAAATTTAGAAATTTGCAAAATATTGTGGAAATAGCAAAAAAATTCAACCGTTTTCCATTATTTACCTTTCCTGCAATGGTAGTTAATACTATTGCTCTCCAGATACCTCCAATAATGTTGCTAAATATATATAACTCACAAATTGTTGGATATTTTGCTTTAGCTCAAATGTTACTAATACTACCGGAAAGTGTTATTGCAAGTGCAATATCTCAGGCCTACATAGGGGAGGCATCAAAGATGATTCGTGATGAATCAAGAAATTTACGCTTATTTTATCTACAAACCATGAAAAAACTTATTATGATTGCCCTACCTCTCATTGGAATACCTACTCTGTTTGCCCCATACATATTACCGATAATTCTTGGATCAGAGTGGGTAGAAGCAGGATGGTATTGCTGGCCGTTATCTTTAATGGTAATTACTGAATTTATTGTTTCTCCCCCTTCATTATTGTCTCAGTATGGATTTAATCATTGGAAACTCGTATATGATGTATTTCGGGCTGCCGGAGTGATATCAGGATTCTTGATTTGTCAACTATATAAAACACCAGTTATCATTACCCTTATGGTATATTCTGTGATTATGACATTCTTTTACATAATAATGGTATTTGTTGTCCTGAAAGCTATTGAAAATTTTACTACAACATTTTCCAAAGATACAGCATAAGGTCTGTAACTGAAAAAATTGGTTAAAATGCTAAACAAAAGTATCATCACACAATATCGTCATATAAGATAATACGAATAAGTAATTACAAATAATAAAAAATAAATTATTCAATATGCCAATTAAGCATTGTACCTTGGTATTAGGAAGTTATCTTAATGCATACTCAATCATTCAGGAATTGACTGAAAAAGGGGTACTGGACATCTTTATAATAGATTTCATTAAAATGGGTGCAGCTTATAGTAATAAAATAAAAAAATTTCAATTAATTAAACAAAACCCGGAAGATTTATTAGAAAAAATTAACCGATTACATGAATTATATGATTATCTTATCATTTATCCAACGGAAGATATTCATATAGAATATCTCTACACGATATATTCATATATTCATAAGTTTTCATTCATCCCCTTTAATACCGATAATATCCTCCTTACATTAAATAAATATTATCAATATGCACAATGTGAAAAACTTGGAGTTCCTTATCCCAAAACAATCAATATCTCTAATGAAAATGACTTGGATGCATTAGATGCACTATCTTTTCCAATATTAATAAAACCAGTTAAAAGAGAAGATATTCATGGACAGGTATTTAGAAATTTGCAGATCCATTCAAAAACACATCTAGAAGAGATTAGAACCGATATTTTAAAACATATGTCCGAAAATCTCTCTTTCATTGCATCTGAAATAATCCCGGGAGATGGATCACAGATATATAGTTATGTGGGATACCGTTCCTTTCAGGGGGATATACTTAATGAATGGATCGGAAAAAAATTATCACAATATCCAAATGATTTTGGTATTTTTGCTAGTGCGTCAAATAACGCTCCATCAGAAGTACTTGAACAGGGGAGAAAGTTATTACATGGGATGAACCTGATGGGTATAGCACAACCTGAATTTAAATATGATTGCAGAGATGGATACTACAAACTTATGGAAATTAATTTACGATCGATGATGTGGAACCGTGTAGGTAATATATCTGGTATAAATGTCCAATATACCCAATATTTAGATGCTCTGAATCTTCCAGTTCCTAAACAGGAACAGAATCATAACCAGAAAATCCATTATATCTACTTAAAACATGAATTATTAAATATTATATCAAGACACGGATATTATAAGACATTTTTATCGATAATTAAAAGTGCAGATAAAATTTCACTTGCATTTTTTGATTTGTCAGATATTAAACCATGCATAATTGACACCTTAGATTTATGCTGTACAGCAGGAATAGCATGTTTAAAAAAGTTCACAATATTTGAAATAATTATTAAAACTAAATTATTCCGTAAAATCCCTCTATTCTCTAAAATAAAGTTATAATCACATTAAAATTGATTATGATAATTATATTATCCGAAAATCATCTCTAGCTCTGCCGAGTTCATGTGTTAATATTTTTCATTAGGAAAAATATCTATTTTTCTTTAGAAATATGGGTGAAATAAGATGAATGGCTGATTTGGTCAGGTATAAATTAATCAATATTAGTTATAACAAATTCACTAGAAATCAGTTTAAATTTCTGTAAACTCGTCGCGAATCTAAATAACCAAATGTCTAGTTTTTTCTTTATTTGAAAGGTTATCCGTTTTACTTTTCACTAAATCAACAAAAAAATAAAAAAATTAAAAATTTGATTGTAAAGGTGTTTCGTCGCTTAGTAATTTTTGAATATTGGCGATAAGATTTGTGTTAAGTGAGACCGGAATTGTCTCACCTGGTCCTGGATTTTCTGTTATTTCGCGAGAATATTCTTCATATCCCTCCATTTTTATTATTACCTCATGGAATGGATTTGAGTACATACTCACCGGCACTTTGACTGGAGTATTTCCATATGAAACACCGTCAAAAATTAATTCTCCCATAGGTTGGGATTCAAACTGAAACCATCCGAGCGCATCTGGAGAATTACTTTCCCTCATATCATTTCCACAAGCAGATTGAGTAGTAATGGCAATAAGGAGAATTATTAATAAAATATTTTTAAAGGACATTTGTATCAATCCCCCACGTAAACCTATTCATTAGAATGATATTTTCATATATTTAATGATTTGGTATTGGATATAGAATTTAGAACTTATAAAATTCTTGAAAATTCATTGAGATTGAGGATTTTAAAGAGTATTTTCAATAACAGTCTACCTAATGATATAATATAAATAATATTAATAAAAATCTATTGATAATAATGAAAGTAGTTACCAGAGAGAAATTGATTCCTTTTCTCTTCATTTTATGCTTATCAACAATTATGATTACATTGTTACCACAAGGGGCAGCAGCCCAATTAGGTAATGATTCTTTCACTTCACAGGTTCTGTTCCCTCAAACAAAGGAAAATATTACAATATATTCACTTTCAGATCTGCCGGATGTAAGTGAAAACTCGAATAATGAATCTGTTAATAAAATTCAACCATTCCATACATCCAAGACGATATTGCATCAAGAATCTAATTATCTACAACCTGAAACGAATCATGTTCTTTCTGATCCTCTCCATATACTCACAACAAAAAAGGACTCTTCAGATTTTGATATTCAATTATACCCTGGATGGAATTTTGTATCTACCCCCCGGATGCTTAGTACAGGAAACAATACCTTTGAAATCTTCGACACAATAAACACCGGACATCATTCAATCTACCGTTATGATCCTATGAAGGGCTGGAAAAAAGTATACAAAACAGAATTATTCAAACCTTTCACTGGAATATGGATTTATTCGAGAAAAATGGATTCAATTCCCCTTTATTATGAATCAGGGTTGTTATCTTCAGAAAAAGAAAAAAAGTTAAAGAAAGGATGGAATGCGATTGGCCTTTATACAGATGCCCCGACGCTGACCTCAGATGCTTTATCCTCCATATCTGAAAAATGGGTTTTTCTTATTCCTTATAATACAACTACCCACACTCTTGATACACCGATAATAAAAGGATGGAAAGGTAGATATTCGGATCAATATCTGGTAGAGTCTGGAAAGGGGTATTGGCTATTCATGGGTTCGGATGGAATTTTAAAGGGAAATCATAATAATCCTGACTTGAATGTAACCGGAACGGTAAAATATAACACTCAGATGGAAAATGGTTGGAGTTTCTCTGTGCCCGGAACAATAAAAGGTTCTATTGATCCTGATACCGGTCAAATCACTATTGAATCAACAGATGCATCTGTCACGTACGGAGGAAAATTATATCCGCTGAATATGAATATACGGGCATTCATTGAACAATAACCAGGATTTATTTCCATACATTATTATTCAAGGAAACATCTAACCAACTATACTAAAAATTCCTTTGTGTCACATATGGAACGAACAGAAGAGATAACCTCGGTAATTTTGTCATCAATATCAGGTAAGGACAAAAGACTGAGTATTGTAGATCTTGCTGAACGGACTGGAATCCATCGTAATGTTCTTGCAAAGTATATCAAAGTCCTTGAAGCACAAGGAAAAATAGAAATTTCGCGGGTTGGAGCGAAAAAATTCGTCCAGCTTAGTAAGCGTGTTTCAGTTTCATTTTTAAAAGTATTTACCACATTACCATTTTTTATTTTTGATCGATATCTTACCGTTATTGATAAAAATGATGAAATAATGGAATTATATGAAAATGAAAATATAAATTCAGAGCTAAAAGACAGCCAGGAAAGACTGCTTAGTATATTTTTAACAGATGAAGTTTCGAAATTATTGACAAATGCACTTAATGGTCAGCGTTCTCACCTAATTTTTAAAACAAGCAGGACACAAAAACACCATGCATATTCTCTCACTATTATTCCGGTTGTATTAGACAATGGGAGACCGGGTTCAGCTCTGCTAATCGAAGAAAGTACGAAAGAAGAACAGGCAAAAGAAGATTTAGAAAAAATTTCGCGTGCATACCAGGAACTGCTGGATAATCAGGTTCAATTTGTTGTCAGGTTTAACCGTGACTACAAAATTATCAATATCAACAGTAATTTTTCAGATCATACCGGGATTGACAAACATCTTCTTATTGGATCTCCATTTATCCCTCCATATCCTGAAGAAAATTTTAACGAAGTAATAATCCGGATGTCGGAGATTTCTTTTGATAATCCTGAAATTACGTTGGATCTCCGTAGAATAAACCAAAATGGGGATTTTTCCTGGGAGAGATGGAAAGTCCGGGCTGTCTATGATAAAAAAACGAGGAAATTTATCGAATATTTTGCATCTGGCCTGGATATTACTGAATTAAAAAGAACTGAACACGAATTCCTTCATTTAAAAAATAACCTTGAAACAATCATTCAGACACGGACAATTGAACTTCGTGAGGTAAATAATGAACTTCATAAGGAAATATTCAGAAGAAGTGCGATAGAACGTGAACTGGCCCTGACCAAATTTGCAATAGATAGTGCACATGATTTTATTTTTCTTTTAAATTCAGATGGTGTAATCCAATATATGAATCTTCGGGCAAGGGAGGTTGTATCAAAGCCTGATGATGCTCTAATACACATTAGTAATATCCTCATTAGTGATTCAGGAACACTGGTTTCACAAAATATTATTCCACATGAATTGATTGATTCTGGAATTCTTACATTGAAAGGTTTAATCCATACCGGTCAGGGAAAAGATATTCCCGTTGAAGTTACCATGAGCAGGACAATTGAGCAGGATGAAACAGTATTCTGCTTTATTGCCCGTGATATTACTGACCGGAATAAGATAGAAAGAGATTTGTATAATTATCGAAAACACCTTGAGCAGATTATTGATGAACGAACAAAACGTCTTCAGCATGAAATTGACGAGAGAAAAATTCTTGAGAATTCCTTGTCCCAGGTAAAAAATCAGTTAACTCTTCTGACAGATACATCACGTGAAATGATACTCATTTATCATAAAGATAAAGCCGAGTATTTTGAAGCAAATGATCTTTTTCATTCTTTTTTCTCTATTAAAAAAGGACCTATAAACAAGAGTGTAAAAGAAAAATTTCAAAAAATTTCCTTGGGAAATATCAATTTTCAACAATTTCTGGAAGAAAAATATCAAAAACTAAGAAAAGATACTGAGGAAATATTTCATGAAACAATAACCATAGTACCTGGTAAGCATGTAAAAGTAATAATTGCTCTCAAAGTTGTGTATCTTAACGACAGCAGGTATATCCGTATTTGTATCATCGATATAACCG
This sequence comes from Methanomicrobiales archaeon, assembly GCA_012729535.1. Classification (GTDB taxonomy): domain Archaea; phylum Halobacteriota; class Methanomicrobia; order Methanomicrobiales; family Methanospirillaceae; genus Methanospirillum. Next base: position 19,768 of record JAAYCY010000068.1, on the reverse strand, counting down.
ATCTTAATCCCTCAACTCTTTAGTAAATGCGATATACCATAGTTTCAGGGATTTTTCTTCGTTTTAATACCTCGTTCTTTTAATTTCCATTCGGTAATGTCCTGTGCATAGGCAATATAACCTAAAATTTGGTTAGTCTCTATGTTGTAATGGGGAATTATTATCATAAGATAATAGCGGGATCCAGTTTTCTGTGTTTTATAGACATTTTTACTTTTCACAAGATTAAAATCATATAATCCTTCATATTCCTGTGGCTCTCCACTTTTTACCCGGTTAATAATATTCTGACTAATATTGGGATCTATAAATAAATTGTATGCAGTCAGGTCTGTAGAATGCTTTACTCCGAAAAAATCTTCTAAAGCAGGATTAAAATCATGAATTTTTCCATCAGGTAAAAAAACTCCGATGCCAATAGGAGACAAATCAAATATTCCCTTGAGAAGTTCCTCTTTTTCAACCAGAATTTTATTTGCGTTTATCAACTCAATGCTTCGTAACTCTACTCTGTTCTCCAGTTCTTTTTTTGCATTTTGTAATTCGCGTTCTAGTTGGTTGAGTCGTATATGTGTCTTAACTCGTATCAGAAGTTCTTCTGGTTCTACTGGCTTTGTTAGATAATCTACGCCACCGATGCTAAATGCTTTGACTTTATCAAATGTATCAGAAAGAGCGGATAAAAAAATTATTGGAACTTCTTTAGTTTTTTCATTTGATTTTATTTGAAGACACGTCTCATATCCATCGATTCCAGGCATCATGATATCAAGAAGAATCAGGTCTGGTTTAATAAATTCTATCCTTTCTAATGCTTTTTCGCCACTTATTGCTATTAATACCTGATAGTTTTCCTGTTCTAATGCTACCTGAATCATTCCCACTGATGCCGGGGTGTCATCAACAACAAGGATAGTTCCTCTGTTTTCGGGTTCCTGTTCATCTATCATGTTTCATACTCCTGATGAGAGAAATAATTGCATCGTCGTTAAATTTCATGCAATTTTGACGAACATTGTGAATAAAAGCTCTGTCTGGATTTTCTTCTTGCTCCATTTGAATTAACATCTGGTTAATTTTGGTAAAATTTCCTTGTTTTGCCAGCAGTTCCAGATTATTTAAAAGTTCTTCTGATGGAGGCTGGATTTCATACGTTGTTAAAGGCTGAAGTATCGTAGTATCAGTATCATCATCGATAATTTCTTCTTTCCAGATAATATTCAGATACCTGCCTAATACATTAAGCAGAACATTAATATCGACAGGTTTTACCAGAAATTCATCACAAGACGCCTTAAAGTCATGTTTATATTCACTTCTGGAGACCGATGCAGATATACCAATTATTTTAATATCATCAAGTGCAGTATTTTTTCGAATCTCATGAATTACATCAAGACCACTCATTCCACTCATGACAAAGTCCAGAAGAATGATATCCGGGTGGTAATGACTAGTTATGAGCAGTGCATCAGGTCCATTTGTTGCTTTCATAACAAAAAAATCCAATGGCTGTAAAAATGCTTCTAAAAATGAGGCATTAGAAATATTATCATCAACGATTAGAATTTTTTTCCTATCTCCTTCATATCCGATAATATTTCTGATTTCTTTATTTTCCGGGACAAAGGTTAGTGTTGGAGGGAATGTTATTGTTATGGTAAATTTTGTTCCCTTTCCTTCTTCACTAACAAATGTCAGAGTTCCATTCATGAATTCAACAAGGCTTTTTGTAATTGCAAGACCAAGACCAGTACCTTCTATCATTTCACCATGCTCACCAATCTGGGTAAATGGTCTGAATATCTCGTCATTTTTGTTAACTGGAATCCCCTTACCGGTATCGATAATTTCACACTGCAAAACATGATCCGCAGCAATTCCATAACTGACCCTGAATAAAATAGTTCCAGTATCTGTGTATTTAATCGCATTATTGAGCAGGTTGATTAAAATTTGTCGTAATTTCCCTTCATCTCCGAGTACACATGAGGGTATGGGAGTAATTGGTTCAAAAGAGAAGGAAAGGTTTTTTTCTTCTGCTTTTATACGGGTTATATTATAAACCTCTTTAAAAAGTGACATCAAGTTAAAGGATTTTTCATCAACCTGAATAACCTGTGCTTCAATCTTACTAAGATCCAGAAGATCATTAATGAGATTGAGAAGATGTTTTCCACTTGAATAAATTGTTTTTAATTGTTCTTTCTGTTCGGGAGTGATGTTATTATATCTTTGAAGGATTTGGGTATATCCAAGGATTGCATTGAGCGGTGTCCGAAGTTCGTGGCTCATGTTTGACAGGAAGGTAGTTTTTGCTTTATTCGAGGATTCAGCTAATTCTTTTGCCTTTGCCAGTTCTACGGTTCGTTCCCTGACTAATTCTTCCAGATTTTCCCGATATTTTTTTAAGTCTTCTTCATTTTTTATTCGTTGCGTAATATCTGACGCCATTAAGATGATTTTTTCAATTTCCCCTTCTTCATCCAGAACCGGGGTATATGAGATGTCAAATGTTTTATTCAGATTGTCACTTGTTACAATATCCGAATAGAACTTTTTCGATTCCAGTACATTCTTAAAAGACGATTTTTTTCCATCATCCTGGTAAAAAAAAGGGAAAAAATCTTTTCCGAGTAATTGTTCTTCCGTACTTTTGAAAAGGATGGTAGAAGCACGATTCGCAGATAAAATCTTCTGGTTTGTATTAACTACAAGGGTTACCCGTTCGGTTGAATTAAATAATCCGTCCCATTCTCTGCTTTTCCTTCTGATTTCTTTTTCTGCTAATTTTAACCTGACCACCGAGTCTATTTTCTGACGCAGGTTCTGAAAGATCGTTTTAGGATCTCCAGTTTTCTGAATGTAAGAATCTGCTCCATTCTCTATTGCTTCGATAACGACTTCTTCTCTGCCTTTCCCGGTAAAAATGATAAACGGAATCTGGTTGCCTGATCTTCTGATATATTTTAAGAATTCAATTCCATTCATATCAGGCATATCATAATCTGATATTATAACGTCAACATCGAGGTTCTGAAGAATTGTAATTGCATTTTTTGCTGATTCTGCAAGATGAATCGTAATTTCGCCTTTTTTTTCGAGAAATAATTTTCCTATTTCTAAGAGAGCTGGTTCATCATCAACATACAATACAGAAAACATAGAGTAATTGAAAGTTTACACGTTGATAAGATAAAAATGATGGTACTATTCACTCGGAGGAATACTCATGTTAAGAACCATCATTATCTCTGATAAAAATCTTTTTTTCAGTGATTGTCATTACCATTTCAGGTTTGATGGATTTTCCATTACACTGAATGGTTTTTCCTGACATAAGTTCCTTGTATAAAGGCCCCGGGGGGATTCCTAGATCTTTAGCTTTTGAAGGATCAAACCTGTTTTTAGTAATTACCATGATGTTTCCATCAAATTTCACTGAATTTTTGGACTTAATCAGGTACATACACAAATCAGTGATCTTCTGCTTTACGACAGAATGACATGTTCTTTCAGTTATGAAAACCGGATGACAGGCTTTTCCCTTCCCTGTTAAATGTACCACGGGAAGATTATCTAATCCGGTGAGAAATTCTTCAGGAATGGTTTTCATCACTTCTTCAATAAGGTCTGGTGAAATGTTTACTATAACGGGGTTTGGACAGGAATGGAGATCATGCAGAATTATGTTGCTTTTTGGTATAGTGAGATCAGCAAGAGAGCGAATAGTAAGATATTCAGATAGATCCAGAGATGAAAGATGAGTCAGTTCCTGCTGTCCCAGGACAGGTATGTAAAATTTTTCAGCGAATTTAGAAATTTTACGTTCTTCCTCTCCTGTAAGCGATTTGCCATCAATATATATCGCTATTGCCTGCGATAACGTGACCATCCTTTCAAACATATCACCGGTCAGGTATTGAAGGTCCCGTGTAGGCATGATATGGCCAAAACCTCCCCTGGTTGTTTTTGAAATTTCTGTCTGCCTCTGAGTATAATGAGTCCCGCCAAATCCTGCTAGAGGAATAGTCTTTAAAGGATCCCTGGTAAGTGCATCAAGGACTGCCCGGGCAACTGCCATTGTCCCGTTCCTGTCATTCCATTCTTTTTCGGTACTACCGATTTCTACAAAACATGAAGGAAGCGGAATATTTGTCGGTCCGTGGTGTGTAGCTTCATACATCACTTCATAACCGGCTGGTGCATATCTGACTAATCCTTTAATGAGTGAATGCATAAGACTCGTTGCAGAGGGGGTAAGTGTTGAAGGGGTGCCACCATAATCTGCAGGTCCGTAATTTCCAGTAACATGTACTGTCAGAACCGGACGTGGTCTTTCGCTGGCATGTCTGGATAAAAAAAGTATCTGGTCAGCATCAGAAGGAAGAATCGATCCATTCAGATAAATCAGTCTCTCATCTGCAAACCAGTGGTGAATATGAGATAGTATATCATGATGTTGTTCAAGGAGTGTGCAGAGGTCTTTGTGTATGTTTGATCCCGCAGGATCTTTGCGTGAACTTATGAGTATCGTGGATAACATGGATTTTCTCGTTTCTTTTTATTTCAACAGGTAATCAATAGCTATAATCTTTTATTTCATGTTCACCATTTATAAATATGGAATCAGAGCAAATAAAAACTATTTTAGAAAAAGAAGGTATCACCAGTGAAATTACTTGTCCACAGGCATTTGCGATATCTGAAAGGTACGGGGTATCCAAGCTTGATATCGCCACTTACTGTAATTCAAACAACGTGAAAATCCGCGGTTGTCAACTAGGCTGTTTCAAATGAGCAGGTTTTTATCCGTTGTACCCGTTGATACCGCACGTTCTGTTCTATGTAGTCTGGCAAAACTAACAAAAACAGAACATGTATCATTGCTTGAATCATCATGTCGTATTCTCCGTACTGATGTCACAACAGACATTGATATTCCTGGGTTTAACCGGTCAACAGTTGATGGTTATGCTGTCCACTCGTCAGATACCACCGGAGCGAGTGAAAGTATTCCTGCAATGCTAAAGTTAGCAGGGAAAATTGCAATGGGAGATGAACCTTCATCTTTTTTAAATACGGGATCTTGCATGTATATTCCAACCGGAGCATTCCTCCCTTCAGGAGCTGATGCGGTGGTCATGGTTGAAATGAGTGAAGAATTAGGTGATGAGATTCTTATCTTAAAACCGGTTGGTACAGGAGAAAACGTGGTTCACAAAGGTGAGGATTTTTCTACGGATCATCCGGCTGTTTATGCTGGTGTGAAAATTACCTCGCGTGAGATGGGTGTACTTGCAGCATGTGGCTTTAACAAGGTTATGGTTTCGACTCGACCAAAAATCGCTATAATCTCAACAGGGAATGAGGTCATACCTATTTCTCATAATCCTCAGGCTGGACAGATCAGGGATGTCAATACCTACCTGTGTGCAGGTTTTGTATCAGAATGTGGTGCAGTTCCCATCATCTGTGGTATCATTCGGGATGAGCAGGAAGCATTGGAGATGGCAATATCTGATGCTGTTTCACAAGCTGATGTGGTTTTAATATCTGGTGGCAGCTCCAAAGGAGAACGTGATATGTGTGCGGACATTATTGCAGAAAAGGGAGAACTATTAGTTCATGGCATTGCACTATCACCGGGAAAACCTACCATTATAGGAAAGGTTAAGGATATTCCTGTTATTGGACTTCCCGGCCATCCCACGTCGGCATATGTTGTGTTAAAAGCTCTTGTGCGTGATCTTATCAGGGTAATGACTGGTGAAAAAAGTGCACCGGTTTCTTTTTCAGGTATACTATCATCTCCCGTTCCTTCTGCGAAAGGAAGAGAAGATTACATCCGGGTAAAATATGAAAATGATATAATTACACCTGTTTTTGGAAAATCCGGACTTACGAATACCCTGGTAAATAGTAATGGGCTTCTTTGTATTCCTGCAGAGATTGAAGGATATGAAAAGAACTCCCGGGTAATTATTCAGCCATGGTGAAGACAATGGGAGACAGATACCTGCACCTTACCTCTCTTTCAGACGCCATAACACTTTTAAAGAATCGTTTTTCTTTAAACCCTCAAATTATAACTGTTCCTGTGCCAGACTCTGCCGGGAAAGTTTCCGCCTGTGCAGTTTACGCTCCAACTTCTTTTCCTTCAGGTCATCTTTCTGCCATGGATGGAATTGCTGTAAAGGCAGGTGATACAAAGAACGCTACCGAACAAAAACCTGTGATAATCCGTGATTTTATACGGGTGAATACGGGTAATATGGTACCAACAGAATATGATGCAGTGATTATGATCGAGGATACCGAGGAGATTGAAGAAGGTTTTTTAATCCGGAAATCTGCTTATCCCTGGCAGAACATCAGGCCTGTTGGAGAGGATATTGCTAGAGGGGAGATGGTATTGCCCGGTGGTCATGTTATCCGCCCGGTTGATATTGGAGCGATGGTTTCATATGGAATCACCGAAGTTTCTGTGCTTAGTTTACATGTTGCTCTCATTCCTACCGGGAGTGAAATTATATCTCCGGGTTCAATACCAAAGCCGGGACAGGTTATTGAGAGCAATATGCAAATGGCTGCAGCAGAGATTAAAAAGGCTGGTGCAACAGTTACTCTCTACCCGATTGTCCCTGATGAACCAGACCGTATTGAAGCAACCATCCGTGATGCAATAGCTACACATGATGTTGTTCTCGTTAGTGCAGGTTCATCAAAAGGAACAAAAGATTATACCGATCCAATCTTCCGCAGTCTTGGGACAGTGTTTGTTCATGGAATAAATATTAAACCTGCAAAACCAGTAATTCTGGCAGATATTGACGGAAAGCCTTTAATAGGCGTACCTGGCTACCCGGTTGCATGTCACACTATCCTTCGGGAAATAATCCTTCCTTTCCTATCGTGGTATGGTCTTTATGTCCCGGGATATCCTGAAATTAATGCAAAATTAGCAGGATCCCTTCACTCGGAAATTGGTACTGATGAATTTGTGCTGGTAACCGTAGGAAAAATACAGGATTCCTGGGTAGCACTTCCCCTGTCAAGGGGTTCTGGTGTTCAGATGAGCATGGTCAGGTCTAACGGATATCTTACTATCCCAGCATCAGTTGAAGGGTATGAACCAGGTACGAAGGTTTCTGTCAGAATTACCACTCCGGTTTCTGAAGCAGAAAAAACAATCCTTATTTCCGGAAGTCATGATCCGGTTATTGATTACCTGGCAGATGAATTAAGAGAGTCCGGAGTTTTTCCTTCTTCTGTCCATGTTGGAAGCATGGGAGGTTTGCTTGCCATAAAGAGGGGTGACTGCCATCTTGCTCCCATGCACCTGTTAATGGATGATGGAGATTATAATACCGGGTATTTAAAAAGATACCTGCCAGATCATGATCTCTGCCTTATCTGTGTAGCAGAGCGGGAACAGGGAATTGTATCAAAACAAGGACTTTCTCTGGAAGATATTCAAACTCACCGGTTTATTAACCGTCAAAAAGGATCCGGAACCCGGATGCTTTTAGATTACCTGCTTAAAGAACGAAATATAACCCCGGAATCAATCATTGGATATGAACGGGAAATGACCACTCATCTTGCAGTTTGTCTTGCAATATTATCCGGAGATGCAGAGATGGGAATGGCAGTATATTCTGCAGCAAAAGCTTATGGTCTTGAATTTGTTCCAGTCGGAACCGAGAGATATGAAATGGCAGTTCTGGCAGAGAACCTTGATCATGATCCCAGGATTCAGAAAGTGGTTTCAGTTATTCAATCAGAGTCATTTAAGAAATTACTAAACCGACTTGGCGGTTATAAAACAGAGGAAACCGGGAAAATCAGAAAAATCTCCCGGGTTTAATCTTCAGACCTTTTCAAAGGGTTTTGAATTTTTATTAATATATTGAAATAAAAGGTTTAATGCTGCTTTATCACGTTCTCCACCACACCGCAGTATCAGTTCTCCATGATGCCGGATTAGATCTGCAAGTTTTGGATCGTTATTCAGGATATACCTGGTTGCATGTACTGTAGCTTCAATAATGTTATTCAATCCCCGGTGTACTGGAACAGGATAAGCAGGAGTTACCTGAAAATGAACCGGTGTCACCTCTACATAAATTGTTTCAGGGGTAGTATTGACAACCCGTGCCCTGCAGACAATATAATCCTGAATCTCTTTTATCCTGTCAATCATCATCCCCTGAAATGATTCTCTGATGTATGATTCTTCAGAAAGGTCTTCAAAAGCAGTTTTTACAAACATGAGTGGGTCGTGACAGATATGAGCAACGATCCATCCGTCTCGTATTATGTGGGATGCCGTATGACTGGTTTTAAAAACAATCATTGAAAGGTTGTTATGTTTCCTGATAATACCCATGGGGGCAGCATTTTTACAAGTTGATACGATAACCTCGTTGATACCTTCAGAAAATATCAAATCTTTCAGGTCTATGTCTTCTCCCATTCCCATCCTTCCTCTAAAGCGATATAAAGTCCGGATATCATAATATCTGCGAGTGAACCTGGATTATATCCATTTTTAAGACAATAGGAATCAAGCTCAGCAGCACTTGATGTACCTGCAATAACTTCTGCTGCTTTTTGCCTGACAAGTTCTGATGCCTGATATCCAAATTTTTTTTCTATAAAGGTGTCTCGATATTCTGATAGAAGTTGCAAAAAAACTAGTGTAATCGCATTTTTCTCACTATTTGCATGAAGAAGATCTGCAGTATAGCGGGTCAGTGGGAAACCACTTATCACTTCATGAGCTACGAGGTCATGAGGGGCTGAATGTGCCATCACATCATAGAATGTCATCCCCCGTCTTCTTAGTTCTTCCTTTGCCTTGGGATCATTAATATCTAGTTCATCATTATCCCTGACTCTGACCGCAGTATAAGAAAAGGCATCATAAAAATCAATTGCATCCTCAATTGTTGAATTTTTAACTATTAGGATTGCATTCTCAATACTTCCTCCTATAATGAGAGGGATAAGAAGGATGAATGCACCAAAATGAGTATTTCCACCGTTATGCCGGCTGGTAAGAATGGTGGCTTCTTTAATAAGTGAACCTATAGAGCCCTCGCCAAGTTCAGCCTTTTCATATGCCTTTCTGCAAAAAATTATTGATGTTAAAAAATGTTCAAGCCTTGTATCTAAAAAATCATGACATCTATCGACATTTCCTGGTTTACTCCATGCGCAGACCTCAAATGCCATAGCCATCTGTGCATGTTCAGTCCTGCTGATATCTGGTTTCATGTGAAGATTTTTTTCATTAGTTTCCTTGATAATTCTCTTTTCAATTCCATATAATTAGTTTTTTTAATGCCTGCCTGGTTAAGGGCTGCATCGCGGAACATGCAGGGAGTGGAGTCTTTACAGCAGTAAGCCAGACTCCCAAAACAGGTACTTGAACCCTGTTCTAGAGGGGTTCCTGCAACTGCCTCCATCTTCATATTTACAAATTCCTGGGGAGAAATTTTTAATTTTTCCAGAGTCGGGAGCAGAGGGCATGGCTTTACCGGCATACAACAAAAAGCAAGAGACCTGATATCTCCTCCCCTGCAGAGTTGTTTAGGCGCATTATACCATCCATGTTCCTTAGTATTTTGCCTGATAGACTTGTCCAGTTCAGAGAGGGTATTTTTATTTGCATTCCTTGCCAGGGATATCATGTCGGCACCATGGGAAAACATATCCTTTGCCTTTGCGTAAGTAGTGATCCCATTGTTTGCAATGATGAAAACCGGTGAAACATCGCGAATTTTCTTAAGGTACGGAAATCCATTATCCATCAGGTCAACATGGATGATGTCTGCTCCGGCTTTCCAGAGAAGACGGATTAGTTCTGGATCATTTTCTGCCACACCTGCGCGAATCTTTACAGATACCACTACGCCTGCAATTTTTAATGTCTGAACAAAGGAGATCAGTACTTCCGGATGAAGCAGGAGATATTCACCACTCTTTGCATCAATCATCGGTTTTTGTCGGCAATGTGCATCAATTTCATAAATGAGGTTTTTTCCCAAATTCTCTACCAGATTCGCCAGGGAAATTGCCTCTGACGCCCGGATATTTATGGCTGGAACGACTCCGGCTAATTCGACAATCGCTTTTTGAACTTTTATGTATTCAATAAGGTTGCGTGGAAGAAATTCATTTCTTCCTTCATTAGACATGATTCTGGCGGCTTTTATCGTATCATCATCAATTGCATATCCACCGAGAATACCTATTCCAATATATTCTGAAATTTTTTCGATGTAGCCGCCGTCAGAGATTCCGGCCATACAGGCAGCTGCAATTGGACTTTTTATTGATATATCTTCGATTTTAATATTGAATTGTGTCTCCATTCTATCCCTTGTCCATTATATTCCGTCTTCTAGTGGTATAAGGTTCTCTAATTAAGAGGTTGATATGGGTGAGAAATCTTCATGTAATTATTCAGGTCTCTATAAAAGTATACAACTATGTGGATTATTATAACATTTGGTAACTGTTTTATGACAAGAAGTAATACCTAATGAGAATGACAAAAACTGGCCTTCTCCTTGTAGGACATGGAAGTAAAAAAGAATATAATAAATTACTTATTAGCAAAACTGCAGAATTAATCGCAGAGAAACATCCTGACTACCTGGTTAAATGTGGATTTATGGAGTTTAACGAGCCTAGTATTAAGGAATCCCTGGAGATGTTCAGGAATGAGGACGTAAACAGTATTGCGGTTGTTCCACTTTTCCTTGCACGGGGTGTCCATATTGATGAGGACATACCTGGGATACTGGGCCTGGATTCAGGTCAGAAAAAAGGAACTTTTTCCCTGGCAAACAAGGAGATTCCTCTTGTTTATGCAGATCCAATAGGTCCTAATCCGCTTTTAGCTGACCTTATGCTGGAAAATGCAAAAGCGGCTCTTAATATGATCTGATGCAGATTCTTGTTCTTGATACAATTCACGGAGGAAAGGTGATACGTGATCACCTCATTCTCTCCGGATACTCTACGGATATGGTCGATGTATATCGCCAATCTGATGGAATTTCAGAACATGAAGCAGTACAAAAAAAATATGATCTGATTATTGCCCCAATACATCTGGATCCGGATTATCATCTGTTTCGAAGGTTATATGCTCCTGTTATAACCCATCATCAAGCAGTCAGGTGGCTTTTAAAAGGATCAGATGAAAAAACAATAGAGATAACTGGTAAACGAGGTAAATCCACTACCGCTTCTGCTCTCGCATATCTGTTACCAGGTAATGGAATTTTGCAGGCATCTACTGGACTTGTCAGATATCCTAAAAAAGAAATCTCCTCTAAACTTTCAATTACTCCCGCGTCGCTGCTAATTGCATCCAAAAACAAACCTGAAAATGGTTGGATGATTGCAGAAGTATCTCTGGGTTTTTGTGGAATCGGGACGTTGGGAATTATTACATCAGAAGAGGATTACCTGGTAGCATGTGGGAAAAGAAGTGCATTAACGATTAAAAAGGAATCATCTCATGTTCTTCCCAGGGTTTTGGTTCCTCCAGGTTTTTCCCTTGTCCATGACAGGTTCATCGATGCATCAGACCTGGTAAAGATAGATGGAAATACAGCGAGATATCGATTTAAGAACAAAGATTTTTCAATCACAAATCCGCTATTTACTCTTCCCGGATATCATATTCCCCTGATGCTTGCATGTGCTGCGGCTCTTCTTCTGGACATCAATCCTGCTCCTCTTTCGTCCTTTCAACCACTCCCTGGGAGAATGGAAGTGAAAGAAGAATCAGGATATATTATTTTAGATAATTCCAATAGTGGAACCTGCTACCAGACCTCGGCAGATGCATTCAGGTACATTACGAACATTGGCGATTATAAAACAGTAACCCTTATTATCGGACAGGAATCTGCATCCGTATGTGAGAATTTTTCTACTGATGAAATATGTTCAACGATTGAACAAGGAAAACCTCAGCACGTTATTCTCATTCCCGGAGACAAGCGGATTAAATGTGATAGTATCAGAATGATATGCAGTACAAATAATATCGGTTTTTCTCTTGCCTCTTCATCAGATGAAGGTTTACAACTAGCAAAAACCAAGGGGAATTCTCTGATTCTCTTAGCTGTAAAACGGTGGAAATAATGAAATATGTACAACCACGTCCGAGCTCTATAGTTGCAGCCCTGTATACTGCACGAGATCTTGAAGTTGATGTAGCTGTTCTTCATGGACCATCCGGGTGTTCCTTTAAGCATGCCCGGCTTCTTGAAGAAGATGGAATGAGAGTCTTAACAACGTCTCTTGCAGAAAATGAGTTTGTTTTCGGCGGACAGGATCGTCTTGAGGAAGTGATGAGGTATGCAGAGGAGAAATTTTCTCCCGACCGAATGGCTGTCATGGGAACCTGTGTGTCCATGATTATTGGTGAAGATCTACAAGCTGCGGTTGATAACTCTGGAATTACTACAGAGACTATAGCAGTCGATATCCATGCAGGGTTTACTGAAAATATTGACGGGGTTATCGCGACATTACGACCTGCAGCAAATATTGGATGGATATCTCACGAAGAACTGTGCCGGCAGGAGGAACTCTTAAAAGCTGCAAATCAGGTGGAAAGACTGCGAGGAGCTGCAGTAAAGGAATATATCCAGCCTTCACGTGGTGACCTGAAACACCTGGTTGCAAAGCGACTATGTGAATGTCTTCAGGAAGGTAAAAAGGGAGTTGCCATATTAAATGCAAAAAAAGAGACTGCTTACATGTTTAGTGACACACTTCTGGCTCTTCACGATCTTGCCCCTGATGCTAACATTTCTTATTCAGCGAATCTTGAACCTCGCGGTCTCCCAAAAATTAGACGGGATGCAGAACGAATTGCTTCCAGCATGGAAAAGAAAAATCTGCCATTTATAAAACAGGGAGCTCTTGATGAATATGGTGCCCTGGGAGATAAGATTGGGTCCTGGATGCATGAACAAAATCCTGATTTTGCCCTGATTGCCGGGGTTCCCCATGCAATACCCCGGGATTATACTGATGGTATCGAATGTTTTTCAGTTACCAACGGTCCCCGTCAGGTTGCACCTCTCAAAGATATTGGTCATGCTCATGTCGTTGTAGAAATTGATCTACATCCCAAGACACTTGGAGCCAGAACGATTTTAGAATCAGACTTTGGAGCTGTATTGAGGAGTATGATATGAAAGCTTTCCTGATTTCCGGAGATCGTTCGGGATCAGGGAAAACCAGTATTACTATTGCCATTGCTGCATCCCTTGCTAAACGGTACAATGTCCAGACTTTTAAAGTCGGAATGGATTATATTGATCCCTCTTACCTGACAGGAGTTACTGGAAGGGCTTGCAGGAACCTGGATTCATTTGTCATGAATCGTGATGAGCTTGTTGCGGTATATGATAATGCCTGTATCGGGGCTGACATTGCAATTATTGAGGGGGTGAGAGGTCTTTATGAAGGGGCTGAAAGTATTGATGATGTTGGTAGTACTGCTTCAATTGCCAAATTACTTGATGTTCCCGTCATCGTGGTTGTTGATGCCAGGAGCATAACACGGAGTGCCGCAGCCTTGCTGCTGGGATTTATGAATTTTGATCCTGGTGTTCGAATAGCCGGAGTTATCCTCAATAATGTAAGGGGTGAGAACCATGTACGAAAGGCCACGGAGGCAATCAGACATTATTGCAATATTCCAATTCTTGGAGCAATTCCCCGGGTTGAAAACCTGGATCTGACTATGCGTCATCTTGGCCTTATTCCTTATGAAGAAGGTATAAAAGATAAACCCTTTCTTGATCGGGTAAGTTCCATAATTGAGATGATATGTACTCATCTGGATATTGATACCCTGCTTACTCTTTCACGTGACATGGCTGACAGGAAAATTGTACCCCGTCTTTTTTCCCGGTGTGATACTGACAAAACCTACACAATTGCAGTAGCCAGGGATGAAGCATTCAATTTTTACTATGCTGATCTTTTTTCTCTTATTATGGCAAAGGGATTTACAATAGAGTTTTTCTCCCCGATTCATGGAGTTCTTCCTGATGCAGATGGTTATATCCTGGGAGGAGGGTATCCTGAATATTTCGGCAAGAGTCTTTCAGAAAATGCTGCTATGATGGAGGATTTTTCACGGGTTTGCTCTGAAGATATTCCGATTCTTGCCGAATGCGGGGGTCTTATGTATCTCTGTCGTGAAATCCGGATTATAAACGATTTTTCAGGACTTTTAAATGGTGACTTTTTTTCTATGGCTGGTGTTCTTCCCGCTACCTGTACTATTCCAAAGAAGCGGATTGTTACATATGTAAAAGGAGTCACAAACAATAATTCTCCTTTTCCAAAGAGTAATGCTCTGCCAGTCCTGGGACATGCGTTTCATTACTCTACTGTTTATCCTGACCCTGGTGTCTCATATGCGTATGATCTTGAACGCGGAATTGGTATCGATAGCAGAAATGATGGTATAATTAAAAATAACCTGATTGCATCCTATACTCATCTTCACCCTGTCCCGTCCCGAAATTTTCTTTTTTCCTTTTTATCTTCCTGTTCACGAGAAGAATCAAGATAAATATTCAGAATTCTCATTCTCCTTCTCATCGATCAGAAAGATAACCATTTTCTTAAAAGGAATCAGATAATTTTTCATGCAGATATATATCGATGGGAAGTTCTATCCCAAAGAGGAGGCAAAAGTGTCGGTTTTTGATCATGGATTCCTCTATGGCGATGGAGTATTTGAGGGCATCAGGGCATATTCTGGAAGGATATTCCGTTTGAATGAGCATCTTGATCGTCTCTATGATTCTGCAAAAACAATTGATTTAAAATCACCACTAAATAAGGAAGAGATGGCAGCTGCCATAATTGAGACCTGCAAGAAGAATAATCTGAAAGATGCATACATTCGTCCGATAATAAGCAGAGGAGTCGGAGATCTTGGACTCGATCCCAGGAAATGTGAGAAGGCAGGTGTTGTTATCATGGCTGTTGAATGGGGGGCGATGTACGGTGATCTCTATGAAAAGGGTCTCAAAGCCATCACGGTATCTATCAGAAGAAACCCTGCTGAATCTCTTCCACCGAATGTAAAAAGCCTGAACTATCTGAATAATATTCTTGCTAAGATTGAGGCTAACTGTAAGGGTGGTGATGAAGCAATATTCTTTGATACCAATGGATATGTTTGTGAAGGTTCTGGTGACAATATCTTTGTGATTAAGAATGGAGAAATTTTTACTCCGCCTACCCTGAATAATCTCCGGGGTATTACCCGTATGGTAGCAATAGAAATTGCGAAGTCTCTTGGTTATTCGGTTAGTGAACGCAATATGGGATATTTTGATCTGTATTCAGCAGATGAAGTATTTGTGACCGGCACTGCGGCAGAAGTTGCTCCAATCACCTGGATAGATGGGCGAGATATTGGTTCAGGGAAACCAGGTCCAATTACTCGTCAATGTATGGAACAGTTTAAAGTTGTAGTTCAGAAAGAAGGTACCCCTATTCAATAAGGGACAAATCATAATCTTTTTAAGTTAAGACGTAGACATTTAGAGGCACTTGCTGATATAGTGTAGTCCGGCCAATCATGTCGGCCTTTCACGCCGACGACTGGGGTTCGAATCCCCATATCAGCATATATTTTTCTCATACTTTTGATTAATTTTAAATATTTGTATTCCTATTTTTTTCCAGACCGATAAAGCATGGCTGACCATAGAAATATTGTAGTTCTGGAATCATTCACTTGGAATCCTCAATGTTCTCATCAATAACAGAGATGTTTCTGTAATTGAAAAATTTCTCATCAAAATAAGTATCCTGACACTGATGTCATAGAATTTGTAGAGTGGGCGATATATTTATCACTGAATCATTAAACGAAAAATCGATCCAGAAATAATGAGAATCACCGTTAAAACCAGGATGCTTATGAGCAATAATTTGTCTCTCTTCCGACTTAAGATTTCAGAACTGAAGTATACGGCAACGAAAATTTATCAAACGCCAATATAGAATTTGAAAGGTACGATTGATTCGTGGATGAGTAAAATTTTCATCCTAAAATCCCTCTGATCTTCAGATATAGAGAAATCCAATACCCTTATATAAATATCAGCGAGAGGCGATCAAAAAAACTCATGAATACCTCTTGTACGTTGTTACTATAGGAATAGGATCAGGAAAAAGTCTGTCCTATCTGATTCCCCTTTTTTACTCTATCCTTATAAGAGATCGCGCTCCAAAAGTCACGGCAATCATCCTTTATCCGATGAACGCATTGGTAAACTCTCAATATTCTATATTAAAGAAATAGGAGAAAAATTATGAGACAGGTATCGGGAAGGAATTCCCCATACAATCTGAACCATATACCTGGTGTTATCACCGGCGCCAGAAAACGGTAAGATCCAGTGTTTGTTCAAAACCAGCTCTGATCGGCCCTGATATCAGATCTTCACATTCTCTTTGTCAATTCTTCCTCTTCTATTTATTGCATGTAATGTAAACACTCTATAAAACCGATAGTACCATGGCGTATAGAAGTATTTCAGGGAAGATCAGGATATGCGGGGATTGACACTCTCATACATCGCGGTCTGTTCCTGCCTGCCTAACGGAATAGGGAACCGATTCTCTCCCTGCTTTTTGCGTGGTGGTTGTATAGAATTATGATTTCTCGACAAAGGAATCCCCCGGGTCTGGTTCCGACGCTGGGGAGTCCATCAGAACTGACCCTGGAAACCGTGCTTCTCTTTGTCCTGGGTTTGTTCATGCTGATATTTGGGTTACTTCAGTTCGCTCTTCGAACTGGGGCACTCCCCTTCAATCCTGGAGGAATGTACGGGCTCCTGCTGGTTCTCATTTCCCTACTTATTATTACCATCGGGAAAACTCCCTTTGGTACATTCCGCCGCACGAGGCTGATGATCCTTGCCGGGATGTGTACCGCAGTCCTCGGGACCATATCCTGCTTTATCCCCGGTGTTCTGGATGAGATAATCCGTGGACTTGCCGGACTGCTCCTCTGCACCAGTGGCTCTATCAGATTAGTCCAGCTGGTCGTTCACAAGAAGAAAGCTCAACGATGGATACGATTTCCTGGGATCTTACGTCACCTGACCATCTCCTGCGGACTGGTATACCTCACCTGGTCGGCCTCAGGCATTGTTCTTCTCTTTCCCGGCCTGGCCGGAGATAAGTTTCCTGCCTTTCTTTCTGTTTTCCTGGGGATCTGTTTCTTCTATCTTGCCTGGTGCATGCAGCGGGTCTGGCTTTTGTATCACTCACAAAAACCGGGCGAGGAGATCCGGGGGAAGAATTCAATTCATCCCAGGGTTCAGAAGTGGTTTTTGTTACAGGAAGCTCATATCCCCCCTGGTATTGTGTTCATGCTTCTCCTTAGTATCATCTTTATCCTCTTTGCTGTTCTTTTGATCCCGGTGTATCTGGGGATAATTCCATTCTCCCGTGACAGTCAGTTCGGTCTGCTCATGGTCCTTATGGCAGTTCAGGTTCTCTCCCTGGGAAAAACCCCTTTTGGTATCTATACCCGGTCCTGGCCGCTGATGATTCTCGGAGCTATTGTCATCACTCTTGGGATGTATGCATCCATAGTCCCCGGGCTCATTACTGGGTGGATGCTCATTCCCCTGGGAATCTATAATCTGCTCACTGGCAGTGTAGGACTCGGAAGGCTGATACGTCCCCTGCTACTATCAGAACTAAGTTCATCAGATCGAACCGTTTCCTCCTGTCTGAAGGGAAAAAAATTCCTGGTGACCATTGTTCTGGTCTATCTTTCTACTCTCGTATTCGGTCTGAACGTACTCCTTCCCGCCCTGATCCCTGATATCATGGTCTTGATCCTTCTGTTCGTTCTGGGAATCCTCCTGCTAATCCTTGCAGGGATGATGATGAATCATCAGGAAATTGAGGGAGAGGAAGATGATAGTGCTGGAAAGATCGCATGAGCACAAGCCTGCCTAAGGTCATTATTCCCTTTTTCATTCTTCTCCTTAATAACAGAAAAACGGAACGTTCTAATCGTTGTATCTATAATTATTCTTCAGTATGCCCCGGGGGTTTGTATTCTTCGGGTCATGATGAAGGGATTTCATGGCAGAAGTAGATAAGAACAACCCGCTCTTTGCAGATGTCGGGAATGATGAGGAGTTTGTAAAACGGTACGGTACTTGTATCGGCACGGGAATGTCAGCGGTAATTTATGCCCGTGATGAGGTTGCCGCAAAGGTCTATCGAGAAGGGCAGAAGGCTTTTCAGGCGTTCAAAGAGGCATTTACGTTATCAGTCGTGGGAGAACTGGGCATTCCTGCTCCGCGTGTCTATGGCGTTGAGACGTTCCAGGGCAGAACCGCAGTGCTCATGGACCAGGTCAGGGGAGTTTCCCTCTCTGATATCATGGGAGAGAGTGTGGATAAGGTCCCTGAATGTCTTGATAAGGCAGTGGAGTTGCAGATCGCGATGCATAACGCAACATTTTCTGATTTTGTTCCACAGAAAAACATGGTTAGGGGAATGATCCTTGACGGTCCTGGGCTGACTGACGGGGAGCGGAAAATGTTGCTGAAAAAGCTTGATTCACTCCCGGAAGGGTCTTCAATCTGCCACGGCGATTTTCATTGTGGCAATATCCTCTTTAACGGGACATCGTACCAGATAATAGACTGGGCTGAGGTATCTTCCGGCTGTCCAGCTGCTGATGCATGCCGCAGTTACCTTGACTATTGGTTTATGTCAGAGGAACTAGCTGAGATGTACCTGGAGCGGTACTGCAGGCTATCTGGCAAGCCCCGGGAAGAGGTTCTTGCCTGGCTTCCGGTCATGGCAGGATCGCTATATGGATATCTCTCTGAAGAAGCAAAGAAGATGGCTGCTCTCTTCTTCAGAAAATAGCAGATGAGGTCTATGTGACATCCTAGTTCCTTTTCAAGGAGTCTGATCTTTCAATCGAAATGGTTATCCTCCTGATCATCGGAATTCTTCTCTTCCCGGTGAACGTGGAACTGATCCCATCCTCTCCCGATGGTCAGCTGGGCCTGCTACTGGTGATCACTTCCATCAAGATGATGGCCCTTGGAGAAACACCATACACTCTCCCAAAATCCCCAATCTCCCCAACAATAGGGAGACCAATCATGGATCCATCATCATCACTGATCTGTTCATCTCCACTCCAGATTCTCCCCTTTGCTCTTTAATAGTGATAATACCGGCGGTATGCATTCCAATGCTGCTTTTTTGAGTGAGATTTCATGATCTGACAATATCGGGAACCGGTTTTTCAGGAGCACTGGTCGTTCCTTCTTTCACCATATGAGTGACGATAACCGAAAAATTCTGGTAAATTAAATCACGATAGTGGATGATTTCTTTGAGTGTCTGAAGTCAAAGTTACTAATGTAGGTTATAAGAATGATTATAAATTTTTTTAGATTCACTCAAATTTTTATAGCCAGTTTTATGGATACTGTAGATATACTAATAAATGACCTCGCAAAAGAGAAGAAGAATCAGGTGTTCTTATAGATTTACTCATTCAAGAAAACATTCAATCAGTATAAACCTCATCTCCCGGATTTTTAGGCACATAAATTCAGTTGGTCTAAAATTTCTCTGTTTTTCTTACTGACTTCAGACAGCAGAGTTTCTCCTTGAGATAACTCGAACAACTTGATCTTTTCGAGTT
>JAAYCY010000067.1 GCA_012729535.1 Methanomicrobiales archaeon | reverse complement strand
GGAGACTATACATTTGATATTTGCATGAAAATGCAATTGGTGTACAGCAAGATTTAGGTAAATATATTTAATTAATATTAATTAATATTAGTGATAAAATATTCGAGATTTTTTATTGAGTTCTACTATATAGGTTGCATAAGTGGGGCTGATAAAACTCTCTCATTTTCCGATCATGGCTGCTAAATATCGTAAAGACGAAAGATTATCAATCCGGGTGAAAGAGAATGGTGAGACGGGTTCCTTATGGGATAATGAATTATGCAGAGATGGTCCGGAAGAAGGGGTATTTCATCGATAAAACCAGATATATAGAAAGACTTGAGGGTGTGCAAAATCCTGTCTTCCTTCGTCCCCGTCGGTTTGGAAAGTCCCTATTCTGTTCGATACTTGCATATTACTATGATATCTGTGAGGCTCATCGGTTTGAGGAACTGTTCGGGCATACCTGGATAGGACAGAACCCGACCGAAACACATAACCAGTATATTGTTCTGAAATTTGATTTTTCTGTCATTGCTGTTTCAGATGATCTCAACGATACTGAATATGCATTTAACCGTCATTGCACCGGCCGTATTTTGGAGACATGGTACTCATATCCTGATTATATGGAGTCTGCTCCTGAATTAGCCCCAGATGAAAAAGCCTCTACTGCCCTCTCCCTCTGGCTTGGCTATCTGCAGAAAACCGGTGCATCCCAGGTATATGTAATCATCGATGAATATGACAATTTTGTCAACCAGTATATTACCTCTCACTAGGATCATCTGTATGATGAGATAACATCAGGGTTAAGTTTTCTTAGAACTTTCTTTAAGGTTCTCAAGGAAGGACGACAAACCGGTGCTGTTGCGAATGTATTCATTACCGGAGTGCTTCCCATAGCTATCGATGATCTGACTTCGAGTTATAATATTGCATCTTTTCTGACGCTAGACCCTGGCTTTGAGCATATGCTAGGGTTTACCCAGGCCGAAGTTTCTGAACTGGTCGATACGATATATCAGGATTTTTGTATTGATCCAACCACCCGGGGAGAGGTGAATGACCTGATAAAAAATCAGTATAATGGGTATCATTTTGTGAATCCTGATTCTGAAGCGGTGTATAATCCAACCATGCTCATGTACTTTCTCCGCCAGCTCAGTGAGAACAAAACCATTCCTGCGGATCTCTTTGACCTGAATATGAGGACTGACCTCACATGGATACGAAGACTGACCAGAGGCAATGAGGAGAATACCCGTGAATTGGTTTTTCAGCTGACAACGGACGAATCAATTCCTTTTAACCGGAAGGCACTTGTCTCACAGTTTAATATGCTTGAATTCTTCGAACCTGCTTTTTATCCGGTCTCGCTCTTTTACCTCGGTCTCCTTACCAGAAAGGATGAGTTTGATCTGAAGGTTCCAAATCTCTCAATGAAAGAGATTGCAGTTGAGTACTTTAATGAAGTATTTCGTATTGACCCTGGGCAGGAGAGATACAAGGAGATGATGCAGGGTTTTATCAGAAAACCAGATCTTACCCGGCTCTTCTCTGATTACTGGCGTCTTTACGTGAGTCAGCTTCCTGAGGCTATCTTTTCCTAGGTGAATGAGAATTTTTACCGGACAACATTCTTTGAGCTTTGTAGCCGGTACCTCTCCACGTGGTTTGTCTGGAATGTTGAACGATCATACCCGAAGGGCTGGACTGATCTTGAATTTGTCGGTAAGTTCAATGAGAAGTTTGCCGGGCTTCGATGGATTATTGAGTTCAAATATTTCTCAAATACTGAATGGGACGGGATGAAAACCTCTCTTGAAGAGTTCACCGTCCGGGAAGAGGATACTCTCCAGATTCGGGGGTATGCAGAAGGGCTCCGGCAAGAGTATCCGGAAGCGAATATCCGGCTGTTTGTAATATATTGTATCGGGAACCAGGGATTTTCAGTGTTTGAGATGACAGGTTAGATTTTGCCCATAGGGTGAAGTAACGTTGAATGTCTGGTTTCCCCCAACCGAAAATCTCTTCTGACAATACTATTTCGATATCTGACAAGGTGATATGATATCCATGGATGTGAAAACTTCGAACATCATCACCATGATTGCCGGTGTTATCTTCATCGGCCTTGGGATTAACAATATCCTGCACAGTTCCCAATGGTGGCGGTATGTTACCTTTATTATCGGAATTATTATCTTTGCAATGGGGGCATACGGGTACAAAACCGGAAGAAGGTTTTAATTCTTCTTTTCTTCTGAAAAATGCCAGGACTCTCCATCCTGACTGATATCTTTCTTCCAGATGGGGACATATGTCTTAATTTCTTCCAGGATCCATGCACAGGCTGCAAATCCTTCCTGCCGGTGAGACGCCCCGACAACAATTACCACAATCACTTCGGTGAGGTTCATTCTCCCGACACGGTGCACAATATCAACCGAATTCAGATTATATTCGCTGACCGCCCTTGCTCCGATGGTTTTGAGATCGGCAAGTGCAACCTCTTCACACACTTCAAGATCCAGAGCATCGATTCCATCATCCCGGACGGTGCCGATAAAAGTGACAATTCCTCCGGACTCCTTTTTTTTAGCCGATTCAATAAACGGATATGGATCGATTGGGTCTCGTGTAATTGCTATTACCATTATTTATCCTCCGGAAACTGGTGGGAAGAGAATGATGACGTCGTTATCAGACAGGGTGATAGTATCTGCATCAATCGGGGAAATTCTGGTATCCTTGTACATTACCATAACATAACTCCTGATATTTTTTTCCGCATCAATAAGCAGATCTGCATCAGGGCCGGACCCTGCAAGGGCGATTACGGCATCCCTGATACTTGATCCCTCCGGAATTTCCTTCTCCTGCTCTTCGCCAAATGCATCACGAAACCGTGCATAACATCGCAATGTAATTTTCATTCCTGTACCTGTTACTTTGAACAAACCTGACAGTTTTTCCGTTTTTCTGTCTTCATAAATTCAATTCTCCCTGAAAGACCATCCCATATCAGAAGTCTTCCGGATATCATGCTCCCCGAATTTGTAATATATTTTATCGCCTCCATTGCCTGCATTGATCCAATAACGCCCGCAGTGGCTCCCATAACAGAAACTTTTCCTGCAGGTGGTGCCGATGGTATCAGGCAGGAAAGACAGGGTGAACTCTTCGGGATAATACTGGTAAGCTGGCCGGAGAAACCTTCTATTGCACCGTGGATAAATGGAATTCCTGCCTTCCATGCCGCTTCATGAAGAATGAACCGTGATTCATAGTTATCCAGGGCATCGATAACAAGATCAGCATCTTTAATGAGCTGGTCAGCAGATTGAGCATCAAGTCTCTTTGGGTATGCAACAACCGAGACATCAGGCTGCAGTTTTTCAAGGGTGGCTTGTGCCGAATACACCTTTTGCAGGCCAATTGACTGTGATGCATGGAGAAACTGCCGGTTGAGGTTTGATTCCTGGATAATATCATCATCAACGATTACCAGTTCACCAACACCTGCAAGTGCAAGATATGTTGCTGCCGGAGATCCAAGACCGCCTGCTCCGGCGATAAGGATGGTTGCATCACTCAGTTTTTTCTGACCCTCTGGCCCGATAAGAGAAATCTGCCTTTCATATCGCCCGGAACTTCCGGGAAAGTTTTGATTGTTCATGATAGTATGTCTCTGATGTGCATAAGTGCCATCTTTGCATCTTCTCTCTTCTGATCTATCGCATTTGCCACGAGCCAGGCTTTTATTTCATCTCTTCTCTTTGTATCTGAAATACTATCAGTTAATAATCGTGCCCATGACCTGTCCGGATACCAGAGTTTTTTTCCGGTCTCTATTATTTTTTCTGTTTCTTCTTTTGAGAAAAAACCGGATTTTTCTCCATGGGTAAGAGTAACCCTGACATTTACCAGTGCTTCAGAAAAAGCGGTGTGCGTTGTCGGATCACACATAAGGGCTACTTCATCATCTGATTCGATGATTCCTTCTTTATACATCCGGAATACTTCTCCGATTCCTATCATGCCAAATGGATAGAGTTCTGAAGCCCTGAGTGCCCCCATGCTTGATGCTCCCACAACGGTGATCCCAGCTTTTATTACCTCAAGCACTTCCCGGTGTCCTACAGCCGCATCCTCAAAGAATACCCCGTCAATGATGCCTACAATCAGGGGTTTAATCCTTATTGCTTCAAGGAGGTCTACTCTTCGTACCGGAGGGCGGTACGTAGCTGGGAGGATTCTTTCTGCCTCGTTAACTGGCAGGCTTGGACCCAGGTAAATAATTACGTCTTGCACGTCTGCATCGCTCTCCAAGTCGTTCAGGATCCATGGCATAATGTTCAAGCCCTGGAACAATAACTCTGACCACCGGAATCCCGATCTCCGGTCTTGTCAGGTCAACAACCAAAACCCGGTCAAGACCTGCCTCTTTCAACCGGTCAATGACGATATGGATGTCGTCAAGGAAATCATCGGTGTGATATGATGACATATCATCGTATGAAATTCTTGGTTCGGGGTCAAACCATTTTTTATTCAGCCGCTTTGCCCGGTCATACCCTACCTTGGAGAGGAAATGAGTGGACTGTGTATCTTCCCTTGCTCCGTGAATCTGGGTTGCCCTGCTCTGGGCAACTTCTGTTAATGCACGAAGTATGGCAATCTCTTTGCATAGGTGTGTACCCATTCCGATGCAGAGCAGGGTCGGGTCACGAAGCTGGGTGTCATCTGATACTGCCGCAACTGTCGGAATTCCAAGGTCGCTTGTTATGTCCCGGAGAATAACATCAACACCTGCTGCCCTGAATTTTTCAATAAGATCTGCTGCTACCGGATGAGTAATATTGGTGATAACCGGGCCGCCCAGCCGGCATGCTTCAACTAAAGACCATGCATCCCGCTCAATTATCTCACAAAGACTGTGAAACACTGCTTCTTCGAAGGTATTTCCTGACGCAATTCCATTTGTACTTGTTCTGAATAATTTCCCCATTATCCGGGGAACCGGATGAAAGACAGCGTGGGCTGGTACCCAGATTTCTTCATTCCGGATGATATCATATGCCGGATACCAGGGGATTGGCCATTCCTGCTTTGTATCCTCCGGAAGTATGAGAAAATCCGGGTGGATGGCATTTTTCTCTGACCTTATCTGGTCATAGGTCATCGTGACCGTCTGCCGGTCATGTAATTCTGCAGAATATCGCTCAAGCCCTTCCATGATGGCTGATACCCGGGCTGCAATAGGGGTTGCACCTTTTCCATTGTATACCGTGATTGCTCCTTCGGCTGCAACCGGCCTGATGCATGAAAAAACCGGTATTCCGATCCGGTCAAGTCCGGTGATATCAGCAACACGGGTGATTCCGGCCGGGCTGGTAAGGTCTTTGACCAGTTCATAGGTTTCTTCAGGTGACCTGGTCCGGTGAGTCTCCTGCTGGTAGAGTTTTTTACAGGACTGGAGTATCATGTGTTCATATACGTTTTCTTCCAGAGAGAAAAAGAGTAACAGGTTATGAGTTTGTCCTGCAGTATATGACTCTGCCATATCTAAAAAATATGATGAGTGAACGCATCTCTGCCAGTTAAAAAATCAGTAATAAAGTACCGTTCTTATCTATAAAACCGGGAATTCTGATGACTGATATAATTTTTCAAGGTCCTGGCCACATCCATTGCATGACTCGGTGATGACTTTTCTAACCTTTTCCCACATGGTAACTGCAATATCACCAGGCACCGGAGTTAATCCATGAGCAAGGATGGAATCATTTCTGATCATGATATAATCCTGAAGAATGTTATACCACTCATCTGCTCCATGCAGGCCTAAATCTTCAAGGAGCGTAAATTTTGCTCGAAGACCAATGCGGATTATCCCGTTCCGGTCTGCCCTTCTGGCATAGGAAGATATATCCTGTTTTTTCAGTTTTTTCTTCAAATCAACAAACCGTATCTTCTCTTCATTATCATCAATTCCGTAGTTGAGCAGAAGAACCTGTGAAATCAGTTCAACCACCCGGTAAAGCCGGGCAAGTCCGTCGTCATACCGCTCTCCGTCAATCCGTCGTTTTGCATTATGGAGCAGGTCTATTAGTATGTAGGTATACTTTTGCTGCCTGACTTTATACCGCTCTTTCCGGTTCAGGAGGGTATCATCAAGGCTATCCAATTCAAGAAGACGTTTTAAAAACTCACGGTTTAGAGGAATGAGAAGGTCCAGATCAGGAATATGTTTCAGGTACTGGTAGGCCTTTTCATAATCCATCTTGTCCCAGTGCCAGTACCCGTTAAAGAGTGCATAATACATATCCCGTTCAGGAATACTACTGATTCCTCCAAGAAGCCGAAGTGAACTGCTAAAATGGGATGCATTAAATGCTTCGATAGATCGGTGGAGCTGGAGACGGTCATATGCGGCATACAGTTGCATCTCCTTGATTCTTTCCGTCCCTGGAATCACCATTCCGCCGGATTTTTCTCCGGTAACATGAGAAACCGGGTTTCTTGTCAGGAACGAGACGATTTCTGCAGCCATAATCATCTCCCGTGTTCCGGATGAAGCTTCGATTACTACCTCTTCTTCCCTGTACAGAGACGCTACACCGTATATCAATTCAAAACAACGAGAGAAGTTTGCCGGTTCCTCAACCATGCACAGCGAATGAGATGGTGGATCTATCTTATAATCTCTCTTGAGTGCAGCGAGTATTGGATCAATTGCTTTCTGACTCTCTTCTGAGCAGAAAAAAATTATTGTCTGCGGATGATACGATGAAATTGCATAACTGAGGGATCTGACTAGTCTGGACTGGGCATCTTCATGACTAGTCCCGATACCTGTCCCAACCGTCATGAGAAGAAGCATACGTGTTAATTCGTCCTGTTTATAATATCTGTTTTTCTATTACATAAGCAGGATAAGAATAGCAGAGAAAGTGCGTCCGGATCCAAAATATCAAAATCAATAATAGACGTGATCATGTTCATGAAAACTAATAATTGCTGCCATTTTTTACATAATCAACAAATGCTGCCAGGAATGAGAACAGGACAAATGTCATACCCATCAGGCTGATAATATGCCATAGTCCAGACATTTCAGGGCCGGTTGTAAGGATGCCCATAATAAAGCTGATCATCCAGAAGATGAGACTGATATTCACCATCAAAATGAACCGAAGCCGGGGTTTTCCGGTGATGATATACATAAATATGCTTCCCATGAGAATGATGACGCCGACTATCAACAGGCTGCCATTATACCCTCCAGGATCAGGCATATAAAAAATGGATTAGCAGTGAAACATAATAAAGGCCGGGTGTAAAAAAGTTACGTGCTGGTATAGCCATCATAAACAGCCAGTACCAGGGATCCAAATCCTAATAATACTGCAATTATCCAGAAAATAAACCCTATGAAAGGAATGAAAAACAGGGCATTAATAACAATAAATCCTACAATAAATCCCCACATCATTCCCACCTCTTTTTTGGCAAGGTCCTGGATCCATTTACCCGCCAGTGCCCCGGTAATAATAATCGAGAGCATCAACCCAAGGAGCATGAGCAGGAAAATGAAACATGCAAGAGGTATTCCAATGATGGTAATAAGCAGAATGACAAAGAGAATAAACCCTAAAACAAGTCCTGCAATTCCAGCAACCAGGGATAACAGGGTTTTTTCTGTCCCGGTTCTGATGACTTTTCCAAATAGACCGGGACAGAGTTTTATCAGGATCATACCAAGAATCAAAAACCCAAAGGTGAAAACTATCATAAAAATAGCAACCATGGTCCTGATCATATCCTGAACGATGCTCATGTCAAATTCATGACTGTTACTACTTCCTTCCTCAATGGTCAGATTACCAAGGATTGTCGCCTGTGTCGTATATCCGGATGAACTGATGATTACATCCTTGGAGATGACGGCATTTTTCCCCAGGATTACTGTTCCACCGGTTGCTGCAACGTTTTCAGCTTCTCCGGATACTGTAACCGTTCCACCAACTGCAAGGATCTTACCGCCAACATTACTGTTGACATCAATATTTCCACCTACTGCAATAAGATCAGTACCAACCGGAGCATTTACCTGAATAGTGCCCGCTGCAACGATGACATTAGTCTGAACCGGTTCATTAATAATGAGGGTTCCACCAGCCCACGTAATACTCTTGACCGGGGCGTTGATGATCAAAGAACCCCCTGAAGCGACAAGATCGTCATCAACCGGTTCGCTGATAACAATATTCTCACCGGACCTGGTGTCAAATGCTGACACCGGGGTAATGAATCCTGCCAGAAGAAACAGAATCATCGCAGAAATTATTATTGTAATTTCGAAGTTTTTCATGTGGTTTCACTTTCCGGATTTGTTTTGCTTGAATAAATAATAATGCCCTGATTATTCTGAATTCTGCTCAGGCATTGCCCCCATGTACATTCCTGTATACTCCTCAAACCAGTCTGCTTTATCTAAGTCCTTTAGTTCAGAAACACTAACCCACCTGTATTCATCATGCTCTCTGCTGATTGAAAGCCCACCGGTTAGTATTGTGCCTACCATAACCAGGTGAACTACCCTCAATTCATCAGTCTCCTGCATTGCAGTTCCCGCTGCTGTGTGGATAGCAACGGTAAAACCTGTTTCCTCAAGAATTTCACGTTTCAATGCTTCATCAAAAGTCTCTCCGGATTCAATTTTTCCTCCCGGCAGTTCCCATTTTGAGGCATTGGTTTTGCAGGACGAGGATCTTTTAAGTACTAATATGTGTCCCTGCTGATCAAAAAGAACAAGGTTGACACACAGAACCAATGTTTTTAATGTCATATAAAAGAGTATACGTGCCTGATAAAAAGGTTTCATATTGTCTCCTGCGGATATCAAACCATAAACCGGATAATACATCCCTGCGACTAGAATAGACATGCAGGTATTGCTTGTTCTTGCTCATCCTGATCCGAATAGTTTTAATCATGCAATTGCTGGAATGATTAAAAACACACTCCAAAAAGCAGGGCATACAGTCATCTTTCACGATCTATATTTAGAAGGATTTGATCCAATTCTTCCTGCGGATGAAATAAGTAGAGATAGTGTTCTGGATCCTGAAATAGTGAAACATTGTGATGAAATTTCAAAAGCAGAGGGAATAATCATCGTTCACCCTAACTGGTGGGGTCAGCCACCAGCGATATTGAAAGGCTGGATAGACAGAGTAATCCGTCCGGGTGTTGCATACCGGTTTTTGGAAGGAGATAATGGTGAGGGAGTCCCTCTGGGTTTACTAAAAGCAAAGTCAGCAATAATTTTTAACACCGCCAACACTCCGGAGGCGAGGGAGAATACCGTATTTGGAGATCCACTCGAACGGATCTGGAAGGACTGTGTTTTTGGACTTTGTGGTGTTCTGGATGTTCACAGGAGGATATACCGGGTTGTTGTGACAAGTGATGAGATAACCAGGAATTTGTGGTTATCAGATGTTCAGGATCTCGTCTCAAGGGTTTTTCCAAAAGAGTAATCAGTTTATTTCCCTTTCAACCATGATCCAAGCATTCCCCTGACAATCTCTTTCCCAATCTGTGTCCCGACATTTGTTACAGTTCTGACCGCAATTGTTCCGATAACATCACCGACATCTTTTTGTCTTCTGGTTGTCCGGGTTCTCGTTTTTCTTACCGGTGTTGGTTTTGATGTTCTTTGTGTGGTCACGGGAGGCAATATGGTCTCTTTTTCTTTTTCATGTTCGGCGAGTATTTCCGCAGCAGAACGCCTGTTTATCTGTTCCTCATACTTGCCATAAACGGTTGAATTTTTTATCTGTGTCTGCAATTCTTCAGGAGTTAAAGGAGCAAGGGTACTATGCGGAGGGTAGACAAAGGCACGATCAACCGGAGTTGGAACTCCTCCCGTATCAAGAACTGATACCAGTGCTTCTCCTATTCCAAGCTCCGTGATGACTTTTTCCGTATCTATTTTTGGATTCTGCCTGAAAGATTTTGCAGCGGTTTTGACTGCTTTCATCTCTTTTGGAGTTGTTGCCCGCAGAGCATGCTGGATCCGGTTCCCCAGTTGTCCAAGGACATCATCAGGGATATCTGCTGGGTTTTGGGTGATAAAATAGACACCTACTCCTTTTGACCTGATGAGCCTCACAATCTGGATAATTTTTTCTTCAAGTGCTTTTGGAGTGTCAGAAAAGAGCAGGTGGGCTTCATCAAAGAAAAGAAGGAACTTCGGTTTTACCATGTCCCCTACTTCAGGCAGATCCTCATAGAGCTCAGAGAGAAGCCATAATAAAAAGGTTGAATAGATTTTCGGATATTTCATCAGGGCTCCGGCTGAAAGAAGGTTAATTGTCCCTTTTCCGTCCTTCACTTCCATGATATCCCCGAGGACCAGGGAGGGTTCTCCAAAAAACAGGTCTGCTCCCTGTTCTTCCAGAGTGAGTATAGACCGCTGGATTGCTCCCAGGGATGAAGGGGTCATGTTACCATATTTCCCTTTTATTTCAGCCGTATTTTCTAATGCAAAGGTAATGAGGGAGATAAGATCTGCGATATCAATGAGAAGAAGGTGGTGATCATCGGCATACCGAAAGAGCATTGAGAGAATACCTGACTGTGTTTCGTTCAGATCAAGTATCCGGGAGAGCAACATCGGCCCCATTTCTGAAATGGTTGTTCGTACAGGATGACCGTCTCTTCCATACAGGTCCCAGTACCTGACCGGATATCCCTGATACGAAAAACCGGCAATATTTAACAGAGCAGCACGCTCCTCTATTTTTTTATTGCCTCCTCCCGGAGTGCACAGGCCTGATAAATCTCCCTTGATGTCCGGGAGAAATATCGGAATTCCCATCGAACTGAACTGTTCAACCAGTACCCGGAGAGTAACTGTCTTTCCAGTACCGGTTGCTCCTGCAATAAGTCCGTGACGGTTGGCCATAGAAGGTTCAATAAAAATATCAGTCTCGCCTCTTGCTACCGGAGAGAGAGAAATTTCTGCCATGAGTAATCATATGTTCCTTTGATCCTGATATGTTTTTATTCGAAGTAGTGATCACCGGAGGAATGTTAATTATAATGTAGATCGGATAAAAAAGAATTAAAATTTATAGTCAATTAGACCCTTTTCCGTTCCATTCGCCAGCAAAACCCGGAGTTGTCCCATAGGAATAGGTACCATAAAATGACGTTAAATCATCAGAAAATGTAAAAGTAAATCCGCCGGAATCCTTATCACCAGAGTATGAAGGAGCTTCTGCCCATGTTCCTTTCAATTGATTAAATTTACCAAAAGTCCCTGATAATCTCCCATCATCTCCCTCAAAAGTACCAGTTATCGTCACCACCTCATCTACAGAAAATACAATATCAATTGATAGCGGACCATTCATACCCCCTCCACTATTCCAGTTAGCCCACTGATATGTATGTCCATTGTGAGGGCATTTTGTATTTCTGGAATTGCAACGGCTCGTTTTTTTTTCTTATTGATACCACAACCATTTTGCTTGTGCTGAAAGGCAAATCCAATGAAGCAATCCGCTACTATGGTAAATCATATGAAGTAAATCAGATTGCTCTATGACAAAATGTTCTCGAAAAAAGCAGAATCACCAATTATTATGGATCTAAAAAAGAAAAGTTATGATTAATTCTTTTACGTAGCGCCCCGACTGGGACTTGAACCCAGGTCTGAAGCTCCGGAGGCTCCAAGGATATCCACTACCCTATCGGGGCAACCTCATAATATAATCACTCAAAGCAGATAAATCCAACGGTATTTTTAACCTAAAGTGATGATATAATTTGCCAATAAAAAATAAAATCGTAAGAAATACCTAAATTTTATTGAAAACAAAATACATAAATAGTGATATAATTTTTTTATCGTAGAGTTATTATTTTAAAAATACCAGGCAGGCATTTTTTTATCCGAAAATCCAGCAAATACTCGAAATTTATTCAGTGTTAATTCAACATACGAGAATAAATAAAGGCAATCCATATAATAGTATTTAAACTAATTTAACCCACAATTAGTTACCTTTATTACTAATAATAGAGTTAATGATATTATTGTTTTTAAAAATAATTGTATAGTTTCTTGAATTCAGCAGGTAATCAGTGGGATTTATTGCCAATAAAAAAAGAAAAGGATATGAATTTCAAACAGATCAGTTCTTTCACTCATATTTTTTTTATTTTAAGAATCCTAATCACAACTACCAATCTGATTTCCAATCATTTTCCTATACACCTGATATTATCAGAATCACCGGGGACTTTCCATGACAGATGACCTGAAAATTTGCCCATTTATGTCCAGATCAGATAAAATGGTTCATTGCATTAAAGAACAATGCAGGGCTTATCGGAAATTATGCGAAGACAAATATGAAACAACTGTTGATGGGAACTTCAAGGTTACAACTATTGTTCGCGGGATTTGTCTTCTGATCCCGGGTGATGACTGCCGATAATTTTCGTTTTTTTTTAGGTTTTTTTCCTCAGGAATATACAAAATGAAAATTAATTTTGAAAAATTGATATTATACCTTCCTGATGGAATAATGGTACCAGATTTTGCAGGCTCCTTCATGACTAACCATGCACGGACCTACCGGGGTTCTTGGCGTACATACTTTTCCAAATAACTGACAATCCACTGGCGTTGCAATCCCCCGGAGAACCTTGTCACAGATACATGCAGCATGTTTCTTCGTTTGTTTAAATATAATACCAAACTTTTTCTGGGCATCCCATGCAGCATATTCCTCCCTGACTTTAAGACCGGAACCCGGAATTACTGGAAACCCTCTCCACTCAACATCACATGGTTCAAATACCTGGTTCATTACCTCAAGGGCTTTCGGGTTTCCTTCATCAAATACTGCTCGGGGATATGCATTATCAAGTCTTGCAACCCCTTCCCGAACCTGCTCCACAAGCATGAGAATGCCCAGAAGAATATCATCAGGTTCAAATCCAGCCACAACCTGCGGGACCTGAAACCGGCGGTAATCGGCAAGACCTGTTACCGTGAGAACATGACCAGGAAGCAAAAATCCATTGAGAGATGCCTCTCCCTGAGCAAGTAACCAGTCCATTGCAGGGGGAATCAGACGATGACAACAGAGTATGGAAAAATTTTCCGGTGGATGGGTAAGGAGCATTGCAGCAACCGTAGGGGCCGTCGTCTCAAACCCTACCGAAACAAACACAACTTCCTTGTCAGTGCCTTTTGCTATCTCTACCGCTTTATAGACACCCTGGACAACACGGACATCAGCACCGCTGCTCTCAAGAGAACCGTGCGATCCCGGAACCCTGAGCAGATCTCCGTATGTTGCTATTATACATCCTTTTTCGGCAAGTTCCAACGCTGCATCGATCTCACCCTGGGGGGTGATACATACCGGGCAGCCCGGACCCATCACAATCTTCAGATTTTCTGGCAGAAGACTGCGTATCCCATGTCTGGCAATTGACGCTTCGTGTGTCCCGCATACGTGCATGAAGGTCATATCCCGGTCTGTTAGGTCATAGATCTTTTCAGCTATTGGATTTTTTAAGGCCATAAATCTCTTAAATGTCATCCCGAGAGAAGAAAAATGTGATACATGAACTTCGGCAAATATTTTTCCGGGCGGTCAAATAGAACCTGAACCATCACATACCCAAAGAACCAATAACTAGATATTATGTTTTCACGCTCGATCTTCAGACTGGATTTTAAAGTTGCACTCGAAGAAGCGCTTGATCGGCGTCAGATGAGTCTGAAAGAACTTGCAGAACTGGCAGGCATACCCCCTGCAACCTTGTACAAGATAACATCAGGTGAACGCGATCCCCGTCTTTCAACTGTCAGGGCAATCGTCATGGCTCTTGAACCATATGACCAGGATGTGATTGCCATTATAGCCGCTAAATTTCTCCTTGATGAGATCGGAGGAGAACCAATTGAGCATAATGGCAGAAAAATCAGGATAAAAGGATATACGGCAAATACCATGGAAGATTGCATTGTTGCCGCGGTACGGGCAGAAAAAGAAGGTGCAGCAGGGATTGTCTGTGCCCCTATATTAGCAACCCTGATAGAGAGAATAGTAGATGTACCTGTTGTTATTCTCCGTCCTGATAGCAGGACATTCAAGGAAGCAATCGACGTACTGTGTAGAAAAATTGAATAAAATCAGGGAGAAATCTGATTTTTCACGTAAAATGAGACCAGATCCTTTTGGACAACCTGAGCAGCATTGACCAGCTCCGGGTACATGGCATTCATGGATGCTACACACGAACCACATCCAGGAGTAAGGCTCCCATACTCATCAAGACTCTTTTCAAGGGTTTGACCTGCAGTCAACCATAAATCCCGAATTTGAGATACATCCGCTGAAAGGGTGTACGCAGAGATTTTATCGGTAAAATCCTGAACTTCCTGTTTTTTCTTAAAAGCGATGTCAGCTATTGCAGAATCCCTACCATAGAAAACCCCGGTATTCATGGCTTCCGGAATCTGATGCAGCATCGGCATTCCGATTTCCTGCATGTCTGATAGAAAGGATTCATCCTCACAGGTCAATGAAATTTCAGCTGCGGTTGAAGGAAATAGGCAAAAAGCAAGAGAAAGAAGAATTAAAACATGAACGCCATAAAGCTTTATCATAATTATATGTATTCACGCAGATCTAAATAATTCTACGGTTTTAAAGACTAAACCGGTCTGCCTGCTTTTTTAGGTTACCGGACAAAAGTGCAATCTCATGTGATGAGAATGAAAGGTCATCAATTCTTTTTCTGGATTTTCCACGCAATGGGATATTCCTTCCAGTCTTGAGAGATTCTTTTAACCACATTATTAATTGTCATAATACCATTCCTGGCACGTTGCGTCATATGCTCTTTTAAACTATAAAAGTAGTAAAAAGCCGGGTTTATGAGAATTCTACGGATATCTATAAAAATTTGTTATTGTATTGATACGGGATTTTGTGCAAAACCTATATTGTTATTTTCATTAATTTCTTTAACGTCATCTTCACTGTCTATGATGATTCCAAAGTAGTATAAACCAGTCTCCATATTTGTGGGTATTGGTGACGCAGCAGTTCCATCTGACTGGGTCCCTGTAGGAAGCTCCGGAATTTCTCCCATACCAATCAGGATATCTTCTTCAGATATGGAATTATCAGATGAGAGATATAATTCAACAACAAAGGGACCGGCATTTCCAGAACCACTATTACGGATCGAGGTCGAAACATTCATGACGCCTCCTGGTGTTCCTTGTGAATCAGAAGAAAGATCTGCAACAGTCAGGTCAGGAAGCAGCTCCATGGTAGTTTTTTGAACTTCAGGAGCCCTGATAGCAATCATTTTGTCTGCAAAAAGGATGTTATTTGCCTCATTCTCTTCGTTTATAGCCTTTTCTGAATCAATCGTCACACCAAGGTAATAGGTTCCAAAAGCAAGATCAATTGGAACGGTAACTACCGCAGAGCCGTCCCTCATCATACCGGCACCGAGATCTGAAACCTCACCATATCCAACCTCACGGTCTTTTTCAGTTATCAATGCATCAGGTGAAAGATAGACAGAAATCCTGAAAGGTCCTGCTGATGATCTTCCCTGGTTTTTAACCGTTGTATTCACCATAATTGTTCCGCCCTGCACAGCACTTTGAGGTGCAGTAACTTTACTGATTACAAGATCCGGGCGGTTGGTGGAAAACCTGCTATCTTCTTCAGATTCTTCGGAAACAAACGGAATTGTTCCGGTAGTAACAAGAAAGGCAGAACTTTTTACATCAGGTATCGTTATACGATTATTCGAGGACATCACGTTATTATCCTCGGATACTTCCATTATCTCATTTCCGGGGTCGGCAATAGCACCAATATAATAATAACCGGGTGTCATCCGTTCCATCGGGAAATATCCGGTCAATTTCTTTTCTTTGCCCTGCTCAAGATTAGTAACAAGATAATACCCGATTGCTTCATCATCCCGTGTTATTGTCTTATCATCTGAGGCATAGAAGGTAACAAAAAAGTCGGTTGTCGGACGATATCCCTGATTAACCAGAGTTGCCTTAATCTCGAGCTGTGAATTTCCTTCACGGACCGTCGGTTCAAAGGAAGTAATAATGATGTCCGGACCAGTAGGGTCAGGTTGCTTTGAGATATCGATATTGGTTTCTATCATCTGGGGACTATCATCTTCAATTCTTTCTATCCTCGGAGTTGGAACCGGAGTGATTGATATGTCAGCAAGATCCCCCACCCTCCGACGGTAGGGATCATCTATTGTCGGATTAATCGTTTTTGATTTAGCAATTGAATCAAGAGATCCAGCACTGTCTCCAAGGGCGCTTAATACAACCCCGCGCCAGTACCATGCGTCAGCAAAGTCAGGATCCTGGGCTATAGCAGTGTCAAGAAGAGAAAGTGCCCGATCATAATGCTGTAATAGATATTCAGATACACCCTGCTGGTACCAGTATTCAGGATATACAATCCGATCGGTCATATCTTCACCAGACGCAAAAGATGCAGCTGTTAACAGGAAGACTAGTAGTAATGATGCAAAGAAAGCAAATCTCACAGATGATCACCAGATTAACTAGTATGGTATTACATCATTGACTGATATTTCTGGTGGAATACAACCGGAATAGTGATCCGGGAAAAAACCTTCTCATATGATGAAATATCCAGATTCTCTTTTTGCCTGATAATGTAAGAAAAAGAAACATTGGTAAATATTATTCTGTTTCCTTTGCTTCCTTGACCATGACTCTGACCCGCTCGATGATCTCCATCTTCTTGCGGTAGTCTCCCTCGATATCTCCTTTTATTTCATCAAGAATATCATCAATTGTTTTTGACAGACTGTATACTTTAACCGGGCGCCCCTTCTTCTCGGTAATATGACTGGTAACCCAAACCCATTTTCTTTTGATGAGTTGGTTAATTGCTATACTGACTTCCGGCTGGCGTAGGTCAGAAATTCTTTCCAGTTCACGTGAAGTGAGATCATACCCTTTAAAGAGTACAACCAGAATCCTGGATTCCCCGCTTTTCAAACCAACGTCAGAAAGGATATCAATTATCTGAATATCGGTATCCGAAAGATGTACCATTGTATCCGGACCCATCCCCATCCCTGATTCATTCCATTGTTTTTATTATATTATTATTATATCGATCAAATCATGACTTCAGAGCGGAGTTAATATTTTAAAGATAATTAGCAACTTAAATTGAGATTTAATCCCAAATGGTGATTATAATAGTGATTAAGTCCTGACAACAATAAATATCATATACTCGGGTATTATATTATAATAAAACCAAATCTGGATTTATTCTCAGTTGATGTTAAAACGGTATCTATTCTTTACAGTCGCTAACATCCAGTGCGGTATTCCGGTTGAAAATGCCCAGTGTATGCTCCGTATGGTCAGCATCACACCGCAAACCAGTGCAAAAAAAGAGAATGCAGGAACTATTAATCTACATGGCAGGACAGTGCCAGTATATTCTCTTCGGAGCCTGTTTGGTTTTTTAGAACGAAAACCACTCCTTACTGATAACCTGATCATCATAAAGAGCGGGGCTGACACCGTTGCCTTCTGGGTTGATGAAACAGATATTGTTCAGCCAGGAGAGATAATGGTCGATACACGGTTTACTTCAGAATCCATCCAGACAATAATCCCGGGGATCAGGATCATAAGAACTGACCTGGTTATACTCTCAGATATCCGCAATTTCCTCGAATATGGAATTCATTCACCAACAAAATTGGGAGAGATTCTGAAATCCGACAATACAATGCCGGATGAATTAACCCGGTCTTTTACAGTGCGCGACTATAATACCATTGAGATGGAGTTGCAAAAACGTGCATCAGAGCTCTCATTACCTGAAATAGAAGAGGAGAAACCTCCATTAAAGGAGGTTATCAGGTTTAACCTGATGTATCAGGAATACGCTATAGAAATGAAATATATCCGTGAAGTTATCCAAACCTCCGAGATTACTCCTGTTCCCGGAACACCGGATTTTATTGCAGGTATTTGTTCTGTCAGGAGTGAAATAATCTCCCTTGTCGATCTTCGCATCCTCCTTTCTATTCCGGATAAGGGACTGACTGATTTAAACCGGGTGATTGTCCTGAGTGATTGTGGTAACAAATTTGGAATCCTTGCAGACCAGATCACCGGAATAGGGGTGATAAAAACCGATGACATTAAAAAATGCAATACACAAGGCAATCCAGTCTGGAATCAGTATTGTCAGGGCATGATTGATTCTCTTATCGTCCTTGATGCAGCATCTCTCCTGACTGATCCACGAATGATAATTGATGATAGTGAAGCATAATAATGAAAAATATGGTGTTTTACCTGAAAAATTTACAGAAAATAGGCCGGGTATGAAAACTGATACTGCTTTAACGGAGATTTCATGAGTAATTTTTTTACTAACCTGAAAGTTGGAACAAAAATCCTGGTAATATGTTTGTTTTTAGCTATCATTCCAACACTCATGCTTGGACTGGTTGCATATTCCAGTTCTACGAATGTGATTAATGAGCAAATAGAAACGCTGCTCGAAACCCAGGTTGTTGACATGAAAGGGTGGACAAATGATGTCTACAAACTTGCCAGAAATAAAGTCAATAGTGACCTGAATGTGCTCCGACAGAACTTCTATGCAAAGGGAACACCAGAAATTATAAACGATAAATTAACTCTTATTGACAAAACCGGAAAATATTTTGTTGTCAATGATAACTTTGAAATTGTTGACGGGGTCAGGGATCTTGTCGGTGGTGCTGCAACAGTATTTCAGGTACACAATAACTCTTATGCAGTCAGGATTTCTACAAACGTTAAAGGCACAGACGGAGAACGTGCTGTCGGGACTCATCTTACCGATAACGTGTACGAAGTAGCAGTAAAAGAAGGAGAGACCTATTATGGAAGAAGAGATCTCTTTGGAGTGAATTATGTTACTGCGTATGAACCGATAAAAGACCCTAATGGAGTGGTCATTGGTGTTCTTTTTGTCGGAACTGAAGAAGAGCAGACTCTTGATGTGGTTAAGAAGAGTATTCGTGATACGGTCGTTGGTCAAAACGGGTACATGTACGTTTTAGACAGCAAGGGTATGGTTTTAGTCCATCCAACATTGGATGATGCAAACTGGTCCAATATGGACTATGTCCAGGAGATGCTGTCAAAAAAGGAAGGTGCGATTATCCATGATATCAACGGAACCACGGTTCTGGATGCATATACATATTTTGAGCCGCTTGACTGGTATATTGTATCACGGGCAGAGATGTCTGATTTTACCGCTCCAATCGATACAATACGAAACACCATTATCTCAATTGTTGTTGCCTCGATAATTATCGGTGCAGTAATCGCCATTCTGTTTGGACGATCCATTGCCGGACCACTCCAGCAGGTTGTGGTCATGATTAAAGAACTACGCAATGGTCATCTTTCAGCCAGGCTGAATATCAAACAGGAAGATGAAATTGGTATCATGGCTGCAACCATGGATGAATTTGCAGATGATCTTCAGACAAATGTGGTTGGTAACATTGTAAAAATTGCTAATGGTGAATATATCCAGGAGTTTACCGGGCCGGTTGATGAACATGATCAGATTAGACCTTCACTTCGCCTGCTGGTAGAATCTCTTGACCACCTCCACATAGAAACAATAAAACTGACAGATGCAGCCCGTGCAGGAGACCTTTCTATCCGTGGTGATGAAAAGGCATTTCGTGGTGGGTACCGGATGATTATCGCTGGATTTAATAAAACTCTTGAGACCATCACCGAACCGGTTAATGAAGCAATGAGACTTGCAGGTTGTTATGCATCCGGTGACTTTACTGCACGGTTTGATGAAACGATACCGGTAGCCGGAGAATTTGTTGCATATCGAAATGCTCTTAACACCATTGGTATCGAACTGTCCCGGCTCATGAAACTCATCACCGAAGAACTTTTTGAGGGTGTATCAGTCCTTTCTGTTGCATCCAGTGAAATCCTCAACGTCACCTCGCAACTATCTTCAGCAAGTAGTCAGACTGCAAAAACAGTTAACGAAACATCCGATACAGTGGAGACGGTAAGGAAAAAGACTGACGTTGTAAACCTGAAGACAAAATCTATGTCAGAAAAAGCTATGAAAGCTATTGAGGTCTCAGAAACCGGTCAGCAGTCAGTCCAGGAAATCCTTGATGGGATGAACCACATCCAGAGACAGATGGACATGATCAGTATGAGCGTAATCAAACTATCAGAGCAAAGCCAGGCTATCGGGGAGATCATTGCAACGGTTACTGACATATCTGAACAATCAAACCTTCTTGCTGTGAATGCATCAATTGAAGCCGCAAAAGCAGGCGACTTCGGAAAAGGGTTTGCAGTTGTCGCTCATGAAATACACAACCTGGCTCAGCAGTCAAAACAGGCTACCGGTACGATTAGGACAATCCTTACTGATATCCAGCGTGGTGTATCGTCAACAGTGGTGTCCGCTGAACGAGGGTTTACCACCGTGGCTGATGCAGTCAGACTGACAACCGATGCAAGAAAGGCTATCGAGGTTCTGACCCGGTCTATTGCTGATTCATCACATGAGGCTATCGAAATTACCAGTTCTATCCAGGACCAGGTAGCAGGAATGGACCAGATATCTGATGCAATAGAAAATATCCGGAATGCCGCACAAAAAAACCTTGAAATTACACATAAAGCAGAAAAGACCGCAGAAGACCTACACGAACTGGGAATAAGGCTGAAAAAGATCACGCTGCAATACCAGGTGTAATCCTCTCAATGACAAACCAGGACGATGAGTTTTTTGCCTGCCTCCTCGCTACCTTTCGTGAGGATGCTGAAGAACTGCTTACCGAAATTACAGCAGGGCTTATCAAACTTGAGCAGGCTGAAGATAATCCAGACCCAGGACTCATCGAGGATGTGTTCAGAAAAACCCACAGCCTGAAAGGAGCTGCACGGGCAGTAAACTTCAGGGAAATAGAATCTGTCTGCCTAAACCTTGAAAATATTTTTTCACTGATGAAGAAGAATGAATTCAAGGCAACTGCAGCAGAATTTGATCTTTTTCATGACGCAATAAAAAGCATCAGAAATGTTGTCTCTGAAAACGAATTGAAGAGTCCTCATCCCGCTGAAATCACTAAAAGCCTGAGAGATCTCTTGGCTAATAATATTAAAGAATCTGCCGAAAAAAGGCAATATCCTTCAGGTTTTTCTGAACCCATAAAAAAAACACAGGTATACGAACGATTTTTTTCTGAAGTAAAAAAGATTATTCCCCAGGATCATGATCCCTCAATTTTTGCCAGTTCTGGTTCATTTATAGAAATAAAACCAGCAGAATACCTGAAGGGACAGGATAATTATTCAGAGATCTACCATACATCTGACTCACAGGAGAGTGGAACGGTAAGAATTGCAGCTAAAAAATTAGATCGCCTGATTGAAGGATCTGAGGAACTCCTTTCAACCAGGCTGTTTCTTACCCATCGGATACAGGAACTTGAGGAAATAATCAGTAGGTTTTCCCTGTGGAAGTGGAATCACAGCCTTGTTTTTAATGACCTGCATCTTATCAGGGAAAATATTTCAGGGACAAACAGGGTCAGTATTCCACCGGAGTTAATACTTTTTTTGGAGCGTATCATGGATTTCCTAATCTATGACCGTGAATTTGTAACAAGTCTCCAGCATGATCTGTCTTCCCATATTCATGAGACTGACCATGACCGCCTGGCCCTTGAAGCTAGTACCACAGAAATTGCAGACCTTATCCACGATGCGGTTCTGGTACCAGTATCATCGATTCTTGTTCCTATTAACGGACAGATAAGAGAAAGTTCAAGAAGACTTGGAAAAGAAGTTGACTTGAAAACAGAGGGAGAAGAGATCGAGATAGATCGTCGTATCCTTGATATGCTCAAAGTCCCCCTGATGCACCTTGTCAATAACTGTATAGATCATGGAATTGAATATCCGGATCAGCGGGTTTCACTTGGAAAACCTCAGCGGGGTACCATTAGTATAAAAATCAGCCCTCATTCGGGGAGCAAAGTTGAGGTAACTATTTCTGATGACGGGTGGGGCATAGACTGTCAGGCAATACGTGAGAATGCAAGGGAAAAGGGATTTCTCACAAGTGAACAAGACCGGGCCCTGGATGATGATGAATCAATATGGCTCATTTTTAAATCAGGACTAACTACCAGGCCTGAAATTACCGATATTTCAGGAAGAGGTCTTGGTCTTGCTATCGTTGAGGACACAATTGCCCGTATGGGAGGAAATGTCCTGGTGTCATCTGAATTAGGAAAAGGCACGGTTTTTTCCCTGATTCTTCCAATACGTCTTGCAACCCTGAGGGGACTGGTGGTACGAACAGGAATATCAGTATATGTAATCCCTATCCAGCAGATAGTTCAGGTCATAAGGATCCAGACTAATTCATTGAAATCTACCGATCAAAGGCCGACAGTTCAGTACAAAGGAGAAACAATCCCGATTATACGGCTTGCTGAGGCACTTGGGTCCAAGGATTTCGGTCCTCCAGATATTCCTGACATTCCGATTATCATTATAGCGTATGGTGCCGGAAAAATCGCATGCTCTGTAGATGAGATCTCACAGGTT
Source organism: Methanomicrobiales archaeon (assembly GCA_012729535.1). Classification (GTDB taxonomy): domain Archaea; phylum Halobacteriota; class Methanomicrobia; order Methanomicrobiales; family Methanospirillaceae; genus Methanospirillum. The sequence continues at coordinate 11,724 of JAAYCY010000067.1, read as the reverse complement.
CAGGAGATTATTGTTCGTCCACTTGGTTCGCAACTCCGGTGGGTAAAACGGATAACCGGTGCATCTATTCTTGCAGATGGAAAACTTGCTCTGGTTCTTGACCCCCCGGAATTAATCCAGGAAGGACTTCGCCTGTCCACGCAGGTTAAAACTCCTGACATTTCATTATCAAAAAGCGGAAGAGTACTTATTGTTGAAGATTCAGTAACCTCGCGGGCACTACTGCAGAATACTCTTGAAAGAGCAGGATTCCAGGTATTTACTGCAACTGACGGAATGGAGGCTTTTTCCATGCTGCATGAACTGGAGGTCGATATCATAGTATCAGATGTTGACATGCCCAGGATGAACGGTTTTACTCTTACCGAGAAGATAAGAAAAGATGAGCAATTATCTTCTCTTCCTATTATTCTGGTTACCGCACTTGATTCAAAAGAGGACAGGGAACATGGATTATCATCAGGAGCAAATGCATACATCAAAAAAGGAAATTTTGAGAAGTCTGAACTGGTCAGAACTGTCAGGAACTTGTTATCATAAATCCGAAAGTTATTACCGATCTGATTCGATTGATATAATATAATTTGGATGTAAATCGTCTATGAATAATCCCTCTTCTCTGCCGATTCTCATTGTTGAAGATAACCGGACTCAGGCAGAATTCTTACGATATATTCTGGAAAGAGAGGGATACCAGATCCTTTTATCATCCAACGGGAATGAAGCCCTTTGTGTCATCGAAAAAACCCGCCCTTCCCTGATTTTAACTGATATCATGATGCCTGAGATGGATGGATATGAACTCTGTTACCGTATAAAAATCCAAAAAGACATGGCTGACATACCGGTAATACTAGTAACCCATCTGTATGATCCGGTTGATATTATCAGGGGACTTGAAGCAGGAGCGGATAATTTTATTATAAAACCATATACACCGGAGATAATACTCACAACCGTTGAAAAATTAGTTCAGCAGGAATATGAAAAAACCCCCGAATGGGGAGAAAAACCACTCTGCATAACCTATAACAACCAGTCTTATAGGATACATGCTACAACAAAACAGATAATAAATATCCTCCTCTCAACCTACGAGGTTGCTATTCACAATAATGCAGACCTGCACGAGACTCAGGAAAAACTCCACTACCTAAATGACCAGATGCAAAAAACACTATCAGAACTCCAACAAACAAATGCAGATCTGTCAATAGAAAACCAGGAACGGAAATTGGTGGAAACTGCTCTTGAAAATGCCAATAATAAACTACAACTGATGGCGAGTATAACCCGCCATGACCTGCTTAACCAGTTAAATTCTCTTCAGGGCTATTTTGAACTTGCAACAATGGAACGGACAGCAAACCAGCAGGATGCATGGACCTATATCGATAAAGCATGGATAATGCTCCAGAAAACTATCAGTACGGTAAAATTTACGAGAGAATACCAGGAGATAGGTATAAAAAACCCGGTATGGCATAATTGCCGACATCTGATTGATAAATCCCTGCAATACATCTCACTTGACCAGGTTTCCCTAGTTAATGCCATCCCGTACACGTTAGAAATATTTGCTGATCCTCTAATAGAAAAGGTCTTTTCCAATTTGATTGATAATGCCGTAAGATATGGAGGAAAGATCAGCAAAATTCTTGTTACCTATGAGGAACACGAGGGGACAAAACAGATCATTATCCAGGATGATGGATTGGGGATTTTACCGGAAGAAAAAGAGATTATTTTTCAGTATCAATATGGAAAAAATACCGGTCTGGGTCTATTCCTCTCAAGAGAAATTCTGTTAATTACCAGAATAACTATCCGAGAAAGGGGAGTATTAGGAGAAGGAGCCCGGTTTGAGATACTACTCCCTGATGACACCATCAGGTTTGTTGAAAAATAAGAGATAAAAACCTTCAGATACAAACAGAAATCCGTAAATTTTAAAAAATTTTGTTTTAACATGAAAGATAGTGGTATGGTGCACAATACTGACATGGTTGGATCAGAGACATACATACCAACTACCCTAATCAAATTTTTCATCGCAAATAATCCGCCATCCTCCCTCTGGCACTCGCATCTCAAACCTGACTCCTGCTCCATATGTTCCATTTTCGGTAATGGGAATACCAGTAAGTTCAAGTATTTCACTTATCAGGAACAGCCCCATACCGGTATTATTTGCTCGTGATGAGGTTTTCATCTAACCAGCTGCTAAATAAACCAAAGGTAATACATTACCATGGAAAATATTCGTAAGGCATTCGATTCCCTTGCACAGGAATATGATAAACACCGGGAACATATCATTCCTGATTTTCACCAGTTTTACGGATCAGCTGTTTGGGCTGCAGAATCACCTTTAGAGGAACCGAATATTCTGGACATTGGTGCAGGAACCGGCCTTTTAAGCATGTTTGTCCTTAAGAAATTTCCCCATGCAACTATCACTCTCATGGATTTTGCAAAGAATATGCTTGAAATTGCAAGAAAACGATTTTCTGGAAATAATAACATTAATTACATAGTTACTGATTACAGCAAATCTGACATTGGTGGCCCATATGACATTGTATGCTCAGCACTATCCATCCACCACCTGATATCTGAGGATAAAAAGAAATTATTCAAAAAGATCTATTCTGCACTCAATCCTGGAGGAATATTTGTTAATGCCGACCAGTCAGAAGGAGAGACACCTTATTTTTCTAACCGGTATCAGGCATACTGGAACGATTTTCTCATGTCCGGATCATTCAATGAACCTGAACGCTTGGAGATTTTAAGAAGGAGATGCGAAATGGACCAGAATGAAAAATTATCAGATCAAATACGGTGGCTTTCTAATGCCGGTTTTTCTGATGTTGATGTTGTATACCGTAACCGTACCTTTTTAGTCACGGTTGGGAAAAAATAATAAATATTTACTGAAAATATTTGATACAATTGAAGTCATACCAGTTATCTTCTTTTTTCCTATTGCATGGCATTTGTGTAATGCAGATCCAACTAGCAGATTTATACTGCATTTCCTGAATGCAAACATGTGTTGCACCTGTGCAGAGCGTCTCTGGAGTGCAAATAATTAATATTTAACGAGTATATCATAAAATAATCCTAAAAAGATGAGAACAATTCATCATAAAACAGGAGGGAATCTGTATGACATCAGGCACAATCACATCAACTTGGAATTATCAACAGCGATTGAAAGAAGCAGTAGAATCCATACTTCATGATGCAAACCTATCTATGAATAAAGGGGATTATAGTGTTGCATTACGACTTTATGACAGGGTGATTAAAAAAGAGCCTAATAATAAGGCCGCACTTATGAATAAAGGAAAAACATACGAATATTTGGGGAATTATCCGGCAGCTATCAGGGCATATGGTTCATTGATAGAAGTCGATCAGTATAATCCGGAGGCATGGTATAACAGGGGTCTGGTTCTGAAAAAGAATGGTGAATATGTTGAAGCTATGATTAACATCCGGATGGGGATGGCCCTATACCTTCATGAAAAATAATTTTTTTGAAAATTCAGGTGCGGTAATTAAGAATGGTTTTTGGATATTACCAACATTTTCGTTTTTTGTGTGATTTTTTCTGTTAGAGAAAATGAAATAATCCTCCGGTTTTTGCATTTTCATCAATCCAAGAGATTATTTCATCCCGAAGAAGAAGAAACTCTTTTCTATAATTATCATTTTTTTCCTGAGGGCAGGTTATGTAGAAAAACTCTTGGTGAACTGTTTTTCTAGCACCTGGAAACACTGGACAAGCGTATGAGGCTTTTTCGCAGAGTGATACAGCGAGATCAATATTTTTATCCAGATACATAAAAATATCATCTGATTGTTGTCTGGATATGTCAATTCCTATCTCTTGCATCACTTCGACTGCCATGGGATGAACCGTTAAAGGACGTATTCCAGCACTGTATACTTCAAAGATATCTCCATACTGAAAACGCAGATAACCTTCAGCGATTTGTGAGCGGATAGCGTTATCTGTGCTGATAAATAATATCCGGATTCTCACGATGGCTCCTGTCTCCAAGCATGGATTAGACATATATTCTAAAAAAATTGTTCACAAAAGGTTTAAGGCATTTTTTAATGTAGACACCTCTGAAAAAGTGATGGTCCGATATCCCATTCCTATCAGTTCAACATCTTCCCAGGATTCTTTGCAGACAACAACCGGTGCCTGATGTACCATTGTAAAGATAATATCATTTTCAGGGTCCGGGGAGACTGGAATATCAACATCATTTTGAATGGTGTACCGGTACGGATCCATATTTCCAAAGAAATACGCCTTATACCTTTCCAGATCTTCTACAGGTTTATCAAAAGCTGAATCAGCACTTCCTGCAATGGTAATATCCACCGGAATCCAACCATATTCGGGGAGATAAAATTCTGCCCAGAAATGAGGACCGGCAAGACCTGGAATCAACTGGTATCCTCCGGCAGAACGTGCAGGAATCCCAAGCGATCTACAAAGGGCACAAAAAAACATGCTCTGGGTTCCACAATCACCATATCCGGTTTCATACATAAAATTTGATTCCGGAATTTTTGCTGCAGCAAGATATGTATGGGGGACAGTGCTGTATGGATAAGTATCGAGAATATACCAGTATATCTTCTCTGCCATCCGGTAGGGATTCATTTCATCGCCGACTATCTCCTTTGCCAGATCAGAAATCTCCGGAGTAATTTTAATATTGGGCTGTGACCGGGTATATTGCGGGTAAAATTTAGTTGATTTATCATATGGACTTATACGTTCCGGATCAACTTTGTGCCGGCGCTCAAATACTGTAAACTGGTAACCAGCTGATACATTCAGAAATGGACCATTCATTTCAGAAAGCGGAATCTCAAAATATACCTGACCATGATCCCCGTTGGTTATCGGTTCGGATTTGACATATTCTGCAGGTTCCAGATAGTTTACGGAGATATCTTTCTGACTTTCAAGTTCAATGGGCAGAGGAAGCCATACCTGAAGGGTGCCCAAATCCGGCAGATATTCCCGGGGAATGCTTAACGTATTGTTTGCCTGGAAGGTTTTAGGATTCCCATACGGACCATTAAACCTGCTATCAGCAGTGATGACCGGATAGAGTTCATCAAAACCTTCAGATTGGCCCTTTGATCGGGAAATTTCCTTTAAAATACTGATATTATGATAGGCGGCATTATTTGCAATTCCAATAAAAAACCGGACTTGTCCGTCAGAAATCATTTGTATTGATTCACCGGGTAAAAGATATCGCTCACGCTCCTCTTCTGAAAGATTTGGATAACTTGATCTAAGAACCTCTCTGGCCTGTGTTATATTGTAGACCATCTCAACCAGCATCCATGTTGCCCGGTTTTTCATATGATGGGCATTTCGTGCAGCTTCTAGGTTTTTTTCCTCATCATAAACGATTATCGACTGGTTGAAAAAATCAATTGATTTTTCAAAGTTATGATTGTTGAATGCATCTAATCCTGATTTGAACAGTTCATCTCCATTTATATCTGCATAACTAATACTACAGGAGATGATGAGGAGAAGAGCAGTTATGACTGATAATTTCATCATATAACAATAAGAGGACAAAAGGAAAATAAGTGTTGTCAGCATCAAAAAAGATGACAATCGGTTGAATTAGATTATCGTTTATTAGATCATCAAGACTAAGTTTGGTTCCCTCATGGGCAATATAACTATCAAATCCGGTCCGAAATGTACCAAGAGCACGGGAACGTAAAATGTATGCAGGATTCACCCGGGGACATGATTCGTTCACAGGTATGATTCGCTCAATTAAAACTCAGAAAAGCCGGATGACGTATCAATTTATCAAAAAAAGGATTATCCGGAACGCCCGATTTTACTCTATCCATTGGGGAAAATTTACCTGACCTTTGTCTGCCATCCAGTCATAGGTTTTTGCAATTTTCGTTAAGGTAAATATTTTATTCCGATGTTGCTCAGGGACCTCTCTGACCTTATATACAGGCATATCCTTGAAAGGAACCCAATTTTCATCTACATATTCATGAGGGATAAATTCTTTTCCGTCCGGACTATATGAGAACCCTAGATAACTAAAAGGATTCGGGCCAAGAGGTTTTCCTCGTCCATCACGTCCTTCAATACTGTTTATATGGATACCAAGAAGTTTGTTACCTTTTTTCATACTTCGAAAAATTTCATATTTAACCCACCGTTGATTGTAGGTATTAGTACCAATCAAAACAGCAGAAACACAAGATTGCTGAATCTGTACGTCAATCAGTTTTCTAATAGAATCATCTCCGGATTTTGTAGCAGCTTCCCATAGATATGGTGGGAAATAACCGCCGTGATTATCATGAGTAATTTTATGAGATCTTACCACGTTTATTCGAAGATCATTCATATCCTGGTTAGCAATACAGAAAAAAACTTTTTTAGGCATGCAGCAAAACCTTCCGTTAACAAATCTATACTCACTAATGATAATTAACAGCTTCTTTTTGATAATTAATTGATATAATCAAAAAAGAATTCCTTTTCCAAGTTTTAAGCATCAGGTTTTCTTTATTTTACCTTACCGTATATCGAAATGTATATGCCCATTCATGATCGATTACCCTGTGAATACCCTTGGATATATTCGTCACTTAAAAAAAGTGTAACATGATATGTCCAGCTACATCCACTGGGAGATTTATTATGAATACAAAAAAATTGACCTGGTTTTTAATTTTGGTTTGTATAGCACTTACGTTGTTACAAGCAGGCCTGCCAGCTCTCGCAGATAGCGTGAGCCAGGTTTCATCAGTTCCAATCAGCATGCCGGGAAGTTCTGTTGTTGAAATAACCGGAGTAAATGCGGTAAATTTCCCCAATGTTATCACGTATGTCAGGGTAAATACCCCTGAGGGGAGAGAAGGCCAGCTCAGAAAAGAAGATTTTCATATCTTTGAAGATGGAGAACTGATGGAAACTGCATCAGTCCAGTTCCCTGATAAGACCTCTCGTACAAAACTTGACCTTGCCATTGTTTTTGATGAAACCGGTAGTATGAGCGAAGAGATCGCTGATCTAAAGGCCAAAGTCAAACAACTGACTGATAATCTTGCTTCTGCAAATATTGACTGCAGGTATTCACTCATTAGTTTCAATGATGAAGTGATCATAAAACAGGGATGGACATCTGATCCGGCTATCATGAAAAATGCTGTTGACGGATTAGAAGCTGATGGAGGAGATGACGCACCAGAGGTTAACCTTGATGCAATTGAAACTACCCTATTGTCTGGTTTTCGTCCCGATGCCCAGCATATGATCCTTGATATAACAGATAGTATGACTCATTACCGCGGCGATGGCACCGAGTTCTCACAATTCACTATTCCTGAAACAACTGAGCATCTTATCAGTAATGGGACAAGTTACATACTTGTCGGACCAGCATCGACATCAGGTGGTTATACCATTCATAGTGACAAGAAAGAACTAGTAAAAGCTCTTGGAGGGAGTGGCCTTTTTATTGATATTCACAGTGATGAATTTTCTGTCATCCTGGACAAAATTCAGTCCATCATCACTGAGACCTACACCATCTGGTATTATTCTCCAAATTACCATGAAAAAGATAAAAAAATTTCCATAGAGGTTCGGGTAGGAGATGATTTCGACAGCGGTCTGTTTACCGTCTCACATATACAGGATTCTCTGGCAGCACCTCTTCCATTAATTACCTATCAGACAAGTGACCAGGAGACTGGCATTTCCGATATATCAGATGAGATCAGTACACTGGGAAGATCCATTGTTGACATTACCGGAATAAATGCCGTTAATTTCCCGTATATACTCTCATATGTCACGGTAAACACAACGGATGGAAGATCAGGAGAACTTACAGAGACAGATTTTAAGGTATACGAAGACGATGAACTCATGAATATTACATCATTCTCATTTACCGATAGTTCTGATAAAACCAGTCTTGATCTGGTGATTGTTTTTGATGACACCGGTAGTCTGGTAGATGAGATTGGTGATATGAAAGAAAAGATCCACGGGCTGACAGAAAGTATCAGTGCAGCAAATATTGACTGCAGGTACTCATTAATCAGTTTTAAAGATAGTGTCGTCGTACAGCAGGAATGGACAAGTGATCCGGCAGTGATAAGAAAAGCAATTGACAGCCTTACTGCAGAGGAAGGTTTTGATGATCCTGAAGTAAACCTCGATGCAATAGAAACCGCCCTTGGTTTTGGCTTCCGCCCTGATGCACAGCATATGATCCTTGACATTACTGACAGTACAACCCATTACCGCGGTGATGGAACAAGATTTTCCAAGTATACCATTCCGGAAACGGCAGATCATCTGCTTGATAATGGAACCAGCTTCATACTTGTTGGTCCGACCACCGTTCCAGGTGTTTTTAATGAAAATAACGATAAACGTGAGCTAATTAAATCCCTAGGTGGAAGTGGTCTTTTCATTGATATTCATGGAGACGATTTTTCAGCCATACTGGACAGGATACAGGGGGTTATCACGCAGACCTACATAATCGGCTATTATACCCCTGACGAGATTACTGACGGAGGAAAGCGGACTGTCAGGATAATTGTAAAAAACAATGAAGACAGCGGGCAATACACATCTAGTATGAGATAATCCCCTGGTTTTCTTTTTTCAGCATAATTACCCTTTTTCCGCATTATCCCTTGTTCTTTGAAAGCATCTAAAAAATTTGAGCCGCTTTTAGATTATTGGTTTAAAAGTAAATCTTTAGATGAAATATCAGGGATGTTGTTGCTTTAATCAATTGATAACAGACGAAATAATATCAAAATCTTCATAAACCTACATATGTATCCATTCGCTCTTTAATCGAGTTAAACCTCAATGACTGGACTAAATAAATAATACATAGAAAGTTATTTCGAAGTAATTATGGTGTTATGAAAGATATCGAATAGTATACATGACTATTCCTGATTATCAGACATTCATGCTTCCAGTCCTATTATCCGTAAAAGATGGAAAGGAACACCATGTTCAGGAAATATATAACCAAATAGCTTCTTCATTCAACCTTTCAGAAGATGAACGTAATCAGAAATTGCCAAGTGGGGTTCAGTCTACTTTTGATAACCGGGTAGGGTGGGCCAAGACGTATCTTAAAAAAGCAGGGTTAGTTTCTACTCCTTCAAGAGGGAAGGTAAGGATCACAGATCGTGGTTTATCAGTATTAAAACAGAATCCAAGTAAGATAGATCAGAACTTCCTGAAACAGTTTCCTGAATTTCTTGAATTTCAAGGTTTTAAATCAGAGAATCAGTTAAAATACAATGAAGTTACTGTTTTTCAGGAAAGTAACCTGACCCCACAGGAAATACTGGAAAACAGTTATCAGGATTTACGAAATAAACTGGCTCATGAACTCTTAACTCAGGTAATGAATAGTTCCCCAGAGTTCTTTGAAAGACTGGTCGTTGATCTTCTAGTTGCAATGGGGTATGGAGGGTCTAGGAGTGAAGCAGGAGAACGAGTTGGTAAGTCAGGTGACGATGGAATAGATGGCATAATCAAAGAAGATAAACTGGGACTAGACATTGTCAACATTCAAGCCAAGAGATGGCAGAACACAGTAGGAAGACCTGAAATACAGGCCTTTGTAGGAAGTCTTGCAGGGAATCGTGCTCGTAAGGGAGTATTCATTACTACATCAAGATTTTCTAGAGATGCTATTGAATATGTCCAACGTATTGAACAGAAGGTTGTATTAATTGATGGGGAAACCCTGACCCAAATGATGATAGATCATAATGTGGGGGTATCTGAGGAGTCGCGGTACATCGTTAAAAAAATCGACTCTGATTATTTTGAGGAATAACAAGTACGATTAGAATACCTTTAACTTACCAACATAAAACGGTAAGAGCCTGTTTTTAATAATTTCATTTTCGTTAATGTTAAAAAAGACTATATCACATAGCTAATTCTGGAAAAAAAGAACAATTTTACCTGAAGATTTTTTAGAACTTTTTTGTTCTCCACAATTATTTACTTTCTCCATTCCAATCATAGAATGAAATACTATGAAACGGTATACAATTAATGCAATTGTTGATCTTGCTGCTCTGGTTTTTTTCGCACCTTCATTCATATCGGGAGTCGTTTTATATCTTTTTCTGCCATCTGGAGGAGGAAGAGGATTAGGAGGCCGATCATATCTGAATATTTCTCGTGACCAGTGGTTGAATATGCATGACTACACCAGCCTGATTTTCGCTGGCCTGATAATTATCCACATTCTCCTGCACTGGAAATATTTCCGGCATATTAACAGAAATCTGGCTTCAAAATAAAAAATGCGATAGTCTTTAGAGGTGTAGGAGATCGCCGGTACTGTCGTTATGTAAATATCATCATATTCGAGGTTATACTAAACTCTGGCACTATTAGATAATCAGAAATAATTCATAAATGAGGAATATTAGAGAGTAGGCACCTTTTCCATTAGAATAGATACAATCATGCTAAAACTTGTCTGAAATTGTCCCAGATGACCTTGTGGGTCAGAATAGATGGATAGGTTTCACTCATAGACTCCGGAGAAACAGTACATCAGACAATATTTAGCAAGGGTAAAGGAGGAAACGGAGCAGATGTTAAAAAACAGGAAATCCCTTTTCCTACGCGGAGAAGTTCGCTGACCAGGGGCGTATTTAGCGATGCATCAATTCAGAGTACCGACACAGATCTGGAACCTTTTGTTTTGTTCATTTATTACCATTCGATTAAACCGGCCTTCATCGATTACCTTTGTATAGATGATGATGACAATATGCCTGACATATGATCCCTCGATCTTCGGGCTTGAAAGAGCCTGCTCCAATAAATTTCACGATATTACTTTAAGAGTGTTAATTAATTACCTGATGTATTATAGGCATGTAAAGCCTTTATCAACCAGGCCATATTCCTGCCAAGGTTTTTCATGGTTAATATCCCTTCTTCATCCTTTTCCACTTCTCCGATTGCTTCCCCCATACCAAGATTCCAGTATGTTGAACCGGGAATTACCATCATAGCAGGTGTAAAATACCGGTACATGGTATCCAGAGTATTTGATGCTCCTGCTCTTCTGACGGCAACTACAGCAGCAGCTACTTTGCGGCGAAACAGATAGTTATTTGCCCGTGCAACAAAAAATGAGCGATCAAGCAGGGCTTTCATTTCAGCGGTTATGTCCCCATAATAGACAGGAGAACCCATAAGTATCCCATCTGCGTCGAGCATTTTCTCTATGCAATCATTGAGAATATCGGTATCAATAGCACAACGTCCATCTTTTCTTTCCCAACAGGTGTAACACCCCCTGCATCCGATAATCCTCTCTCCTGCAAGCTGAACAAGTTCAGTTTCGATTCCTTCCGCTGACAGTTCGTGTAGGACATAATTGAGAAGAATAGCAGTATTTCCATCCTTTCTCGGACTTCCGTTGAATGCAACGACTTTCATAGTACCTCATATCGTTTTTCAGATAATTAATATCTCTACATCATTAAAACCTCATCTCCCGGATTTTTAGGCACATAAATTCAGTTGGTCTAAAATTTCTCTGTTTTTCTTACTGACTTCAGACAGCAGAGTTTCTCCTTGAGATAACTCGAACAACTTGATCTTTTCGAGTT
>JAAYCY010000008.1 GCA_012729535.1 Methanomicrobiales archaeon | reverse complement strand
TAGAAATCGGTCATAATTCTGAACTGATCTATCTCTTCTTTATTGAGCTGCTCAAGGAACTCCTCTGCAGCATGTCGGACATCCTTGCTTGCAGTAATCGCTCTGCCCACAACAAGAATATCAGCACCAGTCTTCAATGCTTCTTTCACTACCGGAACACGAATACCACCGGCAGTGGCAACCAGGAATTTTCCCCCAGCAGCCTTCTTTATATTACCGATGTTACCCCATGCATGTGAAGTGTGTTCAGCATCAATAGCCCGGTGAAGTTCAACAACATCAGGCTTTACTTTCAGGCCCGTGATCAGTGCAACCGGATCATCTACATTGAGCATATCAATTACTGAGTAAATTCCCGTCTTTCTAGCTTCAATAATTGCCTTCTCAATAGTTGAAGTGGGAGCAAGACCAGACATGACAACGGCATCAGCTGATGAATCAGCTGCCATACGTGCTTCAAGATTTCCGGTATCAAGGATCTTCATATCAGCAACGATAAACGCATTTGGTTTTATTGCACGTATTTCACTGATGACCTGCAGTCCAAACTTCTTGATGAGCGGAGTTCCTGCCTCTATTATCAGATGATCATTTTCCGGAAGAGCAGAAAGAACAGCCCTGAGTTTACCCATGTCAACTATATCCAAGGCGACCTGAAGATATGGTGGATCCCAGAGTCTAGGAACTTTAAAGCCCATAACTGCATGTGCTGCGCGATCTTTCTCGTGGATCAGGGTCTTTTCGTCAGGGAACTGCTCAAATGCACGAGATATTGCAAGCTTGGTAGCTCCATAATTATACCGGTAAATCCGGTTATAATCTTTAGCTGACGGGTGCAGGAATACACTTGCGAGAATACAGATTTCATTTATGTCAGACTTGCCAAAAAGGCCTTCTTCAACGGAATCGGCAACTGCCTTGGCAACTGCAGCCTGAACTGGACCAAACATCTGATTAACCTGCCCCTCATGCTTTAGGGTAACCTTCGGTATTACCACAGTTGCGGGTTTAGTCAACAAATTTGGGCGTACTACAGCCAGTAGAGGGGTATGTCCGGCTGAGAGCTGCGAGAGGGCATTTGCGAATGCCATCCCGACCGGACCGTTTTTATCTCCAACGATCAGGTCAACATGAGCCAGTTCGGCACCTTCGCCGATCAGAGCTTCACCTATCAGATACATATGATAACCTTCCCGTATATTTCAGCGATTACAGTATAAATCAACAATGGAAGAACAAGTCTGCTGACAGGATGATCAATACAAAAAGGTGGGGTCGGTGAGATTTGAACTCACGATCGACGGGTCTCTCCGATATGCATCAGTGCTCCAACGGATCATCACTAAATCAGTAGACCCATTTGTCATCATCTGCACCGGAATGCAAAGACCGCTGGAGCCCGTCGCCATGCCGGACTAGGCCACGACCCCCTGTGCTCATATGATTAGTCCGAAAGCTGATTTAAACATTATGATCGTCATTCGTGATTGATAAATTCTCTTAGAGTGTACATGTGAGAATAATGGATTCAAAAACCATTCCCGAAATGAGTTATACATGCGGTACTGCTGAATTCCCGTTGCTTGGGCAGTCAATCGGAGAAATTTTGAATGAAATTGCAGATAAATACCCGGATAATGAGGCGCTTGTCTCTCCCAACCAGGGAATCAGATTAACATATCGTCAGTTTCGGGAGGCTGTTGATCAGGTAAGCCGGGGTCTTATGGCCCTTGATATTAACAAAGGTGACCGAGTAGGAATATGGGCCATGAACTATGCAGAATGGATTATGGTCCAGTATGCCACCGCAAAAATTGGCGCTATTATGGTCAATATCAACCCGGCTTACCGGACTTTTGAACTTGAATACTGCCTGAAACAATCTGAAATCAAACTACTTATCCTGCAGGGACGGTTTAAAACCTCAGATTATGTAGGCATGTTTTATGAAACCTGTCCCGAGGCATATGAATCAAGACCCGGGCGGATCTTATCAGAAAAATTTCCCTTTCTAAAGACAGTAATTTTTATGGGGGATATACCCTACAATGGCATGTTCCAGTGGGATGATCTCTTAAAAAAAGGAGAGAGCATCAGTCAGGATGAGTTACTAGAAAGAGAAAGAACACTCGATTTTGACGATGCAATAAATATTCAGTATACGTCAGGAACAACAGGTTACCCAAAAGGAGTGGTGCTTACTCATCATGGTGTCCTCAATAATGGATATATTATCGGGGAAGGAATGGGATTTACTGAGAAAGACCGCCTGTGCATCCCAGTACCCTTTTATCACTGTTTTGGAATGGTTCTCTCCAATATGGCATGCGTCTCCCATGGCTCAACAATGGTAATCCCTGGACCGGCATTTGATCCTGAAGATGTCCTAAAAACCATTGAGGCTGAACGCTGTACAGCTGTTCACGGAGTTCCAACAATGTTTATTGCTGAGCTGCGACATCCGGATTTTTCAAAGTATGATCTTAGATCTCTCAGAACAGGCATCATGGCCGGTTCACCCTGTCCTATTGAAACAATGAAAGAGGTAGCAACCAAGATGCACATGTCAGAAGTGGTAATTGTATACGGACAGACCGAAACCTCTCCTGGCGTTACCATGACAACTACTAAAGATCCCCTGGAAAAAAGAGTTGCGACTGTTGGCCGGGTATTCCCACACACTGAGATTAAGATTATCGATCCGGAGACAAAAAAGATCATGCCAAGAGGTGAAATTGGAGAAATTTGTGCCAGGGGATACATGACAATGCGCTGTTACTACAATAACCCAACAGCAACAAGGCAGGCAAAGGACGAACATGGATGGGTCCATACCGGTGACCTTGGTTCGTTTGATCCGGATGGATTCGTGCATATTGAAGGAAGACTAAAAGACATGGTCATACGTGGTGGTGAGAATATCTACCCACGTGAAATTGAAGAATTCCTCCACCAAAATCCAAAAATTGCAGATGTTTATGTTATCGGAGTTCCGGATGAGAGATACGGGGAAGAACTGATGGCCTGGATAAAACTGGAAGCAGGTGAATCCATGAGTGAAGATGAGATCCGTAATTATTCAGAGGGAAAAATAGCCAGATACAAGATACCAAAATATTATGCATTTGTTGATTCTTTCCCCATCACTGTTTCAGGTAAGATTCAGAAATTTAAAATGAGGGAGATGGGTATTGAAATGCTGGGTCTTCAGGATGTCGCAAAAATTAAGACAGCCTGAAATTATAGCCACTTTTTTTGGATAAAGTATTGATATTCATTGGTCCACTCATCTTTCCGAAAACTTATCAGTTGTTTCATCCGTTCAAGCATTGCAGCATGGTCTTTCTGTTGATCAGGGAAGACTTTTTTCTTTAATATGGCATCGGCAAGGTTTAATCCCAAATCTCGTGAAGATTTCAATGCCTTCTCAAACATCTCGTCACCATCAGAGAGGTTAATCCCGACTGTACCTACAACACTAGCACCCATGATAAAGAGCGAACGATTAAGATAATCAGCCACTTCAACAGCCCCCGAACCTCCGGCTGTACTGACTGAAGCACAGTATTTGCCCAGGAATCTCTGACAATGGACAGTATCAGCCATTCTGTCAAAAAGGGCTTTCATCTTGGCAGTGACATTATTGATGTAATTTGGACTTGCAAGGACAATTCCATCAGCCTCAAGCATAATATCATAAATGTCAGTAAATTCATCCATGTGAACACATTTTCCGGTCTTATAACATGTATCACATGCTGTACAATATTCAATCTCAAAATCGTAGAGATTCAGAAGTTGTGTTTCACATCCTGCTTCTGATGCGCCTTTTAGTACTGCGGCAAGGAGGAGGCCGGTGTTACTCTTCTTCCTAGGGCTGCTGTTAATGCCGACAACCTGCATATAATTCTAAAAGGCCGTTACAAAAGATAAATGAATGGGTTTCTTTCAGGGTTTGTTTTTCCCTAGAAACTGTTCAATTAATTCAGGACTTTTATCCTTTAGACCCCATCCAAAGAACAAGATAATTGCACCACCTATCCCAATGCTTATCCCCCATGAGAGTGGGATGACAAATGCGTAAATAATGTTAATATTGATGTTCAACTGCGTTATTGCTAGTACTATTACAATAAAATACAGGAAGATACGAAGTACCATTAAAAGAGGATTAACAAGCTCAATATCAGATGCATTTCCCATTTTACTCATAAAATCAGTTAAATAATCGACCAGGAGCAGACCGATGAAGAGAATCAGGATGAATGCAATAATATGTGGTATAAATGCAACGATAGCTGCGATAATTGCCTGTAATGACTCAATCTGAAGCGTATCTGCAGCAGACATGATAGCAAGCAGGTACACCACAATTCGTATTACATAATCAGTCAGTTGGGAAAGCGAATACGACGAATCGGAGAAATTTTTCCCGATAGGCGTAGATTCAAAACTTTTTTCGATACCTGTTTTCTGAACGATAACAGAACCAACCTTTCCAAGAAATCTCCCTACAACCCAGCCGACAAGCAGGATAATAATTGCTGCAATGACATATGGAATAATGTCAGCAACAGTAGAAATAGTCGCATTGAGAGGACTTGTTACCATTGTAAGAATATCTGTCATAGTCATCTCCATGTAGGAATAGTCCGAATAGTTATTTATCTTTATTGTAGAAACAAGTCAAATATTAAAAATTTCTTCGTTAAGAATGGGTAATTTCTATACATTCAGGGGATGAAATCCTCCATTCCTTATCTCTAAAAATTCTTATCTTCGTCACCATGATCATGTTCCATGTTATCGTGTAACAATGGTTATTCGCTGCCCCTTCCAACTATTACAGATAGGCATCTCGTTAGGGATGCTCAGGATACCAGTTATGTTCTGGGATGAGGCAATAGAGACAATAAAACCTGGGGACTTAAAAGTTCTACAGGAAAAACGTCTCCGGGAAACGGTTAATCGATGTTCACATGTTGGTTTTTATCAAAAATTGTTCAGGGAAGCGGGAATAAGTCCTTCTGATATCCAAAACCTGGAGGACCTTCAGAAAATTCCATTCACCCAAAAAAGTGATCTCAGGGAAGGGTATCCATTCGGTTTTATGGCTGTGCCCTTACGGGATATCGTCCGCATTCACACTACTTCCGGAACTACCGGAAAACCAACCGTTGTTGGATATACTGCAGGTGATCTCAATAGCTGGTCAGATCTAATTGCGAGAAATCTTACCATGATAGGCCTGACCAAAAACGACGTTTTCCAGAATATGGTAAACATGGGTATGTTTACCGGAGGACTTGGATTTCACTATGGATCAGAAAAGGCAGGTATTACTACCTTACCTGCAGGAACCGGAAACACAAAGCGTCAGATTGAAATGATTCATGACTTTGGAGTTACTGCTATCCATTGTACCCCAAGTTATGGCCTGCACCTTGCTGAAGCAGCATCAGAAATGAACATGGATATTTCGTCACTAAAAAAGGGAATATTCGGAGCTGAACCCTGGTCTGAAAAAACCAGGATTGAACTTCAGGAAAAACTGGGAGTAGAAGCATTTGACAGTTATGGTATGAGCGAATTATATGGACCGGGAGTTGCATTTGAATGTCCGGAGCATAATGGCCTTCATATCTGGCATGATTCTTATCTTGTAGAGATCATCGATCCAAATACGGGGGAGAACCTGGGTCCGGGTGAGCGAGGTGAATTGGTTGTCACACCTCTCGTAAAAGAAGCAATGCCGTTACTCAGATACCGGACCGGTGATATCACCATGATTATGGATGATGAATGTCCCTGTGGCAGAGGACCAAAACTTGCTCGTTTCACCGGAAGAAGTGATGATATGCTTGTTATCAGGGGAATTAACGTTTTCCCAAGCCAGATAGAGCATGTCCTCCTGGAGATCCCAGAAGTAGGAAATCACTACATGGTTTATGTTGACCGCATAAACCATATGGATGAGATGACAATCGAAGTTGAAGTATCCAGAGAGAACTTTCATGGAGAACTTGCAGACCTAAAAAGAGTTCAAAATAATGTTATGAAGGCACTTAGGGATGTGCTGGAACTTAGGACCACCATCCAGCTGGTTGAGCCTGGATCACTGCCCAGGTTTGAAGGAAAGGCAAAACGAGTGATAGACAGGCGGGGTGCAGAATAATGCGGTGCTGGGATCCTAGAATCGAGGAAATGCCCCCCGAAGATCTTCAGAAGTTACAATTTAAACTGCTTAAGACACTTGTTTACAAAGTTTACAGTTTCTCTCCTTTTTATCATAAGCGCATGAAAGAGTCAGGGGTACATCCGGATGATATTACATCATTAGCGGATATCTCCCGCCTGCCTTTTATGTACAAAAAAGACCTTCGGGACACGTATCCGGATGGGATGATAATGTCCGAACAGGAGGAACTGGTCAGGTATCATGTATCATCAGGAACAACGGGAAAACCCACTGTTGTAGGATACACAAAAAATGACATTTATAACTGGTCAGAATCACTTGCGCGCGGGTTGACATCTGCAGGTCTCGGACGTGGTGATGTGATGCAGGTAAGTTACGGATATGGACTTTTTACCGGCGGACTCGGCCTTCATTATGGTGCTGAAAAAATTGGTGCAACAGTTCTTCCTACTTCTGTTGGAAATACAGAAAGACAGATAGAACTAATGCAGGACCTCCGGGTAACTGCAATCGCATGCACTCCCTCGTATCTTCTTCACATGGGAGAGGTTGCAGAAAAAATGGGAGTTTCTATAAAAAATGACACCCTCCTGAGAAAAGCAATTGTCGGAGCTGAACCCTGGAGCGAACAGATGCGGATTCGGATTAAAGAATGGCTGGGCGTAGATGCATATGATATCTATGGAACCAGTGAATTGTCTGGGCCATTATTTTGCGAATGTGAAAATCAAAATGGATTTCATGTCTGGGGAGATCTTATCTACCCTGAAATACTCGATGTAGATAGCCAGAAAGCTCTTCCACCTGGAGAACGTGGAGAACTCGTTGTGACAATGCTACAAAAAGACGGCCTTCCGATTATCAGGTACCGGACAGGAGACATAACCGCAATCAGGAAAGAACTCTGTCCCTGTGGAAGAACACATCCACGACTTGAACGCCTTTCAGGAAGGGTTGATGATATGCTCATCATCAGGGGAATTAATGTTTTCCCAAGCCAGGTTGAACATGCACTCCTTGGTATTCCAGAAGTAGGAGAACATTTCATGATAGAAATTGACCGGAAAGGTTCACTAGACGAAATGCTTGTCAGGGTGGAGTTAGGAAAAGAAGCCTTTTCTGATAAAATTGCTGATCTCATGCATACACGGCGGCATGTAGAAAAAATTCTGAAAAATGCATTAAATGTCCAGGTATCTGTAGAACTTACAGAACCGGGAACACTTCCCCGGTTTGAAGGAAAAGCAAAACGAGTGATAGACAGGAGACTGATTTAAATGAGTTGCGAACATTATATGATCCGCCAGATTTCACTTTTTTCGGAGAATAAACCAGGAAGGCTTGCTGCAATGGCAAAAGCTTGTCAGGAAGAGAAAGTTAACATCCTTGCTTTTTCTATTGCAGAAGCAGAAGGATTTGGTGTTATCAGGGCTCTCGTTGACAAACCGGATGTAGCATATAAAAAGCTTACAGAACTCGGTTTCAACGTTGCATTTACCCATGTTATCGCAGTTGAGATGAGAGATGAACCAGGTGGTCTGTACGATATCGCATCTAAACTGAGCGAAGCTGGGATCAATATCGAGTATTCATATGCTTTTTCAGGAAAAAGTAAGGCCATTCTAATATTACGGGTGGATCAGGTGGAAGAAGCAATCAGATTGCTTATATCTAACGCTTTCACACTTATTGCATCCGACAGTATACAATAATCTTCATCCCTTTTTTTCAGTGATAAAACCATAACTTTATTGAGTAGGGGGAAGACTTCCCTTCAGTGATCCAGATGCCAATACAAAAACGTGTACTTATTGTGATTGCTCCCATGAAATTCCGTGATGAAGAACTTTCTGAACCAATAAAATACCTGGAAAAAGCAGGCATTGAATATGACATCGTTTCTACAAGAACAGGACTCGCAATAGGAATGCTTGGTGGAAAAGTCCTAATTGAGAAGACAATCCAGGATATAGGGACTGCTAAGGTTTCAAAATACGCGGGGATTGTAGTTGTCGGAGGCGGTGGTTCTCCACAATTCTTATGGGATAATCAGGAGCTTCTGGATATTGTCAGAGAATTTGACAAACAGGAAAAAGTTATTTCTGCAATCTGCCTGTCATCAGTAGTCCTTGCTGGAGCAGGAATTATCAGAGGTAAAAAAGTTACCGTTTGGAATGATGATGTTGCTATTTCTCGGATCAGAGAATGTGGAGCTGAATATAAAGCAGATCCAATCATTGTCGATGGAAGAATTGTCACGGCAAACGGACCTGCAGCAGCAGGAGCTTTTGGAGAAAAAGTTGTAAAAGCACTAATCGCGAATTAACCGCCCGTTATCTTCGTTTCAAAACAAACCGGAGAGTATTAAATAGAATAAAAGAAAAGGGTATTGAGGGTTTAATCCCGGAATGCAATGTGAACGGTTGACTGATCAGCACCAAAGAATTCACGGCAGAATTCTGCGGTAAGCTGTGGAGCATATTCTTTGCATGAAAAGATATCAATGTAAGCAGCATTGGTCTCGTTTGCAAAGTGAGCACCGATCAGTGAAGTCTCTATCAGTTGAGTCATTGAGTATCCTGCTACCCTCTCACATGGCCCGAAGTGAATGATTTGTGGTTCTCCAAACCTCTTCATCTTAATAAGGTCACAAAGCTGGATAACGAATTCTCTGATCTTACCTGCATCCCTGATAGTTTCAGGATTGCAGTTTTTCAGATCCACGCTTGCATAGAGTCCCCAGGCATTCCTGACTTTAAACTCTTCCATTATCTCCTGATCTGATTTTGCCGGTGCAGTTTGGATTCCCTCTCTTGTTGGAATGAGTGTATCAATCATCATGTATCACCTTTTGACTCAATCACGTGTATCCCTGAGGATTTAAGGTTTACTCCGATCAAAACAAGAGGAATTAAAGAATTTTAATTTTTGGCCTTTTTTTTTGATTTTAGGCGATATTTTGCCATTTTATTTGAAAAATCTCTATTTATCCGGGAAATTCAATTTACGACAAAAATTTATTTTTTTATTTCAATGGATAATTGAAATAAAGCATTTCTAAACGTTAATAGAGGTTGCGCGTGAATACGGGCGTTTTTAATCACAGTAAATTCAATAAAATTGAATTAAAACGCCTTTTTAGCAATAATACTCACAATTCTCGACCTAATCGATCGCTAAAAATACCCCGAAATCAAGGCATTTTATTTCACCATTGTGATATATGGACGAACATACAATCTGATCCTGATTCGCGCGATGAAAATTAGGGGGTGCCGCATGTGAACGATCAAAAATTGGGGCACCAGTCAAGAGAAACAAGGACTGGTATTTCCATCTGTTCAATAACTATGCGCCAGTTACTTTTTTGAGAGAAAGAATGGGATGAGCAAAACAACGGCAATAATCAACCAGATTTGGGCGAACAGGAAGAGAAGTTGCTCCTGTCCTTCATCATAAAACCGCAGTTCAACAGAACGCACATCGCTCCATTTCACCGTGGTTGAATTGTTACCTTCTGTTATCTCAGATCCAGAAGGTTGGAGAGATGTCAGGAGGGGATTTCCAACCAGATATGGATTGGGAAGCGTTACCGATACATTCGCAGGTTCAGTAAACAGGTATTGTAACGTATTTGAGGTCACCGGCGCATCATACCGGATAGTGTAATTACCAATTGAAAACGTGAGAACACCCCGATCAGGTTTTACCGATACTTCTTCAGTCTCATTTCTCACCGATAAATTCTTGACATCCAGAGGTATTCTTTCACCAACCATCCCTGGCTGAACCAGATCGAACCTATCGCTATTGTTGACGAGAATAATAGCACTATACTGCTTGCCGTCCTCATGAACGGTTGCGGACATATCAATACCGGCAACCGGAAAAATGAGGAGAATCAGAGATGCAATGCAGCAAGCAGTGATTCGAGTGAAGCTTCGCATTCGATTGGAGGAGCACATTGTTTGATCACTGTTTCGGGATCCTTAAGAAGATGGCCGGTTACTACACATACGATCTTCTCGTCCCGGTCGATATCGCCAGCCTCTATTAGTTTCTTCACACCAGCAACAGAAGCAGCAGATGCTGGTTCAACGCCAATGCCTTCTTTTTGTGCAAGATCACGCTGCATGGCTAGAATTTCTGTATCATTGACTGAATCTGCGGTCCCTTTGCTCATCCGAATAGCATTGAGGACCTTTTCTGCATTTACCGGAGCTCCGATCCTGATCGCTGTTGCAATAGTTTCCGGATTTGGTTCATTGACAACTTCTGGAAGATTATTTTTAATCGCCTGGACTACAGGTTGGGAACCTTCAGCTTGTATTCCGGTCATCATCGGAATTTTATCAATAAATCCAAGTTCCTGGAGTTCCAGAAGACCTTTATAAACTGCAGAAATATTTCCGGCATTTCCAACTGGAAGTACCATTCGATCTGGTACTTCACCGTTTAGCTGATCAATGGTCTCAAATCCAATGGTCTTTTGTCCTTCAAGACGATATGGATTAACTGAATTAAGAAGATAAATCCCCTTTTGTTCACATAATTCACGAACCATTTCAAGTGCCCGGTCAAAATTACCATTGATGGAGATTACCCGTGCACCATGCATGAGGGCCTGGGCGACCTTACCAACCGCGACCTTGCCTGCAGGTAACAATACAATGACAGGAATTCCCGCTTTCGCCCCATAAACTGCTAGTGAAGCAGAGGTATTTCCAGTACTTGCACATGCTACTGAAGTCATACCTAGTTGCAGTGCCATAGAAACACCCACCGTCATACCACGATCCTTAAAAGAACCTGATGGGTTCATCCCTTCATGTTTGGCATATAATTCTTTTAATCCAAGTTCTTCCCCGATCCGACGAAGCGGGTAGAGAGGTGTTCCTCCTTCCTGGAGAGTGACAGGGGATCCTGAAACGGGAAGAAGTTCCCGATACCTCCATACCGAGATTGGTCTTGACATCCAGTCATTTCTGGTGATATTTATATTTGCAAGGTCATACCTGACCTCCAGAAGATGTCCGCATCTTTTGCAGGTATATATCACAGCATCAGACTGATATGTTGCCCCACAACCAATGCACACGAGATCAAACATAGGAAATAAGGTTAGCTTGTATTCATATCATAGTGTGGGATGAGTGCAGCCAAAAAAATTAGCAGGTAAAAAATCAGGATGAACCTGAAAAGACTTCGCGAATCTGTAACAACCGTTGCTCCTGAAATTTTACGTTAGTTTCCATACTTTTTATTGCAATATTAATATCATCAGAAAATTTCATGGATGGGTCTGAAAGATCATAGGTAGATGCAAGAAGTTTTAACAGACGCTTGGTAATTTCTGTACTTTTTACCAGACGACCATATTCATTGATAAGGGTTTCATCAAATCCCCCCTCTTTTGCTTTAATCATATCTTCTGCTATCTGTTTGCGACGGTTTATGACCCCTTCAATGGCTGCATATAGTTCTGAATGAGTTACGGGTTTTAATATGTAATCTTCAATATACATCCCATACTCCTGCGCTTCCTGGGGGGTAAGTTGCTTAGCAGTAAGCATCATTACAGGGATATCTTTTGTTGAAAAGTTTTGTTTTATTGCCACAAGAGTCTCCCATCCGTCCATAGGCTCCATCATGATATCAAGCAGAATTAGATCGGGCGTGACGGTTTTCAGAAGATCTATACCTTCAGGGCCACTGTTTGCAGAGTAAACGGCATATCCTCCCCTTTCAAGCATAGTTACAAAAATGTCTACAATAAACGGACTGTCATCAATCACCATTATTGTGGACATCAGAATGTACCCCCCACATCTTCTGCAATCTCACGAAGCATATCAGTCATATACTTCAAGTCCTTCGATGGATCAATAAGGGCTGCCAGAAGTATCTTCTCACCTGCCCCCATGATCAATAATATTCCATCTGCAGAGTGGATAGTAACCATTTCAGGCGACTGAATTTTTACAATCACTGCGGCTGACTCAGCTGAAGCCAGAAGAGTAGCACACATCGCCGCAAACCATGCCTCATTAAAATCGCCGGTTGCATACCGGCCAAGCATGATCCCATCGCGGGAAACAAGGGCACAGAGTTTTACCCCTTCAATCGTCCTGATATTCTCAATTATCCCTGCAATCTTTTCCTTAAGCATACCCCCTCCCAATAATTGCTAGTATTACGATATTGTCACAGACCTATATTATTTCATGGTTTTATGTCCGGTCATAAAAAGGAGAGAAAAAACCACCTGTAAAATATCTTCGCGTTAGTCCGGACAACAGTCTGTATAAAATAGTTTCCCTTTCTTCATTCACAGATCCAGGAAGATAATGGGTAAGTACATATGCGAAAACTGAAAAAATAATATACACTTGGGGCCATAGGGTAGCCTGGCATCCTAGGAGACTGGGGGTCTTCTGACTCGAGTTCGAATCTCGATGGCCCCATTACATTTTTGGGCATTGATATGAAACATGACACACGATGTTTCGAGTGTCTTCTGTCAAGAATTCAACTTGAAATAGAACTAACAAACCCATCGGAAAAAAGGGAAGGGGAGATTATTGCTCACGCGGAAGAGATGGTTAAATTCCTTCAGGACACTCCATGGACTCATCCAGTGGTTGCATCTGCTCTTCATCGGTCGGTTTACCGGCGTCTGGGGGTATCAGACCCCTTTTTAGAACTAAAAAAAGCCTCAGAAGAGGTTTCGTTGTTAATCGTGCAGGATATAACACAATATCTATCCGGCTTTCGTGACCATGTTCTCGCAAGCGTCATCGGCAACATGTTTGATTATGGAGTGAAGGGTCATGAGGTAAGTGAAGACTTTGTCTCATTTTTCAATGATGAATTCAATACCGGCCTTGCCATTGATGATACAGAAAAAATCCTTCCTCTCTGTAAAAATGTAGTTTTTTTTACCGATAATTGCGGAGAGATCGTTTTTGATCGCGAACTTATCAAATGGCTGAAACAACAGGGGAGCAAAATTACCGTAGTTGTCCGGGAAAAGCCCATATTAAATGATGCTACGCCTGAAGATGTGAAAAGAATAGGACTGGATACCATCGCAGATGCAATTTTGACCACAGGTTCCGGAGCTGAGCTTGGTATTAGATTCGATCTCTTACCTGCTGATGTCGAAAAAGCAATAGAAGAGTGTACCCTCGTTATTTCAAAGGGAATGGCAAATTATGAAAGCCTTAGGGAAGAGAATGGACTTATTCCAATAGCGTTTCTTATGTGTGCCAAGTGTGAACCAATTTCCGAAGAACTCGGTTTAAAAAGAGGAGATAAAATTGCATTGTTACGAAACTCCAGATAATCACTAATAAACATCTTTTTCTTCCATCCTGATAAGAATACCATATGGTTTTTGAAAATTTATCATATGGATGGTTAATAATACTCTTTGGAGCGTTATTTTTTGTTCTGGAAGTGTTTTCACCAGGATTTTTCCTTCTTGTTCCAGGAACTGTGCTCCTGATAATCGGCGTGTTGGTGGTGCTGGGAGTTGATATTTTTTCCTCAACATATGGGATTGTATTTGGAATTATTATTGCTCTTCTTGCGGCTGTAGCTACCGTGTTCCTGTACAGCAGGTTGACCCCGGGTGATGAAAAACCCCTGACAATCAGTATGGATTCATTGGTTGGAAAAACAGGTGTTGTTCTCAATGTTCTTGACGATGAATCACTTTCAGGTAAGGTCAGAATTGAAGGACAGATTTTTAGTGCAAAGTCTCTGGCAGGTAAAATTCCTGAAGGTTCAAAAGTAAAAGTTATTGCTTCTCAGGGCGTGCATATTGTAGTGGAGGAAGAATAATGGCATTCGTTGAAACATTAGTCACCCTGTTCCTGGTGATAGTTATTCTAATTATCTTTGCCCGAGGGGTAATCATTGTCCAGCCATATGAACAAGGTCTGCAAATCAGACTTGGAAGATATATCGGAAGGATGAATCCCGGATTCAGGTGGGTGGTGCCACTCATCACCCAGGTTGTCAAGCTGGATCTTCGGACACTGGTTATGGATGTTCCAAGCCAGGAAGTTATTACTAAGGACAATTCACCTACTAATGTTGATGCAATCGTATATATCAGAGTAATTGATCCTGAAAAAGCATATTTCGAGGTTTCTAATTACCGGATGGCCACGGTAGCACTGGCACAAACGACCCTTCGTGGTATAATAGGGGATATGGAATTAGATGAGGTACTCTACAACCGTGAAAGTATCAATACAAAACTTCGTGATATTCTTGACCGTGAAACTGACCAATGGGGTGTAAAAGTAGAGCGGGTTGAAATTAAAGAGGTTGACCCGGTTGGCACTGTAAAGCAGGCCATGACAGAACAGACCGCTGCAGAGAGAGAAAGAAGAGCTGCAATTCTTCGAGCAGATGGAGAAAAACGATCTGCAATTTTAAAAGCTGAGGGTCTGAAAAAGAGTATGATCCTTGAAGCAGAAGGAGAGCGGCAGAGTAAAATATTAAAGGCTGAAGGAGAGCGTTTATCTCAAATCCTACGAGCTCAGGGTGAATCACAGGGGCTTCGTATTCTCTCACTGGGGTCTCGCTCCTTAGATAAAAAAGCAATTACCGTCCTATCCTTTGATGCACTTAAGAACATGGCTCAGGGTCAGGCTACGAAAATCATCTTCCCATTTGAAATATCCAGCCTTATCAAGCAGGGAGCCAAATATCTTGGTGCTACTGAGGTAATGGATGATAAAGAAGCATATGAAGTTCCCCTTGATGAATCCCTTCTGGGGGATATTCCTACTGCAGAACGGATTCATGAAGTTGTAAAATCCATTGAAGAAGAAACACGTGCAATAATGAAGGAAGAAGATATAATAGAGAAAGAAAAGGGAATATCCGATATTGATGAGAAAAAACTGATATCAGAATAATTAAACAACTGATTTACAAATCAATTACCAAGGGTAAATATTCAAGGTGTGTTGATGAAGGGAGAAATATTAAAAGTATTATATGTCGATGATGAAGCTCTTTTAAAGATGGCATTCGTTGAAACTTTGAAACAACAGGGTTTTGCAGCCAGAGGAGCTTTAAGTGGACAAGAGGCTCTTGATCTCATACAAGATGATATTCCTGATATCATCATACTGGATGTGATGATGAAACCTATGGATGGATGGGAAACCCTTCTCCATATTAAGGAATTTGAACCCAGTACCAAAGTACCAATAATTATGCAAACAGGAAAAAGCCTGACAATAAAGGATGTATTACGGTATGGTGATCTGATCGATGATTATCTTATTAAACCAGTCAGGCTTCCAGACCTTATACGCTCTATAGAGGGAGTAGGAAATCGGAATGATGAGATTGCATTTCACAAAAAACAGGCCTTAAAAAAAGGTGCGGATGCTGTTGTTGTGGATGAATATACAACCCTGATAAAAAAAATTCAGGTTAAAGAACGTCTGATTGAAATTTTAGGACGAATATATCCGATTCAAAAAGATGGAACCATTGAAACAGACCTTGAAATCCCTGAGCTTTATGAATTCGTTCATAGATATAAACAGGATAAACAAAGACATGAAGAACTCAAACGTATGATTTTCAATGAAATAACCTAACTAAGTTCTTTTAATTTTTTCTTCATAGCTGATACCACAGTTTCTAAAACAGTAATCCTTGCATAATATTTATTATTGGCTGGGACAACGGTCCATGGTGCATCAATGGTAGTGGTTCTCCGTACCATAGTATTAACTGCTGCTTCATACAAATCCCATTTTTCGCGGTTTCTCCAATCATCAGGAGTTATTTTCCAGTTTTTCTCAGGAGTGTTCTCTCGATCATTAAACCGCCTGAGTTGTTCGTCTTTGTCTATATGAAGCCAGAATTTAACCAGCACTGTCCCATTACTTGTCAATTCCTCTTCCATGACATTTATTTCATGATATGCCCGCTGCCATTCTGATTCAGTGCAAAAACCTTCCACCCGTTCAACCAGAACCCGCCCATACCAGCTCCGGTCAAATATTGTAATATGCCCTTTCCTTGGAAACCGCGTGTAGAACCTCCAGAGGTAATGATGCATATTTTCCCAATCATTTGGTGGGCCAATCGGCTCTACCACATACCCACGGGGATTAAAGGATTCTGCCAGACGGATAATACAACCACCCTTGCCTGCTGCATCCCAACCTTCAAAAACAATGATTATAGGTATTAAATTTTTGTAAGTCTCCATCTGGAGAGAATGCAAAGTGTCTTTGAGGTTCTGAAGTATCGGTTTATACTCATTTCTTGTGTAACTTTTTGTAAGGTCAGCCCTCTGAAGAAGTGTACTCTCTTCATGCCCTGACATACTTTTAATCTGGAAGGTATGAGTTGTCTCAATCTGACCTCCATCCTTTTCTAAAAGCCAGCACTCTACAACGGAATTGAATGTCTGAAGGATTCTGTAATATGCATATTTCATCTGTTCCGCTTCAATGATCGTCCATGGGGAGGCAGGCATATCAGTCTTCATGAGCATTCGATCAATCAGGGTAAAATCCTGATCTACAATGTAAATTCCTTCTTTTCTTCGAAGGTACCTGGCCTGCATCGTAAAAGGATCATTTTTAATTCTGGCAAGCCGTTTTTTCTGTTCCTCTTTACTAATATGTAAAAAAAATTTCAGGAGAAGGTTTCCATCGCTGATAAGCTGTGCCTCAAAATTATTGATATCTTCAATATAGGAAGCAGGTATCTCATCCGTCTGATCAGACTCATAGTGCTCGACAATGGTTGCAGTATACCAGCTTCTGTCAAATATTGCTGTCTGTTTGTATGCCGGAAGCCTTGCCCAGAAACGCCACAGCAAATCATGATCCCGTTCAATGTCATTTGGTTCCCCAATTGGATGAATACGGGTTCCCCTGGGATCGAGGACTGGTTGTAACAGGTTGATCATCTCGGTAATACCAGATCCTCTCCAGCCTTCCATGACAATGATCACAGATTTCCCCTTATTTCGGACTTCTCTTTGCAACTCTCCAGCCCTGGTTTCCAGAGGCTCAATTAATGATGAATATTGTCCTTTTGGAACCCGTCCGGAAAGGTCAAAAGCTTCTAGCATGTTATCTCTGATTAGGTGAAAATGCATATTATTCTATTGCCTTTCAGTATAGGATCTTCAGGTTACCCATTACATACAGCAATGATATGCAGATGTATAGCCAATTATTATGATAAATGTCCGTTCAATACATCAGGAATGAAATAACCCATTTAATTGAAGAACAAAACCTGCTAAAAAAATGGAAACCTGAGGATTTTGCAGCGATTATCAGGGAGGTCGGATTTTCCTGTAATTTATGTGGAAAATGCTGCACTACTGATTTTAATGGCCATGTTTTCCTGCTTGATATTGACGCAGCGTATGTACTAGGTCACAATCCAGAATATCTCATTCCCGCCCCACGTTTTGAACTGATTGATAATGAAGGTTCCTTTTATGTTGCAGGATATGCCTTAAGAGCTAGGCCAGACGGAACCTGCCCCTATCTGAATAATTCGCGGTGCGAGATATACCAATCCCGGTTTGCTATTTGCAGAATTTACCCCTATATGCTACATCGGGAACCGGATAAGAGGAAAAAGCTTGTATTCAGACAAATAAGCGGGCTTAACGAACATGGAGAATACAATCATCCCATGACAGTAGAAGAATCACTCATGGCCGCGAAAGATACTATAGATTATGAATCTGCCTGGATTTCCCAAATGATTAGTTTTTACACGGCAACAGAGAAAATATTCTTGAATAATGGTTTTTCACATGTGCGGAAAGCATATGACAAAAGGATACAGGAATTTCGAAAAGGAGAAGAAATAATCGTTAATGTATGGCATCATGAAAATTTTACTAAAAAAATTGTGCGCTTTGAAGAATACCAGGGATTTGGTTGGCCATAATTATGCTAAAGTTTGGTCATACTGGTAATATTCATATAGGTCGATGTATAATTTCATACATAGATGATACAACCTGTCCATTGTTTGCTCCGAGGTGTATGTCCGGGATCACCCCACCGGTGGCGATGATATTGTGTTAACCGGTTTTGTATAGAACTTAAAATAAAAATTTACTCAGATTTATCATGAAATCACAGGATATTGCCATCGTTGGCATTTTATTAGCAGTCGGTGCTATTGCCCGATTTGCCGCATTGTATGCACCGCTCCCACCATTCCTGGTGCCGAACTTTGTTATTGTCTTTTACTGTCTGGCAATCATGCTGGTAGTTCCTAAGTTTTCCCAGGCTCTTGGCATCGGGTTTATCGGCGGAATAATCAGCGCCCTAATCAGTCATTCGATATTCCCTCCAGGTAACCTGATTAGTGAACCAATAGGAGCAGTAGCTTGTCTTTTTATGTTCCAGGCATTAAGAACCAAATTTTCTGCAGCTCCTGCAGTTGCCACTCTTGCTGCTACATTTGCAAGCGGAATTGCATTCATTGTTATCGTTTTATTGTTGGTCATGGTTGCTCCCGGCGTACTCTTTAAGGCATTTAATTATGAAAGCATGTATGCATTTTTTAGTGCAATGATGATAATGATTGTAATCCCCACAGCAATTATTAACACCATCATTGCTCAGCTTCTGTATGTCCCTGCATCACGGGCATTATCACGGAGATCATGATTCTCGGATCGTCCCTTAGTTACACTTACCCGGTGGGCACTCGGCCTGCTCTCCGGGAAATTACCCTTTCCATAGATTCTGGTGAACTGGTTCTTATTACTGGCCCTACCGCTGCAGGTAAGACTACACTCTGTTATGCCTTATCAGGAATACTCCACCATGAACTTGGAGGGACATTATCGGGTTTTCTTTCTCTGAAAAACAAACCTATAGGGGATTATTCAGGTATTGCAGAACTTAACAGACATATCAGTATGGTGTTTGACGATGCGGATGCCCAGTTAATATTCACCAGTGTTGAAGAAGAACTGGCATCAGGCCTTGAAACCAGGATGGATTCCAAACAGGAGATCGAGGATAGGGTCAAAGAAGTAATGGAAATTTGTGGAATATCCCATCTTAAAGAAAGACCCCCTTATGCCTTGTCAGGAGGTCAGAAACAGCGGGTAGCACTAGCAGCAGCTCTGGCTATGGATACAGAAGTAATCATATTAGATGAACCTACTTCTGAACTAGACGTTATGGCTACGGGGAGGATTATTGAAATTCTTCAGGACCTGAAGTCAAAGGGGAAAACAATCATCATTGTCGATCATTCACTCGAAGGGTACCGGAATGTTGCAGACCGGGTTATCGTAATGGGAGAAGGAATGATTAAACAGGAAGGAACTTTTGATGAGATCTATCCTGAACAACAAGGTTTAATGAGAGCACTATACACAGATCCTGATCTTATACCCTATCAGCATCCAGAGAACTCTTCAGAAATCGTGAAAATCGATTCTCTTTTTAAGAAATACGGAGATATAGAAGCTTTATCAGGAGTTTCTTTAACACTGTATGAAGGTGAATTTATAGCAATACTCGGGGAGAACGGATCTGGAAAAACCACATTGGTTAAGCACTTAAACGGCCTCCTTCGTCCAGACCGCGGATTAATTACCGTTTGTTCACTTGATGCAGCAACTGTCCCGGTTATTGAACTGGTGAAAGAGACTGGACTGGTATTTCAAAATCCTGACACTATGCTCTTTGCAGATTCCGTCAGGGAGGAGATCCTCTTCGGTCTTGAGAACATCGGAGACGAAAACCCTTATCAGACCATTTCACACGTTTTGTCTCTTGTTGGTCTTTCAGGAACAGAAACCACATATCCCCGGCACTTATCAAGAGGAGAACGCCAACGCCTTGCAGTAGCTTGTATTCTTGCACTAAAACCTAGAATAATAATTCTTGATGAGCCTACAACCGGACTTGATGAAAAAGAATCTGACCGCATGATGGAATTGATGTTGAACTTGCAAAAAAGCGGACATACCATCATTATGGTGACACATAATATGCGGATAGCAGAACAATATGCAGGTCGGATTATTGCCATGGAAAATGGCAGAGTAATCGGTGATTATCATAATCTCAGGGGCCATACATCATGAGTGAAATTCTGCAGTATATCCCTGGCAAGAGTCCATTACACAGTCTAAATCCAGTCACAAAACTATTGCTCGTAATTCTCATCGTTGCTCTCTGTGTTCTTTCATCGCATATCACATTTTTATGTTTCCTTATTGCTGTTCTGGTTATTGGTGCATTTTTTTCCGGACTTATTAATGAACTGAAAAATCAGGTTCATTTTCTGCTATTATTATCATTTTTTCTGGTTCTTCTGACTAGTTTAACCGTACAGGAAGGAGAGGTTCTTTTTACTATCCTGCCATCACATAATCCATCAGAAGCAGGATATGGAATTACCATGGGTGGCCTCATGTTTGGGGTGTTATTGTCACTCAGGTTCGTTGTAATGATTACTGCATTCCAACTTTTTGTAGTTACAACAAAACCAAGTGACCTGGTGACTGGACTTTTGGCATTCCGTCTCCCAGTTGATTATATCCTTATGCTGCTCATCGCACTCAGGTTTATTCCCAGCCTTCAACTTGAGGCAAAACGAATACATGAAGCTCAACTTTGCAGGGGTTATAACCCCGGAACCGGGATCAGTGGTAAGATCATGAGCATGAAACCAATTATGATCCCATTGGTTGCAAATTCACTGGCAAAAACTCAGGTACTAGGATTAACCCTTGATATGCGAGGTTATCGTGCAAGAAAAAAATTACCATTTCACCGATTGGTTTTTAGTATCGGAGATGCGATAAGTGCTATCCTGTTAATAGTGATTCTGCTAACGTTTGCCCTGCTTCACTTTATTTTCATATGAAACACTGGTTCTCTTTTTTTACTAACAAAAAGAGATATCACATCAGATTTTGATTAATCAAATTTTACTAAGAATATTCTCAAACTTATCAAATTAACCCGGTAATTTGTAGCATAAATTTTTTACACATTGCATTCACCTGCAAGGTATAATTAATGTGTTGAGTGTAGAATTGCTCTGCAAATTTTTCCACATATATCAAATCCTTTCCGGCACCATAAATTATAAACATAGAACTGTAATAGTTCATCGTTTATGATATCCGTCCTGCTTGTTGATGATGAACCGGTCATACTTGATATTGCCCGTGCCTTCCTTGAGCGTCTTGGAGAGTTTACGGTTACCCCTGTTCTTTCTGCCGAAGAAGGACTCAAAATGCTTGATGAACGTAGTTTTGATGCAGTAGTATCTGATTACGAGATGCCAGTAATGAATGGTCTTGGTTTTCTACGTGCTATCAGGGAAAAAGAAGAGAATATACCCTTTATCATTTTTACAGGCAGAGGAAGAGAAGACGTGGTGATTGAAGCACTAAATGCCGGAGCCAATTTTTACATCCAGAAAGGCGGAGATCCACGTGCCCAGTTTACTGAACTGGCATATAAAATCAGGGAGTCAGTCAGAAAGAAAAAAGAGATAATACCCCCCACAGAACATGAACATGTAAGGACAAAAGTAATCAACCATATTCATGCAATCAAAACTCTCATCACCCAATTAAAAACTGTTGGAATCAACCCATCACAAGAGCAGATAGTCACTGAATTGGAGACTCATACCAGAGACCTGCAAAGATTGTTTGGTGAACAATAGGGGGAAAATTTTTAGTTTCTTTCAATCAGACCTTTTGCTATTGTGAATGCTTCATTTGCCTCGTTTATCTGTCCCAGTGCCAGGTGAATCTCACCCTTCTTATTCCATAATTCAGGATTATCATGTTCAATCCCTGTCATTACTTCATAACATTTGAGAACTTCCATAAAACGGGCGAGTTTTGTTAAAGTATAAGCCTTATGCTGCCACAAATCAATTCTTTTTGGATCTTTTTCTATAGCCTTGTCAAATTGTAGTAAAGCATCTTCATATTGCTCAAGCCGGTTATAAGCAAATCCAATGATGAGCCAGGAATTCTCCATTTTATCTCCTGGTCCGGCCAGTTCAAGGGATCTTTCTGCAGATTTTATTGCTAATTTATACTGACCGGTATCAATGTATACAGAAGCTTTTCCCTGCCATGCACCGCTCTCATTCGGATTCAACCTGATAGCTTCATCAAAGTCGTTCATCGCTTCCTGAAGCCTGTCAAGATGTTGTAGGGCTATCCCACGCCAAGTCCATGCTTTTGGATTGAGCGGATCAAGGCGGAGAGAACGACTGTATGCATCAACCGCTTCAGTGTAAAGTCCATCCTTTGCAAACCGGTTTCCCTGCTCAATCCAGTCCTGTGCGTTCCAGCCCTCGGTTCCCAGACATCCGCATAGGAGAAGTAAAACCATTACAGATACAGGTAATAAAACAGTTGCTATGAACTTCATGAAGTAAACACTTTCCAGGTGCCTGAGTGCACAGTTCCTTCGTATTTGTTGTCAGGGAATTTAGAAATGTCTTCCTCTTCGGTCAGGGAATTGCAGATATGATAGTCTTTGGTATCTTTCGGGCAATATCCTCCCCCTGCTTACGATACAGTAAATTCGCCTGATTAATGGCTATTTCAGCTTCATCAGCCTGCCCAAGTACTCGAAGTACTGAAGCCTTATTTATCCAGTTTTCAGCATTGTCAGTATTAATATTAAGTGCTCTATTAAAGGAATTGAGAGCTTCTGTATAATTCTTCTCCATTACAAATGCAAATCCACGCGAACTCCAGGCCTTTTCCATAGAGGGATTAATCATCAAAATTTTATCAAAATGTGCAATTGCAAGGTCATATTGCCCACGTCCACTCAGAGCCAGGCCCCGGTAATACCAGTATTCAGTATTTGCTTCATCTAATTCAATAGCTTTATAAAAAGACCGGACTGCTTCATCATAATCAGCCATCATGTAACTGGCACGACCCTTCCAGTACCATGCCTGGTGATATCGTGGATTAATTCTTATTGCCTGGGTGAAAGCATCTATCGCATCTTTATATCTGACCAGTTCAAAGAGTGCAAGACCTTTAAAAAAATACAATTCACTGTCATTTTCTGAAGTGGAAGCCGCTTGATCATACAGCGCAACAGCCTGGGCATATTTCCCCTCATCAAAAGCCATTTTCGCCTGGTCTTTCACCCAATCAGTTTCGGTGCAGCCGGAAGAGAAAATAACAATAAAGAAGAGACTTACAAATAAAAAAGAAGTCACCTTGTTTGAATTTATATCCGGCCACATCATGAAACACCAGTCAGATGTAATATTATTTTTCCTCAGTTATGAAACAACCGGATAATTGTCTATCACTGGAAAAAAGATAACAAAGGGTAAAAAAATGTTACTCGTAGAGATATTTTTCATCAATACGGTAATAAGAAACCAGTTCTTCAGGTTTGAAATGAATTGTAATTTCCCGTGCAGCAGTCTCAACCGAATCTGAGCCGTGGATAACATTCATCCCTATTTCAAGGGCATAATCTCCACGAATTGTCCCTGGTGCGGCACCTGCAGGATTTGTAGCCCCTATCATTTCCCTGCTGATTTTTACAATATCTTTTCCTTCCCACACCATCAGAAAGCAGGGTCCGGATGTTATATATGATTTCAGACCTGCAAAGAATGGTTTTTGCACATGCTCAGCATAGTGCTCCATTACCCGGGAGTCTGGCAGACGCTCAAATCGGGAAGCAACCAGTTTAAATCCTCTCCGTTCAAAGCGGGAAATGATTTTCCCAATAAGTCCGCGCTGAACTCCATCCGGCTTTACCATCAGGAAAGTCTGTTCCATAGTTATTCCTTACCAAGAGCTTTCCGGCCTGCTGCAGTCCACCTGACACGTCGTGGAATACGACCAAGTTTATGATTTTTCTGGCATTTGGTACTGCAATAGAAGAAGATCTGTCCGTCCTTTTTGACATACATCTTTCCGGTTCCGGGTTCCATCTGCTCGCCACAGAATGAACAGACATGTGTATCAATCATAGATCTTACCTCCGGGAAAGTTTCTTTGCTTCACGTTCTGTCTCAAGGAGCATCAGGACATCACCTTCACGGATTGGTCCAACCGTGTTGCGGGTGATAATCCGCCCCTTGTTCGGGCCATCAAGGATACGGGCCTTAACCTGCATGGCTTCTCCATGCATACCGGTAGACCCGATAACCTCAATTACTTCAGCGGGCGTTCCATCAGACATGATATTCACTCAGCTTTGAGAGCTGCAATCTGGGCAGCAATATCATCAATCATCTCTTTTGCTTTTCCTGACTTTACGATAGCTGCAGCAGCAGAACCTACTTCAAGTCCACAGGCAGAGCCAATATCATTCTGCTTGGATATGAACAGATAAGGAATCTTCTTTTCATCGCAAAGTGGTCCGAGATGCATTACAATTTCTGCCGGTTCAACATCTCCGCCAATAAGAACAAGTTGGGCTATGCCGCGCTCGATTGCCTTAGTCGCTTCGTTTGATCCTTTCTTGATTTTTCCGCTTTCACGGGCAGCCTCGACAGCTTCGAGAGCCTTGTTCTGGATTTCTTCAGATACTTCAAAGGTAACGTAGTTTGCCATGAATTCACCTCATTCAGGAGGGGCATGACCCTCCGTCATCACTCATCAGCCGATGACGAATGTGCCATATATGTTATGATTGTCATCAATTAAAGGTTCGTAAAAACGTAACCGGGAATAAAATCAAAACCATGAAGATTATATTGGCTGAACCAAACCGGACTGGTTATTATGGAAAATAGTCACATCACGGTTTTGATATATTATTTCAAGGAACTCATACGGGATTAATACCTGGTATTTCTCATGTTCTTCCAATCCTACATACAGGAGATCAGCATTATAAGCATTCATAAGCGGAATGGTTTGTAATGGATCTTCATACATAGTGCGCACATCAGCATCTCTTTTTGAATACCAGCCTTCAGGATTGTTGCCACGCCACATATATTCATGGAATTGCCAGCCAATGACCGTGGGAATCCCAGTAAAGGATGAAACTCGCGAAGAATACTGATAATCATCCCCTGTCGCTTCTACCAGGATATGATCACCTGGAAGTGTTCGCAAAAAAGCAATTGCTTCTGCATCTGAGGGGTGGGATGAGGATAACCATGCCATGCCATCAAGGGTCGGAGTATGAGGACCATGGATAGTTGATACAGCCAGAGAAGGAATTATGAGGCAAAGACAGAGAGTAGCAATAATACCCCAGTTAATGAATCGTTCTTTCCAACCCGGATTGTTTTGAATATAGGTATCTGCCTCCTTTCCGATCATAAGAGCAGCACTAGTTCCACAAAGCAACCATGCACCAATATAGAGTTTAAATACTGTATTCATACGATAATAGACTTCACCCATGTTATCGGCCAGATAGAAGAGTTCACAAAAAAGCAGGATAAACAGACCTCCAGCTGCAAGGAGATCTGAAGCACCGTCTCTCCGATACAGAACAAGAAACAGAAAAATACAGGTTAATGCAGCAGACAAGTAATCGGTCAGGAAAAATGGAATCAGGGCAAAAATAATCCAGGGAATTTTTACCAGTCTGGAGCGAAATGAAAGGAAAAACGCTAGAAAGAACCACCCATGCACCATCAGGAACTCATAAATGTGCGAAGGAGAATGAACAAAACCAATTCCTTCTATACCCTGTGTATACATACCCAGAAGAAGTGGTGATATTATAAGCAAACTGATTAGCGGAACGAATACCAGATATATCAGTGACGCAGGTTCTGGCTCTAACCAGCTGATTCCTTTCTCACTCAGCATTTTCCGAATGTATTGAATAAAAATTTCGGGTTTTTTTACCAGCGGATAATTACTATTCCCGCTTAAACAAAGACAGATTCCCAGAGCCAGAACCATAGGGGCCCATATCAGGACATCCCAGCTGTTTACTGCCGGTATAATGCTAAGACCAAGAGCGCTCAGGAGGATAATCATCATTCTGGTCAGGCCGGTAATTGATCTCCAGCATGTAATTGTCAAAGTTAACAAAAGAATCAGAAACGATTGTGGCAGAATTCCCAGGACATGAGCATGAACATCACCAAATAAAAATGAAAACAAGGGATATTCGTTAATGGTACTCTGAATTACGCGGCTGCTATCCCAGAGAAGGGAAAAAGATCCGGTTCCAGTCAGGGCAAGATATATGAAATAGGGATTAATCACAAAAAATGCCAAAACCGGAAGAAGTTTTAGGCGTTTTAATACCAGATTTCCTACTCCATATAAATTTAATGCTGATATTGCGGCAACTGTGGGTAAAGCAAGATTGAACACGATGTACGAAGGGGTACCGGTTAAAAGAGCAGGAATTGCCATCATCCAATGACCAAAATAATAATATACATTCAGTTCTCCCCCTGCAAACCATGGATCAAGGGGCGGAATTATGGGATTTCTAATAATTGAAGCTAAAAATGCATGATCCATGAATTTTTCTGCACCATTAATATCCGGGCTGAATAACCTGATAACGAGAAATGCAATGAAAACAAATAAAAAAAGTACATAATAGTGCCATTCATAAGGGATTTCCCGGTACCATCCATACCATTTAAAGTACTGGGTAATAATTAAAGCCAGGAGAAAAGGAATAAGTCCAAAGAACGGGGAAAGTCCTGCGTAGGCTGCATACCAGGACGTTAGTGCCAGGAGAATAAAACCGGAAGTTAATGAAACAGGAACCGCAACTGATGGGAGAATTTTTTTAATCGAGGGATAAAGGGATAGGTGAATAAAGATGAGCAGGATAAACCAATAAAGGATCACTGCCACCTGTTCAGCACCTATCATAAATTAGGAACCCTCTTTAAACTTATTTTTAATATTCTCCGAGAGTTCAGGGATAACCCAGCTACCAAGATAAAAAACCGATACTCCACCACCTATCAGGGTAATGCCGTTTTTTATCAGGTGATCAATGACTGCAATAAGAGTTGATACTGCCGGGGCCGTTCCCACAAGTTCAAATATTACCGCAAGCGCAAATTCATATGTTCCAACCCCTCCAGGAGTAAGGGGAACAGCTTTTACCAGGTTTCCTGCAACAACTGCAAGTAAAACCACAAAAAATGGGATTTCCTGTCGGAACATAATCGCAACAAGATAACAGATAAGAGTATCAAGAATCCAGATCCCAACAGATGTCATGCCAAGTATGATTGCAGAACGCGGAGTCAGTGAAGCATTTCTCATTTCTTGAAGCATTTTCAGGATATACTGGAAATACTTGTTTTCAGACCGGATATTTCCAGTCATATATAGTACAATAAAAAAAAGGACTCCAAGGCAGAGCGGCAAAACCAGGATGACAAACACCCAGGAAGGAGCATTAATTACAAAAATTACTGCACACAGGCCAAGAAGGGCAACAGACACGATGTCAAAAACCCTTTCCACGACAATTGATGACAGCCCCTGGGAAACAGATGCATCGTAATCATGTTTGAGTAACACAACCCGTATCAGATCTCCAAGTCGTGCAGGAACCACAAGGTTGACAGTCTGTGATATAAAAATACAGGCCATCCCAAATAAACCTGATATGGATACTCCCATCCTTGATAAAATACACTTGTATCTAATACTCCTGGCTCCCCAGGCACACAGACAAATTCCTATCGCCGGGAGCAGGTAATATGGTTGCACAAACGAGAGCGTGTCTGCAAGGTCATCCCATACACGGACAACCATTACAATAAGAATTCCTGCAGCAAGAAGAACTGACAGAAGGATTGCAAACAATTTACGATACATGAAGCTGCCACCATAATCGCAGGATCTGTCTGCCCATCTTCCAGATATCACCCGAACGAACGGTTGTTCCTTTCCCCTCAGTCCATATTACAGGAATTTCTTTGATCAATAATCCTTTCCTCTGGGCTCGTACAAGGATTTCTGTATCCCAGAACCAATGTTTATCCATTATTTCAGGGAGTAGCATC
This sequence comes from Methanomicrobiales archaeon, assembly GCA_012729535.1. GTDB lineage: Archaea > Halobacteriota > Methanomicrobia > Methanomicrobiales > Methanospirillaceae > Methanospirillum. The sequence continues at coordinate 44,162 of JAAYCY010000008.1, read as the reverse complement.
CTCACAGAACTGGTTTTAAACGCTTTGAATCCACACTGATGATCAGAAATCCTGCTGTGGAGAATTAACCGAACCAAAAGGTTATATCCTCTGCTCTTTATTTCCCGACCATAACTCCGGATAATTTTGCTATCTGGAAGCAGACGGGATCCGGTAGAGATATCAAATCCTTCCTTTATCGCTCCAAGAAGTTCTCCAAGATGAGAGAGATCTGTTGCCATATCAACATCAAAATAACAAAAAATTTCACCTTTTGCATGAAAAGCGGCCTTTGATAGAGCTGAACCCCTTCCAAGCCGCTCATTGCGGTGTAAATGAATGATGAATGAATTGTTTTTGGCAAAATCGGCAGCAACCTCCGCTGATCCATCATTGCTAGCATCCTCCGCGATAATAAGTTCATAGGAGGAGGTAAGAGATTCCAGCACCTTAATAACTCTTGGAACTGATTCACGAAGAGCATTAACGTCATTATAAACAGGAATGACAACAGTTACCAGGGTGTTTTTCACTGTCTCACTTCCCGTTCCCTGATAGTGTCCAAAATCTCCATGGCAGCTCGTTTTCCTGCCCGAACCGACCCTTCAATACTTCTTTCCGGATAATTTTCTTCAGAAAACATACCTGCAAGGACAAGTCCGGGTACTAACACCGATTTCATCAGGTTTTTATATCCAGATTTATACAGGGGACCTGCAAAGGGTTCTATTGCTATTTCAGACCACAAAATCTCATCAGGTTTAACAGAAAACTTTATGCAGAAATCAGATATCATCTGGTCTTTGATATCTGAAGCAGGTTCCTCTGAATAATATGAAGCAAGGTACATAATATGTTCTCCATACCATTCCAAAGGAGCAAAACAGGTATGTTCTATTACTGCACCATATGGGGCCTTGTCGTAAAGGTTTATCCAATAAATTCCGTTAGTTATGGATCTTTTCAAACCAAGCGTTACGCATGCTGCCCCCTGGTAAGGAAGATCAGGAATATTTATTCCACACTTTTTTAAGAGTACTGGAGCAATAGTTGATATTACGTAGTCGAATGGTTCATCATTAACATACCAGAAGTCTCCCTCGTTTCTTACCATAACAACGGGACTTTTTGTGTGAATAATTCCTCCGGAATTTCGAATTTTTTCTGAAATCGCAGAAATGAACCCGGAAAAACCATTATTCAGATACCCTAGTCTTTCTCCAGTAATTCCCCGGTCAGATCTAATGGCAACCCTGCTTACCACCCATGCCGCAGAAATACTATCTGCATTTTTACCAAATTTTGAATTAAGAAGGGGTTTAAAAAATGAGCGGTAAATATTCTTTCCAACCCTTTCTGTCAGGTATTTCTCTGTACTAATTAAATCCAGTTCTGAAGAATCAACATTTCGTACCTGTTTCATAAACAGAGCCAGGCGGATTTTGTCACCAATCGAAAGAAGGGGATAGCGAAGTATTTCAAATGGGGTAGTCAGGGGGTATATCATTCCATTCTGGTATGTTCCAGTAGAACCCTTGAGCCACAGAATATCTTTTGATAGTCCTAATTCCTCAAGGAGATTCAAAAACATTATATCACGGGAAAAAAAATGATGATAAAATTTTTCAATAGAGTACTGCTCCCTGTGGTACGAGGTAAGCAGACCACCAATTTCATCTGACTTTTCGTAAATTGTTACATTATGGCCAGGAGAAAGATTATAAGCCGAAACAAGACCGCTTATGCCCCCTCCTATAATTGCTATTCGCATATTCTGTGATAATCCCTTAGATATTCCCATCCTGCTCATTGAAGAAGCTTTTTGAATGTATAAAGGAAAGATGTACAAAATATTACGATTCCCGATATTTCATAAAACTGGTGTACCTCCATGAAAGTGTTTTTTATAGGATTCGGTCAGGCAGGCGGAAAAATTGTGGACAGATTCGTTGAGTACGATCAGCGGACTAATGGAAACAGTTTTCGCGCAATAGCGGTCAATACGGCCAGAACTGATCTGATGGGACTTCAGCACCTGGACTTTGAGGATCGGGTGCTCATTGGTCAGACAAGTGTAAAGGGTCATGGTGTCGGAACCGACAACGATACCGGAGCCCAGATAACATTCGATGAAATCGATATCATCATGAATGCCATCGACAGGAAAGGAATCGGTGACACTGAGGCATTCATTATTGTATCAGGACTTGGTGGTGGCACGGGATCGGGTGGATCACCGGTTCTTGCAAGGCACCTGAAAAAGATATATAAAGAACCAGTATATGTGCTTGGTATTCTCCCGGCGCCAGAGGAAGGAAGGCTTTACTCATATAACGCTGCAAGAAGTCTTGCAACGTTGGTCAAAGAAGCTGATAATGTTATCCTCTTTGATAACAGTGCCTGGAAAAATGAAGGGGAGAGTATTAAGGGAGCATTTGAACGCCTTAACGATGAAATTGTTCGCAGATTCGGCCTCCTGTTTCGTGCAGGAGAGATCGGCCAGCTTGGTATTGGAGAGATGGTGGTCGATTCCAGTGAAATTATTAATACCCTCCGTGGGGGAGGTATCAGTTCGGTGGGGTATGCCATAAGTGAAGTGTCTGACGCTCCGGTAGTAGAGAAAGAACGTGGATTTTTTGACAGAATTATCGGGAAAAAACAGATCGAGGAACGCCGTCCTGAAGAAAAATTAATGGGAGAAGATAAGACATCTCGGATTTTATCGTTGGTTCGCAGGGCAATGCTTGGCCGCCTAACATTGCCATGTGAATATACATCTTCAAGCAGGGCCCTGGTATTGGTTGCAGGTCCACCTGATGACCTTGACAGAAAGGGGATCGAAAAAGCAAAAAGCTGGGTTGAAGAAAACATTGCAGGAGTTGAAGTGAGGGGAGGAGATTATCCTGCCCAGAGCAGATATGTCGCTGCAGTAGTCCTTCTTGCATCCATAGCTGATGCCCCCAGGGTTACAAACCTTCTTGAAATTGCAAAAGAAACTAAAGCTACATCAGAACGGATCGATGAAGAAAACGTTTTGAAACTTGATGAGAGCATTGAGCCACTGTTTGAATGAGGAACACATGAAAATCAGATCGTGTATCATCTTTCTATGCATAATTTTTTGTGCCATTGCAATTCCAGCCATGGCAAGCGTTGAAGTAGGACATGTAAATGTAAAACCCACCGGAGATCTGGAATCCGGCAAGTCCAATGTTACAGCAGATTTACAAATGAATTTCATTGCGGTAGGTGGGACCTCCTTTCCCAGCGATGAAAGCATTGTGCTGAATACAGAACTTGAAAACCCGGTGTGGACATATTCCATCATTCTGGACGGAGTTGAAAATCCACGCCCTGCTGTCAGTAAAAAGCAACTCGACCTCTCCGGATGGGAGTTATCTTATGAGAATGTTGACGAAAGTGTAAAAGTCAACCTCAAGGGAATGACTCCTAAAGTGGACAAGTCTAAAGAAATTGAAATTATATCAGTTAATGTTGCCACAGCAGGGGGAAGAGTCAAGGATACTGTTAAAAAAGTAACTGCTTTTGTCACTAATCCAGGAGAATTAAAAGGAGAACTCTCCTCTACCACAGATGCATACTCCAAACTGGAAAAGGATCTGTCCCAGTATAAAGCAGACGGTATTGATGTATCAAAAGCAGAAGCAAAATTAAAAGAAGCAGCTAATGCTCTTAATTCTGCTGCAGGTGCAAGTTACTCCAATGCACAAGTGTATATTAAAAATGCAAATACCTACATCAAAGATGCCTACGCATTGCTTGATTCCGGACTTGCGCTAAAAACCATTAATGATGCTAAAGAAGCAATTGACAAAACAGATGAATGGATAAACTATTTTAAAACAGAAAAAGAGATGAGCAGCGATCCCCGACTTGCTCCAATCATAACAAAACGCGAATTTGCATCAGAAGATGTTGGTGATGCAAAATCACTCTATGATGAAGGGAAATATTCTGATGCCAGAAAAAAAGCAGAAGATGCATACGAGAAAGCAACCGAAGTCTTTGAGGAAACCCAGGCATTAAATGAGGAAATAGAGAAAGAACCTGAACCGGCTGCTCTTCCTGATGTTTCAGGACTTTTACCGTATATTGCTGGGATCATTATCGTAATTGTGGTTGCAGTGATTGCAGTAAAAGTTATGAAAAACCGTGGTGGCAAAGGAGGCGGCGGTAAGGGAGGCGGAGGCAGTTTCGGTTCCCGGGACAAACCAAAGAAAAAATCAACAGCTCATCAGTATGATGAGTTATTTTAATTTCAACTCTTTTTATAGTTAATTTATTTCAAACCTATCTCATAATTTTCACTGAGGACCGTTAAGGAACTAACATTACACATCGATATCAAGAATAGATATATTATTCAAGAATCCTGATGGTTTCAGACAATATTTCTTATATAATCAATATCAAATTCAGATCTTCCGTGTTTTTTCAAGAAAAATATGACCTAATCTAAAAGGTTGTCAGATTTTCCCGGACAAAAACATCAAGGTTTACTGTACCCATCTTTCCATCACGAAGTAAAAACCATTGTAATGGCCTGCTGTAATTATCATACCATGAAAACCAGTAACTCAGGTGGTACTGCTTCTTTTCAAAACCTTCCAATGAAGAATAACTGTCTATGTCATGTGCAATTATGAGGTCAGGATTATCTCCAAACCAGATCACCGGATCGACTTTTTTACCATAAAAAAGAATCTTATCCCATTTCCCGCCACGGTAATACCAGGGGAGAGGCCAGTAGGAATCAGAAGTAACAACCACTTTTTCTGAAACATCGATTAGCTGCATAACTTCACGCATATCTTCAGAATTCTGAACCTGGACAATAGGTTCATTTATATCAACCGGTGTGAAACATACATGCATAGTCATCCCAACCAGAAGGACTACTGCAATTATTGCTGCACCTGTTTTCCTTCCACTAATACCATATGCAGCAAGAACAAGAATAGGGATCAACTGGTGAATGAGAAGCCAGGGAACTTTTTCGCCAACATATCCATAAAATGACATAGAAATAACAGCCCAGATGAGCATAAGTCCCATCATGTAGTGCTGTTTTAAATTCTCGGAAGGGCCATCAAAAAAATGATCCGGATGCAGGACGTGTGAAAAACCCTTGTCTTTCCATCCCCATTGCCAGGTGGCATATACTGCCAATACAGCCAGCGGTAATTCGTATAGAATAACCATTGCAAGATACCAGTACGGAGGCCCACAAAGCCGGCATTGGTCATGCATAGAGGACCAGTGTTCTATTGCTTTAAAAGGAGCTTCAAAAAACATCTCTGGATGCGACAGGAAAGAACTATATAGGAAAAATCCGGTTAATCCTGCAATAACTATTGCACCCAGAATATCCCGCTTCCAACTTGATGGAATCTGTATCCGGTTCTTTAGAATTAACACCAGGAAAAACAATCCAAAAAGGAATACCACCAGAGGCATTTCCTCTTTCAGCGACATTCCACACGCAGCAGAAAACCCTGCAAGCAACGCCCATCCAGGTTTTTTATATTCTAAGTATGCAAGTATCGAAAGAAGAAGAAGGACGGTGAAAAATAACTGAAAAATGTCATGTCGAAGAAAACGGGAAAAATATACCATGTTAGGAGAGACAGCAAAAAAAATTGCGGACCATATCGCCTGGTTTCTTGACAACCATCCGGTCCTATGGATCCCATAAATCAGGATTATTATTGCAGTACCAAATAGTGCTGGAAGAAGACGAACCACCAGGTCATTATCACCAAATATCCTAAAAAAACCGGCAGTCAGGTAATAGAGGAGTGGTCCATGGTACATGGGATCATACTGATACACTCCTTTTGTTATCAGTTCATAACTGAACCAGGCATGGATGGCTTCATCGTGGTGGAGGAGTTTGAGATTTGGAACAATAACACGGAGAAAGAGACCCGCTAAAAATATTACCCCGAATATTTTTTCAATTGAACAATTCGCACATTTATCTCGTAATGACTCAAAATTCATTGATATTATGCCCCAGAAATATTGAACCAGAAATATACCAACAAGAGTAAGTATCCATGAAAATTGTGGTTGATTGATATTTACATATGTTCTTACAAAATCCCGAAAAATATTAAAAAAGGTATCTCCTTTAGGAGGTACTGTGGATGATATTGGGATTATCGCGGCTTATCTGAAAAGCCGCTCTTATTATCATCAGCTTTCAAGGACGATTTCAATACCAATGTCCTTAGGTACCTGTGTACGCATAAGCTGACGAAGAGCACGCTCATCAGCGTCAAGATCAATAAGACGCTTGTGAACTCTCATCTGCCAGCGATCCCAAGTTGCTGTGCCTTCACCATCAGGACTTTTCCTGATTGGAACGACGAGCTTCCTGGTCGGCAGGGGAATCGGGCCGGCCAGATTTACACCGGTCCGCTCAGCGATCTCCTTAATCTTTTGGCATACTTCTTCAACTTTTTGATAGTCGGTTCCGGTGAGTCTGATTCTGGCCTTCTGCATGATAACACCGAATCTCAATCAGCGCATCTGCTTTTTGACAACATCGATACACATACCTGCAGCAATGGTCTGACCCATATCACGGATTGCAAACCGTCCCAGCTGTGGGAATTCCTTTGCATTTTCAAGACAAAGGGGCTTGGTAGGGTGACATTTAATAATTGCTGCATCTCCGGCTTTCAGGAAAGTAGGATTTTCCTCGAGAGTCTGACCGGTACGCGGATCAAGTTTCTTTACAAGTTCAGTAAAGGTACAAGCGGTCTGTGCTGTGTGACAGTGGAAGACCGGAGTGTATCCGATAGTTATTGCACTTGGGTGCTGAAGAACAACAATCTGTGCAGAGAATTCTTCTGCAACTGCTGGCGGATTATCAGCGGCCCCACAGACATCACCACGACGGACATCATCCTTTCCAATACCACGAACGTTAAACCCGATGTTGTCACCAGGTAATGCCTGTGGAATTTCTTCGTGGTGCATCTCAATGGACTTACATTCACCAGTCTTGTTGGCTGGCATGAAAGTAACGTTCATACCTTTCTTAAGGATGCCCGTTTCAACACGACCAACTGGAACAGTTCCGATACCTGAAATGGAATATGCATCCTGAATTGGAACACGGAGTGGTTTTTCAGTTGGCTTATCCGGAACTTCAAGTTCGTCAAGAAGTCCGAAGAGTGCTTTACCCTTGTACCAGGGCATGTTTTCACTGACCTTGGTGATGTTGTCACCTTCAAATGCACTGATCGGAATAAACTTAACTGAATCAGGGTTGGTTCCGACCATCTTCAGAAGGTTTCCTACATCAACCTTGACCTGGTTGAAACGTGCCTCATCGTATTTGGATGCATCCATCTTGTTGACGGCAACGATGAGCTGTTTGATACCAAGAGTCTTGGACAGGAAAACGTGCTCTTTAGTCTGTTCCATTACACCATCAGGTGCTGCAACAACGATGATTGCTGCATCTGCCTGGGATGCACCAGTGATCATGTTCTTGACAAAATCCCTGTGTCCAGGACAGTCGACAACAGTGAAGTAGTACTTGTCGGTATCGAACCGCTTGTGTGCAATATCAATAGTAATACCACGCTCACGCTCTTCCTTGAGGTTATCCATAACCCAGGCAAAAGCGAAAGAACCCTTACCTTTTGATTCTGCTTCTTTCTTATACTGTTCAATAATGTGTGCCGGAACTGCTCCGGCTTCATACATCAGCCTACCAACGGTAGTTGACTTCCCATGGTCGATATGACCAATAACAGCGAGGTTAATGTGCGGCTTTTCAGTTGCCATATATACAAATCCTCCAATACCTCCGCACGATATCAGTACTGTAGAGTACAGTCCGGTTATGCGAGTATTACATATTTGATAGAAGTCCCTTTTAATATTTTTGACTGCTCCATGTTTTTTTCTTAATTGGACGATTATCCAATTAGAACAGAAAGGAGAAGTGATAAAAGGGTTTCAGGAACAACATCTCATTACAAATGAAGTCACTTCCAATAATTCGGGATTCAGAGTCAGATAAAGCGTATGTAGAATGCGCCAGTGGAAAGTTGCCAGTTCACACCAGGTGCTCGTATTGCCTGCATTGTAAAGGAATCCAGGTTGGGGCGCGGGTGATGCCTTCTCCCTATGAATCTGCTTTTTCTCAGATCAAGGGAAGTACCGCACCTCCGGAAATCCTCATGGAAGCCGCAATGCAGTTTAACACATTGGTACGGGATGGAACTGCAATTTCCTGTAATGATGACTCCGGAAAGGGATATACTCCGCGGTTTGGATCACGGTAATTATTATCAGACTCACATCAGACAGCAGGATATCGCTGTGATTATGACAGAGCGGCATATCTCACCAGTAGCTCCGGTCACATCACCATTTACTCCACCAAATAACCGGTACGCGAGCCATCGGATAAAGAAAGGTACTGACACTAGTATTATTAATGCAAGGACACGGGCTTCATTGGAAAATGGAAAAAGAAATGCAGGAACGAGTATCAGACTTGCAGGAATGATAAACCAGGGTTTAGCCAAATGATGAAATGTTGCATGTATTCCCTCATGGAATGGTTTTCCGGTGATTGTAAGAAAAGCCATTCCCCATTTTGCTCCTGTTTCCGCCAGAATTAACGTTGAGGCAGCAATCAATGGATTGTGAATTGAACCGAGAGAGGAGATTGAAAGAATGGTAACAATCATTCCAATCGCAATTCCTCCAGTACCTATCTGACGGTCAGTAAGGGCAGATAATCGTTTCTCCCTAGAGCCATGTGCCATCAGCCCATCTCCAAAATCTAACAGGCCATCCAGATGATTTGCCCCGGTAAGAAAAAATACCATTCCAATAGCCAATACTGCCCTGACCATGTCAGGAACTGGCAGAAAATACAATAGTACTCCGGCAATCCCTCCGGTCACATATCCAGATAGAGGGTAAATCCACGTATTTCGTGCAAAACTCTCAAAAGGAGCAGGATTCCCCAGAGGAATAATTGTTGTAAACTGAAGCAGGGCACGGATAACCTGTAACATGAATACTTTACATGTGGACTTCAGCACTATGAGACAGTATCCGTGTAATTGATACTTCCATCAGAATAACCAGATATGAATGGCTTTCTTATCCCGTCAACACAATCTTCAGCCAAAACGCCCACTGTTCGTTGGAATACTTGCTAATACCATGTTATCAACAGTACCTGGTTTATCGGGTGCAGGCCCAAATCCAACAGGATCACTCATGGTTCCGGTTCTTGATGCAGAGTTAATATGGCAGGGAAAGATAACCAGCACCAATGCTACCCCGAATACTAAAACCGGATGTCCGACACCTGCAACTATTACGAGAGCAGTTCTTGACCTTGCAAAAATAAAGCCCCTTTTCATCAATGCCGGACTGGTCCACCAGCCAACTGTTCCTGCTTTATCCATGCAGGTAAAAGCGGGAGGCGATCCCCGAAAAGAAAAAGCAGTGCCTGAAGCCATCAGGCTGTACGAAGACGGTATCAGGATCGGAAATCTCCTTTCTGCTCACGATGTTCTGATCATAGGAGAATGTGTGCCGGGTGGAACTACAACTGCACTGTGTCTTCTGAGAGCACTTGGATATGATGCAAAAGTGAGCAGTGCTTCGGTCAAAAATCCTGATTCTTTGAAAGAAAATGTGTGGAAAGATGTACTAACACGTATCAGCACCATCCCCAAAAATCCGCTTGATATAGTGTGTGAAATGGGCGATCCCATGATGGCTGTTGCAGTTGGAATCGTGAATGGTTTTCCAGGCAATGTGTTTCTTGCCGGAGGTACTCAGATGCTTGCAGTAGCTGGGATAATCAAGGCACTTGGCATAGATGTGCCGGAAGTAGTCACAACCGTTTATGTTCGTGATGATCCGAATGCAAGTTGTGAAAAAACTGCGCGTGACATTGGAACTTCGATAACATATGTAGACCCCGGATTTGGAGAAATTGGACATTCAGGCCTTGTCAGGTACTGCATCGGTGAAGTAAAAGAAGGAATGGGTTGTGGAGGGGCAATGATGCTGGGATATCTGATGAACCATTCGGAAGAAGAAATCAGGGATGCAATCTTAACATTTGTATCAGGTTATAGTTCCTGAATGCATATCTACTGAACGGTACAATATATAGGGCAGATGCTTCCATTATTCGTGGTCAACAATTATGGCCAGTTTAATCATCTCATATTGCGTACCCTGCGGGATCTTGATATTGAAGCTAAACTCATCCCAAATACTACCCCCATACAGGAGGTGAGTGATGGGTGCCAGGGAATAATTCTTGGGGGGGGCCCTGATATAAACCGTGCAGGAATATCCTCCCAATACCTGCACCTGGAAAAACCTGTTCTTGGTATTTGTCTTGGACTACATGTTATTGCAGATGAATTTAATGGAAAGGTGCAATCAGGACAGAAAGGCGGATATGGCGCAGTAAATGTGACGATAACAGAACATGATGAAATCCTTAAGGGTTACCCTGAAACTATGCAGGTATGGGCTTCCCATGCGGATGAGGTAATATCAATTCCACCAGGATTTAAGCGGCTTGCAACCTCCTCAATATGTGGAAATGAGGCTATTGCCCACCTGAATAAAAGTATTTTTGGTATTCAGTGGCACCCGGAAGTCAGCCATACATTTGAAGGTTATCGAATTTTTGAAAACTTCAGCAGAATATGCCAGAATTCGGATTAACTACTGCTCCACCCACACTTGTCAGGACTATTCGGGAATCCGGTTTTTCCTGCACATGTTGTGGTGCATGTTGTACAGAAAGTGAACCCGGTTCAAACCGGGTGATGGTGGGTCCGGAAGAGATCCGGCAGATTATGGATGGAACCGGACTTTCTTTTGAAGAGATTGCAGAACCATATCCAGAAAGGATTCATGATGACGGCAGAGATTATACGTTCGGTTGGGTAATTCATCAAAAAGAAAACAAATGTATCTTCCTTTCTAAAAATAGGTGTACAATCTATGAATTTCGCCCCTGGATATGCAGAACATATCCGTTTGTATTGGATAATAATCAATTGCATACCCACCCCTGTAACGGATTGCATAAAAAACAGATGACAGAAAACCCACATCAAATTGCCCTGGATCTCATAAAGCGCCAGGAATATGAACACCAGGATGAAGAAAAAATACGGAAATTATTAATGACTAAAACAATACCAACCGGGATACCTGTCGTAATAGACGGGGAAGGAATTAAGGAATACCATGGGTGAAATAAAAATAATCGGGACAGCACATGTCTCACAAAAAAGTGTAGAAGAAGTTATTACTGCTATTGAAGAATGGCAACCGGACGTTGTGGCTATTGAACTCGATCAGGGCAGATATCTGGGCTTGAAACAACAGCAGAATAACCCGGAGATCGAAGACATTCTTCAGGCTAAAAACTTCACCCAGCTGCTTGTCCAATGGATTCTCGCATATATCCAAAGAAGGATCGGGATGGATGTTGGTGTTGAACCCGGTGCAGAAATGAAAGCAGCGATAAATGCAGCAGAGGAACACCAGGTCAAAATTGCACTCATTGATCGGGATATCAGAATGACACTTCATCGTTTCTGGGCATCAATGTCAATATTTGAAAAATTTAAGATGTTTTACGCTCTTATCGGTTCCATTGCAGTTGCTGATAAAACAGGCGATGTCATTGATATCGAAGAACTCAAAAATGAAAATGTTGTTGAAGCAGCCATGGAAGAGTTTTATAGATACTCACCACGTGGGGCTACAGCTCTTATAGGTGAACGTGACGCTTACATGTCTCATAACCTCATCCGGTTAGCTTCAGCTAATGAACGAGTACTAGCCGTTGTTGGTGCAGGCCACAGGAAGGGAATTGAAGGATATCTTCGAAGCCCTGATACCCTGCCAACTCTTGAAAGCCTTACATCCCAAATGAAAACCAGACCTTGGGGACTGATATTTGGAGTCATAATTACAGGGATTTTCCTTCTACTCATTCTTGCCATAGTGTTCTCAGGAGTTGGAACAGAGATATTGCTTCAGGCAATTTTGTATTGGATCCTGATAAACGGGTGCCTGACTTTTATCTTTACAATAATCGCCGGAGGACATCCAATTTCAGGGCTTGTTGGATTTTTGATAAGTCCATTGTCATCACTACACCCCTTGATTGCCGCCGGATGGTTTGCAGCGATAGCAGAGGCAAAAATAAGAAAACCAAGAGGTTCTGATTTTAAAAAGATAATGGAAGCTCAATCAATTACAGAAATGCGAAAGATACCGCTTTTTAAAGTAGTACTGGTTGCAGCACTTGCTAATGTAGGATCCAGCATCGGGACATTTGCATATTTTATATTCATCTTTCCAATACTGGGAATTGATCCGACTATAGTTCTGGGACAGGGTTTTTCCAATCTGTGGACTGCAATCACAAACCTGATCTAGTTCTCGCAACAAGAAATTTTAATGGACAATAACGAATCATTTCAATTTTTTCTGAATTTTTATGCTGACCTTCCCCGTCAGGGACCTGGTGATGACCGGATAACCAGGCATATCCTTGGTCTCCTTGTGGATCTTCCTCCTGACCCGGTAATTATCGACATGGGATGTGGAAGCGGAGCACAGTCAATTGTTCTGGCACAGGAAGGATGCAGAGTTACTGCAGTTGATATACATAAAATTATCCTCGATAAATTGGAGAAACGATTGAATAATGATAAACTGAAAGACAAAATAACGTGTGTGTGCTCCGGAATGGAATCATTCAAACCTGAAACCCCGGTTGATCTTATCTGGAGTGAGGGGGCAATCTATTCCATAGGTTTTAAGCAAGGCCTTACATTATGGCACCCATATCTGAAAAAAGATGGATATATTGTAGTTTCCGAGATATCATGGCTTATTGACAAGCCACCTCATGAAGCTTTAGAATTCTGGAATAAAGAATATCCAGCAATGCAAAGTGTTTCGGAAAATCAGGCAATCATAAAAGAAACAGGATACCAGTGGATTGGTTCAATTCTTCTTCCGAATCATGCATGGGATACTTTTTACGAACCTCAAAAAGAGAAAATTCTCCGTCTTCGAAGTTCTGCAACATTAACAAAAAATGAAGATGCAGAATTAAAGCTCATTGAAGATGAAATCCGTATTTTTAAGGAATACCAGGGAACGTATGGGTATGTGTTCTACCTGATGCAGCGGATTATATGAATAATAATTATCTGTCCCTTATCACGAACCGATTAATTCTTCGTCCTTTTACCTTGTCAGATGTTGATCTTCTATGCCTTTTAGCCGGAGATCGCCGGATATCAGATATGTGCCTAAACATCCCTTATCCCTACTCTCCCGAGAATGGTGTTTCCTGGATATCAGAACACAAAGATGCTTTTATTGAAAAAAAAGCGGTAATATTTGCAGTCTGTCAAAAAGATAACGGAGATCTTCTTGGTGCTATTGGGCTGGAACTGGAAAAATCAGATAAAAGAGGTGAAATCGGATATTGGATAGGATACCCATATCAGAATAAAGGTTATGCAACCGAAGCAGTGCTGGCGATGCTACAATATGGATTCAGAACTCTTTCTCTGAACCGGATAACTGCAACAACTATTGCCTGGAATAATGTATCAGCCCGTATACTGGATAAAACCGGATTTCAAAAAGAAGGAGTGTTGCGAAACCATGTTTTTAAAAAAGGAAAATTTACAGATATTGTAATGTGGGGTATACTTCAGGATGAATTCATGGATAATGTGATTAACTAATGAAATTTGGGGTATTATTATCAGGAGGGAAAGATTCCCTTTATGCAACTTGGAAAATAATGCAAACTGGAGGAGAAATTGCTTGTTTTATAACAATAAATTCACAAAATGCTGAAAGTTACATGTTTCATACCCCAAACATTTCTCTTACCAGATTGCAGGCTAAAGCTTCAGGTATCACCCTGTTGGAAGAAAAAACACAGGGGGTTGAGGAAGAAGAACTTGATGACCTGAATAATGCGATTACCCGGGCTGCAAAGGAATTTCATCTGGACGGAATTGTTACCGGAGCAATCCAGTCTGTTTATCAGGCTTCCCGAATTGAACGGATATGTCACCAGGAAGGATTATGGTGTATATCTCCCCTCTGGTTATGTGACCAGGAATCATATATTCGATCGCTGATATCCGATGGATTTGAAGTGATTATTGCAGGTGTCTATGCAGATCCATTTGATGCATCATGGCTTGGAACATGGATTGACAATTCTTTCATTGATCGGATTTCAAAAATATCAGGAAAATACCAGATTTCATTGGCAGGTGAAGGTGGAGAATATGAAAGTTTTGTCTGTTATGCCCCATTTTTTAAACAGAGGATAATAATTAAAGATGCAGATAAAATTTTTGAACATGGGGCAGGGTATTATCATGTTAAAGAGGCGGGACTGATCTCTTGATACTAGTGCTGGATATTTCAAACCCGGTTGTCCCAGTGCTGTGTGATGAATTTGTAAGCCCCGTTGCTCGTATAATTGAGCAAAAAGGTATCAGTGTAAAAAAAATTCATATTTCAGATCTCATCCAGATAAAACATAAGGTAACTGGTATTATTATATGTGGGACTGCACTTGCAGATTCATGGTATAAAGACAAAAGAATTGAACCTTTGGTTTCCAGGTACAATGTTCCGATACTTGGCATATGTGCAGGAATGCAGATGTTACTTTCTGAATCAGGAGGAGTTGTAATCCAGTCCCTTGAGATTGGCATGATACCAGTCACCCTTTCCTGTGATGGCAAAGAGGACATATTGACTAAGGGAAAAGACGAATTTTCAGGATATGCCCTGCACCAATATGCTACTACCATTCCTGAAACATGGACCGTCCTTGCACATTCAAAGAATACTGCACAGATTGTCAGGTATTCTGATAAGTTTTGGTATGGGGTTCTTTTTCATCCGGAAGTCAGAAATGAATGGATTATTGAGAGATTTGTAGATATTACCATCAAATAGTCTACAGGAAATCTTAATCCTCTTCCCACCGGTGAGCAAGGTTCTCACTTGCAGATATTACATAGTGGGGAACATCTGAAATGATTACCAGAAGGATACGATGGGAACAATAGGGACAACTCCCCTGTCTTAACGACTTCATTTCTACCATCTCGTCAGAACTTAAGGAACGGTAATCAACAACCTCTCCTGCAGTCTGGGGAAGATTCATCAGGACTGCCGCACTGAACTGGTGGTGACACTTTTGACAATAACCCCATAGACCATATTGGATAATTATTCCGGTAATACCCTGTTCATCAAGTTCATTAATGGTGGGATGGTTCCAGTAAAAGATTGGAAACTTTCTTATCGCAACAGGAAGTCCTGCATAGATTTTCAGGTTTGATAATTCAGTTTTGGTTTTATATCCTCCAGGAATATGAAACATAACCTGGCAGTGCAAACACATCAGATCTCCTCCCATAATAGGATCCAGATCTGAAAGATCTGCCGTGTTCCATTCATTACATATAGGGCAGGGAAAAACAATCGTATTACGAACGTATTTAACGTCGACTGTTGTCTTGTTTAATGGAATCTTTAGCCTTTTTTGAGGGATATTTTCAGATTTCGCTCTTTGTTCCTTATCCAGTAATATTGCAGGCTTATCTGGTATATCCTGACTGACATCATCAGAAGGAGATTCTATTTTTTTTCTATTCCAAAAGGCCATCTCCTAATAACTCCACTGGTTTCTCATGTTGTAATATAACAGGAGAATGTATAAATGTTCACCAGATGTGAGAATAAAAAAAACATAACAGGATTTCAGGTCATTACGTAGAGAATTAAGTACAGGCATAGGCTGAGAATGCCCTGATGGGATGCTTTCAGGGGGGATGTGAATGATGATAGTTGCCCGAATATGAATGGCAAAGACGAAGCCGGGTTGTCTCAGGACTACCTTGTGCTGTCTGGTGGGGTTGATGTGTCTGGTAGGTGATCCATGTTTGCAGACCGGTTGGCACACTGGTTCCAACCGATGCAACAGTTGTAATGGCATGCGGCATATCTGCCTGCAAGGATCATTTACCTGGAGTCCGGCTCCACAAATGCCATTATGATAGGGGGCTATAGCGGATTTTCCCAGCCTATACCCGCGAGGCACCGCTCCGGGGGATCCGTCACGAGTACCTCTGATTCAATTGGTCATCGGATGCACAGTTAAAGTTTACTTCTTGTAATCCTGAAATATTAATCCTGAAATAAATTTCAGGCACAAATTGTTCTTTGTTCTAAGCTCCCGGATTACTCCGATCTTCGTGAAATCCATTGTTAACTGTTCATGTGTTTTAACAGGTAATTTATGATTGGTTTCTATTTTTAAGAGCCTGATGTCAAGGAATATTATTTACCGCCTAAATAGAACTCCAGGCATAGATATTTCCAAATTTCAGTTAGATTGCTATTAATTAGAATATTGAGACATATTTGAGGGGTGCGTGCCATGGTCAACTTATTCATGATTGATATACCCGTCAAAATCGAGATAAACCAGAAATAATCTACATAAAGAAAAATAATAATATCATTACGATAGACTGAATCGGTGAATGTTATGATGACTAAATATATATTCCGTGCAGGATTTCTGGTCTGTATCATATTTTTTTCTTTTATTGTACCAGGATGTGGAGATATAACCGGGCAATTGAATGAAGTAATTATTCTTACTGAACATGACACGACTTCTCAGCAATATGATGATCTCACGAGTGTTACGAATATAACAGAATCGTTACTCTATAACGGAG
This sequence comes from Methanomicrobiales archaeon, assembly GCA_012729535.1. Taxonomy (GTDB): domain Archaea; phylum Halobacteriota; class Methanomicrobia; order Methanomicrobiales; family Methanospirillaceae; genus Methanospirillum. The sequence continues at coordinate 27,330 of JAAYCY010000008.1, read as the reverse complement.
CGGAAGAAATTACAACCGGGTTCAACCTTCTTCAGTTCGATGCAGAACCCGGTGCAATATTTTCACCGGATCCAATCCAGAACCCGGAAATCTTATTTATCACAGAAGGAACTGCCTTAATTGATGCAGATGATAAAAAGGTAACTGCCGGTGAGCATGATGCAGTATATCTTCCTGAAAATACAACAAGGGTGATCAAAAATATCGACAATAAAACTCTTTCTTTCTTTTCAATTATTCAATCAGGTACTATAGGCAATATACCACCGTTACAAAACCAGAATAACCTGACAAAAGAGATTGATTCGGTCCAAACAATTACTATGAACTCAGAAAAAACCGTTAATCCACTTTATTTTGGGGATAAGAATAGTAATACATCATATGAATTCTATCGATTATTCCATCCTTCAGAAAAACCTTATAACATGTCATTTGACCTTGGAACTGCTTCGTTATCTCATGGTTACACCATCCCTGATCATTACATAGACGATAGTTTTCAATTGTTTCATTTTCTCTCCGGTTTTGGGTCAATTACTGTGGGATGCACAAAACATGATGTGAAGAACGGAGATATTGTTTATGTAGCACCAGGAGCTCTGATGAACATCACCGCTGATAGCCCTGTTCACATGATGGTCCTTACCTATCCATTTTACCTTCCTGAAAATGAACACCAGATGAGCGGTGCCTGTGATACCAGAATAACCTGATAAAGACTCCAATTTTTATGTAAGAATTCAAATACCTTGGAGTCAATTATTGTATTGCAGACGTTTGAGCTATTCTGAAATAGTCCCTGAGCATCCTTCGGTCTGAAGTGTTTTGTGTCATGCTATTCTCGGTTTTGTCTCTGACAGAAGAGATCCTCAATGATCCCAACTGTCATTTACACGGATGCAGAAAGTCAAGTGATAGATAATGGAAGGAAAGAGATTATACGTTGGAAACCTCCCCTATTCAACGAATGAAACCCAAATCAGAGAACTGTTTGCTCCATACGGAACCATCGACAACGTCAAGCTCATTGAACAGAAAGGATTTGGATTTGTCGAAATGAGCTCTTCTGAAGAGGCACAAAACGCAATGGATTCATTGAACCAGACCGAATTTGGTGGAAGAACCCTTCGTATTGATGAAGCACGTCCGATGCAGCCACGCCGTGAGTTTGGCGGAAGCGGGTCCTTTGGTGGAAACCGCAGTGGTGGCTATGGTGGCGGAAGCGGAGGCTTTGGCGGCCGCAGAAGATACTAATTCAACTTTTTTTGGTTTAATTCATAAATAAAGTATGAGATAAAACCTCAAAGGTATTTAAAAAAACTCAGAGAGTCTTGTTTGTTGCTCTTTTAATAGTGAACGGAGCACCCTTCCTGATTTGATATACCGGTCAGCAGGCAGGGTCATGCTTTGAGAAACATGGGAAAAAGCCTCTTTTAATGTCTCAAATTCTGTCCCCTCGGAAGACATGGCATTCCTGACATTTTCACGGACATTAAACACACCCAGCGGAACATATCCCTGATTTGCTTCTCTGATAACAATTGCGCCGGCCTGTTTTTTCTCTCTTAGGAGTGCCTCAAGGACTGCCATTTTACAGGAATAAAAACAACCTCCAACCAAAGAATATTCAGTCTTCGGTTTTTTAATTTCACTATCTGAAAAGATCAGTTCTTCATCGCGGAGCACGCGAATAAATGCTTCTGTCCATTCGTATTGCCAACCGGTTGGTGTCAGAATCACTGCATACCTGTTATGAAGACTGTTAAACTCATGGACTCTCCAGGTATCGATGGGACTGAATTTTTTCACCTGATTATACATACTGTTTGCGAGGGTACTGTCAACTGCGGTGATTGACCATCTTGTTGGAACAAGATGGCGTTTTTTCCCGTTTCCCATGGTTCCTGCACAAAACGCTTTTTGTATTGTCGAAAACGGTATCTTTTCCTGGTGCAGCCGGACAATTGCCTCCGAAGCACGAAGATCAGTATCATAGAATACTTTCTCCAGTCGCTGGTTCCATCTGACCGGATCGCAGGACAGGGTTTGTATGGATGCACTTGGACCAAAGGGAGCATGATCCTCACTTAATGAAAATCCAGTCGGAATTTCATGAAAGGCTGCCTCGCTCTCAACTGAGGTATCAGAGAGGACAATCTCCTGCAACTGACTTACAAACCGACTTGAAATATCGGTTGTATCAACCAGACGTTTTCCCCTGACCATGTTCAGCCGGTATCTCATAATCTCTTCCTGTGAGGTACGTGTAGGAATCCATAATTCAGGCCGATCATAAATTCCTGTATCCCCGTGCTCCGTGGTTAGTAACGGTCCTGCATACACCTTGGGGTACCCTGCACTTCCAATAAATATCGATGGAGGTGAGCTCCCGTCAAGTTCAGTCCCCACCTGAACAGACTGACTCTGCATAGTAGAAGCAGTCAGAGTCCGGAGATACTCTGATTTACCCAAGGTCATTTTTCATCATATAACCGCACAACATCTGGAAGTATCTTGACAACCCCTGATATACCACTTACGGTCAGGGTCAGAAGAACGGCATCAAGAACTTCTTCACGGGTAGCGCCGAGTGCCTTTGCCATTGGAAGATGTGCTTTTACAGCCAAATCATCACCCATTGAAGTTTTCATCGCAATATATATGAGTTGCTTTGTTTTTGGATCTAGTCCTTTTGTTTCGATAAGTGATTGAATAAGACCATTAAATGCCGATGCTACTTCAGGTGCTTCACGTACAAAAAGTTCCATGGCTGATAGTTCCATACCATATATTTAGCATCTTAAGTGATGAATAATAACCAGATGTAGGAGGGTTTTTTCCAATCATCTATTACATATCATTATCATATAGGTAAAGAAGTGAAACCCGGTATTATCGACAATTGGAAAAATAACACACACATTACAGAGATAATTATAATAATAACACGTATGTCATATGTATCTACCAAAGGAGAACTGGGAATAATTCTTGCAGAAGAAGTATTAAAATATTCAATATTTGAACTCCAGGTAATTGGCGGTGTAATGAACATTGAGGTTTCGAAACTTCCTTCATCCTACAAAAGACGAGTTAAACCATATTTTGAAGAACAGCTATTTGGGTCATATCATGAATTGCTTTCAAAATACCGAAAGGGAAAATTTTTGCACATGAAACAGAGCTTAAAAGATCCTGAAACTTTTCTTTCATTTTGCAGAATGGTCCCGGAAGGGTGCACCCAGTGGGATGAAACAGCATGGAAAAATCCTGAAATATGGAACCCGAAAAACCGTCTGTTTTACTATTTAATATCTGCGTATAGCATGTTTATCATGGATAAACCCGGCCATCCAGTTGGGATGCCTTTTCCTGGTGGACATGTTGTTGAGAAAAGAGGAGAAAAGTATTATTGCCCAATCAGGGATAAAGAAAAGGACGTTTTTTTTTCAATATGTAATTTTTGTCCTGCTATCCAGAGTGAATCATGACAGAACCAACAGCCCTTGTTTTAGTCCATGGCTGGAAGAGTCATCCCGGCGTATGGAAACGAATGAAAGAAAAAATCTCCTTACCGGACAGGTTTATATGGTCATTTGATTACTCTGATCTCCATGACTCAGGAATATATGAAATCGCGAAACGATTGAAACAATTCATTCATGAGCAACGAAAAAACCTGAGATATACAGATCCCATTGATATTGTCTGTCATTCAATGGGAGGGTATGTAACTCGGTATTATCTCGAGGTTATGGACAGGAAAAAAAGAGAGGAAAAAGTCAGACAGATAATTGAAATAGGGGTGCCAAACCGTGGTTCATCCATGGCAGAGATTTTTAACGATCCTAACCATGGGCCATCTATTATCCAGGTATTATGTGGAGAGTTTGTACCAGAACAATATATTCCTGCTGAGGATACGAATGTTCAGGGCATTCGTATCAGAAGTCGTGAGACCGAAGAGTTGTGCAAAGCAGGTTTGAGACCAGATATCAGGTACAGAAATATCCTCGCCGCTAATAAAACAGGAGAGTCTTCATTTTTTCCAACTTTTGAGGGGAAAACGTGGGTAATGGGTCATGACAAACAATGGAGAAAAACCTGGCTTGGTGATGGGGTAATTCCGTATGCTGACACTTACCTGCCAGGAACTGAATTTGATCTGATTCCGGTTGATCCCTTATCACTGGAAACTGAACCATACCATTATTGTCATATCCATCTTCCAAAAAATCCTGAAGTAATAAAACTGGTGACCAGATATATTAAAGATCCAACGTGTCCGTCAACAGAAGTGTTTCCCGATAGTTGATGCCCAGATTGTAATGCAATTCCCAGTTTTTTTAACATATTATTCTTTATCTTTTCTTAGGAAGTGGATCATCTGACAAATCAAATTGCACCGATTATAAAATAATTAATTATTATTAGTCAAATCAACGTTTGCCGCCCGGCCAGAACCGGGGTTTGGATTTTTTCTGCGTTGACGAATATTCTTTTTCCGGTTTTACCCTAATCGAACGAGAATCTCTTGCTCTGTCATCTTTTTTCTGAGAGACAGGTGAATTCTTTACTGCTCGACCACTCTGCTCCTTATTCCTGCCAGGTGGAGGAGAAACACTTCTGAGGGTGCGCTCTGAATACTCAGAAATACCTGGCCGTCCATATCCACTCCGGGCTGATTTCGTTCTGGTTTGAGACCTCTGTCCTGATTTTTCAGAATGTTTTCCCTGATTGGACCTACCGGACTGATATTTTCTACCAGATCCTTTCTGAAATCCGGGTTTATTTTTTGGAGGGCGGACATCATCAATAAGAAGATTCCTCCCCTGAAATTCTGTTTCATTTAGAGCATTTCTCGCTGCACGGACATCTTCATAACTTTCCATCTCAACAAAACCATAGCCCTTTCCTTCGATGATCCTGACACCTAATACTTCTCCATATCGTGAGAAGAGGCTGAAAAGTTGTTTTTCATCAACTGAATAGGCAAGGTTTCCAACAAACAAACGTCTTGGATTCATATCTTTCACCTCATGTCACAGGAAACCAATCATCCCAAATCCAGGTTTTGATCGGATTGAGGTATTTGTGACTTTCATTTTATCAGAATTATTACCGGTTTAACCTTAAGTAACTCTGTATTTTTCAATTTTCTTTTCAGTTATTTAAAGATTCATTTCAATGAGTTCATATTTCTCATAATGAAACAACTTTGGATTAAATGAGAACTGATGATGCAGAATCCAGTACATTGGGGATGATCCTCATCATAGTAATTATTATTATTCTTGGAATTATCGTTTTATTACTTGCCATGGGATTTTTACCGATTAATCCGGTTCATGATTCACTTGTTCCGGCTTTTATTAAGATAATCGGAATAAACCATAGCGGCACAAGACTCGAAAGTCAGGTAGTTATCCGCTCATTTTACTCGGAAGAACTGGACAATGACCAGCTTATGGCAAGATTAAAAGTTAATGGAAATGATATTTTGGCCTGTATAACCACCTTACAAGGTCATAATTTTATCCCTACCAGGCATTTTGGTGTAAAAAATATCAAAGGTTCAGGATGTAAAGGCCAGTTTTTTTCGCCGGGAGAAATAATAGTGATTGACTTAAAAAATGGATACATAAAACCCGGAGATACTGTTGAGCTTAAAATATACGAAAAAACAAATGAACGCATTTCCCTGCCAGCTCCAGGAAACCTGTTAAACAGAGAATACATGGAAGAGTATGAAGCTGAGTACCTGTTTAACCAGATGAAAGATTGCTGGATTTTTTCTCAACATAAGTTTGTTGCATAACGGTTCTTGCACAAAGCCTGGCTACCCTGACAGGCTCTGGTATCTTTCCATGAAGAGTAAAAATCCTGCACAGTTGCCGGACTTCAGGTTCAGTGCACCCATATCCTCTGGCATACAGATGATACCCTGTCTTCAAAGATATTGAAATCCTCTCCCCAAGTTTTTCATATGCCTGAATCCGTTCCCGATCATGGGGAAAATGATGCTCAATATGTCCAGCCAGACCTTCTGATTCCTCATACGAAACACATATCACCGGAAGACCGGATTGGTTTGCGATCACCTTGGGATCAATAATATTGTACCACGCTATAACGCAACCATTTAGAAGAATTGCATTGATGTCCTGCCGTCCCAGGGATGTTACCATCCTGAGAATCTCCTCAGTTGCATCCATTCCACCAATGGTGACTGTGCCAAAGCAAAATCCATCAATATGCAGATCACGTCTCATAACAACTCCACAGAGAACTGACCTTTCACGACTGGAAAAACTCTCTGAGATCCCCAATACACGAATACCATGCTTTTGGAGTTGCATGTTATTATCATAGCAATGAAAAGTAAAAAAATCTCCTGCAGAGGACTGAATATTCAAAACACATATATAGTATCATGAGAATGTTTCTGGATTAATCCAGAAAGTACCACTTACACTATGAAGTGCATTTGGTGTCCGGGCATAAGAATTACCTGTGTATTATGCCGTTTTATTAAAACCGTACCCGGCTGGGTATAACCAGGATTACGTATCTGAACTGAATACATCCAGGGAAACATAACAGATGACTATTCCGGATAATTGTGACACAATACTAAATTATATTCACAAAAATATGCCTGAAAGCCATGAAGCCATCGGTGAATACCTGTTGGAGATGGTAGAGAGGTTTTCATCGCGTCAATGTTACCACCAGATTATTGGTGAAATATCCATAATTGCAGTGTCCACTCTTACACAGGATGGGTTCAGGACTTTTGTCGCTCACTGTCCAAACCCGGATCGTGTCATTCAGGAAGTAATAAATGAAGCAAAGAAATTAATCTGGAAAAAGGAACTTAAAAATGCTGCAATTTTGCTTGAATATATTCTCCCCTATGCTGAGGTTTTGCCAGACAATCAAAAACCGGCAAAAATCCTGTCTTTTCGTGACTTCATTGAGTATGCATATTATATGTCATACATATCTCCAGAATCGGATCTTCTGGTTCACCCCTACCTGGGAACTGAAATTTTATTAATACAAGGGAAATATTATGCAGAAAAAAGAGAAGCAGATAAGGCAATTTCAATCTTTAATGGAGTTATCAGGATAAGTCCGGTAAATTGTCAGGTATTATTTGAACTGGCAGAGGTTTACCGGGACAAAGGCAACATGGAGGAATATAGAACAATAACTGAACTATGTTTTACATATGCATGGAAACCAGAAGACCTGGCACATGCATACCGGAACATGGGTTATTTTTTTACAGATTCTGGTGACTATGAAGGAGCGGTAACCTGTTACCTTATGGGGACAACATGGGAGGATTCACCAATTACCACCCGTGAGTTGGCATATATCAGAGAAAAAACAGGTAATTTTTCAGATATATCATACTATGTAGCAGAAGGGAAAAAGATCCTTTCAGACAGAAATGTCCCATTCGGGCCGAATCCTGATATGATAGATCTCATGATGACCTATGCAGATGAATGCAGGACTGAAGGAAATTTTTTTGAAGCACGAAAGTATCTCAGCCGGGTAAAAGCTCTGCAACTCAGTGACGATTTGGAACAACAAATAACAGCAATAGAGAGGTTTATCGAAGATACTACAATTTTTTAACATTCCAGTCCTTTTTCATCGCTTCAGCTTTTCTTTCAGGTGGCATTAGTTCAATAGCATACCGAAGTGATGTCCGTGGCATCTCTTTTTTGTGAGCCATAACATATTCAAAAACCTCATTCTGGTGAAGTCTGCTTGCTTCTTTAAGCAGCCACCCATACCCTTTCCTGACCATATCATCATCATCAGTGAGGAGAAGATCGGCAATTTCTATTACATCCTTCAGATATTTTCCATGTTTTGCCGGAATAATCAGAGAAACTGCTGCAGCCCTTCGCATCCATCGGTTATCTGACTGTGTCCATTCTTTCAGTTCATCTAAGTATTCAGGATATTTTTGAATGAAATCTCCTACTGCATGATTACAAAAACCATCACAGGCAGCCCAGTTGGTGATATAAGTGCTCACCCAGTACCTAAACCTCTCAATATCTTCAGGTTCAAACCGATCTTTCATATTTGAAGCCCAGGAGGAGACGATAAATGCTTCCTCAAGCAGTCCAGACTCGTAGAGTTCCTCACAAAGAGAGAATATTTCTTCTTTCTCCTGATCCTTCACAGTTTTCCAGTACTTTTTTGCGATTTTTGTAACATCTGCTGTTTTACATCCGTATGCTTTTACATCCTCTTTAAAAAAACGATGAAAACTCTCCCTGGTTTTTTCATCAATGACAGTCAGGAGTTCTTCCCTGATTGCTGCAATAACCGGATCCATGGAAAGCGTAGGAAGAGTTGCCATATATGCCATTCGAATCGAACCAATTATATATCATCTCTGATGGTCATTGGAATATGATACAGTAATGGCACATACAAAATCTGATTCACGGTACAAGAACCTCTTAAAAAGTCCAGATGATGCAGTAAAAACCATTGAAAGCGGAGAAACGATTGTATATGGGATGAGCATTTCCCAGCCTCCCGCTCTCCTTCGTGCACTTGCTGACAGGATTCTGGCTGAAAACCTCCAAAACATTAATATTTATTCATTTCTTCCAAGAGAGCATTCACAAAACACCATCCTGGCCCCCGAACTTTGTGACCAGATAACCCACCATTCCTGGTTCAGTGGAGCAGCTGACCGGGCATTGACAAAGTATGGGTTGAGTTATTTTGTCCCCTCATACCTCCATCAGATTCCCCGTTTGTGCCAGGAGTTCATGGAAATAGATACCGTTATTACTACGGTTTCACCCATGGACAAATCTGGTTTTTTTAGTTTTGGAACAGGGAATGACTACATTTCTACTGCTGCAAGGTGTGGAAAACAACTGATTGTCGAAGTGAATAAAAATATGCCGAGGGTTTTTGGTGATTCACAGATCCATATCTCGGATGTTGATGGTATCGTCGAGTATGATACAGATCTGCTCGAAATCGCAATCCCAGAAGAAAAACCAGAGGATAAAATTATTGGTAAGACCATTGCTGATATGATTCCCAACGGGGCCACTCTTCAGCTGGGTATCGGAGGTCTTCCGAATGCTGTTACAAGGTATCTTGGTTCACATTCTGATCTTGGTATTCATACCGAACTTTTTACAGAAGGAATGGTAGATCTCATAGAAGACGGAATTATTACCGGGAAGAAAAAAACGATGCACCGTGAGAAGCATGTATTTACTACTGCAGCGGGAACGAAACGAATGTATGAATTCATGGATAACAATCCCTCAATAGAAAGTTACCCTGCCTCACATGTGTGTGCCCCTGACATTATTGCAAAAAATAATAATATGATATCAGTCAACTCGATTCTCGAAGTTGATCTTTTAGGTCAGGCAAATGCCGAGTATTTATCTGGAGCGCTTTTTAGCGGAACAGGGGGGCAGCTTGATTTTGTCAGGGGTGCATTTGATTCGAGAGGTGGAAAGTCAGTTCTGGCATTCTACTCTACAGCAAAAGGAGGAAAAATATCCAAAATTGTCCCAAGACTTGAAGAAGGAGCCGCAATCACCACACCGAGATCGGATGTGCATTATCTTGTCACTGAATATGGATGTGTAAACCTGAAAGGGAAAGACACAAGGCAGCGTGCGCTTGCTATTATTGATCTGGCCCATCCTGCATACCGTGAAAGCCTGCTCCATGAAGCGGATGTGATGGGGCTTATCTAATTTAGGTCTCCTGCTCAACGATATAGAATCAATATAATTGTGGTATTCAAATGAAAACACCCTTCCATATAATGATTATTCCAACGCTTGGCTGCCCATCTAACTGCAAATACTGCTGGAGCTCGGAAGAGGGCTCACCAATAATGGGTATTCAGACAATTAAAGATACGGTATCCTGGCTTTCGAATTTTCGATCAGATCCGGTTACGATAACCTTTCACGGAGGTGAACCTCTCCTTGCAGGACCTGCATTTTACCATGAAGCTCTTCCAATCCTTGCAGAAGGTCTGAAAAAAAATAACCCGTCGTTTGCCATACAAACAAACCTCTGGCGGATGACTCCTGAACTGGCAGAAATATTTGCAGCATATCATGTGCCTGTCGGTTCCAGCATCGATGGTCCAAAAGAGATAACAGATTACCAGAGGGGAGAAGGGTATTTTGACAAGACAATGCAGGGTTTTTCTGTGGCACTAAACCAAGGCCTTGAAGTCAGATTTATCTGTACCTTTACCAGGCATTCAGTAAACGAACGGGAAAAAATCTTGCAGTTCTTTCTTGACCAGGGTTTTACCATGAAACTGCACCCGGCACTTCCCTCCCTTCGTAACTCCAATCCGGATGAATGGGCACTGGCTCCTGAAATATTCGGAGAACTTCTCGTATATCTGCTGGATGAATCCCTTGAGCATATCAGTGAGATTGATATTATGAATATCAATGACCTTGTCAGGTGTGTCTTTACCCGCCGGGGAAATGTCTGCACCTTTGCTGACTGCATGGGTAATACCTATGCCATTGGGCCGGACGGGAGTATATATCCCTGTTACCGGTTTGTCGGAATGGAAGAATATGTAATGGGAAATGTTGCAGATAGGCCAAGCCAGGAAGAACTTGACAACTCAAAAGCCGGAAGACTCATGAATGACTTTAAAACTTATGTTGATAACCATTGTGCAGAATGTTCCCATATACAATACTGCCGGGGAGGATGCCCATATAACGCCATTGCGCCTTCAGGAGGAGAAATTACCAGTGTTGATCCACATTGTGTTGCGTATAAACGGATTTTCGATGAAATATCAGGAAGAATGAACACCGAAATGTTTGAGGGACCACCGATGTTTGGGGGTTTTAATCCAGGATACAATACACAGACGAAAAAACCGGGAATCATGGCCCTTATGCATAAAATCGCAATGAGATAACGAAAGATACACCATTGAAGCCATACCGGACATCATTAAAACCTTCCATAACCAACCTGCCTGTATGCAGATGATTTGGGTAAGTAGCCAGGCATCAAAACAGACAGCATTTTTTTCCATTTTTTTCGGATTAGTACTCCTGGTTTTTTCACCATTCATTCCCGGCCTGATTGGTATATTCCTTGCAGCAGCAATACTCATCCTTTCACTGGCATGCATTGGCATGGGAATTACCATGAGAGGAACGGTTTTTTCACTGCCTCTGGTAATATTAGGCCTTGTCGGAGGATTTTTAAGTCTCTACGCTCTTCTGACACCTGAAGTAACCGTATCATTTATGGGACTACTTCTTGGAATTGTGATTTTACTCATGGGAATATCTCAATTATTCTTCTCCCCGAAATTCATAGAAGACAAATTATCATGGTTTTTTCTTGTGGGAGGAGGGATTGTGACCATTCTGGTAGGATTTTATATGATCCTGTACCCGCAGGAAGGAATGCAACTGGTAATGGCATTTCTAGGATTATATCTAATCATCTATGGAATTATTGGATTTTTCCGATCAAAAAAAGTTGGTTATTCTGAATTCAGCTATTAGTGGCATTATTATAGGCAATTATGACAATAACTATCACTCTGCATGGAACAAACGGGTGGTATACATCAAAAACCGGGTGTACTACCTGTCTGACCATCGATACTCCTGATTATTTTATAATTCTGGATGCTGGAGAAGGTTTTTCAAAGATACCTGATAAGTATCCATCCATTCAAAAACCTGCATTTCTTTTCCTCTCCCATTTTCATCTGGACCACATATCCGGTTTTCATACTCTTGCCAGATGCAAATTTGAAAGAGGCCTCCGTATTTTTGGCCCTCCAGGTGTGGGTATGCTGACTTCGTTTATCGGGTATCCATTCACTATCCCCATCGGTGAACTTCCATATACTGTCTCAATTGAAGAATGTTCAAAATGTTGTATTAATATTCCATTCACGGTAATAACAGCAGGACTTGTCCATAACCAGCCAGTGAACGGATACCGGTTTGAACTTGAAAAAACCATTGCATTTTGTACTGATACCGGGCCTTGTGAAGGGATTGTAAATTTAGGGGCAGATGCCGACCTTTTGATCACCGAATGTTCATATCTTCCAGGACAGGATAATCCCGGCTGGCCACACCTTAATCCAGAGATTGCATTAGATATGGCAGAAAAAGCCAGGGCCAGAGAACTCGCCCTGGTTCACTTTGCAGCTGACCTGTATGTCTCCATTGAGCAGAGACTGGCAATAAAAAAAATCAGTCATGCCTTTTCAAAGGTGATAATTGGCCAGGATGACATGGAAATCCATCTCTGAAACTTTTATTTTATCACTGATGCAGTAATTCCGGGATTATCATTGTTGTAATAGCTCCGGAAATTCCGTCCAGTGTTAGCTGGACAGCTATTGCTGCAAGGACCAGTCCCATGAGTCTGACAAGAATCTCAATTCCCTGGTTTCCAAGGATCCTGCCAATAATATCAGAACAAAGATTCAGCACGGTGATAAACAATACGATAATCAGGATAACCAGCAGGCCTCCCAGAAAAGCCGTTTCTGTCGGTGCATTGCTACCAAATAGTATAGCTGCTGCAATTGATCCAGGACCAACATACAAAGGTATCCCCAGCGGTACAATAATAGTCGGGAGAATTGATTCATTTTGCTCTAATAACTGATCTTTCCCGGTATCATGAATAACACGGTTCATAGTAATGGTATGAGTCCCGCTCATCATCGAAAGGGCTACTCCAAAAAGTATAATCCCTCCCGCAATCTGGAATGCTGGAATGGATATGTGAAAAAAACTCAGAACGACCTGACCTGAAAACAAAAATAAGGTCATCGATAAGAAAATAAAAACCGAAAGAATAAGAGCAGTTTTTTTCCGAACCCTGGAACTAAGATTACTAGTATAGGCAATAAAAAACGGAAGATTTCCAAAAGGATCTAATATTGCAAAGAATGTTCCGACTGCTCCTACAAGATAACCAATGTCTGATACCATTTTCCTGTATCAATTATTGGTTGTTCAGGCATATTGAGCCTGTCTGAAAAATATGAGTTTATATATTATCACAGTTATTATCATTCATATTCGGGAAAATTTTCGATTATCTTGTACAAGTGATCAGGAGGAATGGCCATTAAAGTTTCTGAACTTACGGTACTAAACCGGCCTATTTCAAAGAGAATCATTGTCATGACATCTTGTGATGGTGCCTCAATAATTGCTACAAAATCGTATTGTCCGTAGGTATAATAAAGAGAAACCAGATTTCCTCCGGATTTTTTGATAATATCTGCCGCTCTTCTGTCACGTTCCTTAAATTCCCGGGCTTGTTCTAATGCAAGACTGGTTAATCTTCCAAGCAGGATGAAAGTGAGCATGGAAAATACTTAGCGACATTGGTTATATACTTCGTGTTATCACAAATATGATACCATTTTACAGATAAATATAAAAATAATGGATTTTTCATAGGCTTTGGCTTATTTATATCAGTGAAGGCAAAAGGATTTTACTGCAAAGAATTCACACATATGATAAAGGATTGTGACAAATATGGACAGAGGTATTATCCTTTTTCTAATTATTATTCTTCTTTTAGGAATACCCGGGTTGATGGGGAATGAAACAACATCGTCTCCTGATGAGTTCTATCAACAGGCAGAGACAGCGGTGGAACAATACCAGTATGAAAAAGCATATTATCTGTATACGAATGCCTCTGAAGAGTATGCAAATTCAGGCAATTTAGATATGAAACGCGAATCTCTCCGTCAGGCGAAAAGGATTAACTGGATCTTTGCTGAGATGCAGCAGAATAAAACCAGCGCGGATGAGATTATCGCAGCAAGCATCCCAAACCTTACCAAAGATGAACGAGAGGTTTTTTTAGAGCCCGGAAAATCCATACAGTTTGAATCAGATGGCCAAACCTATTATTTTGAGGGGATTGCACGAAATATCAACTACCATAATACCACGTTAATCAGGGAAAATAATCGGAAAAGTGGAGAATCTCCCTTTTTTGATCAGGTAATCCCACATATTGGAGTGATGGACAATCCAGATAACCCTCTTTATTTGAATCATACGTATTCTGCCATAGGAGTCATGAATATTCCAAGGAAAGAACTTCCTGCTAATGGAACATTGCAGGTTTGGCTTCCGCTTCCCGTTGAGACCACAGGTCAAAACAATATTTCTATCCTTTCCGTAGAGCCATCTGCATATTTATTATCCGGCCCGAAATCATCCGGAGATATCGGTGAGGTATACCTTGAGATACCACTGGAGGAAATGATTGAAGAATATGTCAACATCTCAACTGAATTAACCTTTACTTCAAGTCCACGGATAGACCGGGTTAACCCGGATGATATCCAGGCATATGATACCGGAAGTGAACTGTATCGAAGATATACACAAAGTCAGACCAGTATCAATGTCAGCCAGGAAATTATTGAACTTGCTCAGCAGATTGTCGGAAATGAGACAAATCCCTATAAAAAGGCAAAATTAATCTACGATTATATTCTGGACACACTACCCTATAGTAATGTTCCCCACACGTATATTTCAGCTATGAACATTTCAGAGTCTGATTTTGTGCATGAAACCGGATTTGGTGATTGCGGAACACAGAGTGCATACTTTGCAGCGTTATGCAGGGCAGTGGGAATTCCGGCTCGGACACCTGGAGGATACCAGATATTTCCTGGTTATGCCGGGACTCATTTCTGGGCAGAATTTTACCTTCCTGAATATGGATGGATTCCGGTGGATGTAACCGTCGCAGAAGCAGGAAGCTGGGCATACAATACAACACCTGATCAATTGAAAGAGTATTCAGAATTCTTTTTCGGTAACATGGATCCTTACCGGCTCACTATTCAAACAGATATGGATGAACTCTTCAGTGGAGAACCAAATCCTGATATCATGTTTACCATAGTTCACCAAAACCCATCACTTCTCTGCTTAACCTCCGATGATGATGTAGAGATGATTGGATTGGCATCCTGGAGTTATTCTTTTAAAGACTTAACAAACCAATCTCCCTAACAGTCAAGGATTATTATAGATAGAAAGATCTTCCAGTAACTGGTAATGGTGTATGTTCTTTTAATATCGGCGAATATTCTCCGATATTACAATTTAATTTAATTAACTGGTTCAAATCACAGAAGTAGAGTGTTCCTCGCAGGCGATGAACCCTGTAGGTACCGAAATCATAAAAATGAGTGAATTTTCCCGATAACTCATCGCAATTGTAATTCGTTTATCGGTGAATTTTTTCATTCAGGGTTTTATAAAATTTCGTGTAAATAGCCGGATGTTTTTTCATCATTCTGAATATTTTTATGTTAACGGATTCGTCACATGGAAGGAATGGATCCAGAATAAGATTATCATCCTTGGATGTGACAATATCTGTTTCTCCTGAATTCAAACTGAAGATAACACACATCTCTTCGGTTAACGGACCGATGAGAGTTTGTATGGGTTCTCCATGGATATCTGTACGGTATCCGAGAACTTTGTTAGGTCTTTTTTCCTGCATAAGCGATATAGGTATAATTTATTTGTTTTAATCATAGATAGAATCATGGTAAGATAGAATTAACTATATTAAGATAAAAAGTGGATGTTATTTACTTAATCATGAGATCCTTGCATTGATATCGAAGCGGTGAATTCATAAAAAAGGAAAACCAGGCCAGATAGGACTGAACCTGTAAAAACCCGAATTCAAGACTCTTTTAAGAAATGCGGATTCATCCCCCGGTTGAGATATAAATCTGGAATCTGTCTTCCCCAAGTGATGTTTACTCATTCAACCGGTATTCATTGGATCAGGTCCTTCTGATCCAGATGCATCCGGATGGTTTACTAATCCCGAATCAGAAACTCCCGTCTGATTTGAGGTAGATGCGGAACCATTCGATATATTACTATCCAGACATATTCTCCAATTTATATCGATAGTGATGATATGACTCCTCTTTTTAGTGGATGCGTTGTACCTGGAATAAGGAGACAGCATCAATATATTATTACTTGTTATCCATAGCAGTATGTTCGTATGGTTAAGGTAGGACAGTTAATTATCTGCATCCGGGTCATGAACCCGGAGATTTCAAGAACCATAACATGTAGTGAATTATATGATGGCTATGTAAATCCAACGGGGGGGTAAGTAAAGGATTGAAGTGGTTTTTGCCTTGACAAACCCGTAAATCAAAAGGAAAAATTTTAGATCAGCAAAAAGTCCGCAATATTCAAATGGACACAGTATTTACACAGGTAACCCGAATATTATGAATTAATCAGGTCTTTTTAAAAATATTCAATGAAGAGGACTATCGAGGTTTTTTATATCAATAGTCTTTCTTTTAATTCATCCGAAACGACCAGATCAAATAACAAATGAATATCCTCCCTCGCAAAATCAAACCACTGTAGCACAGAATCAAACCAGATTTCCTGTTTTCTATCACTCAAAGCTTCAAATATCAGTATCATTCGATCTTTTTCCTGAGTGAACCGAATGATAATAACAGAGCCATGATTTATCCCTTTCATTGATATTTCAGACAAAGATGTCCCGGATGCGGAAAATAATTCACTCCCAGGAATTTTTGGAGCCACATAAATGAGATTGTGTGGAATATCCCCTTCACGAAGAGCAAATACATCAGTATACCGAAGCATACAGGATTTCATTGTTTTATTAGCAGAAACAGACTCTAGAACTGTTTCAATTTTTTCCCTGATTACTAGCCACCCGGGATAGGGTGCAGGAATAATCGTCTCTACTGGTGCATGCATACCATATGAAAACCGGAAACAAACTTCCTCTACCGGAGATTGTGTATAACTATGGGGGGGTATCTTCATAGGATTGTGATCACAGTTGATTTCCAGGGCAATATACATTTTCCCAATTATCAAATAGAAACAACAAATAATCATATTATATGGTCCGGATCATAGAAAAACCACGTATTATTCCTGCTGCCGGGACACCATCCAAAACAATTGAAGAATATATTGGAAATGTTGCTTCTGGTACTTCAGAGGTGAGTATAGCCAGGATGATTAGCCCATCAGGATGGTCTGAACCATTTCAGACTCCTGAATTTGATGAATACACTCTGGTAATTCATGGAATACTTATTATTGAAACAGAAAAGGAAAAATTCATTGTTAATTCAGGACAGGCAATATTTATTCCGAAAGGGACAACGGTGAGGTATCAGACACCAAAAGAAGCTGAATATCTCGCAGTTTGTCTTCCGGCTTTTTCTCCAGAGACTGTTCACCGGGTAACAGAAGATAATAGTGAAAAAAAGAGCAATACCACCATCAAAACTTCATATCATATCATATCAACCGGGCCTGAAGATATTGACAGGATAGAACCGATGTGGAAATTACTCCGTGATTATATCATTAAAGACAATCATCTCTTTACTAGCAAAATGAAAAAGGTTAGTTTTAAAGAACGAAAAAAAGAAATTATACGGAGGAATGAAGAAAGACAGATAATGATATACATGGCTGTTGATGACAGAACAAGTTCAGATATCGGGTACTGTCTCTGTTCAGCTGCA
Source organism: Methanomicrobiales archaeon (assembly GCA_012729535.1). Taxonomy (GTDB): domain Archaea; phylum Halobacteriota; class Methanomicrobia; order Methanomicrobiales; family Methanospirillaceae; genus Methanospirillum. The sequence continues at coordinate 9,680 of JAAYCY010000008.1, read as the reverse complement.
TCATTGTCATTTGGAGAAATTGAATCAATATTCATTCGTGATAAAGCAAGAAACATGGGAATCGGAACATGCCTGATGAAAATGGCTATCATCTGGATGAAAAAGATGAATGTTACGGATATCAGGGTACATGTAACAGTGGGAAACGAGGGTGTAATTGCCTTTTATCAAAAATTTGGATTTTATCCACGACAGTATATCCTGGAAAATTGTGAGGACCTATGAAAAATTCTGCATTGCTACTTATTGATCTCCAGAATGATTACTTTCCTGGTGGAAAGATGGAATGCTTTGAAAGCACAAGAGCAGGTGAAAATGCCGCAAAGATACTTAATTGGGCAAGAGAGAAGAGAATAATACCAATCCATATCAGACACATCTCTACACGGCCAGGTGCATCCTTTTTTCTGCCAGACACACCTGGAGTAGAGATTCATAAATTAGTATCCCCTCTTCCTGGAGAGCAGGTAATCATCAAACACTTCCCAAATAGTTTCAGGGACACTGATCTTACAACGGTTTTGAAAGAACAGAGGATAAGCCGGCTTATCATTGCAGGAATGATGACACATATGTGCATTGATGCGACTACAAGGCATGCAGTTGACCTTGGCTATTCATGCATCCTTATCCACGATGCATGTGCGACGAGGGACCTTACCTTTTTGCATACAACCGTGCCAGCACCGATGGTTCATGCTGCATTCATGAGTTCACTGTCCGGATTGTACGCAGAAATTCTTTCATCTAATGAGATTATTTCAACAAAAGAGACTTTTTCAAATTGAACTGGTGGTTACTTTCAAAACCTTTTTTGGTGTAGTATATAAAAGGAAATAATGCAATGAATGAACCTTTCATAGTCCTGTATCTCATTTTCAATGTAATTGCACTGGCATTATTTGGAATAGACAAGCATCGTGCAATGATTGACAAGTACAGAATTTCGGAACAACGTCTATTAACAGCAGCTTTCTTTGGCCCTTTTGGAGCATATACAGGCATGAGGCTTTTCAGACACAAAATTCGAAAGCCAGTGTTTTCTATCGTGGTGCCCGTTTTTATCCTGATACATGCAGTTGTTTATATATTATTCTCATCGGGACAGATTCCAATTTAAAATTTTTATTAAATATCGCATCAAAACACCAGAACTCTTTTCTCATGTTCTGACTAAAGAAAGAGAGTATGATACCATATTCAATACCGGCGGGTGTTTTGCTTTTAACATTATCACTGGTAAGTATCAGCGGGTGCATAGCTTCAGAGACTCATTCTGACCTTAACATTACCGGAAAAATTCAATATAATGACCTTGAAGGTGGTTTTTTTGGATTGGTTACCCAAAGTGGAGAACACTATCTTCCCATCGATCTTCCTGATGAATACAAAAAAGATGGTCTTACGGTCAGGGTATCAGGCCAGGTTGACCCGGATGTTATGACAATCCAGATGTGGGGTCAGCCACTCCGGATTCATTCAATTGAAGTGACGGGTGAAAACCCATTTTATAGCGACACATGGTATGAAGGGGAAAAAAACGATATAACTCCTGAAGATGAATTGGAGATGTCTATACTTTTACTCAAATCTTCCACTGCTCTTAGAGAAACACTTGAATTTATTGATACAGGCATTAAAACTGCCACCGCAGACATGAAAGGAAAAAACCTTCAGACAAATGACCTCACACCATATCTTGAAAAAATTAAGGAGATCCATTCGTCCATTTATGAAGTAACACTTCTTGACCGGGCAGGAAAAATTACCGAAGCCTTCCCTGATACCTATAAGAAAAGTGTAGGAATGGATACAAAAAGCCAGGATCTGGTATCTGCACTTTTAAAAAACCCAGTTCCCGGAATGAGCAGGTATATCCAGACCGTTGAAGGGAATTATTCAATAAATATCATCTATCCAGTTTTTTCATCATCTCATTCAGTTACGGGATACCTTTCCGTGCTAATCAATCCGGATAGACTCATTAAGGAAACATTGCATTTCATTCCAGGTCAATCGAAAAACAGGGTTATGGTTTTCCAGCCGGATGGCACTCTGCTTGGACAAACAGGGGATGAAGAATCCGAAGTGTCTCTGATGCATGGTTCTCCGGCAAGCGTAACTCCGGCAGGAAATGATGTGGTGTCAGTAAAGACAGAGGATAATTCAGCAGATGAAACCATGATCATGTGGAATACTGTTTCATTACACAACACACCATGGAGAGTCCTGGTTTTTTCAATATAAAAAATCACTTTTTACCGGCTGCTCCTGATACCGGATATTACAGTACCAAAACATTTATACGACAAACTGAACCGATGAGGGAAAAAACGGGTAGATTTTTGTTTATGTACAGGACATGAGATCCTTTTTTCAAATTTGAAATCATATCATCAGACATACGATGGATCAATCAAAAAAGAACATTACCCTATCAGTTACTCCAGAAATTGAATCGAGATTAAACCAGTATGCGGCAGAACAACAGGTAACACCAGAACAGGTTGCTGTAGATCTGTTAACCCATGCTCTACATCTGAAAAAGGGAGATGCTCTCCGGATTGTTCAGATTGAACAGAAGGGTCAGACTGGGAAAACAGATGCAGAAGGCCTTCGGGAAATAATCCGCCGCCAGGATCAGGAAATAACATGGCTCAGAGACCAGATTTCCAGGTTATCAACCCTGACACCAACAACTCACATAATAAAGCATGAATATCCAGTATATGCCACAGCTATCGGTGAGCATCCGTATACTCCTGCTGTAGAAGAAAAGAAAAAAACATTTTTAGAAGAAAAGGAACCGGATGGTACAGATTCGCAACTTCCATCACATGTTTCCATGGAAGATGTCCATTATAATATCCCAGAAAATGCCATTGAATCGGAAGATCTGATTGGTTCAGGATTTTTAGCACCCGGCCGGGTGGACGAGCGAACCCTGCGGGACTCTATCGGGGGAGTCAGAGGGGATAAAGATTATTCAGTCAGTGAGGCAGCGGCGATAGCTGGAGAGTCAGAAACAGTACTCATGGAGTATATTTCAGATGGTTTTCTTCCGGCAAAAAGAGAAGGAAATATGTACCGGATTCGGGGAGCTGATTTACAACGGTACATGTTGAGTAAGTAAAAAATCGGTTTTTTCTTAATTATCGATAACACAAAATAAGATGGTATTAGTGATTCTAATACCGACGAACAGTAAATTTATTCGAAAAAATATTGTCTGGATAAAGGAAAAATTTCCTCTTTTCAGAGGACAATTTACTGATGTATATGATCAGCCTCTCGTATCAGCGATATTAATCAGGATAACGTTTGATAGGCAGGATGAACTTTTCATTGCCACCTATTTCCAGATCACATCAAGTGCGTTTCTTTTCGGAGCACGTTTGTACTGGTATTTTGGATATCCAATCATCATGCCATATATGGACTTAAAGCCTTCAGGAAGCCCCAATTGCTTCATAAGGGAAGGAGAACTATCAAGGGCAATTTGAACAATTCCGGCCCAACAGGTACCAAGGCCATATACCGGGGCAAGAAGGTCCAGATGAGTCAGGGCAATTGTACAATCTATTAAACCTATCGGATTATCCTTGTGGGCATATGCAATTACAAGATGTGGGGCGCCATGACATATGTGATCTATGCCTCGCTCCCATTCTGCAATGAACATGGGAAGTATGGGCATAAGCGGATTATCGGCATTACTTCGCACAAGTTCACGTGCCCAGTCAACAATACCATCAACCAGTTTTCTTAATTCATGTGAGTCCTCTATGACCATCCAGTGAACACTCTGGCCATTCATGCCAGTTGGGGCGTACCTGACGACATTTAAGATTTCTTCGAGCGTTTCTCTGGGGACTTTTTTATCCTTGTAACTCCGGATAGAACGTCGCATGGTTATAAGTCGATTCATCTGACCGATGGTCGGGTATGAGTCACCCTCCAAATGAGGAACGGGTCCTGCTCCATCATAGTCTACACATATGGCACCTTCGGGACATATTGCACTACAGTGTCCACATCGGCTGCAAAATGCTTTTGATGAAGAGTTCACAGATGCTTTTTCAGAGTCTGCTTTCATTTCTATGATGCAGTACGAACAGAGAGATGCACAAAGACCACAACCTGTACACAATGATAAATCAATAGTAATGTCTGTCATTTTAAGTTTTTCTGCGAAGATATGCATAAACTATACATCACATAGGTGATATCCAATATCATATGCTTGTTTTACTAAATCTTTCCGCCCTAAAACGGGAGATTTTCTTCCAAAATCAAAATTAGGTGCTATCATCCGGGTTTTGAATTCAAACCCAGGAATCCTGAGCATATACTCAAAGGTATCCATCGAACCGGTGAAAAGAGTGGAATCAGGTTGATTTTGAGTATAAATACAGGACACTGGAATTTTTCCTGGAAGATTTGAACCGGGTTCCATAGAAAGATACGGAAACATACGATCAAGCCATAATTTAGTCTGACCGGTTACACTTCCAAAATAGATTGAGGTTGCAATAATCATCCCGCATGACTGTTCAATGGCAGCATATATCTGTTGCATGTCATCATTTCTGACGCAATGAAAAGATTCACCCCGTTTACATCCATAGCAGGCCTGACATCCGGAATAATCCATCTCATTTAGGATAAAAATATGAAATGTACAATTCCGGTCAAGAATCCCACGAGCAGCTTCAGATGCGAGAGTTACCGTATCTCCTTTTTTTCGCGGACTTCCAACGATGATTACAATGTCCCCCATAAAATGTTCCTTTATCTTCTTTGCGATAAAGGCTGTCCTCCTACGCCGATTCCATCGATTGGATACTCTTTTACAAGGACAATAAATGATTGTTCAGGAATTTTAGTGATTTTTGCAGCATCTTTTGTCAGCGTTTTTATAAGTTGTTCTTTTACTTCAGAATTTGCAGGACCCATTTCAATTGATATTACTGGCATAGTAACTCCATGAAACCACGGGCTGAATAAAAATCATGTAAACATACTACATCTCTTAAAAAAACAGCCGGGCATCAATACTATACAATTGGAAGTAACTATATTTTAAACCATTGCTTTAAAAATATAGAATAATTTTACCTATGAATAGTGACGGTCATTACCATTGTCCAGTCGAAGCAGCCCTTGCAGTAATTGGAGGAAAATGGAAAGCCCTTATTATATGGCAACTCAAAAGTGACACACTCAGATTTACCCAATTAATGGAGCGACTTCCCATGGTCTCGCCCCGTATGCTTACCAAACAACTACGAGAACTTGAGGATGACGGAGTAGTCATAAGAACGATCTATCCGGAAGTTCCACCAAGGGTTGAATATACACTTTCACAACTTGGAACATCAGTAATTCCCGTTCTTGAAGCGCTCTGTTTATGGGGTTCAGAGTACCTGATCAGTAATGGATGCGAATTATCTGAAAAAAAATGTAGATCAAAATCTGGGTAATGGGATGGTTTTCGTTTCATTAAATGGTATATGAGGAGATATTCCAAAGAATGACGGTTCTGCAATCCCTTCGACCTTAATAGTGATTTCTCCGGATAATATAAACCGGAATCCTGCCCTTATAAGATCTGCATTCTTTGCGGATACTGGCAAAACCACCAGGTTTTCACCACTTGATATCTCCACATTCTCTTTTTCGATGTGACTTAACGGCTTGTAATCATCATGAAGATAATATACATCAGCAGTAATCTTTTGAAACGTCACTCCAAAAAAATTGGGATTTTGAACATCGAGTGTTACGTTAACCTGAAGATCTGTGGCATTGATAGTTGCAAGTTCAATGTCACTGACTTCTACTGTGGGCTCTTTGAAAAGAGTCGTGCATCCACTCAAAAAAAGAGTAAATATTAATAATGCCAGAATTATTGAAAGACTTTTTCGCTTCATTATAATTTTAAACCTCACAATATGTCAGAACATGTATGATGAGATCGTACCAATATTAATAAACACGGATAACGGGAACCTGTAACCAGTTGCATTTTACCATGATATACACACTAATCCATAAGTTCATTCTAGGAGCCATTATTTTTTCAGCCTTTTCCTGTATGTATCTTTGCGCCGATGACACTATCCCGGTTCCAGGTAATGATAGTGGCGATCGTACAGATACAATATTTTTTCAAAAAAGTTCAGATGATACGATAAACTCTCTTGTCAATATTCTTCAGATACTGGGAATAGATGTCTCATACGGAGAAGATGGAGAGACAATCTTTTCAATGGTAAAACAATCCCTCCATAGCATAATTACGTCTCTTTCATCAGGGAACACAGAGGGATTTTTGGATATTCCTTTAATACAGGAGACACTCTCATATTTTGGCATTTCACCAGGGGATGTTGTTGTCAATCCAGAAAACCTGACTGGAGAAATAGAGGCTGTTTCTTATTATAACCGGAAATCAGAAGGTGCAGATGGTGTCTAGAATAAAACTTCAAAGGAGGTTTGGAATTTCAACAACCCATCATTCACCACGAGAAAAGGATTTCATACTTGTTCGTAACTAATAAATGCCAAAACTCTTAATTTCTTAAACAGGCAGGGAGAACTATGAGTTTTGGAACCGGACACAAACAAAAAAAATCCTTATCATGGATAGTAGTAATTATCCTGGTAACTCTGACGTTGCCAATGATTACTTCTGCAGATACGGGTGGAGACAACATCATCTTTAATGGCCCGTTTTTTGAAAATTATGGGCAGGGATTTATAAACTGGTCAGGAGATGGTGTGCTGCCCAGTGGGACACTTCTGCTAAAAGGAGAAATAACAGCCATTCCTGATATTGCTGAACCAGGTGAGGAAATAGAGTTTATTCTTGATTTACGTGTTTCTGCAATGACCATGACAGGAAAAGACGGAGCCACATTAAAAACAACGAGGGACAGAACCTGGACACTTGATACCTCAAAACTCATCGGTGAAAATATTGACTTCCTGGTAATTCCTGACTCAGAGTTACTTGGTATTGGTGTTGGATCAAGAGTCCCTGATCTTATCGTGAGAGATACAAAGCGAATAAAAAAAGTGACGATACCTGATTCTACACAACCAGGTGTATATGCCATCAGGGCTTTTGTGAACGAATCAACTCTCCGCACAAGAACGATGAACCTGACCATTACTGATAAAACCGAAGAAACAGCAGTAAATAATACCAGTGTATCAGAAATAGAGATTCCGACAGAGACACCGACACCGGAGGAAACTCTAAAGCCGGATAGTTCTGATGAGATTGAGGATAATTCAGATCCCCGGTTTGCAGGAATGAGTGAGAAGATAGTTAATGAACGAAACCTGCATGTAACCAGTATTTACCCTTACAGTGGAGGAGCAGGCAATACTATAGGAATAAAAATTTATGGGGACCATTTTGCTGCTCCGGTTTACGTTACCCTGGTAAAGGATAACCAGGGTATCGAGGCATATAATTACTGCTTTGTTGAGAACCAGAAATATGGGGTCGTAATGGTTGACATACCATCGGATACAGAACAGGGAATGTGGGACCTGGTTATCACAACCAGGGATGGAAAGGCAACAGTTCCATTTGAAGTAACCAGTAAACTCATTGATCCTGAAATAATATCCATAGAAGCACCTATTCTGACTCCTGATGCAGGGAAAGATATTACCATTACCGGAAAACAACTTATGGCCCCATGTGATATCCTGCTTTCCGGAAAGGATCTTAAATGGTTTTCATTCTCACCAAAACCAGTCCTGATGCATAATACTTTGAAAATCCGTGTGAAAATTGATGCACCTCTATCTGATGAAATTTCATCAGGTAATCTGGACCTTATTGTATGGAATGGTGATGGAGCAACTACTACCTATGAAAATGCTGTTTCATTCGCAATAGAACATTAGTTTTTTAAAAAATCTAATCTTCATTATCCATTTCCTCCCTGATTGTCCTTACAAATGACAGAAGGTATTCATGCCTCATTCTGGCGATTTCCTGCCCGGTTTTTGTATACATCATGTCTTTTAACTTTACCAGTTTTTCATCGATGTGATTCATCGCATCTGTTATATCGCCGTTTCTTTCACCAGCAGAAATGAATGTCCGGGCAATTCCTACTGCACCGATTGCATCCAGTTTGTCGGCATCAGAAAGAATTTTCGCTTCCAGGGTCTTTGGAGCCAGATCTGACCTGAACCGATGAGTCTGGATTGCATGCATAATATGAGGGATGTTTACTTCAGGATAATGGTTTAATCTCAAATATTCTCCGGCAATTTTTGCTCCTTCCTCTTCATGAGGAATACCGATCTTTTTTTCAACAGGCCTGGCAATGTCATGAAACAAGGCTGCAGGAATAAGAATGTTCATATCTGCACGCTCCTCCATTCCAATGATTTGACATAACCGGGTAACCCGGAGAGTGTGATCAAATCCATGTGATCCACCTTCACAGAGTACCTGCTTCACATATTCCCTGATTGTAATGAATCGTTCAGTCATGCTTTGTGTAAAATTACCTGGAATTCCCTCAGGCTGTAATTATCAGACATAATAGTAAATCCTGCTTTTTTTGCCAGGACTATTTCTTCATCAAACTCGTTCTTTTTTACATGACCCCTTGGTTCACTTACAAGGAATAATCCACCAGGTTTTAAAACTGTATATACTTCGGAAAAAAATGTATCCGGATTCTGAACCTCGTGGACCATGTGAAAAGCAATTGTAAAGTCAATATAACCAGAACCAGTGAGATCCAGTGAATCTGCATGTGTCTTATGAAGACTTACCCGGCCAGATATGTTATCACGTTTCAATTTTTCCCTGACGATATCAAGCATTTCCTGTTGTAGATCTGCAGCGATGACATGACCAGAGGGGCCAACCAGTTCTGCTAATAGAGTTATAAAAAAACCAGGTCCACATCCGACATCAAGGACCGTCATACCGGGTTTTATGTATGGGTTAAGGAGCCGGTGTGGTCTTACAAGAAGGGACCGAAGAGGATTGTCAAGCATCCTGGCACGTTCTGCCGGGCATACTGCATGGGCCATGCTAACATGTTTCGATTTCATCATTATCAAATAAGCAGAACCAAAGTCAATTGTAATTAAAAAACTGGTGTCTCAAACAGGGAATGATATTTCAATCATACCTATTCAAAATGACAAAACCGGTGTCTGTGCACTACCTGACTGATTTGTCAGGTAAAAATCATCCGTTTAACATACCCATTCCAGCTCATTTCATAGCAGTTATTATTTTTGAGGATAAATTATCAATACATGGGATCTCAGGGAGATGTTGAATCATGGTATGTAAAGGGATTTGGCCTTCTTCAACAAGGTAAATATATGGAAGCGATACGAGCTTTCGATAAAGGACTGTCGATAAATCCAAATGACTCAAAAACCTGGTCTTTGAAGGGATCTGCCTACATGGATCTTGGAAAGTATGAGAAAGCATATGAATCATATGACCATGTATTACACGTTTATCCAGATGATCCGGATACCTTGCTCGCAAAAGCCAATTCATTATATTATCTTGGAAGATGTGAAGAAGCAATAACCATATGTGAGCGTGTGTTAAAAACTGACCCTGAGAATTACCTCGCACAGCTTTATCTTGACCAGGCAAAAAAGAAATGAGAAAATTC
>JAAYCY010000066.1 GCA_012729535.1 Methanomicrobiales archaeon | reverse complement strand
CCAAAGATGGTAATTCCGAAGATAAGAGCAATGACCAGGATAAGGACAGGAATTCCCATTCCTGGAGCCATTTCTGATGGAACTGAAGATACTGGTATTTTTTCTGTCACAGCCGGCTCGGTTACGACGGTTACAATATCTGATGTTAATTTTGGCGTTACAGGGGCAGCAGATTTCTCAGGTTCCGGTTCAGTTGTTCCTTTTTGAGCAGGACTGACAGTTGGTGTTAGTTTTGTCTCTTTCAGACTGACATTTAGTGTTCCGGTAGAAGAAGCCTGTGAGGAAATGGAATGTGCAATAACCCGGTATGAACCAACAGATATTCGTCCTGCAGGAATTTCAAGTGAAAAGAAATTCTTTCCATCTGTGTCAGTCTGCACTTTCACAACTCCTGAGAAACCTGCTGTTCTTGAGCGTTCAGTTTTTATAGTCGGTCCAAACCAGTCATCAGTAACTTCAACCAAAATTCTGGATCCCTCTTCAATATTTGTGGTGCCAGAGATAATAATCGGTTTATTAACCGTAGCATCGAGTGATACCGGATCAAAGGTTATTACCGGGTTTACTATGTTGATTGAATATTCAGCATATACATCATCGATAAATGGACTGTTCAGGGCCTCGATAAGCGCGGTTGCTGCTGCCGGACCCTGCAATGCTCCCGGTCCACCAATTCTGAACTGTGCAGCTCCCGGATATGGTTGTGATCCAAGCACTAATTGCCGGTCACTATCTGGTCTCACGTTAAATTCTCCATCTCCCATCGGGTGCTGGACAATCACCGTATATTCTCCCGGTTCCATAGATGCCGTAACCGGACCTGACAACTCGTATGTAAAGTCACCACTGTTTTCGGCTCTTGCAGTATCGTATCTGAAAAAATTTCTGCCAAATATCCAGACAGCAACTCCGGTATCTATGTCTCCTCCAAGTGTTCCTGATATTAACAGTTTGTCGTCCTTTGCAATTGTCCTGGTAGGTTCAGTCACCGAAACAGTTGGTCGCCTGAAAGATACCGGAATAGTAGCATACGAGGTTCCATCAAGATGATATCTGTCAGATGGCGACGATAAGGCATAGATGGTGTATGTTCCCAGGTCAATCCCAAGACTTCTTGTATTGAACCGGAAGTCCCATGTCTCACAATCTCCAGTAGTCACAGTAAAACTGGAAGGATTGGCATTTTCTACTGCCTGAGGTGGATTATCAAGTTTTCCTCCGACAGACGGGAGTCAAGATATTTGTGCATGTTCTGTCCCTTTGTGTTTATCCATAAATAAAGTAATCATCACCATTTACTGCAAAATTTGACTGTTCGTCATTTAAGACAAAATATCTATTGAAAAACCAGTTGTGAACTAATTATGTAAAACAATACGCTCCATCCCATTAGAAATTCTGTAATACAGTCCTCAACAATAAGTTAATTCAGAAAGGAATATCACTTAATTTTTGAAAAAAACGGAGATTACTCAATATCATATCGATTCTAAAACAATTGGAAGTAATAGTAATCAGAAATCCGGGCTGTCTTCATAGTTAAATCATAACGAGAACTATATGAAGATTAAATCTCGTGGTAAAAGTCACAAAACATAAACGGAAAATATACATTACCAGTTAATTGGGAAATTAAAAACAAAAAACGGGTTAATTTATATTTATCATTCAATGAACCATTCATGATGCAATTTGCCAAATATATTTTACTTAATCGAATATATCAGGAAAATATGCCCTAAAAACATGATTTTCAGAGACATACAGCAATATATCTCGAATTAAATACCCCTACGTCCCCAAATCCAAATATAATCGCCCCATTAGGGAAATAGTTAAAGCAAAACAGTTATTAAGAGATCGGCACTATAAGTTTTAGACCACAAAAGACAGGGGATGATTCATTTCTTCAATCCCCTTTCTGATAGGTTGGACATAATTCTTGTTGAAAGAATTTCATGAATAATGATGAATCGGAGAAAGACAATGAAAAAACAGAGCAATCTATTCAAAATAGCCTTATTGGCTCTTTTTTTTAGTATTATAATAGTATCTGCCAGTGCTGCAGGAACGGGTAAAATAATTGGTATTGAACCCGGAGCCGGTGTTATGCAAAAGACGGAGACTGCAATTGATGAATATAACCTTGATTTTAATCTGATATCCAGTAGTAGTGCAGGAATGGCTACCGAACTTACAAAATCCGTGAGCGAAGAGAAATGGATTGTAGTAACCGGATGGACGCCACACTGGAAATTTGCACGGTTTGACCTGAAGTACTTAGAGGATCCCAAAAATGTGTTTGGTGGAGAAGAATACGTTGCAACACTGGCAAGAAAAGGATTTAAAGAAGACAATCCAGGTGCCTTTGCGATATTAGAACACTTTTTCTGGACTCCGGATGACATGACAACAGTTATGCTTGATATTGAGGACGGGGCAGAACCAGCAGATGCTGCTCAGGATTTCGTCAATAACAATCAGGATATGGTTACAGACTGGATTGGTGATGTTACAGGTGACGGATCCACCATTGAAATTGGATATGTCCTTTGGGACTCTGAAATTGCAAGCACCAATGTTCTGGCAAAAGTAATGGAACAGGCAGGATATAATGTGAAACTCATTGCTGTTGATGCAGGACCGCTCTATCAGGCATTATCTACCGGGGATATGGACTGTACCATATCCTCCTGGCTCCCGGTAACTCATTCAAGTTACATGGAAAAATTCGGAGATGATCTGGTGGAGGTAGGAACAGCAATGGAAGGCTGTAAGATTGGTCTTGTTGTCCCAGAATATGTAACAATCAGTTCCATTGATGAACTAAACAGTGTTGCAGATAAATTCCAATAATTTCTCTGCAAACTTTTTTCTTAAAATTCTTTAGATTAAAAACGGAAGAAAGAAGATACTTTTTCTAACTTGTACATTGTCAGGTGTTCATCTGGAAACATCAACATCAATGCCTGACCATATACTTCAAGATCGGTTATTTATGTGATAAATTACAACTTTTTGACCTAAGGCATACGCAGATTCTAAAAGGGAAACATCTTCCCGGACGGCACCCTTATCAAAAAAACCGGATATGGGCATTGTCTCCACTATATTATACTTTAATGCTTCTAGCGGTTTTGCCATAGCTTCAACCGCAAAACCCATCTCATTCTGATCAATTTGTTCACAAATAGAGAAAATAATCCCACTCCTTTTTTTATCTGCAAGTCTGGATTGATATTTCCTGGGACGCTCGTCTGAAAAAAGGTAATACGGATATAACCGATCAATAAATGATTTCATCATTGATGTAATATTGTAATGATACACAGGAGATCCAAGGACCAGAATGTCTGCCTTCTCTACTTTTGGGTACAATAGGGTCATTCCATCATAAAACTGTGAACAAGTCAGGTCTTTTCGACATTTTTCACAACCAATGCAGGGAGTTACCACATAATCCCGAAGATAGATAATTTCGGCTTTAATTTTATATTCTCTGGCGCCAGAGATGATTTTTTCCAAAACAATGTCTGTATTACCCTTTTTCCGGGGGCTACCACTAATTCCTAGAATATACATGTATTGTTAATACAGAAAAGGAGTAAAAGAACTATTGGTATGAAATGGTAGAAAGTAGGAGAATATTCCAGATTATCAAGAGTCATATCAAGACATAAAGTAAATTACAAACCAAATTTACGGGTATGCCATGATTCCAGAAGAAAGATTTGTTATCTTATTTCATACGTCTCTTTCAAGGAGATACTATACCGACTGTACCTTAAGAATAGAATAGAGCCCGCTTATGGGTTTATATTCAAATTCATCTGATATTAAGCAGGGCTGTATTCCAATCAGAAAGGTCTGATAATACTATGAAAAAAGAGGGGATGATTATCCGGATTTGTATACTGGAGTAGGGACGGGACGGGGGTTATAGGTTGTTGTTGGAACCGGAGTTGGTGTTTTGTCTTCCATGGCGCAGATGTCCGATACTGGCGGATTGAGAGGAATGACCGATGCAGCTATACGAGTAAACTGCTCTGCTTTATCCTCTGCATCCTCAATGGTATCATAGGTCCCTGAAACAGCGACAACATTACCGTCAATGAGCTTTATAAACAGGTTTGATACTTTTCCATCCGGATATTTTCCATACTGGGTTACATTATCAGTACCATATTCCGGTGCAGTCATATTTGCAATGCTGGCCATCGCATTGTAGAGTTCCAGATTTACCTTCAGATTCTCTTCTATGATTACTGAACAGTTCATGTTCGGATACACCTGGATAGCAATTACATTCGTAATGTCATTATTATCCATGACTGCAGTTGCCGGACCAGCATATGAACTCATAGCAAAATTTGACCAGTCAGATGGCAGCTTTACAACAAATTCATTGTTGAGGGTCTGGTTAGCATAATCACCTGAATCTGCAGCAGAAACAGGAAGCAAAACCGCTGCAAACAGGACACACATAAAGGTGCTTATTCGAATTAGATCCATATCAAAACGTATGGTTCATGCGATTAAGAATTTTCTGGTGGAATGCCAGATATCAAAAGTAAATAACCATCACCATACTTCCGCGACACATGATATTCATCCATTTCGCTGGAAAAAATATTCGCATATTTCCAATTAATTTTCTATCATAACTCTCATTCACCCTGAAAAGTGAAATTATAACCGGCTGGAAAATCGGGATGGATAATGAGATCTGTTTTTTGATTATTTTCGGTTATTTTCAGGATAGATACGGATAAAGGGTTTTTTTAGATCTTACTTATGAAATTAGGTAAGACTAATTTAATATAGAATAGCGTAATAATTTAGATGAGTCTAAGATAATTAGGTGAATCATGTCCATCATGACAGTTGAACAACTCCCCCCCGGAACTTCAGGGATTATCTCTGAAATTCTGGGAGATACGACAATTCGTCGTAGATTAATGGAAATGGGCGTATTACCCGGATCCAGACTAACACTGGTAAAATGGGCTCCTCTCGGAGATCCCGCTGAATGCCTTATCCGAGGTTATAAACTGTCTCTTCGTCGTAGAGAGGCAGCACTGATTACCGTTGATACAAAGAAGGGAGAGTGAAACACGGTGGTTCCCCTTAGTCTATTAAAAACCGGCGACAAGGTTGTAGTCAGATCTATCTGTGGAACAGGACACCTTGCAAAAACACTCGGCCAGCTTGGCATCATTATCGGAATTGAACTGACCATTATTCAAAAAGCAAAAGAATCGGTCATTATCCGGATAGGTGAGAGCAGATACGCTCTTGGACCCGGAGCAGCCAGCATGGTTCTTGTTGAACCACAAATATGATGATCTTATGAAAGATATTCGCATATTACTAGCAGGAAACCCGAATGTGGGTAAAACAACCCTGTTCAACAGCCTGTGCGGAGTCCACCAGCACACCGGGAACTACCCGGGAGTCACTGTTGATATCAAGGAAGGAAACCGACAGATTAATGACCATTCACTCATCGTTTCTGACCTTCCAGGGACATACAGCCTTTCAGCATTTACCCCGGATGAACAGGTTGCAAGAGATGCACTATTAACATCCAACCCGGACGCAGTTGTCCAGATAATCGATGCAACAAACATCGAGAGAAATCTCTTTTTAACTACTCAGATGATGGAAATCGGCATTCCAATGATAATTGCTCTGAACATGAGCGACCTTGCAGATGAGCAGGGAATTACCATTGATGCTGAATGTCTGGAAAAGAACCTGAAAATACCAGTGGTCCGGATAGTTGCACGGACAGGAGAGGGAATTGATACATTAGTAGAGAACATCATCCGTGTAACCGGACAAAAAACCAGGGCCACCCATAAGGAAATTGAGTATCCGCACTCAGTTACAAACTACATCGGCGAAATTGGTAACTATCTCAGTTCTCATGCATCACTTCTTGGTAAACTCTCACCCCATTATGCCGCAATCCGCCTGATGGAAGGAGATGAACACCTGGAAAAGATGCTGCATGACCAGGGACTGGTAATTCCGTTCATCGATAAAAGCGATCCGGCAGAACGTGACGGTATTGCCGAAGATATCCTGCTGGCCAGGTACCGGACTGCTGAAGAAATCACAACCTGTGCGGTAAAATGCACCATGGGGCAGGTATTGCCTGCCGACCTGATTGACCAGGTATTAACACACCGGTTCTATGGAATACCCATTTTCCTCGCATGTATGTGGTTTGCCTTCCAGGTAACTTTTAGTGCATCCAATCCGTTCCTGGTAGGAATAGAATACATATTTGGTTATTTTACCGAACTGATGAACGAAGTCGAGATGGATCCATTTATCCAGTCATTCCTCTCTGATGGAGTAATCGGAGGTGTTGGCTCTGTCTTCGTCTTTGTACCATCTATCTTTGTTATGTTCCTGCTACTTTCTATCCTGGAAGATACCGGATACCTGGCAAGAGCAGCATTTGTCATGGACCGCCTGATGCACTCGATTGGATTGCATGGGCGATCCTTTATCCCGTTCCTTATTGGATTTGGGTGTAATGTTCCTGCCATCATGGCAACCAGAACTCTCCAGAGCAAAGCGGACCGGATAATTACTATCATAACTATCCCGTTCATGTCCTGTGCAGCACGGCTTCCGGTATATGTCCTGTTTGCAGGAGTTTTCTTTGGAGCAGCAGCAGGAAATGTAATCTTTTTCCTGTACGTCCTGGGAATATTCGTGGCAATAGTTACTGCCCTAATATTTCGTCGCCTCGTGTTCAAGGACGAACCATCCCCCTTCATCATGGAACTGCCACCATACAGGAAACCAAGTGGATTTGCTGCAGCAACTCATATGTGGCATAAAGGAAGGGAATACCTCAAGCGTGCAGGTATTGTCATCTTTGGCGGAGTTCTCTTGGTCTGGGCCCTGGCAACACTGCCGGCAGGCGTAGAATACGGATCAGTGGACAGTCTTGCAGGAATCATTGGTCAGGCACTGCACCCGGTATTCGCACCACTTGAGTTTAACTGGCAGCTTGTTGTAGGTCTTATCTTCGGATTCATTGCAAAAGAAGTCGTAGTCGGATCTCTTGGAACTCTCTATGGCGGAGAGGAAATGCTCGAGTCATCCCTCGCTGCAGATCCAACATTAAGCCCGATAATTGCCCTTGCATTCATGGTATTTGTCCTCCTCTATCTCCCCTGCGTTGCTGCACTTGGAGTAATCAGACAGGAAATGGGCAACTGGAAATGGACAGGAATAGCTATCGGATGGGGAATTTTTATGGCATACATCTTCGCATACCTGGTATTACACATCGGATCACTCTTCATTGGAGTATAAAACATGTCAAACACAACATACCCACACAAATATCTCTATGGGTGGACAGTAATTGTAACTCTGACCACCTTCATAGCAGGCTTCTTATCAATACTTGAAGGGGCCAGAATCATTACTCGATTTTTCATCTTACCGGATATTCCGGGAGGGTGCATTCTGATCCTGATATCTTTCATATTTGCAACTGCTGTTATGAAAGGCAGGTCTGACCGTCCGGGCTGGATCAGCTTTTCATATGTTGCAAGTCTCCTCCTCCTGGTATTTGCCGGATGCTCTGTCCTGATTGAAGGAGGAAATGTTCTAACAACAATAATGGAAGGAGAAGAAGAAGCAAACATCCTGACGATTCTCAGCCCAGGATTTATATGGGCAGGAATTATTGCAATACCCTTGTATCTTGGAGTATCTAAACTCCTGTATAAATGTTCATGCAGGGGTGAATGCTGTGAGTGAAGGTCTGAAAATCCTTCACCTCATCCATAACCGGAAAGGATGCCTGCTCTCTGAACTTGCCCTTGAACTTGGTATTCCGACAAGTTCAGTTTCATCATGGATATCTCTGCTGTGTAGCACAGGATATCTCAAAAAGGACGGGGAAAAAGCAACGGAATGTTCGTGCAAAAAAAATGGCATCACATGTGCATGTTGCAGTTGTTCCTGCGAAACCCGGGAAAATAACATCGAAAGCAGAGTGGAACTCACAAAACGCGGACATGCACTCATACGGAGGGAATGGGATGAAAAAAACGGATCAGAAGTTATCACAGGCAATGGAAGATTACTTGGAAACAATATATGTGCTCAGTAAAACCAAAGGTTATGCCAGGACTGGAGAAATAGCCAGATCTCTTAATGTATCGCCTTCTTCTGTCGTTGAGATGGTGGGGAAAATATCCCGACTTGGATTTGCGAAGTGGAGACGGTATGAAGGAGTTTTTCTCTCTTCTGAAGGCAGGATGAGAGGGGAAGTTATTCATATCCGTCATGAAACACTACGGCAGTTTTTTGAATTTATCGGCGTTGCACCTGATATTGCAAACAAAGAAGCCTGTATCATCGAACATGAACTCTCTCCTATTACGACATCAGCGATTGGAAACCTGGTCAGTTTTTTAAACACTCCGGCAGGCACACAGACGATTTCTGCACTTGAACTCTTCTCAAAAATTCAGGATGCAGGTCTTCCCTGGGAAAATTCGGCTACTATCCAGGAGCCGGCTTACAATGAGATGGTGATAAAATCGGCAATTAAATCACAGGCAAATCATGACATCCTCTCTGTGATAACCCGGCATGACCTTCTGAATACGATTACCGCTCTTCACCGGTATCTTGACCTGTTAAAAACAATGTCAACAGGAGATGAGATGAACCTGGTAGTTTCAAGAATAGAATCAACTGTGCAAGCAATTAACAGGCAGATTTCAACAAGTTCAGATCACCTGATACCCGGGCTTTCTGGACAGAGGTGGATGAATCTTGCCAATATTGTATCAAATGCCTTAACCATGATAGATACCAGGGATGTTAAGATTGAACACAACCTTAGTTCAATAGAGGTCTATGGAGATTCGATTTTAGAAAAAGTTGTATTTAATCTAGTAGACAATGCAATACGCCATGGAGGGGGAGTTACTCGCATCATCAGTGATTATTCAGTGTCAGAAGGGAACCTTATCTGGTATATTCAAGACGATGGACATGGCATCCCTGATAATGAAAAAGCATTAATCTTAAAGGCTCCAAATCAGAATAATCCTGGTTCAGGCCTTTATCTCGCATATCAGGTCCTTAATGCATGTGGTATGAATATCCATGAATGCGGGATTTATGGACAGGGAGCCAGGTTTGAAATTACAATTCCTGAGGGATTGTTCCGATTAAAGGGAATAATATCTGATAACATTGAACCTGTATACGAAAAAAACCAGATTCAGAAAATTAATAATTGTTCTGCTCCGGTTTAATACACCATCTTTTTTAAACGGGCGTAATAATTGCCCTATTTATCAATGCTTTTAATTTTAGAATACACAAATTTGAAAAAAACAAGAACAGAACCCGGGATAGATCGATTAATCTCTGATATTACTAAAACAGATGCAAAATGTTAGAAGGCTAAAAGGAACATCTGTTTGTATACCAGGTGTGGTGATTATCGATCCTGATTATCATGATTATCATGAGTGTCCTTACCCAATGACTGCAAATAATAACATGTGATTACGTGGAAAGCAGAACAATAATGAAAACCTGCATGATCGATTATTATTAACCTGTTTTACCGTTTTGGTTTTCCCAATCAACCGGGATTTTTTCTTCATGGGGACTATCCATGTATTTCCATAGAAATTCAGGGATAAGTTCCATGTTTATTGCCCCTCTGATTGATGCATGACATCCCATGTGACCTCCTTTGTTTGTTTAGTGGTGACTTGAGATAGTGAAACCCCAAGTGGCAGATTTTGTACTGAACCTTCTTTATCAGGCGAATATTCATCCCATTTAGAGTGGAGCAGGATTTATTACAGAGTTATTAGTCTCATTTATCAGATGATGCAAATGCTCATCAAGATTTTTACTGTGACTGATGAGTGCCTCTAAATCACGCTCTATGTTCAATGTTCCCATGGACATGATCACGCTCTTTTTTGAGATGAGTTATGAGATCGGATTTTTTTCTCATTACTATTCCAAAAGCGGGAATATGCCTCCCGCATTACAAATTTTATATTTTGGTAGTGATGAGTGGTGACCAAAAATTTTTTTTCCTTTGTGAAAAATGTTCAAAAAAACTAACATCTGGCAATGAACTTTCAGGGTCCGGTATTTGTGTATTATTATTATTGGGTTTTCCTGTGTGAATCTTTGAGAGCATGACGTAATCTGTCTTTTTTTGGTAAAAATAGAGAGTCGCCAGATTTATTTTGGCCAGCTCATTTCAGGTTTAATTTTGATTCTTTGAAAATCACGTGAATTGAATATCATAAATTCAAATAGTTGGACAATCAAACAATATGATTGTCCAACATTTAGGAAGATAGTAATGGAAGATAGGGACACTCTAAAAGAAGAACTCAATGCTCACCTGGTAGAATTTTTTGACCGTTTTACTTCATGGGAATCATCAGTTATTGAAGCCGGAAATCTCAAAATTTCCGATGCACATGCCATTGAAATTCTTGGTCATTATGGTCGGATGAACATGAAAGAACTTGCAGGCAAGCTTGGAATCACCACGGGAACCACAACGATTACTGTTGATCGGTTAGAAAAAGGCGGGTATGCCCAGAGGATCAGGGCAGAACATGACAGAAGGTCATATATTATTGAACTTACTGAAGAAGGCACACAGGCATTTGAGGAGCATCACCGCCACCATCTCAACCTGGCCGCTGAAATTGCCGAATTACTTGGGGATGATGATACAAAACACCTGATTGTATTATTGAAAAAGATTAACGAGCGTATCTGAATTGTTTTGGCGGTAGAGTAATGTCATCCGAACATCAGCATACTGGACCTGAGGGATGCCATGATCATGGGTGTGGGTGTGGTCATGCTCACAATCATGATGATAAAAAATTCAGAAGAGAGGTAATCAGGCTCTTTGTGGCAGGTATCCTGGTAGTAATTGCAGTATTGACAGAATATTCAATAATAGGGCCACATGAATTAGAGATCCCTGCTGCAATTGCAGCTCTTGTCCTGACAGGATATCCGATCTTAAAAGATGCAATTCTGGGTCTTATCAATCGTAGATGGGATGTATGTGAACTGGCAGCCCTTGCGATTGTCGCTGCAGTAATAATCGGAGAATTCACCGCTGCAGCTGAGATTGCACTTATCCTGACGATTGGAGAGATCATTGAAGAATACCTGTATACAAGAACCGGCAAAGAGATCAATTCCTTATTGTCCACATTCCCAACAACTGCCAGGGTAATCAGAAACGGTGACGAGATTGATCTTCTCATTGAAGACATTGTGGTGGGAGACCAGGTGATTATCAGACCCGGGGATAGTATCATGGTTGATGGAAAAATATCTGAAGGCCAGTCTGCTATCGATGAATCATTTCTGAGCGGGGAAAGCCACCCAATACTGAAAAAACCTGGGGAGACAGTATTCTCAGGGAGTATAAATCTTGATGGTGTCCTGATTATTACTGCAATAAAACCGGCATCCCAGTCTTCCTATGCAAAAATCGTTGAACTGGTAAAAGAAGCAGGGATACGAAGACCACCTTCACACCCGATGATTGACAGGTTTGCAAAATATTACACGCCATTCATTCTTCTCCTTGCCAGCATAATTGTCCTTATAACCGGAGATATCATCAGGGGAATTACGGTTCTCATCGTAGCCTGTCCCTGTGCACTTCTCCTGTCAACTCCTTCAGCAGTTCTGGCCGCTATTGGTCCGGCTGCAAAAAACGGAATTCTTATCAAAAGTGGAAAATACCTGGAAATCTGTAAAAAAATCACCGTCATTGTATTTGACAAGACAGGAACTCTGACTTCAGGTGAGATGAGTATAACCGGGATAATTCCTGAAAATGGAGTATCAGAAGAAGAAATTCTCAAAGTCGCAGGATCAGCTGAGCGATCATCTCCGCACCCTGTTGCAAAAGCGATTATAAAAGAAGCACAAACCAGGGGAATTGTCTACACAGGCCCAATGAGGGCCAGACATATTCCTGGGAAAGGAGCTTTTGACACATTTAACAATAGCTCAATTATTGTTGGAAACAGGGATTTTCTCATCGAAAATTCCGTACTTATACCAGATGATGCCAAAGATTCCAAAGCAGATAACGATCATTATGAAACGGAAGTCCTGATTGCAAAGGATGGACAATATATCGGGAGATTATTGGTTGCAGATACGCTGCGTCATGATACAAAAAATGCACTGTCTTCTCTGCAAAAACTGGGATATAACAGAATTGCAATGATTACAGGAGATAATAAATATGTTGCACGAAGAATTGCAAAAGAGCTTGATATTCCAGAATCAATGACTTATTCAGGTTTTCATCCGGTCCAGAAAGAAGAATATATTGCCAGTCTCCAGGAGAAAGGGGAGGTTGTCTGCTTTGTTGGTGACGGGACAAATGACGGCCCTGCACTTACCAGAGCAGATCTTGGGATAGGAATGGGAAGCAGGGAAAATACACTGGCACTTGAGAGTTCAGGAGTAATATTGATGCAGGAAGGTCTTTTTACCCTTCCATCATTTCTCTCGCTGGGAAAGAGGACCCGGCGAACTATTGAAATAAATATTATTCTTGCAATGGCCCTCAATTTTATTCTCATCGGAATCGCTGCAGGTGGAATGATATCACCAGTTCTGGGAGCAATTGGTCACCAGATAGCAACAATTGTAGTCCTGCTCAATTCAATCTGGCTTTCCTGGATTGGTTCCGGGGTGTAGTGAAGAAGCCTTTTTATAGGGATAAGAGGATATTCATGTTATACATTCCAATCTTCCCTTTATCATAATAAATTCACACAGGGATTTTCTTATTTCCGGCATCCAAATCAGGGTTTTGATGCCCCTTGTAAAAAAAGGGGAGAAATATAATGGAAATGGAAAATAACATGATCCATATCCTCTATGTCGACGATGAAGAAATCCTCCTTGACCTGGCAAAGATATTCCTGGAGAGGAATGGAGAATTCTCTGTGGATATTTCCCTTTCAGCAGATGAAATTATAAAGTCTGGGAATATCTCATCGTATGATGCAATTATTTCTGATTATATGATGCCGGAAATGGATGGAATCGAATTTTTAAAGGCGATTCGTTCACAATACCCGGATATACCCTTCATCCTGTTTACCGGAAGAGGGCGTGAAGAAATAGTAATAGAGGCCATCAATCACGGTGTCGATTTTTACCTCCAGAAAGGAGGAGATCCCAAAGCACAGTTTGCTGAACTGGGCCATAAAGTTGAACAGGCAGTCAAACGAAGAAAAATAGAAAAAGAACTTATTAATTCAGAAAAGCGTTTTAATCAGATTTTCCAGGCAAACCATTCCATTGCAGGGTTATCTGAACTCTCCTCCGGGAGGTTTGTCGATGTTAACGAAGCATTTCTAAAACGACTCTTTTTTACCCGTGAAGAGGTCATTGGAAAAACTTTCCTTGAACTTGGCATATTAACAGAAGAAACCCAAACTGAACTTTTAAAATCTTTAAACGAGGCAGGATATCTCCATAACCTGGAAGTTAATTTTTTTACAAAAACCAATGATTTACTTTATGTGCTGGTGTCCGCGGATATCATTTCATCATCTGGTGAAGATCTCCTGCTAGTTCAGGCAACTGATATTACAAAAAGAAGTCTGGCAGAAGAAAAAATGAAACAGACGCTGGAAAACCTGGAGAAGACACAGAGGATTGCAAGGATTGGAAACTGGAGTCTTGATCTTAAAACCAGGCAGTATTCCGCTTCTGATGAATTATATCACATGTTCGGATTACCACTAGGATCAGTGGTAGGTTATGACCTGATTGCTGATTTGATTCATCCACAAGACCGACCCAGGATGAGGGAAATTTTTAAAACGGCTCTTAAAACAGGTTTGCCCTACAACACAGAAATGCGTATTGTGCTGCCAAGTACCGGCGAAGAGAGATATATAACAACTATAGGGGAACTGGAAGTAGACAATGAAGGAAAACCGATCAGGGTTTTCGGGGTAAACCAGGATATTACCGAATTAAAAATGACATCCTGTGCCCTGATGGAATATGAAATTCAGTTTCAACAGATTATTGATAATTTCCCGGTATCTATCACAATAGTTACGATAAACGGGAACCTCCTTTATGCTAATCCTCAAGCAATTAAACTTTTTGAACTGGAAGGAGTCAGGGAATTAACATCAATCATGATCCATGATTTTTGGACTAACCCCAAAGAACGAAAAGACTGGATTGAGAAACTTAAGGATAAAAATATTGTCACAGATTACGAAGTTGAATTTTCATTATCTTCTGGAAAACGGATTTGGGCCATTCTTTTTGGGATTTTTATATCATTTAAAGGTAAAAAATGTATTCTTTCAGCTCATCACAATATCACTGACAGAAAACTTGCTGAAGAAGAATTAAAAAAGAGCGAGGAGAGATACCGGTTTATTACCGATAATTCAACCGATGTTATCTGGACCATGAACCTTGATGGCTGGTTTACGTTTGTCAGCCCTTCGGTATATCATTTAAGAGGGTATACCCCGGAGGAAGTGATTGAAAAACCGGTAATTGATGCAATTTCTCCGGGATCAGTCTCCCTTACAATGCAGATAATGAACAGTACTATTGAAAAAGTAAAAACAGGGTTAAGACCGGAACCGGAGTTTTTCGAGGTTGAACAACCCTGTAAGGATGGCTCTACTGTCTGGACCGAAGTTGTTGCAAAATCTTTGCATGACAAACATAACAATATCATTGGTTTTCTGGGTATAAGCAGGGATATTACAAAACGAAGAGTTTATGAGCAGGCATTAAAAGAAAGTGAACAAAAATTTATTTCAATCTTCAACCAGACACCGGATCCTATCTTAATTATTGATGCAAAGGGGACAATCATTGAAGTGAACAAAGGATTTGAAGAGATTTTTGGTACGTTTAATACTGAAATTACAGGAAAAAATCTTAAAAATATTGGCATATTTGCAGATGATGAGCAGGAAATCAGCCCGTTAGCATCGGTTACTAAAGATGGGAAAGTCAACCGGACTGAAATAGAATTTATCAATAAGAATAACAGTCCGTTTTATGCTGAGGTGGCGATTTCCAGTATTAATATCCAAAAGCAGTTATGCACACTTCTTCAGATCCATGACATTAATGAGATAAAACATGCACATGATGCAGTTAAATCGGCAAACCACAAACTCAACATTCTATCCAGTATCACCAGGCATGACATATTAAACAGGGTGATGATTGCTTCACTGTATAGTGAAGAGATGAAAGAAATGGTAACTGATAAAAAACTCATTAAGTACCTTGATGTTATCAATAAGACATCATCTAATATTGCCCGACTTATAAATCTGACAAAAGAATACCAGGATCTTGGAACTTCTGCTCCGGTCTGGCAAAGGGTTGAAACCCTTATCCACGAAGAGACAATAACAGGACTTGCACAGGGTATTTTCTTACAGTCTGAACTTGAAAACCTTGAGATTTATGCAGACCTTATGCTGGAAAAGGTACTGTATAATCTCGTTGATAATTCTGTTCGTCATGGAAATAACCTTACATCAATCAATTTTTCGTATCAGATTAAAGGAAATGATTGTATTCTTGTGTACGAAGATGACGGTGGCGGTGTTTTAGAAAAAGACAAGATGAGGATTTTTGAGAGGGGTTTTGGAAAAAATACAGGTATGGGATTATTCCTGATTGGTGAGATTCTTTCCATCACCGGTATAAAAATCAGTGAAACCGGAACGTATGGGAAAGGAGTACGGTTTGAAATGCTGGTTCTGGCAGGAAAATGGCGAATCGGAATAAATTAAAGTATTGTAAAGAAAAAACTACTTTTTCTCTCCTACCTGTACCCCATTATACTTTAAACTGAGTCATCTCTCGCGAGATTGATTCGGCAATAGTACTGACATTCACTATTACTTTACTAATCTGATCTAGTGATGCAGATGCAACATCCATTGCATTTTTTGTGAAACCTTCAACCGAATCTGCAATTTTCATGAAAGCCCCAAGGGTTTCTTTTAATGCATTACTGCCTTCAACCACCACATTTCCGGCATATTTCATGGCTTTGTTAGCTTTACAAACTTTTAACTTCAATGCCGATATCATCTCTGCAATATTCTCTTCAGATGCTCTGGAATCCTGTGCAAGCGATTTAACTTCAGCTGCAATAACGGCAAATTCTCTTCCTGCTTCTCCGGCTCATGTAGCTTCTATAGCAGCATTCAGAGCGAGAAGATTGGTCTGGTTGGATATATCGGTGATCAACCTCACAATCTTTCCAATTTCATCAATCTGCCTGTTGATATCTTTAACAATCTCATCAACTTCCTTTGTTGAATCCATGATACCAATCATAGCAGACTCATACTTTTTGCCAGGTTTATCCCATCCCTGGAGAAGGTATTAGCCTCTGTTGTTGATACTAAAACCAGTTCTGCACGCTGGGATACCTCACCTGAAACTTGAAGATTAGGATCAACACGGGCAGAAAAAGTAGAGTTTGCATATTCCTGGCAGACGCGGATGGCCTCTTTAACCGGAGTTACCACGCTGTCAGGAGTGGTGTTTCTCCCTCGATAATCCGGCCGTATTCGCCTTCATGCTTTGTCACATCAACCCTGATATTGAAATCTCCATCAGATGCAGCCTTGACCAGGAGAAGTGTCTCATCAATAAGTGCCTGCAGAAAGGACTGCAGGATTATCATCGACAAAAAATGAGAGAAGGTTTGTTAGATTATTACCGGATGTTACACCACCAGATATGTGGAGGAGAATACGGGAAGCCTGCATATCAAGACCGATAAGTGAGAGTGACATCTCCTCTTTAATCTGGAGACAGGTACTAAAAAGAGAATTCGTGTCAGATATTGCTTCAGCTGATGCGAGGAGAGGAATGATACAAAGTATGAGAAGTACTGCTGCCAACTTCATACCTCATACTCTTTAGCTGGTGGCAATAATCTTTCCATCATTAAAACATATCCGGCAGAAAGCAAAAATCCACTTTTAATATGTCCAGATCCTATTTTTTAAATAGTATAATAACTCAATAGCAAAAATTTTCAATGCTCAACCTTTATTACATTCAGGTGAAACTGATGTTATATGGATCAGTCTGCAAGGGCTGGGACTGTAGATAACCAGAAGGTTGATGCCTGCTCAATGTTATCAGACCCATCTTTATATATCAACAGAGAATTATCATGGATACGCTTTAACCAGCATGTTCTGGATGAAGCAAAGGATCCTTCTCATCCTCTTCTTGAAAGAATAAAATTTCTCGCTATTTTCGCCAATAACCTGGATGAATTTTTTATGGTAAGAGTGTCAGGACTTCACCACCAACTGGCAGAAGGAGTCATAAAACTTCCTCCAGACGGTCTGACACCTATGGAGCAGATAGAACGGATAAACCATGACCTGACCCCGCTTCTTCTGGAACAGGCCAGGGTCTGGAATGAAGTAATACTTCCTGAACTTGCACAGGAGGGTATCATCATTCATAACCGGAGTTCACTAGATGAAAAGAAAAGAAAGATTCTTCGAAAGTACTTTTACCGGGAAATTTTTCCGGTTTTAACTCCTCTGGCTTTTGATAAATCACATCCATTCCCATTCATATCAAACCTTGCCTTAAATCTGGCGGTTATCCTGAAAAGGCCAGGATCACCGGATGAACTTTTTGCTCGGATAAAGATACCAAAAACATTATTCTCCCGCCTGGTAAAAATTCCATCAGATAACGAAAGGAATGAAATCGATAACATTGAACTGATTTTTCTGGAGGACCTGATTGCAGATAACCTTGACCTCCTTTTTCCAGGTATGGAAATCGTCGCATCATATCCGTTCCGGGTAACCAGAGATGCAGATATTGAAATCGAAGAGGATGAAGCAGATGACTTGCTGAGTGCTGTCGAGCAGTCTATCAGTAAACGGTGGATTGGAACGCCGGTCAGGATTGAAACATCGATGGATATTCTTCCTTCCATAACAGAAATGATGAGAACAAAGCTGGCAAGGTATCCACACATGTTTTATCCTGCAGATGGTCCGATCGGGATGGCTGACCTCTTCTGCTTGATGAATATAGACAGACCTGATCTGAAAGATTCTCCTTTTGCCCCGGTAATTCCTGAAAGACTTGAAGCAGATCCTGATATATTCAATGTAATAAAACAACGCGACATCATGTTATTTCATCCATATGAAAGTTTTCAGCCGGTTATCAGGTTTCTCAATACCGCAGCACATGACCCGGATGTGCTGGCAATAAAAATTACCTTATACCGGACAGGAACGAATTCACCTATTATTCAGGCATTGCTTGATGCACGTGAACAGGGAAAGGCGGTATCAGTGCTTGTTGAACTTAAGGCCCGGTTTGATGAAGAAAATAATATTGGGTGGGCAAGAGCTCTGGAAAGGGCTGGAGCTCACGTCGTTTTCGGAATTATGGGTCTTAAAGTACATGCAAAACTGTGCCTTGTTGTAAGAAAGGAAAAAACAGGCATTGTAAGGTATGTTCATATGAGTTCTGGAAATTATAACGCAGTTACTGCGAAAATATATACAGACATAGGTCTTTTTACAGCAAATGAAGAGATATCATCAGACGTTTCGCATCTTTTTAATGTCCTGACTGGATACTCACAATATTCTTCTTATCATCATCTCCTTGTTGCTCCGGGAGGAATCAAAATACGGATCATCTCTCTCATCGAAAGAGAGATAGAACGACAACATACTCACGGAGACGGGAGAATAATATTTAAATTAAACGCTCTTCAGGATGCAGAAGTTATCAGGGCACTATTCCGGGCATCACAGGAAGGGGTCGTTATTCATCTCCAGGTTAGAGGAATATGCTGTCTTCGCCCGGAAATTACAGGGATTTCAGACAATATTACGGTAACAACCATTGTAGGACGCTTCCTGGAACATACCAGAATTTATTATTTCCACAACGGAGGCGATCCCCTTGTTCTAATGGGCAGTTCAGATCTTATGCCTCGTAATCTGAAACGCCGTATTGAAGTGTTATACCCTGCTCTCGATCCCGGTATCCGGAATGAAATTATCAATACCATCCTTCCCATCCATTTGCATGATACGATCAAGGCAAGGATGCTTAAACCGGATGGATCATATGTTAGAATACCGCCGAATCCAGAAAAACCGATCCATGCTCAAAAATGGCTGCTTGATAACCGTGAAATCTGGAACAGGAACATCTTACTGAATACCACTGGGTGATTATCATGGGAATTGAAAAACTGGAAAAAAAATTACCTGAAGAAATTATCTCAATCATTGATGATGAGGCTGCTGCGGTTTCAATATCAAGACAGGAAGCCATCTCCAGGCTGATGCACTCCGTTACGGAAAAAAAATATCGTGTTGAAAATGAACTGTTAAAAAGCCAGGTAAAGGATCTATTACGACAGATATCAATGAAGGATGATGAAATATCCTACTTGAGAGGAGAATTGACCAGTCTGAATAAAGGACTGACCAGACTGGCTGAGAACCTGGTACATAACAACACAGATCTAAATGAAGTCCAGTCCCTTCTTTCTCCACTAAAACAGGAAATGACTACCTGTTTTAATGAAGTTAAATTAATTCAGGAAAGGATGGAAAAAAATGACAGAAATACATACGAAAAATATATCCCCATCATATTTACAGGCATATTTGCATGTCTTCTTGTCATTTTCCTGATTGTGAGCAAGGTGTTTGGATGAGTAAATCTGCATTAGAGTTACCTGGCAAATAATTTTCCATATCATGGCCATAATAGGAATCAGGAATTAAATTGCGAAGAGAATTGACAAGTTAAAAGTCCAATACTATAAAGCTCTGTACTCAATAAAACATGCGCTCAGAAGGGTTTATGACCCCTTTATTTCTACTGGAGAGAAGAAAATGGTAATTTACTTTGGATTTTTAAGTCATTAATTGGATTATTTTTCAGGATATACTGATTATGAAAATTATCTTCTGCCTAATATTCAGATGCATATGTTCAAACCATTCTGCACTCATTCCACAGTAAAGGAGAGATTTATTTGGGAAATAAACCATAATCCAAATATCATCAGAATAATACCGCACAAAACTAGAATACCCCGGTATAAACTGGTGCCAAGCACGGTTCTGCTCCGGTATATACCTACTGAAACTAAGGTAAACCATGCAAGATCAGCAGCCCAATGTCCGGCAATAAAAGCAAAAAGTCCGAAAAGACCCTGGGACAATGAGCTCAGGAGAAGAGCACCTCCTACCGTAAACCACCATATCCAGAAATAAGGATTGGAAACACTGGTTACCAGCCCGGCAATAACCGGACCGGTTTTTCCTTTATTACTACCACTAACAATTTCTGCTTCCCTGGCTCCCAGGAGAGTCATTGCGCCAAAAACTAACAGGGCAATTCCTCCAATTCCTGCTATTGCCGGTCCTGCAGAATCAGGTATGGAAGAAATACCAGCTGCTATGATAACAATTACCCCTAATTCAGCGATAATATGACCGAATGTAACCCTGGGCCCACCGGACCATCCAACGTGAAGAGCAGACTGAATGGTTGCAATAAGAGTGGGACCGGGTGTAAGGGCACCAGTTAGTCCGATGAGAAATCCCATCATGGCAAGTTCCAGGAAATTCATTTACATGAATATATGTGTTTTGTACGTAGATAGTGTACCCCACATGTTGACGATTTATACCGATGGAGCGTCACGGGGAAATCCCGGACCAGCTGCCTGTGCCTATATCCTCATCGATAAAGAAGGCATAGAGATTGCAACATATTCAGAATACCTCGGAGATACCACGAATAATGTTGCAGAATATACTGCAGTAATTCAGGCACTGACAAAGGCTGGAGAATTTCAGGACAAGTATATCAGATTGTATTCAGATAGTCAGCTTGTTATCAGACAGATAACGGGGACATACAAAGTCAATAAACCACATCTGAAAATTCTTTATGACAAAGTTCACTCTCTGGCATCAGATTTTTCTCATATTACCTGGGAATATGTGCCAAGAAACAACCAGGGTATCCAGCGATGTGACAGATTATGTAATGAAGAACTAGACCGCCATTAGAGAAGAAACCAAAAGATTCAGTTAAAAATTAAAAAAAGAATTATTCGTTGCGTTTTGCAAAAAATGCCTTTGTAGCCTTACACCTTGGACAGAGCCATGAGTCAGGGATTTTTTCAAACGGTGTTCCTGCAGTTACCCCGTGCTCCGGATCTCCAAACCGCTCATCAAAGAGATAACCACATTTTGTACAGACATAACTGGCCATGTAGAGTATTAGATTTAAAGATAAAAAAAATTATACTCTGGATTTATGACAAAATAAGTTATTATGGCATGATTATTCACAGTCTGAATTGCATCTTCACTTTCACCCTGTTTATTAAAGATTCAAATACCTGAATTCATACAATCCTATTGGATGTGCATTGCCGTTTAAACATGAATAAAGAACAATCATGGCAGTGACATCCAGACCAGGAGGAATTAAAATTACCGAATTTTCTTCAATTTGTCAAAGTTGTGCCATGCCATTTATGAAAGATGAAGATTATGGTACTGAATCTGATGGAAGCAGATCGAATATATATTGCACATATTGCTACCAGAACGGTAAATTTACAGATGATAACTGTAATGTCGAAAAGATGGCTGAAATTGGAGCGGGTATGATGTCACAAATGTTCGGGATGCCGCTTGATAAAGCCAGGATGTTCATGCAAAACCAGATCAGCCCCCTGAAACGGTGGAGCGGGAGGATTGTTCCCTCATGTCAGAGTTGTGGAATGCCCCTCTTTTCTCCTGAAGATGCAGGGACAGAAGAGGATGAAACACCAAGTTACAGATATTGTGTTTATTGTTACCAGCATGGAGCATTTACCGAACCAGACCTTACACAGGATGCAATGATTGAAAAATCTGCACCCTTTATTGCCAGCCAGTTAGAAATGTCCCTTGATAAGGCAAAAGAGATGTCCAAAGTTTTTACTTCCACCTTATCACGGTGGAAATAATTTTTTTTTTATTTTAATGCCACAATGATTGCTGCTTCTGCCATCTGTAAAGGTTCATCCGGATTTCCATAGTAATAAGAAACGGTATCTCCAGCACTAAGAAGATAGATATTCAGACCTTCTTGTGAGTCAAGATAATCCTCAAGGACATTGCCATTGACTTTAACATACCAGACTTTACTTGCCGTATTGAAATAACCATTAACTCCTTCAAGTATCAGGATACCTCCCTTACGCATCCCCCTGTCGTCTATGCTTAAAGTTTCAATCAGATTATCTGTTAGCAGCATATGCAAAAGGCCTAAAGGAGTGTTGGTTGAGATCTGGTATTCGAGTCCGGTGTTTTCTGTAACATTTACAGTTCCTTCCGGAAGGACATAATTGCCGGAAAAAATTATCCGGTCATCTTCTTTTTGTTCTTTGTCTTCTTTCGTTACATCATCATAAAAAATGCCTTCTGATGTCGATGTGTTGTTGGCTATTTCTGAATCTGTTGATATGGTTTCGTTAATTGTTTGAGAAACATTTACTTCAACAACAGGAACAGGAATTGGAGTTGCAGGAGGAGTGGAAGTTGGAAGGGGAGTCAATTCAGGGGTTGACACCACAGTAACATTGACTGCCGGGATCTCCGTCGAAATCGGGCTCGGAACTGCGGTTAACTCAACAACAGGAACAGGAATTGGAGTTGCAGGAGGAGAGGGAATTGGAAGGGGAGTCAATTCAGGGGTTGACACCACAGTAACATTAACTGCCGGGATCTCCGTTGAAACCGGGCTCGGAACTGCGGTTAACTCAACAACAGGAACAGGAATTGGAGTTGCAGGAGGAGAGGGAATTGGAAGGGGAGTCAATTCAGGGGTTGACATCACAGTAACATTGACTGCCGGGATCTCAGTTGAAACCGGGCTCGGAACTGCGGTTAACTCAACAACAGGAACAGGAATTGGAGTTGCAGGAGGAGTGGGAAATGGTGTAGTTATGACCGGGTATGAAACAGGGATCTGAAGCGGTGACAAGTATTGCATCATACTATTCTTATTCCCTATCTGTACCCAGATCAACGCTTTTGCTGCACCAACAGGAAGAGTTGGATCACCATAAGCATACAGAACATCATCTCCGTTATCTAATGTAAACGTATTAAGTCCTTCTTTGGCAGGAAGAAGAAACTCACGGAGTTGAATCCCGTTTACTGTGACATACCAGGTATCATATTCTGAAACCAGGTATGAATTAATTCCGTCAAGTGTAAAAATACCCCTTTTTTCAAATAATTCATCCCCAATATGATACTCATTTATCATACCGGTCCCCGCAAGAGCCTGAATTATCCCAATAGGGGTCATGGCAGGAACCTGGGATAACACCCCAGAATCAGAACGTATTGATACTGTCCCATCTCCGAATGGTATCTGACCTGAAAAGATCACAACCTGATTCTGAACTGGTTGTACAGACGGCGCAGATCCGACACAACAGGGAATTATAAAAGATATTATCAAAAGACACGAGATTAATAGCGTTCGTTGGTTAAATTTCACCTTATCCTCCATCAGTTTCCCCTCTCCTTTGAAATTACACACTAATTGTAAGAATGGTAGACGGCGAAATATTTAAGAGATTGGGGAAAGACCACCTGATCATTTAAAAATGACATCAATTTTGGCTGAAAATTACATACAAATATTAGATTCAGACTACAAGCAGCAAACATCATGTATAACACGCAAAAATAACCCATCAGTTCTAATCAGATCTGGTATCGTGGTCTACCTATTTTTATGCTGAAGATACCGCATTTTTCTGGAGAGAAACAATCCAATTGCAGGATCACCTCCAAGTGAGAATGCCCGTTCGTGGGCAACAGCAGCCTCTTCAAATCTTCCTTCATTCTGGAGCGAATCTGCTTTGAGATACCATCCATGGGCATTTGATTCATCCTGTGCGAGGATACGATCAAGCGCTGCAACAGCCGCATTATGATCTGCAGTCATCCAGAGTAATTCAGCATATAACAACCAGGCTTCGAGATTTTCAGGAGATTTATCAAGGACCCTGCGAATAAGATCAAGTGCTTCGTCATAAGTATCACTGTCGTAGAGTGTTTTCACCCTTGAAAGAAGAAGACCAGGATCATTAGGAATCTGACGAAGTGCTTCTTTTACTGCATGTGCAGCTTCTTGATCACGGCCCAGGGACTGCTC
Organism: Methanomicrobiales archaeon; assembly: GCA_012729535.1. Classification (GTDB taxonomy): domain Archaea; phylum Halobacteriota; class Methanomicrobia; order Methanomicrobiales; family Methanospirillaceae; genus Methanospirillum. Next base: position 45,444 of record JAAYCY010000066.1, on the reverse strand, counting down.
GATTTCTGCCTTGAGCTTCCATGCTTCAGCATTATCAGGATCTTTTTCCAGAACATGATCAACTGGCGGAATTGCAGTCAGAAATTCTCCTGAATTTACCAGACTTTTTGCATAACGAAAGAGAAGATTCACATCTTCAGGTTTTAAAAGAACGGCCTGGGATAATGCAGCAGATGCTGACGAGAACTGACCCTGGTTGAATAGGGCCCTGCCTTTCATCTCCCATATTTCCGAATCATCAGGTACAACCTCCAGATACTGATCAAGCCGGGGAATCGAGAGAGCACATTTGCCTGATCGGTATAAACAAACCGCAAGTCTCCGGATAAGATCGGGATCTTCCTGTAACAATCCTGATGCTTTTTCATAACATTCTGAGGCAAGATCATACTGCATAAGAGCCTCATGAGCAGCACCCTTTCGCTTCCACAATTCTCCGTTTTGTGGATCGGTTGTTAGCACTTTGTCAAGTACTTCAATTGTCTCTGGATATTTTTCTGCTTCATAAAGGACAATTCCCTGAAGTGACAACAATTTCTTATTCTGGGGTGCATATTTGCAGGCTTCGGCCAGGGCTGCCGCTGCCTCCTCAAATTGTCCCTGAGCACGTTTTATTTTTGCCTTGAGTTCCCATAATTCTGGATTTTTTTCATCGGAAGATAATAACCGGGTAACTTTAGAAAAGGCATCATGGAACTGTCCGGTATGGTATAATGCCTTGGCATATCCGTACAAAACCTTACCTTCACTGGCATGCGGTTCACTGATTGCAGCATAGGTCTGACATGCACCCTTAAAAGAGCCTAAAGAAGCCTGTATTCCTGCTTTGGTAATAAGAGCACCAATATCTGACGGTACAAGATCCAATGCCCGACCAATAGACTGAAGTGCATCAGAGTATGATTTTTGTAAACTCTGAACCTCTGCAAGAAGATACCATGCATCATATGACTGATCATTAATAGCCAGAGAGTGTTTCAGGATAAATTCAGCTTTCTGAAGTTCCTTTAAAGAAAAAAGGGCCTTGCCATGGTAAAACCATGCCATGTAATCATCAGGATTATTATCTTCAACCCTCTCAAAGCAAGCAATAGCTTCATTAAACTGGAATAATTCCAATAAGGTCAGACCTTCCCAGAAAAGCGAGTCGGTGTGATCTATATCTAATTTTAATGTCTCCCTAAAATGATGAAGGGCTGCTTCATATTGTTTTAATTCGTATTGGGCAACACCCAGAAGAAAGAGGGCCTCTGCGTCAGGTCCGAAAAGTTCTATGAATCGTTCGCATCCCTTGATTACTTTAGTACTTTCATGTTCGTAAGCAAGGGCATTCAGATAAATAAGCCAGCTGTCAACGGGTATTGGTCCCCGTTTGCAGGCTCGTTCAAAAGAGACTACTGTTTTATCATATTCTCCAAGTTCAAAACTGGTAATAGCATGATTAATCCATGACTCTGATCTTGAACTTTTCATTTCTGCTGCATGTTCAAAGGACTCTAGAGCAGCCGGATGACTATCCATTAGTCTTAAAGCCAGACCTCGCTGATTCCAGGCTACGTTATTTTCAGGATCCAGTTCCAGGGCCTTCTCATATGCTGCAACAGCATCTTTATAGAGACCTCGTTCAGTCTGGATATCACCCAGCATTATCCAGATGTTCACTTTTCTTGGATTTAAATCGGTCGCATGAGTATATGCAGCAGCAGCACGGCTAAACTCGTATTGTGCCGTTGCGACCATTCCTATTCCAATCCATGCATTCACATTTTTTGGATTTAATTTCAGTGACTGCTGGAAAGATTTCATGGAATCCTTATACCACCTTAATTTGTACAGTGCTGCTCCATGGTTATGCCAGACGGATGAATTGTCTGGACCGAGTTGTAATGCACGATTAAAAGCCTGAAGGGCACTATCATACTTTTTCAGGTGCATAAGCGTCAGACCATGGTTGTTATAAAAAGTGACAGTTTCCTGACCTTCGGTTACAATCTGATTTAATATATCCAGCACCGTTGATTTATCATCTGATATTTCTGCTTTCAGAATAGAATAGGTATAACGGGTATCTAAATCCCAGGGTTCGATCTTTAGTACTTGTTCATACGATCCAATAGCATGGGGAATATCACCTGAATCTGCATAGAGATCTGCAATCATTCTCCATGCATCAGGGTATTCAGGGTCAATTTTTAATGCTTTTTTCAGGGCATCAATCGCCAGTTCCCGCTCTTCATGATGTATAAGAGTATTGGCAAGTCCATAGAAAGCAACCGGATCATCCGGGTTAATTTCAATGGCAAAATTATATGCATCCAGTGCATCCTGAAATTCTCCGATCTGAACATGGGAATAACCCTTTAAAACCCAAACCTCTGCCTGATCAGCTCCCCAATCAATTGCCATATTCAGGTCGGATAAAGCTTCACGATACTTATTTAGTGCCAGATAACAGGCACCCCGGTACATCCATCCAAGGGGATTTTCGGATTCACGGTCTACCAGACGGGTCAGTACAGGAATTGCCTCTTTATACATACCGACTTCATGCATTGACATTCCAAGGCGAAGTTCGGCATTCAGATTGTCCGGATTATATTTTAGGGCATTTTTGAACATCTTGATTGCATCACGGTGACGTTCCTGTTTTGCAAGAACAAGACCAGTCTGAAACCAGAGATCTGAATTTTCAGGGTCGACACGAAGACCTTCCTTGAATGCATAGTATGCCCTGTCCAATTGATCTTTCTTGAGGAACGCCATCCCCATTGAAAGCCATTTCTGAACTTTCTCTGCTATCCCGACCTCTTTATTCAGAATAAAACCCCAGACAGATAACCTTTACAAAAACCGGATGTTGCGATATATCATATGATACATAGGTTACAAAAGAAATATATTATTCTCGGAAATTCTCCCGGTTGGAAAAAATCCACCTATGGTCGTTCTCGCATAATTTATTACCAGATGTTTTTCTAGTTACTGCAATGAGTGAGATGAGTGAATCTGCTCACACCTTTTCGATTGTGCAGGTAATCCATTCCTGGTTAAAAGAAGGAGAATATTTTTCATAAAATCGTATTGCTGGCTCATTCCATTCAAGAACCTGCCAAATTACTCCATTCAGATTCTTACTTTTTGCATCTGAAATGACAGCATCAAAAAGTTGTTTTCCAATACCCATTCCACGGTATCTTTTAGTTACAACAATATCCTCAAGGTAGAGCCTTTGTCCTTTCCATGTTGAATATCTGATATAATACAAGGCAAATCCTACCACTGTACCATCCGTTTCAGCAACAACAGCCCACCATACGGGAGATGGACCAAAGCCTGATTCTTCGAAATGTTCAAAAGAAACTTCTACCTGATCAAGGGCCTTTTCATATTCTGCAAGCTCTTTTATCAGTTCCAGGATTTTAGAACAATCTGAACGGGTAGCGGGGCGAATAATACAATTCATCTGTATAGAGCTTATGAGTGTTCATTAGTAATATCAGATAAGATCCTAGTTCAGAAAATTTACAATCTTTGAAGAAATTTCTCAATTAACTCGCAGTAACAAAAATTTTGAGAGAACATGAATTATCATATCGGGAAAAATTTCTAGGAAAAGGCATAAAAAAGAGCCTGGTTTGAATTAGTTATGATGTAGGAAAAAATGGAACCGAAAAATACTGCACAAAAGTTCTTTTCAAGCGGTATACCGTGGCATCTGGGAATATTCATCTGCTAATTATATATACAATAACGATATATAAAAAATAGATTATTAGCTTTCGTCATATTTTTCTGGATACAGAGGGATGAGGGATGAGAAATTTGGGACCATCTTTAAATAGGGGAGTTTGTCTGGTTTGTGTTCTGCTTATTCTGTGGTGCGGGGCAGTACAAGCAGAAGAGATTACTCAGGATTATGTACCGGGGCAAGTAATTGTCAGGTTTGCTGACCTTGATTCAGTTACTGCAGAGACATCTGTTGTTTCAACACTCAACTCAAAAATTGGAGCAGATACTATTCTGTCTTCAAAGGAACTTGGTATAAACGGACTACAGGTTGTTCAGATTCCAAACGATTCATCCGTGACAGATGCGGTGGATTTTTACAAATCAAGTCAGTATGTCTCGTATGCTGAACCAAATTATATCATGCAGGCACCATCACCTGTTTCTGATGTAACAGATAAAGCCAATGAACAAAAGGAAGAACCTGCAGGGATGACTATCCCTAATGATCCTGGATTTGAAAACCAATGGGGCCTATACAATACCTATAATGTCAGTTCCGGTCGTGCAGATATCCATGCTACTGAAGCATGGAATATTACAACTGGTAGCCCTGATGTAATAATTGCAGTCCTTGACTCTGGTGTTGAATATAATCATGAGGATCTTGTGGAAAGGTGTGTCAGCGGATACGACTTTGTTAACATGGATGATGACCCCCAGGATGATTATGGTCATGGAACACACATTGCCGGAATTATCAGTGCAGCAACAGATAATAACCTGGGAGTTGCCGGTGTTAGTTGGAAATCAAAAATCCTTCCAGTGAAAATAATTGATTCAAATGGAATAACAAATACTGCACTTGAATTAATGGGAATTACTTATGCAAAAGACCGGGGTGCAAAAATCATATCCTGTTCCTGGGGAGGATACAGTTACAGTGAAGCATTAAAAGAGGCAATAGACAGTTCAGATGCACTTTTTATCTGTTCAGCAGGCAATGAAGGATATGACACTGATTCAATACCGCAATATCCCGCCTCATATGACTGCCCCAATATCTTATCAGTCGGCTCAACTGACAAGGCTGACCATCTATCCTGGTTTTCAAATTATGGTGCGGTAACCATTGACCTCATGGCACCCGGAGATGAAATTTACAGCACCGTTCCTGGAACATATGACTATAAGAGCGGGACATCAATGGCGGTGGGATTTGTATCAGGAACAGCTGGACTAATAAAAGGTGTGAAACCTGAATTTTCAGCATCACAAATTAAAAACCTGATATTAAATACCGTAGATCAAAAATACTGGCTTATGGGAAAATGTGCTACTGGAGGTAGGCTGAATGCGTATAATGCTCTGTATATCAATCTGCCCCTGAATGCATCATTCACTGCCAGACCATCAAGTGGAACCATACCATTAAATGTCCAGTTTATCGATCAGTCATCAGGTTCGCCTGACACATGGTTTTGGTCTTTTGGTGACGGACAACAATCCTCACTGCAAAACCCGGTTCACCTGTACATGGTTCCTGGCTCATATTCAGTTAGCCTGACCACCTCAAGGGACGGCATCAGCTCTGTTACAGAAAAAAGTGATTATATCCGAGTAAAACCACCATATCAACCGGTTAAGCAATTCGCCGACAATAAAGGAGAAAAATATCCATTACCAACAGATCCTAATGATGATGGCCTTTATGAAGATATTAACGGGAACGGATGGTTGGAATATGACGATACAAAACTTCTGTTTGATCAGATCCTCTTTGCCATAAAAGAACAACCCCTCGGGCAGTTCGACTTTGATGGAAGCGGGTTTGTTGGATATGGAGATGTCGTGAAATTATACCAGATGGTGTGAGGTGAAAAGATGAAAAACATGCATGTTATTTTCGGAATGCTTGTAGTATTAATTGTACTTTGCTCTACAGTCGCAACAGTTAGTGCATATTCACTACTTTTTTTTAATCCTTCAGTCGTCGAATCAAACCCGGGCGAACAACCGGAGATCGAACTTGTCATGGAAGGGTGTAATTCAGGCATTTCAGGATTTACTCTCTACTTGACTATGGATAATCCGATGGTTGCATCATTTGGAACCATCACTTTTCCCGGATGGGTTTCACTGAATAAAGTCACCCCTATTAACAGCACAACAGTCATGATCCAAGGAGCAGATCCTTCAGGGCGGACAGAACCTGGAATCTCCGTGGAAACAATTGCCAGGATATCTCTTCGTGCTCTGAACGCCGGTTATGCAACCATGAGTGTTGAACCGGTAATAATTGATGACGACAAGCAGGGAAGATATGATCCCGTGAGCAAGACAGCAAGTATTGTTATTTCAGGTGCAGGACCTAATCCAATGATCCCTGCATCAAAGTAAGGAGAAAAAATGAAACAACTTTTTGCATATGAAGAGGAAGCCAGCAGAATCGAACTATTTATCAGGATAATTTACAGTTTCATCCTGGGAATAATTCTCGCAGTGTACGGATTTATTGCAGGTATCTGCATGTTGATACAGTTTGTCGTAGTCCTTATCCTTGGAAGGAGATCACAGGGTCTTTCTGATTTTATTCAGGGGTACCTGGAATATTATGTTCATATCCTTGCGTACACTTCATTCATGACCGATGAAAGACCAGGGATATTACCGGTTGCGGTAAACATCTACGAAGAAGGGAAAGATTAATCCACTCTCTATGAGACTTCTCTCATATGGCCGGCATTATTATCGATGCCAAGGTAGACCGGATTCAGGTTCCGGAACACCTTCGATATTTCAGATTGATTGAGCAGCAAAAAGAACATTGTTCAGAGCAGGGGTGTCAGACTCCCTTTTTTAAATTTGGACTTGCACAGACACCTTTTCCAGTCCCTGCTCCCTTACAAAAAGCGCTTTCCCTACATAGCGGAAAGGGAAGTTACTCGTATCCCATTGGAAACGAAAAGATCAGAAATGCAGTCAGCTTATTTTACCGAAGACAGTTTGACATGGATGTTCATCCATCCCGAGTGGTAGTCGGCCATGGTGCAAAAGGACTAATCTTTTCGCTTTTAACCCTGCTTACTGGCTCGGTTATCATCCCGTCACCAGGATGGCTTGGATACCTTCCACAACTCCGAATCCTGAACGTTCCTTATTACCGGCTTTATACCAACAGGACAAATAATTTTAAAATCAGGCCCCAGTCTCTTGAAGCAATGCTCAAGGGGCTGGTAAAAACACAACACCTGTTAATCCTAAATAATCCGGGTAATCCTACTGGAGAACTATATTCGCATGAAGAATTGCAGGAAATCGCAAATATCTGCAAGAAGTATCATACCTTCATTCTAGCTGATGAGGTATACAGCCTTCTGACGTATGACCCGGATTCCTTCATCAGCATGGGAAAGGTCTTTCCAGAGGGAACCTTTGTCATCCATAGTCTTTCAGCGGCCATGGGAGCCGGGGGGTATCGTCTGGGAAGCTGCATCATGCCGGAAGACTGTAATCCGGAAGTTATCCAGGATATTGCAAAAATTGCTGCAACTGTATATACGAGTTCTGCAACCCCTATACTAGAAGCAGGCATTGCCGTATATGAATCTGGCGAAGAAATGAGTCATTACCTCAATGCAGTCAGAAATATTCATAGGATATTTACAACGAGGCTTGCTGACATATGCCGGGAGAATGAGAGAATTAAGGTGACCGTTCCAAAAGCAGGTTTTTATTTTATGGTTGATATGAACCCGCTCACCGCTGAACTTCAAAATGCCGGAATCATGCACTCCAATGATCTTGCACCTGCAATGATTGCTCATCCCTATCATGTTGCAACTGTGACAGGAGAAGCAATGATGGCTCCTTATGGAGATTATTTTATCAGATTTGCGGCAACTGATTTTGACGGGGAAGCAGCACTTCTTGAATACCTTGAAAAAACTCCACAAAACTCTAGAGAAGAAGAAGCATTCTTCAGAAAGTTTGGATCGCGGATGATTGAAGGTATTGAAATGTATAAAAAATGGGTCGGGGATATTTGTGCCGGAAAATACCGGATGTCTCCCCTCTGAACCAGTTATGCTTTTTCCGGTTCATCTAATCTGATTTGATAATCAGGTTCTGCAAAGAGAACTGAACTGGCATTTGAATAAAGACCAACGCCCTCTTTTACTGTCATGTTGGATGGAAGATCTACCAGATGCAAACCAAACAGACCAACAGGAGTATAATCTTTGACCAGGGTAGCGTTCAGGGATACATGTGTCTTGTTTGCGTACTCGTTCAACTGAATTTCATCAGAAAATTGACTCACATTAAACTGAATAAGCAGCCTTGTAGGACTCTCCTTCATTTCTTCAGAAATCAAAGAGGAAGTCGACTCATTTGTAACCTGGGGTTCCACCTGATTTTTAGAATTTTCTATGGAGTAAACAGCATTTGGCTCTGCATATAAAACATATGGGAAGTTTTCGTAATAAGCAACTCCATCCTCAACAGACATTCCGGGAGGAAGCAGTATGAGTTGAAGACCAGAAAGTCCAAGTTCATCATAATCCATTTCAACCGATGCACGGATATGGGAATGTGAAGCATTTGCAGCAGTTTGCAGCGCAGTTGTATTCCAGAGGTCAGGATTGAACCGGACCAGAATTTCTGCCTGCTCTGAGGTATTGTTAGCAATTATTGCAGAATTATTCACTTCTTTCTCACTCTTTAAAATCGGTGTAATGCCATCAGCAAGAACAATTACACCAAGGATGATAAAAATCCCCACAACCAGCACCAGACTTGTTGACTTGTGCATAATCAGGATTATTAGCGATTGTGGGATAATAGGCTTGTTATACATTAAAAGAGTAACCAGTATGAAAGTCAGGAAATAATTTCCCGCATATTGTATGATGATTTCAAATAGAGGAATCTGCAACATGTATAATATGGAAAACCAGGCAGAAACACGGGTAGACGAACAGGCTAAAAAGGCATACATCGAAGGCCTGAAAAAATTCCGTGATGGTGATTTGAAAGAGGCCTGCGTTTTTTTTAGTAATGCAATAGTCGGAGGTATAAATGATTTTGATATCCTATACTATCGGGGGATGTGCCACCTTGATACCGGTGCTTTTCAGGACGCTCTGATTGATTTTGAAGTGCTTGTCAGGCAATTTCCTGATAATCCGGAATATGTTTTCCGTCGTGGTTTTATTAAATATAAAACGGGGGACATTACAGGAGCAATCAGTGATTTCAGCCATATCCCAGAGGAACACAACGATTTTTCAATACGGTGGCATTACCTTTCTGTTCTCCATTATAAAACTGGCAATTATGATGCAGCTCTCATTGCAATTGAAAAAGCACTTTCTTCATTTCCAACTATGCCAAAAATCTGGTTTAATGCCGGGGTAATTATGAAGGCGGGAGGATTGTCTGATCGTGCGGACTTGGCATTACAGACTGCAGCAAAATTAGAACCAAAACTAGCATCTGCAAAACATGAAATCCTTGAATAACCATAATCAGGGATTTACCGGTATTCAATCTTCATTACCAGATTGCGGACCAGGATAATCATAATAAGACATCCTGAGGCCATTGCTGCCATTACACCCCAATGATAGAATGGTGCCCCACCTGATGCTAACAGGACAATCAGGTTAATCGGATTAGATGGAAATGCCAGAATAAGCAGCAGGACGATTATTACCGCGGTTGAAAAGATAAACTGTGCTTTTGTCCGGTCACGGTAATAAACAGCAATGGCAGCAGCAATCAAAACCAATGCTGCTGAAGTTAAGACAACATGCAACAAAACCTCAATTAGTGAGACTATGTGAATTCCATTGATGGTCAATAGGATCAGCCATAATCCTGCCTGAAACGGAATAAGAAGGATGCAAGCCAGGATTTTCCCATATACTATCTCTTCAAGGGTTGCAGGAGTGGAGCGTAAGGTGTCAAGTGTCTGCTGCTGATATTCTTCTGTAATCAGATCAATGACAAGTCCTGCAGAAATTATAGCTGGCATAAAAAGGAGCATCGGGATCAGAAGACCATAAATGAACTCGTAAAATGAATTCTGCACAACCGGACGAGATGGAGTTACTTGGACCGGATGAAAATCCATTCGATCTTTTCGAATATCACGCAGGATTTCCTCATATTCAAGAAGAATATCTTTTATTTTTACTTCAATAACCGTGGACTGAATATCATTGCTGATGGTATATAGTGTAACGGTCACCGGATCTTCAGCGTCAGGAAGCGTTTCTGAAGGCCAAACAACTGCAGCAAGTTGTCTCTCTTTTAAAGCACCAAGAGCAATGCCCGGGTCCATCCTATAAGGTTTAAACGAAGGTTCTTTCTCAAAAAGATCAAAAAGTATCGTCTCATTTCCAACAAATCCCACACCATACTGGATGCCGGTTATCCTGCCATACATTGAAGGATCGTACATTGCAGAAAGACCAACCATCAGAAATGATGAGAACATGGCAATGAAGAGTTGAAGTAGAATTGCCAGTATGATTGTTTTTTCAGACCTGATACTTTTCAGCTCTTTTATTGCGATGATACGAACCAGGGATAAGTTCACCAGACCCACCCCCTGAGCATGTACAGGTTGTAAACCGTATGGACAATTGTTGCAACGATTACTCCAAGAGGGAGTGCCCCCCTCCCCCAGATCTTCAGGGTGATCCCGGTTATGAGAACTGTTCCTGAATGGAGGAGGAATGGTATCCAGAGAAGACCAACGGAAAGAAAGAGGGCGGCTCCAAAGATTGAGTCTGCTATCTGTGATATCGTAGCAAACAAGAGGAGTTTTTCACCAAGTAAAAATCCAAAACCAATAAGAAATGCAGACAGGATTACTACCCGCCATGAAAGGGCAGGGTGACGGTGGGTGATAAGACCGATAAATCCTGCAGCTTTTACAAGTTCCTCGGTTAATGCAGCAAGAACCATAATTAGAATTAAGGAAAAGGGCATCGGGAGATTAAAAAAAAGAACCAGGTACATCATTTGTGCCATGAATACAAAAGGAATTGTCATTACCGTGATCAGAATCAGAGAGAAATACCAGTATCTTGTGGAAATAAGAGCACCAAGGTAAAGAGCCACTGTTTCATGCAGGCTTTTTTCTGTGAACAACTGTTCTTCATGAAAATTCTGAACACAAACAACAAAAAGGATAATACTGGTTAAATAAAAGAGCGTTGTCGAATAGAGATAGTCTGTCAGGGTGTACCCGGTTCCATCAATGACATGCACTACCAGAGTTACGGGGGAGAGAAGACTTACAATATGGACGTTTGCAAAAATACTGGGAAAGAAGAGGTATGATGTTGCTATTGTAGAGAAAAAAATAGAGATGAAGGATAATTCCTTGTAGCTGCGTGACACCATCCCTATAAACAATGCAAACGACAAAAAAAACAATATAACAGGAATTAAGGGAAGAATTGCAGCAATATCGGCCTTGACCGAACAGAGTATTGCCATTACTATGAGAACCATACCACCAGCATAAGGAAGCATTTTCCCTAAAATAATAATTGAAGGACTCACTGGTGAGGCAATCAGTGCTTCACCCTGCCGGAGAGTCCTCTCATTCATGATACTCATCATGAAAAACTGTGATGAAAAATAGAGTGGAAAAATAAAGACGAAAATAAAAATAATCGTATCAAATGGCAGAGGTGGTGAGAGCATTGAAGGAATTCTGATATCCCCAAGTGCTTCCTGTTGCTGAATTATATCGGTATAACGTCCAAGTTGATCTGTTCCCCTCGCTGCTTCCATTTCAAGTTGTATTCGGAGATCTTCCATGTCAGAAGGAGCAATACCTGAAGGAAGAGCAATATCAATTTCTGGCTCTTCCGGCACAGGAGGCTGATCAGTTGCCCGTCTTGGTGCAGAAATCTGTTGTCCGCTCTGGGTTGCAAGAAAATCAAGTTCACTTACAACATATTCGCTGTCTACCCAGACTGGATATGATGCAAAGAGGTCTTCCTGCTGCCGGTATAAATAGTCCTGGTATGACTGGTAGTCCCTTTCAAAACTCTTCTGTGCTGCTGCTCCTTTATCACTATTTGTTCGGAGGAGGGAACCAGTCCGTATCGCAAGGTCAAGGCCAAGTGCACGAATATTTTGAACATCAGATGGAAGAGAATAAGCCAGGTACCTGGGATCACTACCGATAATATCAAGGTATATCGGACTGTCAATGCCAATGCGGTACATCCCGTCCTGGAGGTGAATTCCTTTTTGGGCAGTAAAACCACTGACTGCAACAAGAAGTACCAGGAGCACTATTGCAACAGGAAGGAGATCACGGGTCATCGTTTTGGAAAACCGTTTAATCTCCCATATTGCTATGGTAAGGAGTTGATGTACTGCCTCCATTGCGTGATAGTTCGCCGGTATTATATATCAATTCTTACCGTAACTCTTTAATGTAAGAGAAACAAGGAGCATACATCAGTATGATAGAGGCATCCTTCCTTACCAAACAGTACGGAGATATTTCTGCCCTTTCCGATGTTTCATTTACCTGCAGGGAAGGAGAGATATTTGGAATAATCGGACATAACGGTGCTGGCAAAACCACTCTTCTTAAGATCCTGTCAGGTCTCATCCTTCCAACTTCAGGCTCTCTTTTGATCAATAATGTTGATCTTATTAGTGATCCGATACAGATTCGATCACGGATAGGATACCTCCCTGAAGAGTCAAGATTGTATGAAACCATGCTTGTTCCTGATTACCTGTCCTTTTTTGGAGAGATCTACGGATTGGATAAAACAACCATCAATGCACGGGCTGACCTGTTGTTGGCACAATTATCTCTTCAGCCCGATGAGAAACGCCTAGGTAACCTCTCGAAAGGTATGAAACGGAAAGTTGCAATTGCGAGATCGCTCATCCATGACCCTTCCATTCTAATCTATGATGAACCGGGTTCAGGACTTGATCCCATGACTACCCGTTTTATTATTGAATATCTCAAGCAGCTCAGAACAGAAGGTAAGACAATCATTCTCTCTGCACATAATCTTGCCCAGGTTGAAGAAATATGTGACCACATTATGATACTAAAACGAGGAAAGGTGGTTGTATATGGAACAATGCCGGAACTGCGCGAACAATTTGGATCAATCAGATATGAAATTTGGTATATATACCCGGATGAAATAATTCCTGAAATTATAGCAGAGCAGAATGGAAATCTCTGGATATCAGTTGCCTATTCTATTGAAGAACTCAATGAAATGACAAGTAGTATCACTAACAGGGGAGGAACAGTGGAACGAATTGAATCCAAGTATCCATCACTTGAAGAAATTCTGGTTAAAATTGGAAAGTAATGAAAAAATTAGTAAAAAATCCTGGCCATTTCGTATAGGTCGGGATCTACTTTTTTCTGGGTTATTGCATCACTAAGAGGAATTGAGATGATTTTATCTCCCTGAAGTGCCACCATAACTCCAAATTTTCCCTCATGTAACTGTTCCACAGCCTTTACTCCGTATCTGGTTGCCAGAACCCGGTCATGTGCTGTTGGAGTACCTCCGCGCTGAACATGACCAAGTACGGTAACCCGTGTCTCTGATCCGATACGTTCTTCGATTGCCCTGCCCAGGAGGTGGCCAATTCCACCAAGCTGTTCATGCCCGAATTCATCCACTTTTGAGGAAGTTGTTGCAAATCCTGCCATATCCTTGGGTTTTGCCCCTTCTGCGATAACTACAATGGAGAATTTTTTCCCTCTCTCACGACGCATACGAAGTCCTTCGCATATATCTTCAATATCAAATGGAACCTCAGGTATTAAGATCTGATCAGCACCCCCGGCAATTCCGGCCATGGTTGCAATCCACCCTGCATGTCGTCCCATAACTTCAAGGACCATTATCCGGTGGTGCGATTCTGCTGTTGTATGTAGCCTGTCAATTGCATCGGTAACGATTGATACTGCAGTATCAAAGCCGAAAGTATAATCAGTTCCGGATAAATCATTGTCAATAGTTTTGGGAATTCCCACAACAGGTATATTCATCTGGTGCAGACGGGTTGCAACACTCAGAGTATCATCCCCGCCTACTGCAACGATAGCATCAATACCAAATTTTTTGATGTTGGTCAGCATCTGCTGGGTATGCTCTTCACTTTTCAGAGGGTTTGTCCGGGAAGTTCCAAGTATTGTACCTCCTTTTGGCAGAATTCCGGTGACTGAAAATTCTGTCAGTGGCTCGACATCACCTTCAACGATTCCTTTCCACCCATTACGGATACCAATAACGGAATACCCATACAGGTTAGATGTCTTGACAACCGCCCTGATTACTGCATTCAGGCCGGGACAATCTCCTCCTCCAGTCAGTATACCAATAGTTTTGAGGGGATCAGTCTTATTCACCATGATAGATCCTGATTGCATCTTCAATAGAAGCTCCATCCACGGTTATTGCATAGATTGCATTACACATCCGAACCGCCTCATCGAGAGGTTTTTGATGGATATTTCTCCCGGTGGCATTTCCACTGCATCCACCCACATGGATCTGTTCCCAGAGCTGAGTAAGGAATGCTGAGGCATCAACACTGGATCCTCCGGCACATACTACTTTTGTCCGCCCCGCTGCCAGTGTTGCTTCCTTTATCAGTTCTGCTGAAGATACTCCTTCAGCTTTAGGGGGGTTTACCTTTACAAAATCTGCTCCAAGACAGGCTGCAACCCCTGCTGCACCAGCAATGAGGTGAGAATCTTTTTCGTTTCCAACAGCTTTTCCACGGGGATAAATCCAGAGAACAGTTATAAGACCATTACGATGTGCTTCAAAAATAGCCTGGGCCGCTGCCTGAAGCATTGATGATTCATATTCTGAACCCAGGTATATTGTGTAACCGATTCCGAGAATGTTGAGTTTACTAGTCTTCCTGAATGTTACTACCTGGTCAACCGTATGAAGAAGGTTAGAAAAAGGTTCGTGCTGTGAAGTAGGAACAAGATGGGTCTTTGAATTTATCTTAACCAGGTATGGAATTTTTGGATAATCCGCCCCATACTTCGCTATTAATCCCAGTTGAACAGCCAGACAACCAATTTTTGCTTTTGATGCAATCCGGAAAAGGTGCTCGGGATCGTGGTCATCAGGGTGTATCCCCTCTCCAAAAAAATCATCATTCAGATGTTCAATCTTTTGATCTCCGGCAAAAAGCATGAGGCGACCAGAATCATGGGTTATCGTTTTAATATTGCGTATATACGTATCCTGTTCACTTTTCGGTACATCCAGTGGAACTGCATAGGCTTTGCTCATGCCATTTCTCTCACTTTTTGTACAGATAAACGTTACTTATATGATAGGTGCAGAAAGATGACAAAATGTGAATAAATTTTTCCTTACATTTACCGGACTTGGATTACTTTTTCTTCATTATTTCTCAAACGGGTTCTTATCCAGGTAACAGCATCCAGTTTATTTTTAAATGCTGCAATATTGACCTGTTCTCCATCTTTCAAATGAGCACGGAGTATTGCTTTTTCAACGACGACCTGCCCTTTTCTTTCCTTCGTTACTTCTACGACAAGGAATTTTTGAATGTAATCCAGATTAATTATCTGTACACCAACATCTAGCCATTTGGGCATAATTGAAACCGAATGTGCAAAGAGCAGAGTGCGCTGGTATTCTGTGAGGTACCTGATCGCTTATTTAATAATACGATCACGTGCCTGCTTTATAAACTCCATACTTTCCTGACGGATATCATCACAGGTTTGCATGATGTCCCCGCATATCCCATCAAGTTTCCGTCCAATAGTTTGTCTACCTTCGGGGGTATTGATCAAATCGGCTCCCGCAGAAATTAATTCATCAATACCCTTTCCAATATTACCAGCTGCCGATCGAAGTCGTGTTTCAATATGCTCGTCGACCCCAGCAGGTGCTGATTCGGGTTCTTTATCCTCAACCCATCTCCCGCTATCAAAATGACCCCCTGACGCTCCCATAGTAGTATATCTAATTAATAAATTTATCAATCCTTGTTTTTTAACGCTCAGGACATATATATATACTAGTCAGACATTCCCATCTAAAAATAGTCCTGCAGGGTTTTTTGTACCGGGTTTAACCTTACCAGACCAGAACATCGGACACCGATAAGACGCACAGGTTCACCTGTCCATATGTCAGAAAACAAGAGATTAATGGTTTTTTGCAAAATGCGAAAATCCCGGGAGGGTTGAATCATTGTTATGGATTTAGTACGGGTATGAAAATTCTGGTTTCGAATTCTGATGCCAATGGTGCGCGAATACATGTTCCTCTCTTGCAGTTCCTGGCATAATGACATGACCATTTGATCCAGATATTTCATGATTTGGGTTGCATCATCAATATTTACCTGAAAAGTATGATCACGACTGATAGATCTTCTGGGACCAGATATACGAAGTCCTTCCCGGTCAGTCCCAAGAGCAATTTCCTTGAGACGCACTGCATTACTGCCAAAAATCTCCTGGAGAATCTGGACATCTATCCTGGCAATATCACCAATTAAAATAATTCCCGCATTTATCAGGATCTGGGCGGATTTTTTCCCAATACCTGGTATTGCATGAACAGGGAGGGCAGACAAAAATCCATATACCTGGTCCGGGGGTAGTACTGTTAATCCATCTGGTTTGTGGTGTTCTGATGCCATCTTGGCATAGGTCCTGGATGGAGCAATCCCAACTGAACAGGTAAGACCTTCACTTTCTCGAATTTTTTGTTTAATTTTTGCAGCGTGTTCAGCAGCATTTTCATATGAAATGTCCGTACTCAGGTTTAGGTACGCTTCATCAATTGATACCTGTTCAATTTCACCACCAATATCACGAAGTACCTGCATGATTGATTCTGATACACGAACATATTTTTTCATGATAGGAGGAAGAAAAACGGCCTGGGGACAAAGATGATATGCCTGTGATATTGGCATACCAGAATGAATCCCATACGATCTTGCCTCATATGAACAGGTACTGACAACACCCCGTCCTTTTCCCTCCATGGGATCTGCACCAATAATTACAGGAAGACCCGATAATGCAGGATTTTCGCGGATTTCAACAGAAGCATAAAATGAATCCATATCCAGGTGGAGTATTATCTTCTCTCTCATCGACTGACAAATTCCACATTATGATGGTCACCCATCACGCTTCTTTATTAGTACTTGATGAGAAAATGTAACTTCTGCGAAAGTGAACAGAATTTTAATAAGACCCATATGAAGCCTTAAACTGAAAAAAACAGTGTCCGGACTCATGAATTTTCCATTGAATTATCTGATTTTTCACTTTCACCCTGTTTACCGAAACCTCATATACTCATCTTCTGACCTTGTAAGTGTGCAGAGACATTTCGGAGCAGAGATTCTGAATTTGTCATTCGTCCCAACACCCCCCACATCCCAACCCACATATTTGACTGCTCCGAAAAAAGCAGCTGCACAAAATAACTGAATAACCCCCCATTCTTTTATTGCATTTTTTCCTTTCGGTACTGATATTCAAAACGAATGCTCATGTAATCATACTGCCAGATATTATACAAAACCGACAGTGCCGGTAAAATTTATGGAAGAAAAATACATGGATTGTGACTGTAATTCTGGTTGTACTCCAGACAAATGTGGAGGCTGCACCGGTTGTGGTGGGCAGGCAATTGAGAAAATAACTATCAAGGTTGAATGGAAACACAAGGGACCTGCCCGGGAGAATGAAGATGATATTATGAAAATGATGCAGGCACTATCCGGGGAACTGATGGTTTCCGGAGTGGAACTTGTGTACGTTAATAATACATTTGAAGAAAATATTCCTGAAAATTCATCTGAATTTTTCATTAATGGTCATCAATTATCAGAACTTGTTGATCTGACTTCGAATGAAATCGTCTCCCAGGAACAGTTAAGAAAAGGGATTTTTCAAGTACTTCTGAAAAACCTCTAAGGACCATCATCCTTATCTTATACTTATTCTAAATTCACCTTCAGGAAGAACTATGGAGAAAAAACTCCTTCCTGAATATGAAGGATACCAGATTCTGGACCAGTATGGGATACCAGTTCCTAAGTACATTTTTGCTGATTCACACGCAGAAGCATTAAAAGCAGCAGACCATATCGGATATCCGGTAGTTATCAAAGTTGTCTCTCCCCAGGTAATCCATAAATCAGATTCCGGAGGAGTGGCTCTTAATCTCTCTTGCCCTGATGCAATACAAACCGCGCTTTTGCAAATGGATGAGAGAGTTAAAGCCGCAGTTCCCGGAGCAGAAATTCATGGATATATGGTGGTCCAGGAAGTATTACATGGAACAGAATTCCTGATTGGAGGTAAGACTGACCCATCTTTTGGAAAGATTATTACTGTTGGTATGGGAGGAATCCTTGTTGAATTACTCCATGATTTTTCTATGCGTGTTCTTCCGGTACAGGAAAAAGACTATCGTTTGATGATACAGGAAATGAGCGGATACAAACTTATTACCGGCTTTCGGGGTAGACAACCACTCGATGAAGATGCACTGGTCACTCTTCTATCAAAGGCAGGAAAGATGTTCTTTGAAGATGACCGAATTGTGGAGTTTGATATTAACCCGGTTATATTGTATGAAAATGGTGCCTTTGCAGTAGACGCGCGAATATACCTAAATTCTGGGGAACAGATTTTCCAAAAACAAGTACGTGCAGTTTCACCTATTCCGGATATCCTTCACCCTTCTTCGATTGCTGTTGTTGGAGCATCCAGAAACCCGGGAAAAGTAGGGTATGCAGTATTTAGAAATCTACTGAATTTTAAGGGAAAACTATACCCAATAAATCCCCACGCTGAAGATATTCTCGGCATCCCGGTATATAAAACTCTTTCTGACATCCCGGAACCAGTAGAAATGATTGTTGTTGCCATTCCGGCTCCACAAGTACCAGAAATTATCCTTGAAGCTGGAAAGAGAGGAGTTAAGGTAGCAGTTATCCTGACAGCAGGATTCAGGGAGAATGGTGAAAAGGGAAAACTGATTGAAGACGAACTAGTACGAGTTGCAAAAGAAACAGGAATCAGGATTGTAGGGCCCAATTGTCTTGGGATTATAATCCCCCCTCTGGAATTGAATGCAACATTTGATGTTCAATCGCCATTATCAGGACAAATTGGATTTATTTCCCAGAGTGGTGCAATAATTACCACAGTGCTGGACTGGTCGATATCACGAAGAATTGGTTTTTCTTCGGTTATCAGTGTAGGAAATCAGAGTGATATGGGCTTTATGGAATACCTGCAGGTACTTGACCAGGATCCCATGACATACGCAATCATCTTATATGTTGAAGAAATCCGGGACGGAAGAGAATTTTTACATTACGCTGCAACCATGCGTGGCAGAAAACCAATAATCGCCCTCAAATCCGGGTCATCTGTCAGAGGGAGAGAAGCTGCATCTTCACATACTGGTTCACTTGCAGGCAGTTTTGAAACATATATTGCAGCATTCAAACAAGCAGGAGTGATTCCGGCTTTTTCATTAAACGAAGCTTTCGATGTTGCCAGACTTGTGGTATCCGAAGGGTTTCCCAGAGGAAAACGGACCATAATTCTGACAAATGCAGGTGGATTCGGGGTGTTGGCATCAGATTATGCCGAAAAATTCGGATTGGAAATGATAAACCTTCCAGATGTTGTATTGGATGAATTAAACAAGATACTGCCTGACCTCTGGTCACATAAAAATCCGGTAGATCTGCTTGGTGATAGTAATGCATCAAGGTTTGCACGGGTTTTTGATGTCCTGATAAAGTATCAGAATTTCTGGGATATAGCGGTTGTTATTACTTCACCTGTTGCAACCATGGATCCGAAAAACCTTGCCCATGAAATGATAAGACTTTCCCGGTTTACTCGTTCAATGGTTGTAGGTTGCCTTCTTGGCGGGGATTCAATGAAATCTGCTATTGACATGCTCGGTGAAGCCCACATTCCAAATTACCAGGATCTTCAGGATGCGTTCAGAGCTGTAGGTGCAATCATGGAATCCTGTATAAAAAGTGGATGTAATGAAGAAGAAGCGTGAAAATTAGATTACAATGGAAGTGTTCCAGTTATTATGATATCAATCTCTTTTTGTAACGAATCATATTCAGCCTGCAGCTTATTCAGGAATGTGAAATAATCCCCAGGACCATATGTCTCCTTATCATCGGTAATCTGTTGGGATCCATATCTCTCTTCGAGAATTATCAACAGCTTTTTTGCAACAGAAATAGTTCGGAACAAATGCACAAGTTTGCGAATTTTGTACTCAGAATACCCGGAACGAAGTCCCTGATCTATGATATTTTCTAACGCCTGAACCTTGATTAGAGCGGTTTTGATATGGTCAATACATCGTTTCGGGGTCACCGGCTTCATAATATAATCTTCTATATAATATGAGAACTGTTCAGCTTCCTTATAGGTCAGATTTTTCCCGGTCTGCATGATAACAGGAATGTTTTTTAACCTGTTAATTTTTTTAAGCCGGTTAAGGGTTTCCCATCCATCCATTGGCTCCATCATCATATCCAATAGGATTAAGTCTGGTTTATACTGGGTTTCGAGAAGATCCAGACATTCCTGTCCTCCTAGCACACCTTCTGTTCTGAATCCAAATTTATTCAGCCCGATTACGAATAGTTCATTTAAAGCAGGTTCATCATCTACAATGAGGATATTCGGTGGCATTGATAACCCTATTCAGGAAGCAGGTATACCTCCTTGTGCAATAAATAATACCGGGTAGGAACATTAAAACCTATCTGGCAAGTCGGTGAAGTACCAAACTAATTAATACAAAAGGTTTATTTTGCCCTTTCCATCACCTGAAAACAATTTATTTATCTTTCAAGCATGAGAATGTAGATCATCCATAAAAAAATTTAAAAAACCGTAATTTATATTTACAGAAGATTTTATGACCGATTGGACGGGTAAATACATTGAAAATTTTTACCGGGTTTTATATGATGCATATGGATTACGGCACTGGTGGCCTTCGGATTCTCCTTTTGAAACAATAATAGGAGCTATTTTGGCCCAGAATGTTACATGGACCGGTGCCAGTACCGCAATATCAGCTCTCATTAGTGCAGGTCTTATGGATCCTGATAAATTATTTAATGCCCGGGATGAAATTATTGCAACTCATATCTATAGTTCAAGGTATTACAACCAAAAAACAAAAAAAATTAGAAACTTCCTTCAGTTTTTTCTCACCGAATTTGATGGCTCTGTTGAGAGAATGAAGACTGAACCTGTTGAAAAATTGCGGATTCAACTTCTCGGACTGAAGGGATTTGGTCCTGAAACTGTGGACTCAATACTCCTTTATGCGCTTGAAAAGCCGATATTCGTTGTTGATGCATACACAAGGAGAATCGGTGAAAGGCAGGGGTGGTTTGATGAAAAGGCATCCTATGAAATGATGCAGAATTTTTTCATGAGCAGATTGTCACCAGATATTCATCTTTATAACGATTTTCATGCTCAAATCGTATACCTGGGAAACCAGGTATGTAAAAAAACACCACGGTGCAATGTCTGTCCAGTCAGGAATAATCTCATCCTTCCGGGATGTACATATCCAGGGAATAAAATATAGGTATATTGGTCTAATGAGTGAATATCAGGCAATCCTTGCCCTGGATCCAGCAATAAAAAGTACCAAAAAAAGATTCTGGCCTATTCAGCCAGGAAAAATTTGGCGCCTATTAATCATCTCTTTTTTTATAGGGGCATGGATTACCGGACCATTCCCACAGGACGTCCCTTTTTCAGATATACCAGGTCTTTCTTATCTTACTGTTGATGGAAACACAGGTGTAGAAACGGGTCAGATTATCGGTATTGTGATTGGGATTCTTGCCATATTACTTGTTTATTCACTGTTCAGTTCAATATTTCAGTTTATATTTGTTGATTATCTTTCAAGTGGAACAGAATGGTTACTCCCCTCGTTCAGGTCACGGATAGGAATGGGATTCAGACTTCTCGTTTTTTACCTGGTGATAATATTTGTAATTGGATTATGTGCAGCGGTTGCTATCGTCTTTATTGCTATTCCTCAACTTGTTACAGACCCCGATAATCCTGCCAGATTCCTGGTTGCATTGCTTTATACTCTTACAGGACTTCTCATCATGATTATCCCTGCCTGGATTGTGACCATAATAACGACTGATTTTGTAGTGCCGGTAATGATCATTCACAACTGCGGAATTATATTGGGATGGAAAACTATCATAAAAGAATTTTCCGGAAGATGGGATGAAACGGCCATTTACTTGTTGATAAAAATTATAATTAATCTTGTTGCCGGTGTAATTGTTGGAATAATACTGGTAGGAATAATAGAAGGTCTGGGTTTTTCTTCCACCTTACTCATCCCGGGGATCAATAGTGGAAAAAGTACATCCCTGGTCGAAATCCTCCCGGCAATAATCATTATGGGCTGTATTACCCTTGTTGTTATGACACCGGTTGTCACATTTCTCAAGTATTATTCTCTAATTTTCCTTGAATTCATGGCAGATGCTTATACTCTCCTCCCGGAAGTATTTAAACAAGAAGATTCGTAATATCTCCTTTTTCGAGTAATTTACATAAAAATACAGAGTGGAGAATACCAGCAGAACAGGGGAACTGCAATAATAATCGCAAGATTTATTGTAAAAAAGAGAACATCCTGAAAAACCAGAGGCTTTTTCTTAATACATAAATAACTGTCCTTTCCATAGCCCCTGCACAGCATACTGGTATAAGTCCGTTCACCCTGTTCAAGAGACCTGATAAAAAGAGAACCCATCATATATCCCATGTTCACAATCCGATATTTATAGGGCAGTTTCCGGTTAAAGGGATCAAATAATCTCGTACTCATTGAATCTGATACTTTCCTGAAAATACTGCCAAACACATAGAGATACCTGATCATCATGCCAAGAGCCAGGATAATTTCAGGGGGGACCTTTAATCTTCCTGCTCCCTCAAGGAGATCCTGCATCGATGAGGTAGAGGAGAGAAGTATAACAAATGAGTAACAAATGAAAAACTTTACCAGCAAAACCGATGCAAACTCTACAGATTCGGTATAAATGTGAATTCCCAAAGGTAATTCAAAAATAGAGTGATATTCAGAATAATACCTGTTTTTAAAAAAAATCTGAAACCCACATAACATAAATCCAAAAGGAAGAGCAAGAAGAAGACGCTTAAAAAAGATTCCTGGAGGCAATTGTGCAAACACCCAGAGAAAGACAAACAGTATGAGAAATCCCAATCCAACCGGGTATACAACCGGAGAATAGGGTATGGATACCATTGCAACAATTGCAGCACAACAAACAACTAATTTTACTCTGGCATCAATGGAGTGGATTATACTTTTCCGGGAAGATACAGATTCCAAGTCAAATAATTCTTCAATCATTAACTCTTCCCGAATGCTTTTAGAAATGAAGTCTCAGCCTCTTCATACGTATACCCCATCTCAATATCCACTCCTCTGTCTCGAAGTGAGGATATGAGTTTAGGCAGAACAGGCACCTCAAGCCTCACACTCGTTAACAGATCAGCCTGGGTAAATACTTGCTCAACAGTTCCTTCTGCAACAAACTCCCCCTTATTCATTACATAAATATAATCTGCCAGTTCTGCAGTAAGTGAGAGATGATGGGTGGAGAATATCACCGTCATTCCGCAAGTTTCCGAAAATTTTTTTATAAAATGCGTAATTTCACGAACACCTTGGGGATCAAGGCCCGCTGTAGGTTCATCAAGAACCAGCACTTCTGGTTCCATGGCTATGATTCCAGCAATTGCAACCCTTTTCTTTTCTCCACCAGAAAGATGGTGTGGCACCCGGGTCCTGTAATCCAATAAACCCACGGTTTTTAATGCTTCATGAACCCGTTGCCTTACGACATCCTCATTAAGACCCAGATTGACAGGTCCAAATGCGACATCCTGTTCAACAGTAGGAGAAAAAATCTGGTCATCTGGATTCTGAAAAACAAGGCCCACAATTTTTCTTACTTCCTTAAGATTTTTTTTGGTTATTGTTTCCCTACGAACAAGAACTTTACCACTTGTTGGCTTTAGTATTCCATTAAAGTGCTTAAAAAGAGTGCTTTTTCCAGCCCCATTCGGACCGATAACTGCAATCCGGGTATTGTGAGGAGCGACAAATGAGATATTATTGAGTGCATTAATATTGCCTTTATAGATATGGGTAAGGTTTTGTGTTTCCAGAATGTACATACAGACTCTCCCCTCCTAAAAAGGAAAAAAATCATGAGCAGTTATGTGCTATTAATAGTTGTTTAATGCCAGAATAAAAAAATGTTGAAACATTTCTCAAAAATTTGATTCGTAAAAAAGAAAAATTATCCAGAATTTAACTCTTTGATCCTTCATTTTTTAACCGGATTGCATATGTTGCCCCGATAACAACAACAAGCGTGATGATTATACCAGCGATTATTGCGAGTATTCCACCGGTAGATCCCATTTCTTCACCAAGTGAGTAATCAGGCATAGGAGATTCATATGCAAAGTCACCTGTTCCAACTACTTCAGCATCACCATCTTCAGGTGAAAGACCAGTAAGTTCTTTTTGACCAGAAACAACAAGGGCTGAACTCTCAAGTCCATCAGGATCACCGGATGCCATGAAAACAGCGATAACTCCGATTAATATGGCAACTATAATCCCGGCAGCAATAAAAGTTTTATTGTCCATCATGCTGTGCCAACCCCTGTTTTCACATCCATAAGGTCTGGTCGTGCCATGGCAAGTATGTATAATACTACTGCTGTCACAATCCCTTCAATAATTCCTATGATTGCATGATATACCCCCATGGAAATAATTCCGGGTATAAGGGGGAATGTTCCGGCTAGAGCCATTTCAATTGCACAGGCAAGAGCGGGAATTAAACAAGCCAGCCATGCTGCGATTGCTGCAGAAACATAAGAGTTTTTTACTGCTTTCAAGAGCCCCTGGTAGGTATAATACCCTACAAACCCACCAATAACGCCCATGTTAACAATATTTGCACCTAATGTTGTAATACCACCATCTCCAAAAATAAATGCCTGAATAATCAGAACAAGAGTAAGAATGAAGATTGCAGCAAACGGGGAACCAAGGACGATTGCAGCCAGTGCACCTCCAACCAGGTGACCACTGGTCCCCATCGATACCGGGAGGTTGAAACTTTGTAAAGCAAAGATACCTGCTGCAAGAACAGCAATCAATGGAATTTTATCCTCGTTGATCTCTGAACGTGCCCATTTTACAGCCAATGCAAGGAAAAAAAGGGCGACAATCCAATAAACCACAGCTTGCGGCAGGGGGATAAATGCGTCGGGGATATGCATAATACTTCTCTTTATTTTTAGAACAAATAGTATAAAGATGTTACTTTTTTACATTTATTTAAAAAATTTTAAACTAAAAATACAATCAGGGTGTTACCGCCCTCCCACAATAATTAGCATTCAATGGAATTCCTTCATGTTTTAATAGTGGCAACCATAGTACCTGTATGAGATTTCTATCAGCAGGAATGATCCTGCTTTTTACCATCATAATATTTTACAGCATTCTTCCTGTAACAGCTGTACCGCCCCTGCCAGCGGAATACTATGGGAATGTTCTCATTGACGGAGTACCTGCTCCTGCAGGAACAATTATTACAGCATTCCTGCAGGGTATATCAAGAGATCAACTGACCACATCTATTGATGGTTTTTACGGAGGACCCGGGCTCTTTGATCCCCGGCTGAAGGTGAATGTTACCGAAGAGGAATTTCAAACAGATGACATGGTTGTCTCATTTAAAATCAATGGAATTCCGGCATCAGAATCAATAATGTTTGAACCAGGGACAGCACAGCAATTTGATATCTCAACCGGCTCAGGATCATCTTTTATTGCTGGACCTGGCTCAACTCCCATTCCTGTCCAGACTATACAGGTTAACGGAGGATCAGCAGACAATTACTCTACTCCTTTGATGGATGATCAGTCCGGAGTTAAATGGTCAGAGCCATCACAGGCAGACACTGCAAGCAGTGCTTCATCTATCAGGTACGGATTGGAGAGGGACGAGAAATTTACCTCTGATGATGGCATGGCATCCATAGAGTTCAAACGAGATACACTCCTTTTTTCGCCATCAGGGACGTTCCTGGATGATATTTCAATATTATCTCGTGATATTACAACCCTTTTACCTGTAAACACAGATAACTCACTTCTTTTCACCGGGTATGCATATGAAATAACACCGGAACGGACCTACTTTAATCCGGAGGGAGTGTTTTTATTTCATATACCAATAGAGAGAATATCTGAAATAAGTTCACACAATCCTCAAATTTTAACATATAATCCACAACTGTCAAACTGGAACACGCTAAAAACAAGTTCAAACCAGTTTACAAGTTCAATTTACACGAACATCTATGAAGCAGGGATATATGCCCTCTTTATAGAGAGTGAAAAAAATAGCAATGCCAGTACTGGTGAGGAAAGCTACAATAATGTGTCAGCATTACCCCCAGTTGCAGGACAGGAACAGGTTTTACCCAGTCCGCAGGAGATAAAACCCCAATATCATACTGAAATAATTCAAGAACAAAACCCGGTATATTCACCTGCGGAACCTGAAAACCAGGCAATATCGGTTAACCAACCTGCCTCAACACCAGAACAGACAATCTCTGATGTCAGCATAACACCACAGCAA
The DNA here is from genome assembly GCA_012729535.1 of Methanomicrobiales archaeon. Lineage (GTDB taxonomy): Archaea > Halobacteriota > Methanomicrobia > Methanomicrobiales > Methanospirillaceae > Methanospirillum. The sequence goes on along the minus strand of JAAYCY010000066.1, from coordinate 18,864 downwards.
ACTCCAGTAATTACTAGTGAACCAGCAGTCACACGTGAAGAAGTAAAACAGATAGACATTTTGAAACTGGTGAAAAATAGTTTGTCCGGCCCGGTTGGTCTGATAACCGCACTGGTTATTCTTACTCTACTGGTAAATATTATAGCATACTTTGTGTATAACAGGTTCTGGATGGATAAAAACCGATGAATACAAGATTCAAAGCTTTTACTGCAACTTCAGCAATCAGGGAAATACAAAAAGGAAGACCGGAAAAAGCACTGAAACACCTTGAAAAATTGTTCCATGATAACCCGGATAATCCAGTATTATGGAATCTGAAAGGAGTAGTATTTGGGATGATGGGTGAACATGAACAGTCGCTGGCCTGTTATGATAATGTCCTCTCCCATGATTCAGCTCCATCTGTTTACTGGAATAACAAGGGTCTTGCATTACAGAATCTCGGACGTTTTTCTGAAGCGGAGGAGATGTATAGGGAAGCATTAAACAGGGATCCTTCCTCTCTTGAGACAAAGTACAACCTTGGAAATGCACTGCAATCCATGGAACGGTACGATGAAGCAATTATTCAGTATCAGGAGGTACTCATGAACCATCCAGACCATATTCTAACTATGTTGAATATGGGAAATGCCCTGGCATCTCTTGGAAAATATGAAGAAGCAATTGCAACTTATAGAAATATCCTTGAAATAGTCCCGGATTACCCGGATGCCACCTTTAATATCGGTCATACTTACGAAGAAACTGAAGACCACGAAAAAGCAATACAATGGTACAATAAGACTATAAATATCGATCCTGATTACTTACATGCTCGGGAAAGACTTAATGTCCTCATAAAAAAGAGGACTTCATGAATTTATGATGGCAGATTTTTTAGAATGTGTTTATACACATTACGGCAATCATAGAGCATATGTATAGGAACCCGTTCATTTACTGCATGGAGAAGTGAAAGATCGCCGGGACCATAATTTACCACTTCTGCTCCGGTTTCCCGAAGATGACGTGCATCACTCGCAGCCTGTGTCACTCCAGGCATTGCTTTCTTATTAAACACTGCTTCTATTCCTGCACAAACAAGATCATAGAGAATCCCGGGACGACTTAATGTCGGTTCTGCCCGGTCTATAACCTGAACATCACATGAAGGGAGATGAGAATTTAGTAATTCCAAAAGCTGATCGATGTTACAGCCCCATGGAATCCGCATATCCATTTCCATGGTGCACTTCTGTGCAATCATATTAATCCGCTCCCCCCCGGCAATAATTCCGGGGTTATACGCCAATCTGCTCAGAATTTTGTTCGCCTGATCTGGCGATAATGAAAGAAGCTTTGAAAGAGATACCGTTGCATTTGAAATGACTTCATGCACGAGCGGATCTTCAGGATATGATTTTTCATGTAATTCTTTAAAATAATCTAGAGAAGTCAGGGCTTGCTCAATGGCAGAATTACCCATTACCGGATATAGGGATGAATGCCCTGCATTCCCAGTAAAGGTCAAATTAAGCCTTACAATTCCTTTTTCACCAATTACAGGAGAGAGGGGAGGCGTGGGTTCTGCAATTAGACAGGTTTTGGGACGAAGATACCCTTTTTTTACCAGGTACTCCATACCAAAATCTCCATTTCCCTCTTCATCACAAACAAAAGCGAGGTCTACTAAAGGTTCATAACCATCGTCGATTACCTCCGCCAGAGCTGCTAACAGCGCGGCACAGCCGCCTTTCATATCAGTAGAACCGCGACCATGAACGTGTTCTTCAGAAATATCTCCGGAAAACGGTGACAGATCCCAGGATTCATCCATTGCAGGCACTACATCAACATGGCCACAAAGCAGTAGCTGGTCACATCTCTTTTTTGACAGGAGATTCCATTTTCTATCCTGTTTAAGAATTTTCGTTTCGATTCCAATCGATGTGCAGACTTCCTGCAGAAAGAGTACCACTTCATCTGTATATCCAGGAGGGTTTTCTGTGCGGATTTTAACCATTTCAGAACATAGACGAACAACATCCATCTGCTCAACCTGATTTATGACTTGTTTATGAACTGATTGTATAATGAGGCCATATCAGATCCATTATAAATAGATGCCAGATATTTCTTGTCAAATATTTCGTCAACCATTATTCGCAAAACATCTGATGCTGTGGGTTTTTTATCATTCGGATCAAGGACGATCCTAAATGACCGGTAAGAAGCTTCATCGGTGGGATCATGAATTTTCTGAAGGAACAGGGGAAAAATTTCATACTTATCTGGATGGTTATCCCGAAGCCAGTTCATAAATTCATTAAATCTAGCAAGATTCTTCTCCATTGATAAATCCTTTCGGTATTTCAGATATTCCCTGGAAAGCATATTTCTTGGTGAATCTGCGTTATAAGCAAAGATAGAGATAGTATAATCAAGATGCGCCATGGCATCAAAAAACCAATAACTTAAATCAGGATTAAAATCAGAGAGATTTTCCAGTATCATTGATTTTTCATAGAAATACTGGAGAACTTTTACATATTCATTCATTTCAAGCATAATAAGAAAATGGCGTTATCCAGCAATACGATTTCCGGAATACACTTTCTAGCAAAAATTTTTGGATTTGAATACAGTCTCCCTTGTAATATAAAGTGCATCTGGCATCCAGTTTTTAAAATAACCGTTGTTCAGGTTATTTATTCCACAACCTAATGTCGTGCCCTACATATCCCCTAAATTATTATTTATAAAATGGTTCTCGTTTTCTGGTGGCATTCTGAAAAAGTCTAAGCAGTTCATCCCCACGTTTTCCTCTGATATCAACTAGATTATCGTCCCGGAGAAGACATGGTTTTAATTTCCCGTCAGATGTTACTCTTAGACGGTTACAATGGCGACAAAAATCAGAGTTATGAAATGGCCGGACAAATTCAATCTCTGCATTATCATAACAGTACTTTTTGCGATGATGCATTCGCCTAGTAATCACCTTGCGGGATTCAGCAGCAATCATATCTTCAAGATCTGATAAATCAGCATGTAAGGGACAGTCTCCGAGGTCCATTAATTCAATAATTTGCAAAATCATCTGACGATCCCCGGAAACTAAACGGATAAAATCATCCACTTCTCCTTCATTCACCCCTTTCAGGAGGACCATGTTGATTTTGATAGGGGTAAGACCTGCATTCCTGGAAGCCTCAATTCCCTCAAGGACATCAGATAATACACCAACCCCTGTGATTGATCGATACGTTTCCGGATTTAGTGAATCAAGACTTATGTTTACCCTTGAAAGACCTGCATCCCGAAGTACATGTGCATAGCCCGCTAGCAGGGTTCCATTTGTTGTCATAGATGATTCAATGCCGGGTGGAACTGCCCGGATAATATCGACAATGTCTTCCCGAAGAAGTGGCTCTCCTCCAGTGAATTTTATTGATTTAATACCAAGATCATGCGCAATATTTAGAATTGCTTTAATGTCTTCAATTGGTAACGGAGCATCTGGTTTTGTTTCACCTTCGCGATGACAATAAACACACTTAAGGTTGCATCCCGAGTTAACTGCAATCCGGATATTTGATACCGGTCTGCCAAAATCATCATGCAGATCCATCTGCTTGATTCTCCTCTGGATCCGGTTCATTACCGATAAAATTTTTCGCAATAATGTACATTTCAGTGCTTCCTTTCCGGGTGGATTGCGCTTTGTACGTTTTAACCGAGTAAAAATCCATTTTTACCTGGTTATAAAACCAGCTGAAATCTTCACCCTGGAAAGATTTCAGGATAAGGTTACCACCACGCTTAAGTAGCGTTTGTGTAACCCTGAGCGCCTGCTGGTTAAGGTCTATAGCCCGGGCTTGATCATATGATCTTTGGCCAGAGAGCTTTGGAGAGGCATCACACACAACACCATTTACTTCAGGCATGAGCTCCCTGATGCGTGCAATGATTACCGGGTCAGAAAAATCTCCAATAATAGTAGTCACACCAGGTATAGGATTGATAGGATTGAGGTCCACTCCAACCAAAATTCCATCCGTCATTTCCCGGAGTACCTGAAGCCAGCTGCCAGGAGCGGCCCCAAGATCCAGAATGTTATCATCTGGACGAATAACTGGATTTTTTTTAAGGATTTCCTTTAATTTTAACGCTGCACGCGAACGATATCCGGACTTTTTTGCCTGGACATATGCTTTATCTTTGCTCCATTGTGAACCCATAAAAGTTGTCTACCTGATAGCTTCCCACATTATATGGTAACCCGGCACATATATCTGTGTCAAATCACAACCTGAATGCATAGGGAGCGCAGATGCTGAAAGCAACGATCACTGCAGATATATTCAGGGACACGGTTGATGCACTCTCTGCTCTGGTGACAGAATGCAGGCTTCATTTTTCTGAAACAGAAGTCTGGGCCAGAGCAGTAGATACTGCAAATGTGGCAATGATCATGTTGTCTCTAAAAAAAGAGGCATTCAGCCAGTACGATGCAACAACCGGAGAAATTGGATTGGATATTGCAAAGCTGAAAAACACATATCCAATGATGGGAAAAACGAGTGAGATTAACCTTGAGCACCCGGAAGGAGCGAATAAAATTGAAGTAACCTTTGAAGGTTTTCACTATTCAATAACACTACTCGATTCAAATACCATCAAAAAGGATCCCAATGCCCCAAGTATTCAGCTGCCCGGTCAGGTAACCATATCTGGATCTGAATTGAATAATGTCATTAAATCAGCAGCCATTGTATCAGACAAGATATGGTTTGCAATAGACCCGGATACGAAAGAATTTTCTTTGTATGCTGAAGGTGATTCTGATAACATCAAGAAATCCTTCTCTGCGGGCGAGGTTATTGCATGTAACTGGCAACAGGCAAAATCTCTCTTTTCTATCGATTACTTAAAAGACATGGGCAAAGTTATGAGTCATGCCGAAAAGGTGACCATTGATTTAGGATCCGACCATCCAGTTAAATTCTCCTTTGAAATTGCCGGAGGTAACGGGCAGGTTGAGTACCTGCTGGCACCCAGAATCGAGGCTGATTAAATGTATGGTCACCCTTGACCGGAAAGACCTTGCAAAATATCCTTTTTTAAAAGAGTCTCAGGCATACATCGGGACGATAAGCAGTTCACTGGAACAGTATCTTCAATCACCCGGTGGCAGAGTTGCCATCAGGGAGGCACTTTTAATGCTTACCCAGGCCCTTTCCTTTTCCGGAAAGGAAACACCACCTGTTCCCGAAATTCCACCGGATCAGGAGTCTGTCACTACGATTATTGCTACATATCCTGTCAGTAGGATCATTGTCTCCTGTGCACAGGACAGGATGTTAATTGATCGTTTGGTCAGGTACCAGTCGTGGCTTTTTTTCGCGTTTCTGCAGGATGAAGATGAAAGTATAAAAAAGTTTATTCGTCATTCGATAGGTCTTCCTGAAACGGCTATGGAAATTTCCGTGGTAGATTATATCCCGGTAGCTACACGGATGACTGAAGAACGATGGAGACTGGTAAACAGGGTCGTAAATAAAGGCAGAGTTCGTATCAGACCAGAAGAATATGACGAAATTGTCCGCGAGAGGTTACGATATATCATGGCCAGAAACCTTCCTCTCAAGGTTCCATCCCAGATTTGTGAACAGGTCAAACCAGCAATAGACCGGATCAAATCAGAATGGCAAAAAAAGATACTGGAAGAGTTTGGAACTGTTGAAGAATCAGCCTTTCCACCATGCATACAGGCCATTTTGGGTGCAATATCCGGTACAGGACACCTTACCCACATGGCGCGGTTTGCAGTGACTGCGTTTTTACATAACATTGGAATGGAAAATACCAGGATCATAGAATTGTATGGGAGTGTCCCTAACTTTGACCTTCGAAAAACTATGTATCAAGTAGAACACATTTCCGGAAGAGGAGGGACCGGAAATGAGTACGTATCCCCCCTCTGTGCAACTATGCGGACTCACGGGTTATGCATCCATCGGGATACCATATGCAACAGAATAAACCACCCCCTCTCATACTATAAATTGAAAAAACGGGATTTAGCTAGAAATAAATCTAAAAATCCAGCAAAAGCCGGATCAGTAGAAAAGAAAAACGCGGGCGGAGATAAACCTGAAGAATCAGGTAGTAACTTCCCGGATAGCATATCCTCCAGCGCTGATAATAAAAACAAAGATTAATAGAGCACCTAAATATCCAATCTCACCAGGGAGGAACGCTGGCAGCAGAAGAATCACAGCCAGAAAAACCAGGAGACTTCCCACTCCGACTATGGCATCAAGCATCCATCGTTTCATGATTAGTACATATTTCATCGGGAATGTGGTTAAGGGTTTTGAAAACAGGAATTTATAAAGCAGCAAAAAAGTGATTAAAATGTCCAGAGAAAAGGTCCGGCAGGAACTCATTCATGCAATAGACCTCGTAGACGATGTAATAAATCCCCTTCTTATTCCAAATAAAGGTATAAAACTTGCATACGCCATCTCCGGCGCACGAACGCCGGCTGATATTGGGTGTTGTTTTCTACCGCAGAAAAAACAGATGGAAGATTTATTTGATACAAACGTCATTTTCGATAGCAGATGCACAATTGTTAGGACGATTCTGACTGCTCTGCGCTTTTCTCCAGAAATCAGATGCGCCTGTGAAATCAGATACTCAGAAAGCCTGGTACCAGTCTGCGAGAGCATGCTCCTTGAATTGTGTATATGCGATGAAGAAAAAATTCCTCCCGGTGTATCCACCATGGATTGGGCAGTTGCATTCTGTAGTGAATACGAAAACAGTGTTCCAGATGTAATATGCATCAAAAACAAAAAATTCAGGACAGGATATGCACGACTTTTTGGAGAGAATCCAATTCAGGTTACAACAAATCTTCTTAAGATATCAAAGCGCATAATAGATGCAACTCACTGAGAGAGATATACCATGGGAATAAAACCAACTTATATCAAAAAAATCGGGACTGAACTGTTAGAGTTCCATGAAGAGAAGTTTTCCAACGATTTTAATGAGAACAAAAAAGCTGTTGCAGGCGCAACTAATGTTCCGAGCAAGCGGGTCAGGAACCGTGTCGCAGGATTTATCACAAGAAAGATAAATACTGGGAAATTCAAAAAATAATCCTTATGTTTGAGGGTGTTTTTCCCGCACTTATTACTCCTTTTCTACGAAACCAGGGGAAGAGTCTGGACCTGGATGGCCTTCGATCCAACATAGCGCACCTCGTATCCGCAGGGGTTCATGGTGTTGTTCCCTGTGGATCAACTGGTGAATCTGCTACACTTTCTTTTGCCGAGCATGAACAGGTCATCGAAGTCACTATCGAAGAAGCCGGAGGAAAAGTCCCAGTGCTTGCTGGTACTGGGTCAAACAACACATCTGAGGCACTGAGATTTACCAAGGCAGCTAAGGACACGGGTGCAGACGGGGTTTTGGTTATCAGCCCATATTACAACAAACCCAACCGTTCAGGCCTTATTAAACATTATACATCAATTGCAGACTGTGACATTCCGGTAATCGTGTATAATGTTCCGGGAAGGACCGGGCAAAACCTTGTACCGGAAATCATCGCCGAACTTGCATCTCACCCAAACATCGTTGGAGTTAAGGAAGCGAGCGGCGATGTCGGCCAGATATCGGCAATAATCGAATTAACCAGAGATGAAGACTTTACAGTTATTTCAGGTGATGATAACCTGACGCTCCCGATTTTATCACTTGGTGGAGGCGGGGTGATATCCGTTGCTGCGAATATTTATCCAAAACCCCTCATTGAGATGTATGATGCAATGAAACGCGGAGACATCAAAACAGCGCAGGATATCCATTACAAACTTTCTCCTTTATTCCGGGCAATGTTCATTGAATCAAATCCCATTCCTGTTAAAAAAGCCACTGAACTTCTTGGCATGGCGGCAGGACCACTTCGGCTGCCATTAGATGAAGCATCAGAACAGACAACAGCAAAACTCAAAGAGGTCTTATCAAAATATGATTAAAATTGTAATTTGTGGTGCATTTGGCAGAATGGGAACTACCATCGGAGGCATTGTAAATAAAGAACAGGATATGGAACTAGTCGGAGGAGTTGATATCAAAGAGGGATCATTCTTCGGAGTTCCGGTAGTACCTTCTGAAGGGCTTACAGATTTTCTTGCATCTGTAAAACCTGATGTAATGATTGACTTTACCGTAGCTGCCGCTACTGTCAGGAATGTCCCTATTGCATCAGAGGCAGGGTGCGCCATTATCCTCGGTACAACAGGACTAACTCGAACTGAAAGAAAAGGAATAGATGAAGCAATCATTCAGGCAAATGTCCCTGCAGTAATATCTTCAAATTATTCCATTGGAATGAACATCTTCTGGACTCTTATCAGGGATGCTGCACGAAAACTTGGAGACTATGACATAGAACTTACCGAAGCACATCACCGGTACAAAAAAGATGCGCCAAGCGGAACAGCTAAGACAATCCTGCAGATACTGCAGGAAGAAGTTGGCCCAAAAGAAGAGGTTTATGGCAGAGAAGGGATGCAAGAACGTGGTTCAGAAATCGGCGTTCATGTCATCAGGGGCGGAGATATTGTTGGGGACCATTCAGTGATGTTTGCGAATAATTACGAGACTGTCACCCTTTCTCATCGTGCGTATGACCGTGCAGTATTTGCGGAAGGAGCAATCAGAGCGACACGCTGGATTGTTCATAAGAAACCAGGCATTTATGGAATGAAGGATGTTTTAAACCTTGCATAATTTTTCGAAACTTTTTTTTAACCTATTCACCAAAAATCTGGGGAGATATCGATGACTGTAATTGTTGATAAAGAAAAATGCACAGGCTGTGAAACCTGTGTTGATGAGTGTCCAGCTGCTGCAATTACCATAGTAGATGAAAAAGCAACAGTAAATAATGATCTCTGTGTTGACTGTGGCTCCTGTGTGGATGTTTGTCCTGCAGAAGCTATAACCATGGAATGAAATCCTCCTTTTTAATTACTGGTTCAAATATACATACGTGGTATGGTTAGTGTTGGAGTCCTCGGCGCAACCGGCGCTGTGGGCCAGCGTTTTGTCCAGCTCCTAGCTGATCACCCGTATTTCGACCTTACGGTTCTGACTGCTTCGGGGCGGAGTGCTGGGAAAAAGTATCGTGATGCAGTGAACTGGCGACTTGATTTACCGCTGCCTGAACCGATTGGAGACATCATTGTCTCAGAAACTAATACCAAAAGCCTGAAAAATGTCGATATTGTCTTTTCAGCACTTCCGGCTGATCTTGCTCATTCAATTGAGACGGACTGCGCGAAAGCGGGTATTGGGGTATGTAGTAATGCTAGTTCCCACCGGATGGACCCGGATGTCCCTCTTGTTATTCCTGAAGTAAATGGAGACCATCTTCGCATGATAGAACTTCAACGTGATGGTGGAAATGATGGATTCATCGTAACCAATCCAAACTGTTCCACTATCATGCTTGCTGTTTCATTGGCGCCTATCAGAAAATTTCACTTCACAGATATCAGAGTGGCAACTATGCAGGCCATTTCAGGTGCAGGATTCGAAGGAATTCCAGCGATGAGCATCTTTGACAACGTTGTGCCATTTATTGGTGGTGAAGAAGAAAAGATGGAGAGAGAGACACTAAAAATAATGGGGAAATTTGACGGTAGTGAAATAATCAATGCCCCTTTCACTGTCAGTGCGAGTTGTAACAGAGTTCCGGTAATCGACGGACATACCATGTCAGTATGGGTCGATATTAAAGAACCCGTTGAAACTGTAGCAAAAGCATTCCAGTCCTGGAAATGTCCAATCAGTGATCTCCCTACCCTGCCGGAAAAACCAATTGAATTCATGACACAACAAGATCGCCCTCAGCCGAGGTTGGATCGGATGAAGGGAAAAGGAATGACAGTATCTGTTGGAAGACTTCGCCCAGGAATCAGGTACATAGCAATGGGACACAATACTCTCAGAGGAGCTGCCGGTGCTTCAGTCCTAAATGCAGAGTTGATCTGTGACCGCGGCTACATCTAACGATTATGGAGAATATACAGGAAGATAATACCGTTTTTGTTGGAAACAAACCAGTCATGAACTATGTTCTGGCAGTGGTTACTCAGTTTTCTAACGGTGCACAAGAAGTTACAATAAAAGCCAGGGGGAGAGCAATATCCCGGGCTGTGGATACAACTGAAATAGCGCTGAACAGATTTCTGCAGGGTGTCGAGAAAAAAAACATAATGACCTCAACCGAGGTAATGGATACTGAAAGTGGAAAGACTCACGTATCATCAATAGAAATAACCCTGATTTCAAAAAAATAATTCTCAATAGTTTTTAACACCGGACAAAAGCATATTAACAGACGCTGATAACCATTTAAGAATGAAGACAGGTCTGGTGATACTTCTTGGGTGTCTCCTGATTTTCGTGTCCCAGTCATCTGCCGTAGAGAATGAGACTGATAGTTATCTATCAATCCATTCAGTCACAATATCATTAATGCCCGGTTATGCCGATGTTCATGTAGAATATTCACTGGAAGATGCGTTCAGAGTATTGGCATTCATGTTCGGGGAAAATGATATCCGGACCAGACTGCTAAATAATCTGGCTTTTTCAAACGCATCCATTTTATTCATGAATTATTCTGCAGCAGACCTGAAAATATATGATATTCAGCCGGTATATGGCGACGGACTATACTGGTTCCCTGCCCACACCTTTGGTTGCACAATCCCCGAAGTTACAATAAATACAAACCATTCAACTGAAAGATATGAAAATATCCAAAACCTGGAAAATGGAATTGTATATTATTAATCTCCCAGGAGAAAACCAATGGCAATGGACCTGATTAGTTTCTCTCTTTTTACACTGTCATCCATTTTAATAGTTATAAACCCACTCGGGGCACTCCTTGTTTACAATACCATTACAGAATTCATGGATCCGGCAGACAAAAAGCGGGTTGCAGGACATGCATGTCGTATTGCAGGAGTAGTACTGGTTTTTTTTACATTTTTTGGTTCTTATCTCCTAACTTTGTTTGGTATAACCATCAGTGCTTTTACAATAGCCGGAGGTGTTCTTCTCTTTGGGATTGGTATGGAAATGGTATATGCACGAAATTCTCGGGCCAAGATGACAGCAACTGAAAAATATGAGAGTATCGATGCAGATGAGATCTCTTCCATGCCCCTGGCATTTCCCATGATATCGGGACCTGGAACAATAACTACAGTAATTGTGCTTGCAAAGGATACCCCAGTTCTCACTCATCCCCTTGAACTTGGGATAATCCTGGCATCTGTAATACTAACACTCATTATCACTTACATGATATTGTTATCATCCGATCACATCTCAAGAAGGATTAGCCAGCGTGAATATCGTGTATTTAACCGCCTTCTGGGGATTATGCTCATGGCTATCGCAGTCCAGTTTATCATAAACGGTATATCCCAAGCATTTCCAATGTTAACTACATATTAAAAAAAGCAAAAATCAAGAACAGATTTATGCGGTCTCTTCCATCGCCGCGTAACATTGACGGAACAACTCTCGTGTTTCCAGTGCTTCATCGCGGTTTACTTTCTGAATAGCAAAACCTACATGAACAAGAACAAAATCACCTACTGCTCCATCCACCAGATCAATTCGGATTTCTTGTTTCAGACTTCCAAAGTCAACCAAGGCAATATTGTTATCTCTGATTTCCAGTATTTCTGCGGGGATTGCAATGCACATATTAGTTCTTCCTTACGCCGGATCATTGAGCCCGGTTGTTATTAGGATATTTAGTCATGCAAGACTAAATAACTGTGCAAATGCTTTTAAAAAAGATTGAGAAATTGATCCCAAAAAAGGGTATTATATCGCCTGGACAGTAAATGTGCAATTTGAAGAAAACGAAATGGAATCCCCATCTTTAATTTCATACCATTTATCAGGAGCAATTTTTTTCCCAAGAATATAAGTGCCGTTAGTGGAATTTTCATCCCTTACCAGCCACTTTCCATTAAAATATTTAAATGTGGCATGCTGACGGGATACACCATTATACTGCTGAAGAATGGTTCGACCTACTGCATCCCTACCAATAGTATCTCCATGATGGACAGTAATTGATATACCAGGTGACATTGAAAGAGTAAGCGGGGTAACTTCTCTTATTGTTCTACCCTGGTCCAATCCAATATTTGCAAATCGTTTATCGGGTGGTTTTTTAACCAGTCCCTTAATTTCTATCTGCCGTATAGTCTTTCTTTCAACCGGTTTTTTTCCAGAGATATCAGAAAAACACCTCATGCAGACCATTTCAGTGGCCGGATTTGCCATCCCACATGTATCGCAGATTTTTTGTAGCACCATGATAATAATCCTGGTTATTATAACCTAGAGTAGTTATCCTCCTATCCTGATTCACTATCTGAAATATGAGTTAATATTACTTTTTCATGAGGTGTGACTCTTCTGGACAAAAACTAACAAAATTGATCCATTTTAAGAGGCCAGGATTAGGTAAACAAGGATAATATTTCATGAATTATAACCTTTTACGAACTACAGAGAGATAGCATTTTTTGTGTCCACTGATCTCCAGGATTCTTCTGTCTCATTTTTTCAAGAAATAAACATGCTTCTTTCTTTTTTCCTCTTTTCAATAAAATAAACGCTTTTATCCGGAGTGCATCATAATTGCTGTCATCTTTGGATATAACTGAAGAAACAACAAGATCAGCTTTTTCATAATCTCCCATTTTCATAAGTGACCTTGCAGACTTGATACAACCCGGCAAATAATCTGGATTATTCGTGCATGCTTCATTATAAGAAAGAAATGCTTCCTTTATTTTACCCAGGCCATACAAAGATTCTCCCTTGTAATACAATGCCCAGGTATTTACCGGATATGCCTCAAGAACCTTGTCACAGATCTCTATTGATTCCCAAAATCTTTTTTGTTTGCAATAAAGCCGCGCCAGTGAAAATTGGGTGACTGGATAGACCATATGTGTTAGCGGAACATCTAAATATTTTTGTTCAGCATCAGAGAAATTTAGGGTCTCTTCCTTATATTCACCTAAAAGCCAGGAGAGAAGAGGATCCGGATTATTATTATTAAATTTTTGAGACAAACAAAAACCGGCCTCATGCGTTCGTTTTAATTTTAAAAGACAAATGCCACGCATAAGCCATCCATGCGGATTGGTTTTGTTCATCTCGATAATCCTTTCAGATATTGAAAGACTTAATAAATATTTTTCATTACCATAATAATAAACAAATTTTTCTTTCCAGAATCCCATCGTCTCATTCCAAGGGTCAGAAGAAACAGAAAAGACATTCTTCTCATACTCACGAGTGAGTGAAGTATAATACCGAAATCTCAAAATTCCTTTTCTTTTATTAAAAAGGAGAGTCAAGACGCGAATGTCAAGATCGTATGCTTTTTTAAGGAGTTTTTGACCGGGTTTTAGATACTTTAATTCTTCAAATCCACAAGCCAGAGCAACAAGAAGATCAGGTTCAACCACTTGGGCTGATAAAGCATTCTTCGCAGCTAGAACCATATCATTTCTGCACTCCTGTGCATCAGAAATAGCAGAAAAACGAGTAAACTGGTTATAAATATTTATAACCGAAATCACCGATTTCGCACTCCATTCTGTGGGGACTCCGGCAATTTCCCTTTCATGCAAAATTTTTGCGTATTGAAATAATCTTTTTCTTTCGTTCGTTCCCCTTGGGTTTTCCTTGATCCAGGTAAAGAGTCGCATAAAGAAGACGCTTTTGACCTTTTGTTTAGTGATATCCAGGAATTTGTTATAAATCTCTTCTAGATCGCTGGAAAAAAGCATTATTAAAATCTTTTCTTCATAGTCATCCTGCTCCCGGTTTAATGCCCGGCCTAAAAACCATACAATATTAGTTACATCAATAATTTTTCCAAACAATGTAAAAGGAATATCCTTGTTTAATTCAGCAGCAATAAAAAGAAGTCTTTCATCCTCATCAGGATACTCCTCAATATATTTGGAAATTGTCACCGCTTTGTTATACTGTTCAGTAGATTCAAGCCACCTGAGAAGATAACCCCTACCAATATGACGTTTGGCATCTTCCCAAGATACCGGATCACCAATAAACGCATACATCAAATCATGAAGACTGATATAATTTTCATCATGGAATTCATATGGTTTAGTTACTCCAAGCCTGTTGATTCGTTCCTCTTCATAAAATACCGGGATATTTCTTTTACCAGATAACCAAAGAGAAACTTCTCGTTTTCCCCATCGTTTCTTAGGATTTCTTGTAAGCAGCCCTTTTAAAAGAATTCGTCGATCCGGATTAATCTGATCTGATAAAATAATCCCACGGGATGCCAACGTGGACAGGATTAAATTGTGGTTCAGACCTTCAAATGGATGCTTTTTCTGAGTAATTTCCAGGGCAATTACTCCTAGTGCCCAGTAATCAGATTCTCTACCAACAACATTGCCCATTTGTTCCGGGGCCCAATACATGGGAGTTCCTTTAGTTGAAGTAATGTGCCGGGATAGTTCGCTGTCGAGCAGTGTTGAAATTCCAAAGTCAGTTAAAATCAAATTCAGAGGACGTAAATCTCTTATCAAAATATTAGATGGCTTTAAATCAAGATGGAGAACATTATTTTTGTGAAGGGTATCAAGTCCAAATACGATTTCTTCAATTATTGTATTGAACACTGCATTGTTAATTGACTGTGTCTCCACCAGCTCCCGAAGAGAACCAAACCTCGCATACTCAAGAATTTCATACCACCGTTCAGATTCGTCATCAAATCCATAGTCTATTATTTTAATCAGATTTTTAGGATTTCTTAAAGAAATATGACTTACCTGGTCAAGAACATCAATTTTTGGTTCGATGCCAAGGCGATAATGTTTTAGAATATAGTATATCCGTTCTTTTTGAATCAGCCAGATGTCTGCCTCTCCACCTGTAGCAGGGTATTGTTTTATAATCCGGTATGAACGGAAAAAACGAAGAGACTCTGAGGGTTTAGTATCAGTTGTCTTTTCATATGGAATATCAGATGAAGGTAATAATCCATCACGTAAAGTAGTACCTCTTTTACCAGGACTATGAGGATTACCAGAAGGAGACATTTTACCTACCAATTATCAGGTATCATCATGTTCATAGTGACTATATTATGAATTACCTTTTCTCTTCGCGTGAATATCCGGAATAAAATCACATTGTTCAGATCTACCTTATAGATATCGATGATACGATATACCAATTGGGAATATGAATAATTATGTCATTTTTTCGTAAGTAAGCAGATCAAAACGAGTCAATTGCTGAATGTTAACTTCATCCGGACTTTTTTTGACTCTATCCATCAAAATAATTCCTTTTTCCTCCAGAGATTTTGAGATAAGGATATAATCATGATCCCATTGTGTAGAGAACTTAAGATCCTTGTCTTTGTAACTTTCAGAATCAAAGGTATCATACTCCATTCCATCCATAATATGAACCAATCGGAAGACTAACTCATCCAGGGGATTAATTGAGATAAGAATGGAGTAATTATCAGCAGGGAATAACACTTCTAAAACCCCCCTATATAAAGTGTATCGAAGAGAATGAGACTTACGTGATGAAACGATATATCCCATTGTTTTAAATGTTTCAAATAGTGTTAAGAGAATGTAATCCCATGCTTCACCAGATAACGTCGATTCCGCTTTTTGAATATAATATTCATCATATTGCCTACGGATGACATTCAATTCCCGGAGTTCAGGAAAGGGTTCATGGTATAGGAGCACTGCAGCATCTAAAAGTGAACCTGCATCCGGCTCGAGGGAAAGATTCTGAATCATTTCTTCGAGTTGTTCTCGGATAACAGTTTTTTCAGGAATTTTTTCTTTCAGAAGACCATATTCAAGCAATAGATTCTCTCTTTGAAGAGCTAACTGTTCAGCAGTTAAATCACTCCGGACAGGTTCATAATCCATACTTTCCGTATTATCATAGTCAAAAAACTGGATTCTATCATGAAAAAATTCAGATTCAATGGCTTTAGTAACATTGTCTGCTTTCTTTTTAATCTCACGGAGTTCTTCATCAGAAAAAATATTGATTTTTTCTTTTAAATCACTCATATCAAAATATTCAAAACCCGACAATGTGTGTGTGAACTCTGATAATGATTTCTCGATATCATTTATTACATCATTCTGCTGGAAAACATCAGGAATTTTCTTTAATTCTAAAAGTTGCTCAGAAAAATTACGAATGGCATCAACATCCTGCATGGAAATGGACTTAAGCTGTAAAGAATTTATCACGATTTTTATAGCCTGAATTCTTTTATGCAACCTTTTCTGATTGCATTCACAAGTAAACAGAAGGGTTGCAATATCAGAAAACAAGGTTTTCAGAAGATTAAGACGATCTGTCTGTGAAAGATCTTTGCTTTGCGTTAATTTATCAACAAAACAAGTATACCGGGGATTATCAGGACTCATATATCCTTTAGAGGTAAATTCAGATAATAAATGTTCAATCTCTAATATTATCGTGTTTTCCAACAATTTAGATTCATTTTGTTCAAGAAGATGTTGAATCAATGCAATACAAAAACGGTCGGTTTTTCGAAAAAAAGAACCCATCTTCTTTTTTGCAGTGTCACGGTCCAGGTTCCCTGAAAAATGATCCTTGGTCAATGAAAGAAAAATTTCCTCTAACTCATCATATAAACGGGTGATTTTATCTGTTTTAAATGGCAATCCATTATATTTATTTTTTGCAACCTCAAATACATGGGAAATTCTTTTTATTATCCCAATTAACACTAGTTTATCTGTATCGGTCTCCTGGTTCGCGAGGGTTACATCTGTAACAATAAGTGAACTCATGCCGATGTTGCAGAGGTTGACATAAGGATTGCAGTCACATTATCTAGAGATTGTCTTGCAAGAGCTGCAACGAGAATTTTTTCACAGAAAGCATATCCAGGAAATTTCTCGTTGATCATTTCCAGTTCATCCTGTGAAAAACATTCCCAGATTCCGTCAGAACAAAGAAAAAATTGATCCTGATCACGGATTGAAAAATATTTAAACCAGATTTTTATTGAATCTTTTATTCCATCTCCGGATATTGATGAGGTCACGATATTTTTTCTTGGGTGAAGCCGCATCTCATCTTCAGTAATAACACCCTCTTCAAGGAGATGCTGGACCACTGAATGATCCTTTGTAATACGCTCAAAAAATCTCCCGTTTATTCGGTATACCCTGCAGTCACCGATGTTGAAAATAAATGCCTGATCATTTTTTACAATGATACCAGCCAGAGTACATCCAAGATTTAAAGCATCCGGATTTTTTTCTACATATGCTTCCAATTGATCTTTGGCACCGTATGCAACATGTGAAAAACTCTCCTCATCATTCACTTCAGAAAAATGATCCTGAAAATATTTCAGAACAATCTGGGTTGCCACCTCACCCTTCTGTTCTCCACCTATCCCATCAACAACACAAAAAATTGCATTCGTCACTTCACCCCGGTATGATTCAGGAATGGGCATTGATAGATCTGCTATTAGGGTCCCGGGAATAATTAGTCCATCTTCGTTATTTGTCCTAACACCCCCCTTATTTGTAAAAAAAACTGCTTCAATCTTCTGTTTAATTTTAATCATACCTATATGAGCATTGCAGTTAAAAGAGATATATCTCACCATGTTTAGGGGAAACATTATTCATTATATATCGAAACCAGGCAGCAGTCAGTGTCGGTTAGGATGAACAATAGTATGGATTCTTTTAAGAAAATTTATTTCAAAAGGAGCCAATATTCAGAAATATCAGGAAATTATTAAAAATGGGGTTTTTTTAATTTACTTCTTGTGAACCTTTAAGAACCGGCATCGTATAATTGTGAGTAATATCGTGCAATCAGAATTGATAAGTATGGTGCGATAATCAGGTTTAAAATTCCTCCGATTACCGGAATCATCCCTAAAACCATAGAGATGACAAAGAGAATGATACAAAGTACTATCAAAGCAAGGATGTATTGAACCCATCCTATCTTCCCGACGGTTTGTGTAATTTCATTAAAAGCAAAAGCTTCACCCATACTACCAGTTCTGGCAAATCTCACTACACCTATTATTCCAAAGAGAGAAAAAATGAAGGCAACAATAAAAAAGACCAGAAATGCAAGACCAAACGAGGCCATAAATAAACCCATGTAAGCCCATGGATTAGAGACATCCATCCCAAGCATTGTCAGGCTACCAATTCCTCCGGTTAATACCAGTACAGCGCCACCAATAATTAATGGAATAATCATATACACGATATTGATTAAAATCACCTTAATTCCATCAATAAGCATCCTCACATATTCACCAGGATCAGGAGCTGGTGTGATTCCTCGCATTATCCTCAGTGAATATCCCATCATCAGGGGAAAAATGATAGAACATATGATGAGAATTATCCAACGCACCCATTTGCCAAAAAGACTCTCATTTGCATATCCAAATGATTCGCTCACAAACTCTCCAATACCCATAACTTTCACCAATTATTATGAACCAATACCATTTCTTTGTATATAGAGGTATTTATTAGAGAATCTCATTTACCACATTCTTTTTATTATGAAGCGAAAAAACTTACACCAATAATCACAGGAAGATAACGGTGACCGTTAATCTGGATTTTTTTTTGAATGTCAGCACGCATTCAGGAATAACACAAAAAATAAAGGGAAAACAGTAATTTAGAAATCGGTCAT
>JAAYCY010000007.1 GCA_012729535.1 Methanomicrobiales archaeon | reverse complement strand
ATATTTATTTTATGGACAAGCTGAAAGAGGAATTATGAAATGGATGCGGCTAAAAATTGTAACGGGTGTAAAGAGCTTTTCTAAGCCCGAACAGCCTCAGCCCAAAAAATCAAAATTCCTATCAGCTGAAATGGATGCGGCTAAAAATTGTAACGGGTGTAAAGAGCTTTTCTAAGCCCGAACAGCCTCAGCCCAAAAAATCAAAATTCCTATCAGCAGACAATGCTGTTGTTGAACCTAGGGCTTCATTTTATAGAGGTGAGATCACAGGTATTGATTCCGATGATTCGGTTGTAACCATAGACATGCATGAAACTGCATATTCTGACTGTGAGGAGGAAATAATCATCTCTTCCGGAGAAATTACCATTCATTCTCAACTTTATGCTGAATTGGATGCAGTGACAAGGGTATGGGCAACCTATGTTGGTGGCCTGTCTTTCAATACTGAAAACGAGCTGCAGATTTATGAAGAAGCCAAAAGGTTATGGTCCCGCTGCAGAGAGGGCTTTAAATTTGTCGGGAGAATTCAGAGCGCGCCCGATTCTGTTTCCAATCTGAAATGGTATACAGAAGGTAATACAGATATTGGTTTCACAAATAGTGCTTTCGAATTTCTGAAATATCTGGTATACTGGACATCGAGACCCAAAGCACAGGTAGAATTTACTATCCCCCTGAACGGGTATATGAAATCGCAGAATGGTATAATGACCGGAAGGCGTAACCTGGATCTTGAACTTTTGGAAGCTGCTTATTTCAGCGATCAGATTTATACCAATGGCCAAAAACGCAGAGGTTATGTTACCAAGATCGAACCGGATACAAAAAAGAGTGAAATAAAAATAGGCCTGATTCTGGAGCCGGACGATTATTCTGAAGTAATTGTGGAAAGAGGTATTCCTCTCAACGATCCGATGCCTCAGATTGTCGAAAGCGGAGCCAGAGATACTATTATTGTAGAAACTGGAGTTTGATCATGGCAAAAACAGTTTACTGTATTCTGCTTTTATGCACCTTATCCTTTAGTGGTTGGGAAAGAGTAACAGAGTATACACCGTGGGCTACAGATGGTTACCTTGATTTAAGGACAGTTTTTTTTCTGGATACTCTGAATGGTTGGATAGGCGGTCAAGAACACATTAAAACAGGTAGAACTAAAGATCATTATTTAGCATATACTACAGATGGCGGTCTGAACTGGACCGAGCAGTTTGTGGATTCATCCTTACATTTGATACTGGATCTCTTTTTTGTTGATAGGAATGTGGGATGGCTTACCGGATTAAGTCATGATAGCAAAGGGATGATAGTAAACACTACAGACGGAGGCAAAACCTGGAACACCGTTTTAAGTGACTCATCTTTAAGGTCACCAAGGAAGATACTCTTTCCTACTCCCTCCGTAGGGTATTTTTTTACTTATAATAATCCGGTTTCTTTGGTAGGCAAAACTATAGATGGGGGCAAAAACTGGTCAATAAAGGATGGTCGCCTGGATTGGTGGGGATTATTTGAAGACGCTTTTTTTATTAATGCTGACACCGGTTTTGCCGTAGGGGAGGCGGGTGGTTCCGGTTTTGTCAATAGAACCGTCGATGGTGGTACCAGTTGGGAAACGCTTTTTCCTAGAATTGATGGAAAATCTCTTCCAAATTTTGCTTCGGTATTTTTCCTTGACAGCAAGCGGGGCTGGGTAGGGGGATACAATTATACCATAGCCTACACTGCTGATGGGGGTAACACGTGGGAAATTCAAAAGGACGGTTCTGCCGATGGTATATATCCGATAGAAGGTCTCCATTTCGTGAATGACACAGTCGGATGGGCTACCGGCTGGTATCAGCTCTATTTCACGCAGAATGGTGGCAAAACCTGGGCCAGTGTAACAATGGATACGACCTTTCAATCCAAAAGAATGCATTTTGTTATCCCCAATCATGGGTGGATTGTTGGAGGATACAATACTGTTTACCGTACTACTGATAACGGCGGGCACCCGCAGGCTGTTTCTGTGCTACCAAACATGCGGAATAAATACAAATCATCTTTTAACAATATCCGGTTGGCTTCTGTTCAGAACCGGGGTGTTATCAAGGTACATTATTCCATGGTATCGGACGGCTCGGTATCCATCTCGGTGTATGACCTGAAAGGTAGTAAAATCGTATCTTTGCCGGAAAAAATCCATTTAAAAGGAGAACATTGTTTTTCTTTCAAAGCGTCGCGAGGTTTTTACCTTCTCGATGTCAGGGGGAGAAGTAGTGGTAAAGAGATCAAGGCTGTTGAAAAAATATTTGTCAATTAAAATAATCGATTAGAGTAGTAGCTTAGAATAGGCAGAGGACCTGAAATATGGTGAATGTGTCGAATTGCAAGCAATTTTGAGTGAAGTCAGCAAATTGCTAGAGGCCTATTCTCAGGCGATTCTGAATTCTGGCTCCTGAATTCTGGATACCTGATTAATTAAGAAGTTTAAAATCAAATAGTCTCCATAAATATTTGCCGGGAGAGTTACTTTACCGAATGGTCTAACACGACCGAATCATCCGGTCCCACAATCTGAATCCTACTGTCAGGATCGAGGGAGGAACCATTTCCGTCAGGGTCAACCCGTAACGTAATGATATCACCCGCCGTGCCGT
>JAAYCY010000006.1 GCA_012729535.1 Methanomicrobiales archaeon | reverse complement strand
TTTTTGATGTTATTGATTCCAAGACAAAAAAGCCAATAACAGACCGTAAATTGGTTGAAAAACTCTATCAGCGACTGGGTAGTGAGCTTAACATTCAACACTTATGGCATGCAATGTGGAGATATAAAGATTCTCCCCATGCAGATTATTATCAAAATATTGATGAGAGTATTATTAAAAAGCATAAATCAGAAGAAGAATTAATAAAATTTCCCCCCAAAGGGAGTGTTGAGGGTGTTTTTATTGATACTGTGATAAATACACTTTATCCTCCAGACGGTGAATATATTCCCTATTCGCCTGGTGCATCAATACAGTATGGTGTCCTAAATGATGAATATCATGGAAAATTTGTCAAGACTGATGTTGGTATATTTGAGCCTCCTGAATTAAGTGGCAGCACCGTTCAATTAGATTCAGAGAATTCGTTGCCAAATACTCTTACAACCGGTGAATTTGCCTTTTTCCAAAAAATCCCCGCGCTTCGGGATCAGAAATATGCAAGTGAAGCACTTTGCAGGGGAGCGTGTGGAATGGATTGTAATAAAGAAAGGTGTGATGATCAGGAGGATATCATCATCCCGATTGAAGGAGGAAACTGCGTCTATACCGGTGTGGTTGAGTGTAAAAGCCACCAAGGATGCCGTGATCATGATACCTGCTATGATTGGTGTGCAGAGCTCGGCGAGAAGAGGGTAACCGGTTTTAGTTCCATACCAAGTGCAGCCCAATTCTTCACTCCAACTGGTTTTCTATCAAACCTTATCTTTGGAGAACAAGTTATTCCCGGTTTTTGTCATCGGATTTGTGATATGCGATGTGTAGATTACGTTTCAGAAACACAGGGTTTCTGGAGTTCTCCCTTATCTATCTGTATAAACTGGGCCGGGTTAACTGGATGGGAAGATACCATTACTACCGTTCCATATGACGGCACAATCCTGTTTTCAAATCCGCCGGAATTCAAGGAAATTACTCCGACACCAACCTCAACTCCAACACCTACTACCGTCTCTTCCAAAGTTGAAGAATCCTGTAGCAAAGGGTATGAATTCTATTCCACAGCTTCACTATCTGGATGGGAAGGCACAGAAATATCAGGGGATTATGTTAGTATAAATAAGAAGATTGAAGGCCCCACTGTCTCCTCTATTTGTGGTTGGGATCCCGAGATTCGAAGTTATCTAACTGCAAAAATTGATTATCACGAGAGAGACTCAACAAAAATTAAGGAGGAATTCCATAAAGAGGTGGAATCAAAAAAGAAATCCGGTTATGATGTTTCCATCAGACCAATAACAATGAATAATTTCTCGGGTGAATGCTATGAAACTGGACCAAGATTTGTTGGAGGAGGAATGACTGGAGACGGGATGTATAGAGACGCTCGTTGGGTTAATACAGCACGCGGATACCTGGTCGATGAGAATGGTACATTAATAGAAATAACATACCAGGTGGTAGGGACAGGTTGCTCAGGTAATGAACATAATGATTTCCTTGAATCAAAATGTCCAGCCCAATTCAATGAGGTAAAATCAGTCTCCTCATCAATTCAGGTGAAATGCAAAGAATAAGAGAATAAATTAATTTACAAATTTTTTCTGTTTTATTCTTTAAAAAAAATGAGTAAAAGAAATGTTCTACCCAATCAATTCGGTATGAGGAATAGAAATAATGTATCATCGCCTGAATAAAACATCACAACCCAACCTATCTCTGTTATGACTCTATCTGGGAATTTGTCAACTCTGGAAGATGAACATATTGAGAAAAGAACATCTGCCTTACGAAAGGGCACCATCCTATCCTGGCCCGGAACAGTCCCCCGTTTTGCTACGATGAGAGAAGGAGGGCCGGGGACAATGCTGTCACTGGTAGCCCTGTTCATTATTGGATGTATTCTCGTATTTTTTGGGATCAGCAGTATTGAATCAGATGGCATTGGGTCAGGTGGTCCGTTTCTCATCTTAATCGGAGTACTTCTCTTTGGTTTCCTGGTCATCTGGATTCTTATCAAGGGAATTCTGCGACAAAGAGATGTAACATTTGTCATACACGAGAAGGGTATCGAGATCATCCCATCCGAACTTCAAAGTTCTCTTGACACCTGGATGGCGACAATATCCCGTATCCTGTTCTGGATAACATGGAAAGGGGGACAATGGTCGGCCTGGGCACCCTGTACTCCATGGAGATCAATACGGAATATTATAATAGATAACACCAGGCAGGAGATCTTAATCGCTGGAGGAAACTGGGATATCAGGCTCACATGTCCTGCAGATCTGTATCCTGATGCGGTTTCAATCATCCAGGAACGAAAACCCAAACGCGCAAAGGTAATTTTTAAAGAATAATAAGTAAATTCCGGAGATACTATCCCAAACCTTGGAATGAAGAATTCATACAGTATTAATTATGAAAAATTTT
Organism: Methanomicrobiales archaeon; assembly: GCA_012729535.1. Taxonomy (GTDB): domain Archaea; phylum Halobacteriota; class Methanomicrobia; order Methanomicrobiales; family Methanospirillaceae; genus Methanospirillum. The sequence continues at coordinate 9,508 of JAAYCY010000006.1, read as the reverse complement.
ACATCAACCTGAAAACAACTGAATCAGAAGTGAAACCATGTCAAAAATAACCGGTTCATTTCAGTTCAGGATCAATTGGGCAACATTCAGGTATTTAGGTGTCTGTGCAGTAGCCCTTGGAGGTGCCCTTTTCGGACAGTTTGTGCTTGGAGATTTTGATTCTGCTCTTATCCTTGCGTTTGGAGGATATATTGTTGCCAGAGTGCTTCTTTGGGTGTTTTACAAAGAATGAAAAAGAAATGAACAATTACAGACCAGAAATAAAAATTGAACAATTTCTGCTGCTAATTAAAAAAAATGAATTCTCTAAATTTTTGGAGAGTCATTTGTGAAAACGTCGATTATCTTTCCTACACCCTCCTGGATGGAAGATGATAGATTTTCTACTCTTTCTATTGTCGTTTTTGTGCCCTGCGCTGTACGTAATAGATCCTCGATGGTATTTTTGACAGTACTCTCGATGGTATCCAGTGAAAGGGACATCTCATGACTGAATGAAAAAGCATTCTCGATAAACATCATATTATAGTGCCCGGTGCCGGTAGTGATTAACATCATCTCACCAGTTTTCAGGAATGTAAGAACAGTGCTTATAATATCTGCATTCTCTACAATAACCGGAATACTAATCTGCTCACTGGATTTCGCAGGAATGGTAATTGTTTCATAGGTACCATTTCCAATCTTCTTTATTGCATTTCCGTCTTTATACGATACAGTAATATCAATGCCTGATACCTGGACCTCCATAGAATTTGGATTATAAATCTGGATATCAGCACGCCATGTCATCTTTTGAAGGCTGACATTCGTGATGGAAATTTTCTGGACAGTAATTTCCGGGTTCTGCACGGATATACAGCCGCTACATGTCAAAAAAATGGTTAGTAGTAACAATAGTCCAACTATCTGTGGCAGATATCCTTTTTTCATAAGAAAAATACTCACACGGTAATTATAAAAATATTTCTTACAGTGTTATAGAAAAATATATTCATCCTCTTACGAATTGTATTTCATGGCTGCTTTTTCCTGTCCTCAATGTGGTGCTCCTATTCCTGTCTCTCCACGAATCAGTTTTCATTCATGTGAATATTGCCATACAACATCATTTATTGACCGTTCAGGAGTGATGTTTTATTACCTGATCCCATTTATCATTGATAAAAACTCTGCAGAAAAGATCTTTACCCGATGGTTAAAAAACCCCAGAATGGCCAAAGATTTACATACAAATGCTAAAATAAAAATTTTTAAACGGACACTTTTTCCAGTGTATCTCTTTACCCGTTTAATTGATGGAGAAGAAAAAAAATTTACTCGTCCGGCCAGAGGGACCCTTATTGAAGGGATAGAAAACCTGACAGTTCCACCTGGTTCAATGAAGATCTATGATAACACCATAGATACTCAGGATGCTGAACGGATAGACCCGGATATCACGATGGAAGTCTACCTGCATGACCTGCCAGGAACAGAAGTTTCACAATCCCTTCTGTATTTTCCGATATATCAGGTGGAATACGAATTCAACGATGAGACCTGGCACGCAGTAATTGATGGATCATCAGGTGCCGTGCATGCAACCATGTATCCTGTCCGTTCATCTCTCCCTTTTGGTACAGTTTTCTTCATCGGTTTTTTGGCAGGTCTTCTGGGAATATTATTGGGGATATATATCCACCCGGTTTTTTTCATCCTTATTTTATTGGGAATAATAGCCACCAGATTTATGGCACGTTCGATCATCGGTGCCAGGGCATCTTCAGTGGAGGGATAACATGGCAAAACTTATTGTAAATTTAACCTGTCCCTCATGTGGTGGTGCATTAAAAGTTGATGAAGGAAATTCATTTATTCTTTGCCCGTTTTGTGGGACAGCGAGTACTACCGGATCATTTGAAAAAGAAAAAACCCTCCAGTGCCAGTCCAGGGTCTCTCAAAAGGATGCCAAAGAACGGGTAAAAAAATGGTTTTCCGAAGGCTCCCTCATTCACAAAAAAGCCAGGGATTTGAAAAAAACCGGAAAGATAACCGAGACAAACCTGATTTATCTACCCTTCTGGAGGATGATAGGACAGGGCAGAGCAATTGTCTGCGGGTACAATAAACAGCAGGTTGATGGTAAAACCACGATTGATTACAAGGAAGCTGATGTGAGTACCACCTGTGACTGGAATGGGATAGCCTGTAATGCTGATGAGATTGGAGTCCAGGAAATTGAGATTCCAGAAGGAGAAGTAAAGATAGTTGATGAAGAAGAAGTTCTGGTCTTTGATACCAGTGAATCAGTACATGACGGAATTGAACGTGGTGCATGTGGAATCAGGGACATGGTGTATAATGATGCCGCATCCGGAATATCGAATATTACGTATGCAAAAACTTTTGTCTCTCCCAGGTCTTTCAGTAAAATACTCTACCCATTCTGGATTATCAGGTATACTTACCAGAATAGTGGATATTTTGCTGTAATTGACGGATATACCAATGAGGTATGTTCAGGGCGTGCTCCCGGCGATATGAGCCGTCAGGTATCATTCGGAAGCCTTGGTTCAATCCTGACAGGAGTCATCGGGGGAATATTAGTCTATTCTTTTCTTGAAATCGTGCCCAGGCTGGAAAGTTCATCAGGTGAGATGGTGATATTCGTGGTGATTATTCTTCTCATCATTGGAATGATTATCGGTGGGATATCATACCAGACATTCCGGCACGGATCTGAAATCATTGAAGGAAATTTACCTGGCGTTAATAAATGAGGTGATAGATCATGTTCCAGTTAGCAATTCTAAAATGCGTTTCATGTAACAATAATCTGACCGGCACTAGCAAAAATCAGGTAATTGTCTGTAAAAATTGTAATACTCCGAACGAAATATACAAAGGTGAGGCATACACTGTCCGGGTAACATATGTCCCTTCTCCCGGAGGAGAACCACAAAATCAGGTTTATCTCCCTTTCTGGGTTATAACCACCCAGATTGACATTAAAAGTGAGGAGATCAAGGGAGGAAAAATCATGAGATTTGTGAAGGGCGAACATGATTTTCAAGGTACTCAAAAGATCTGGATAGTTGCAGGAGATCTCCCCGACGAAGAATCGGAAAAACTGGGGTACCAGTACACCAAAACACAACCTGAATTCTCGCATGGAAAAACTGAATCGATCCAGGAGATGCCGGTAATACGGGATCACAATGAAGCAACACAGATAGCTGAATACCTCTTTTTAAAATATGAAGTTAAACGGTCTGGTACTCTGCAACATATTGATTATTCGATCGGGTTCTCTGACCATGAACTGGTTTATCTGCCTTTTGATAAGAAAGGGAATGCCTACTCTCCCTTAGTCTGATTAAACACCGGTTAACAACAGGAAAAAGGAGCCTAAGAGACCCACCCAGACACCAAGGAGAATGGAGACCGGGTACCCCGGCGAGATAAGCCGGGTAGAATTATTTCTTTTTACACCCTTTTTGACATTCCTGATATCACTCATAATCAGCCTGATTGCCATGATTAAAACGCTGTTTTGTTGTGCTGCCAGGGCGTAGAGCAGAGTGATTAACAGCGCAAGAACAAGGATGAGGTTGTTGAGGTAATTACCCAACATAAAAGAGAGGCCTGCAAGGAACAAAAAGATTAAAACTGCTGATACTCCGGCCTTCAGAATCAAATGTCCTGACTGGGTAAATGCTCTGGGAATAGTCCGAAGTCCTGCAAGCCCTTTTTCCGTGAACATTACCAAAATAAATCCAATCAGCATCCACAGTATTGCCATGGGAATTATGTCATTATACTGTAAGGCGAGATCAACCTGAAAGAACTGGATAACAGGGTTGAAAAGTTCATAGAACTGACTGAAATACTGATTTAGTAATCCTTTGAAGACTGTGTTGTACTGGATGAGAAAAATATTGATAAGAAATCCAATTATTGCAAATCCAAGTATCATACCCAGAAACCGTTTCCAGGATGACAAGATGGATCTGCCCAGAAGAGATATTAATTCAATGGTGGACTGGGGTGCACTTCTGACTCTTCCAAATTCATCATCTGCCTTCTTCATATAACACTCACCCTTTTTCTTAACTGGTGATTAGCAATTAAACTATAAAATATCATGGGAAAGTCTATGGAAGACGGTTTTTACTCTCTCCCTGGGTAGTCAAAAATATTATTACATCCTTTACTCAATTTCAAATTAAAGGGGATATGATGGTAAAGAGATATAGTCCCATATGTTGTTTTCTCCTGATCCTGATGACCGCACTAATTATTCAATGTAAATGTAATACGTGGAGAACTGATAAATACTGTGCATAAAGTAGATAAGAATATAAGCTAAAAGCAGGGATAGTGAGCGCGACATGAAAAAAAACAGAATATTTATTTTTTTAGCGTTTTTTGGGATTATTGCGTCTTGTTTTATGATATCTGGGACAGTTTCAGAGGTAAGCAATACACTGAGTGACAATGAGATAGAAATGTTTAATAATTGGAATACAGCAGGGGTTTCTAGCGGGCCATCTTCTTATCCAACGTTTACTATTAACAGTCCCTTCATGATTTCTTATATCGACACGTATCATTGGAATGATGGAAAAGGGAAAAACCTTGGTACAATAGCATTAAAACACTCAGATGGAACTACATATGGTCCATGGGTTGCAAAACGCCCTTATTGGAAACAATCCGATGATAATACCTATTGGGTTGTTGAGCCACATGAAGTGGTAAAAGCAGGTAAATATTCCATCATTGATTCTGATCCTCAAACATGGTCGTATAATAGTCAATCTGACAACAACGGGTTTGCATCAGTAATAGGAATGAAAGTTCCCGATTCTTCAGAATCACAAACTTCCGGGCCCCAACATCTGGATGAACAGGGATATCATGCCGGACTGGGAGCCGATCCACGAGAAGGATTCGCTCCGCTTACTGTCAGATTCGTTGATGCTGGGTCGTTTACTACCGATCTTGGGGGGGTGTATCCAGTCGAATGGGAATGGGATCTTGGAGACGGGACATACCGGTATGAGAAGGAATTTTTGCATACCTATTATGAACCAGGGACATACTGGCCAACTATGATGGTTGGCTGGTCTGATGGGTATTTAATGACTGCCGATACGGTTGATGGCATCCTGGTGAAAGAGCCCGTAACCCAGTCAACTACCAGACCTACTGCTTCCCCCACCAAAAAACCGACATATACTCCTGAACCCGACTCTCATATAATTTTATCCTCTTATTACCCTGATTTGACCGTCTCAGAATTATGGGTAATGCCTGATTCTGTTGAAGCAGGCCGGATTGTAACAGTTACCGGCAGGATTATCAATCTGGGAGGGCAGGATGTGCCGCAGGTTTCTGTGAAGTACTATCTCTCTCCCGATTCAAAATATGACAGGGATGATATAAAAATTGGTGAATTCTCTGTTGGTGCTCCGGTAGGATACGAGACATATGACAATCAGATGCTTCTCATTCCAGATGATACTGTCTCTGGCTCATATTATATCCTCATAGTTATCGATCCTGATAATATCATTGTAGAGAGAAGTGAATCTGATAATGTCGAAGTAAAAACCCTCGATGTGATCGGGAAACAACCCGCTCAAACAGTTACTCAGGAGATTGAAGACTCTCCGATAGAAAACAAAGAAGTAACCCCCCTCATCACAAAAACACCAGAACCGCTAACATCACCTCCTACCGCAGTAAAAACGCAGACACCAATAATAACACCGCAGATAACATCTCAACCAACCATCTTTACCACCGTACCTACATATCAGATAACTCCCCACGTTACTTCTCCAACAATCGCCGCAATAATTCCTGATACTATTCCAACCGGTAATTTTGTTATTTCAGTATCTCCTGTGGAATCGTCTGCATATGCCGGGGAGGGTGTTGAATATTCCCTGACGATAAACGCTGATCCATCTTTCCAAAGTTCTGTACTCCTAAAACTAGAGATTGACGCTCTTTTAACGAAGTTGGATTTTGACTTGGGACAGGTAGATCCTCCTTACCCAAAAACCATCGTTCGGACGGTGCCCATTCCTGAATATCTTCCTGGGGGCATTACAGTATCCGGTCATATTGTGGGTGAAAGTGGTGTATCCAGAGCAGACACCGATGTCTATCTCACCATCCTTGGGACTGATGTAAGTCTGCCTGACAGCCTTATCCTGTCCGGGGCTGCTGCAGTGCTTATTGCTGCTGGATCTCTGTTGGGTCTTTCTGCTGCCTCTCTTTCTTCATCGCTTGCCGGACTGCAGACAATCCCGATAAGTACTAAACCGGATTCTTCATCAACTCAGAAGCGATCTCTTTATGCTGGTCGTGTAACAGGAGTAATCTGGATGAAAGAGAGGAATTATGTATGGACAGGAGTTCCGGATTCAAAAGAGGGGAATAGTGAGGATATCAGGACTAAAATGAAACCCGATTCCCGTACCTGCTCATGTGGACATCAACACTCTGAAGGTGCCATTTTCTGTGGATTTTGTGGAAAAAAAGTATCAAAAGAGTCACCGGTTTTGTTCAGAACATGCCCAGGTTGTGGAAATCAGGTCAGTTCAAAAGCTTCTTTCTGTGGGAAATGTGGAGAGAAATTATAAAGAATTAGAGAATTATTTCTGAAAATTTCAGTTCTTCTTTATCCCCGGAACACTACTTCTCTTTTTTAATACTCAATACATCCCTCCAGAATAACTGGTTGCCAGTATTAAACCTGTATGGGTTCCAATATATATTCCCTACAGAAGAATGAGGTCATTTTTCACGATTTTTCTCTCTTTACTACCTAATAGTATCCCATCTGGTCCGATATGAACTGCTCTCCATGATCTGAAAACATTTGAATTTGGACCTCGTTCAAATTCAAACTCTACCTTTTTTCCAGGATCGGCCCCAAAATCTGGACAAATAAGATGATATTTTCAGGAAGGTTCGGGACATTGAGATAAATCAGCATCAGCCACATGAACTGATTTATCCTCGGGGATTTTTTCGGAGTTTGTGTATCAGATGAGAGAGAGGGGATTGAAAAACCTGAAAATAATCCGGTTAAGAATAAAACGGCGATGATAAGTATTGGAAGAACAATGAGTCCTGCCAGAATGAGTTTCGGAGAACCCTGTTTTTCAGGAAGAGAGGAAAATTGCTCAATCCTGGTTTGGTCTGGAATACGTGTATCAACGGCCTGAGTTTTTGAAGTTTGTGATCCAAAATCCAGAGAAGGTTAGGACGAGGATATCGTTTCTCCACAATCCTAAAGTAATTTACAACGGTCTCTTTCAACTCTTTTCTGCACGAACTACAAAAACCTGGCCATTGCATTGTTACTCCTGCTTTGCCCCACATTCGGGACAAAACTTTTGTCCTTCTTCAAGTTCTTTTCCACAACCGGTGCAGAATTTCTTTCGTTCTTCAACTGGTGCTCCGCATGACGGACAGAACTTTGCACCTGGCGTAAGAACTCCATTGCATTTTTTACATGTTTCTGCCGGTTTTTGTTCAGCACCACATTCCGGACAGAATTTTATACCTGCTGGAATCATGGATTTGCAGGATATACAGGCTATAAGTCCTTCACCAGGTTGGGGTGCTGATTGTTGTGGCGTCTGACCTCCGAATCCTGCCGAATTTCCAAATGCCGGTGGGCTGCCCCCTGCACCTGACATACCCTGGGCCATGCCCTGAGCCATTGAAAATCCTGCACCCATACCTGCACCTAAGCCGGCAAATCCTCCTGCCTCTCCTCCCTGGGCTGCACCTTCTCCTATTCCTTCAATTGCCTTTCCTGTCTGGTATTGGAGGTAGTTTACCCCAAGTGCTGACATGGCTCCCCTTTTGTCAACCGCCTGTTGCACTTCTTCCGGGAGATTGATATTAAGCCCTGAGAACTTCGTGACTTTCAACCCATATGGATCTGTCTCGGTTCCCAGTCTGCCAAGACAAAACTGCTCAATCTCCTGAAGATATGCAGGGATATCAAGGGCAGACATCTGTTTATTCGATTTCAGTTCTCCAAGGACATCATTGAGGACCATCACAATCTGGTCTTTCAGCCAGGTTACTATCTCTTCGGATTTCGTCAGTCCTTTTGTCCCAACAAACTGGGTGATAAGATTCATTGGGTTTGATACGCGGTATGCAAACTGACCAAACGCCCGAAGCCTGATTACACCAAATTCAGGGTCACGAAATGTTAACGGTTCACTTGTCCCGAAGGTAGATCGGAAATCTCTTTTTTGTACCCAGTAAAATTCACCGATCTGTTTTACCCCGACAAGTGCTGCAGAGATTGTCTGAAGCCCTGTAATATTCTGTGTTGTGAGTGCGTATCTGTCTGGTCGGTCAAAGACCTGCATGGCTTTTCCGTCTCTAAAGAAGACCCCGTACTCATCCTCTCTTATAACAACATTGTCGTTCCACATCACATTTTGGGGCAGGCGCCAGATGACATTCTCACCTTTATGCTCTTCGACCCAGTAAAAGAGTTTTCGAGCCTCTGTTCCCTTAATATCTGATCCTGCACCCGTGCTTTTTGCCCGATCAAATAGTCCCATCAGAATGCCCCCAGGTTGGCCATAACCTCATGCCGTTTTGAAAAAGTATCTGAAACATTTCTCATTCCATTAGAGACATCCTGAATTTTCTGTTGTGCTAATGAGTATGAATTTTCCCTTGAATTATTCAGGGCAGTAAATGACTTATCGGTCATGTTCTGGATCAGGTTGATCATAGAAAGGTCAAATTCATAAAGAATGTTCAGCTGTTCTTCGTTGATCCGGTAACTGGGAGATATACCCGAATATCCTTCTTCTGCATGCCGTATACGTGCTTCAACTCCCGTTGTAATCTGAATTGCACTACCAACCTCGTTGATTAATAATAATTCAAGTGAACGAGAGAGAACTTCACGAGTCTGGTTGAGGTTTTTTAAAACTCCGTCCCGTATTGCATCGGCCAGCTGGATTCGCAGCAATGAATCTGCAATCCTAATATCTTCCCGTTTTCGATACCCGCGAAAACCAGGGATTGCCAATTGGATATTTTTTATAAGACCTCTGTCTTCTTCGACGCGTTCTCGCAAATCGACCATATCTCTTTTCCCTCTCTATTTTTTTGTATACGTGTACACCATAAATGCAAGGGCCGCTCCTGCAATCAATCCTCCAAAGAACAATCCAAAATCAATTTCAATTGGTGGAGGTCTGAGGAGGATACTGATAACTCCGATTAATGCGAGGAGTCCGGCAAAACCCAGAAGGTAGGTATTTTTTTTACCAAGACCGTATCCCAGAGCTCCAAGTATCATTCCAAGGCCAATAAAAAAAATTGATGCTACCAGGTAAAAATCTCCGCTGCTAAAATAGTTAATTATCAGTGCTACCCCAAACATGAGGGCTGCTCCAGCCCATCCCATCTGAAATCTTTTATCATTTTCAGCCATTTTCTTCTCCCTAGAATAAGAGATGATTTC
>JAAYCY010000065.1 GCA_012729535.1 Methanomicrobiales archaeon | reverse complement strand
CCGCAAAAACCACTTGTATCTCCTGGATGACCTGACGGGCGATGAAAGGAATCATTTCCTGCTCAGGGGATTATTATTTAGTATGGGTTTCCATGGAGAAAGTTCGCTTCCTGATAGTTTTTTTAATTCTGAAAATATTGCGAGCACAAAGTTATCTGAACTTGACCGGGGAGCCATAGAACTTATGTATGGGGGAAGATTGTCATCCGGATTGACCGCAGATGATGCAAAAAAATCATTGGGGATTGAATCCGATGATTGACCTTATTTCATTGAAATCCGGGTAGATGTTTTTTCAGATATCCGGGTACTATAGAGATGAATTGAGAATTAGGTATAACGTAATAAAAAATTACTTTTTAATATGATTATTTTGTAATAGTACCAGAACAAAAATTTGAGGAAAAGATTATTTATGAAATGGCACGTTATTTTTAGCATTACACTTTTATTATTAGTTCTTTTGACCGCCGGTTGTACATCTGTGCCCTCTGAATTAAAAAGTCAGGTATCAGAGGAAGTAACGCCTGCTGATAAAACGGTTCAGGAAGATGAAAAAGCATCAGTACCGGTTAAAGAAGAATCCAGTGAACCAAAACCTGTAAACTCAGATATAAAAGCCAGTGCAGGTAGTGAAACAATCCGGGATGATGATCGGTATTACTACAACATAAGAATAATTGCACCTTCTGACCTTGAAAACCTGAAAAATGAGATAACTTCGGATGAATATCCAATATACAATGATCAGGGAGATCTGATTGGTATTGTCTCTCCACGAAAACTCTATATAAGGGGCGATTTGGTAGAACTACAGAAAGGAGATGGGAAGAGTGGAAAGACATTTGATAAAACCGACGTTGCTGAACACCTTGTTGATATCATCTTTGGAAATGACAATCCAAAATTAAGTCTGTTCAAATCAAATAAGGACTATCAGTTCTGGATGGATGCATTCTACACGACAGATGATACGAAATTCCTGTTAGATCTTGCACCGGTTCTAAATTCTTTATCTGATACCACACAATTTGAAGATGAAGATCTTGCACTTGGTTTCTTAAAAACAAATTACGCCGATGTTCCATATAATTTCTACAATATCAAGATTATTCCAGAGAAAATGCTGGAAGATTATAAGGACGATCGAAAAACCGATGAAAGATTAATAAAAAATATTGACGGAGATTTAATTGGAATCGTTGGAAATGATCATCTTTACCTCCTGGATTCCATGCCAACCGAAGAGAGGCATTACTACATGCTCTATGGTATTCTTTACAGCATGGGAATGCATGGGACTACGTACTCAGAAAAGGACAGTTTCTTCTACCAGGTTGGCGGGGTCCGGAACAATGAACTCTCTGACCTTGATAAGGAAGCAATAAAATTACTGTATGGTGGCAGACTAAAGAATGGAATTGACATGGAAGAGACCAGAAAGACTCTTGGCCTGAAAACCTGAACGACCGATATAATTACTTCAGTTCAATTATTTTTTCCTGCTATTAAATGAATTAATTTATATGAAACCTGTCAGATGACTTTATCATGACTTTTTATGTAATATTCATCCAAATTGAGATGTCCATCATTTAAAGACAAGATCCTATCTGACATGAAATCTAACACGTCAATGTCATGAGAAATGAAAAGATATGATAAATTTTGAAAATTCTTTAATTCTTTAAGCAAATGCAATATCTGGGCCTGACTGCATGGCAGAATCTGATGTTCATGGGAGAACTTTACGGTCTTAATTCGGAACATGCAAAAGAGCGAACATTATATCTTCTTCAGATTTTTGATCTTTATGAGCATGCCCAAAAAAAAGTCCAATCGTTCTCGAAAGGCATGAAACAACGGCTGATTCTTGCCATGGCTCTGATTCATGAGCCTGAACTTATCTTTCTGGACGAGCCGACAAGCGGACTTGATGTCTCAAGTGCCCGGATGATTCTCTCAATGCTTCGGGAAATGAATAGTCGGGGAGTTACCATCTTTCTAACAACTCATAACATGGATGAAGCGAATTCTCTTTGTCACCGGGTTGGTATAATCCGGTCAGGAAACCTCATTGCGATTGATTCTCCTGAAAAACTTAAAGATACTCTGGATAAAATTCATCAGATAGAAGTCAGTTTTAATCGCGATATTCCCGAAGAGATGCTTCGGAATCTGCCTGGAATCACAACGTTCTCCCGTTTTGGTGACAAATGGAAATTATCCGCACAGGACAAGGATCTAGCCATCCGGTCTCTTGTTGCCCTGAGTGAACGTGAAGGAATGTCAATTATTTCTTTAAACACTCTTGCCCCGACACTCGATGATGTGTTTCTCCGGCTAACCGGAGGTGAAAAATGAATATCCGAATGGTCCGGGAACAAACAAGACGTGCTTTCTCTATTGCAAAGAAGGATCTTAGAATCTATTATTATAAGCCTCCGGTACTCATATCCGGTATCCTGATGCCAATATTTCTCTGTATGGCATTTTTGATGGGAAACAAATCTGTATCACTCCCCTTTCTTATTGCCGGTCTTCTGAGTATGACGCTGTTTTTTACCGCAACTGCTATTTCTCCGGTTATTTTTCCATGGGAAGGACAGACCCGGACCCTGGAACGTCTTATCTCCTGTCCGGTTGCTCCGGAATCGATTATCATGGGTGATATGATTGCATCAACCACATTTGGAATTGCGATTACCCTGGTTGCATTATTCATCGGGCACTTGATAGGGGTCACTGTGATTCACTGGATTTTGCTGATATGTTCAATAATAATTGGTTCTATCTGTTTTTCAGCAATTGGAATGTTACTCTCTGTTCCCCCGACTGCTGTCTCACAAAATATCATGTTACTCTCAACCCTGGTAAAATTCCCTCTCATTTTTGTGTCCGGAATTTTTATGCCGGTTGAACAGATGCCTGGGGCCGGGCAGGTTATTGCATACCTCTCACCGCTCACCTACTTTACCGACATCGCACGTTTTTCATTAACCGGAACCGGATATTTCCCGATTTATTTTGATTTCGGGATGTTACTGATATTTACGATAATACTGAGCGTTGCAAGCATAGTCCTTCATAAAAAAACCATGCCACTACGAATATAAAAAAGGGGTTTAGGAATTCATCGTTACCGAAACAATATTCTGAACCACCGGCTCTATTGCAGAAGAGAACCCTGAAAGGGTTTTTCCGGAAAGTCCTGCTGCAAGGATATCCTGGTCCAGAGGGATCTCTCCGATTATTTTTTCAACCGGAAGTTCTTTTTTCATTTGACTGGCTATTTCAGGTGTCACTTTGTTGAGAACAAAATACATCGGAAGTTTCATTGATGCGGTCATTTCTGCAGCTTTTTTGGCGAGCAAAACCGATTCATACGAGGGATCAAGGACCATCAGGACGGCATCGGTTCCTTCCTCAACACCCCGGCCAAAGTGTTCGAGCCCTGCTTCGGTATCAACAATTACCATCTCATCGGAAGCGAGTTTCAGGTTTTTCAGGAATTGTTTTGCGATAAATCCCATCGGACAGGCACACCCTTCTCCGGCTTGGTGAATTTTTCCGATAGAAACGAGTTTTACTCTTCCGTTCTCTGAAATGCAGGCGGAAGGGATGTCCTGGATCTTCCAAACCCTTTCAAATAACTGCATGTTCATCATGCCCTCGGAACTTTTCATGGCTGACATCATCTTACCCATGAGTTCCTGTTTTCCGCCCATGTGATCCATCAGGTCTGTTGGTGGATTCACACCCAGGAATCGATGTAGTCCGAGGTTAGACTCGTCAGTATCCACAACTACTACATCTTTGCCTTTTTGTTCATACTGCTGTGCAAGAAGAGCGGTAAGAGTACTCTTTCCGCTGCCGCCTTTTCCACAAATAAGCATCTTCATTGATATCACAAATTTTTCAGTTTTTTAAAAATTTCCAAATCTAATTCTTTGGAAACTGATTCGTATCCCACCACATGCAGACACGAACGGTATCTCCATTCTCGATCAGCTGATTGGCATCTTTTGATACCTTGTCTGCGAAGTATTCCCGGATAAGTGGAATATATTCATCAGAACATCCAATCTGCCTTCTCATTTCTGAAACTGCATGATCAAGAGTCGGATATTTCTTTTGATACTTCATCTCATGAACCGTCATGTGAGGATAGACTCCTTTCTGATACAACACATTATAGAGCACATCAGATTTCGGCCCGATATTATAGGCACAGTTGTGAATTTTCGGCCATAAATGCACCATATGCCTTTCCCCGGGAGTAGTTCCTGCAAACCAGAAGAGCCAGATCTGGCCACATGAGACGGCCTGCATCTTATCAATTGCAGCATCAATGTCCGGCATTCCAAGCGAATATGATGCTATGATGATATCAAAAGGCCCTGCAAGGTCCGATTCCGGATTAATATCTTCCCATCGTTTCTGAATGATAGTAAGGTTTGAAATATTTTTTTCCTGTGCCTGGTCTTTCATCACTTCAACCATTCCGGTGGAAGGTTCGACGGCTGTAACTGCTAAAGCCCGCTCTGCAAAGGGTATTGCAAGAGTGCCGGGGCCAGCACCGATGTCCAGAATCCGGCTGTTTTTCGTGATAGGAAGTTTTGATAAAACCAGTTCAATACGCTCCGGATTTTCAAGGGACATGTTTAGAAATTCAAGTGCACGTTCCTTTGAATCCCATAATGAAGCACATTCTCCGACTGTTTTAGTCCGGCTGCTTGCTTCATAGAGTTGTTTCCATACTTCTGCCCAGTTCGTCATAGATTGCCCTGAAAATTATGGTAATTGAGATAATATTTTGAAAAATATGATTGTTTGATGATATTATGCAGGAGCTGTACCCGGAACAATGCACCTGACTCCGCCAACTGATCCCATCATAACCGGAAGACCATAGACATCTTCAATGATCTCCGGAGTAACATCATTGAAATTGCCATGGAAATGAATATTCCCATCTTTTAGGAAGATAAACCGGTCAGCATACCTGAATGCCTGGTTTAAGTCATGCATCGTCATAATCGCTGCAATCCCATGTTCCCGGACAATATCAACAATTGTGGATAATATCTCCACCTGGTTTTTTAGATCAAGACTACTGGTCGGCTCATCAAGGAGTAGAATTCTTGGCTCCTGCACAAGTGCCCGTGCGATTGCAATCTTTTGGAGTTCTCCACCGCTCATTTCATCAATATACGAGAGCCGGAGATGTTCCATAGAAAGACGGGAAAAAATTGCATCCACAATTCGAAGATCCCGTTCAGAAACATCCCAGGTAATGTGTGGCCTTCGCCCAAGAAGGACCGCATCAAATGCAGTGAGTCTTCCGGTTTCAACCCGCTGGGGAACGTATCCCGCTCTTCTGGCAATTTCAAGAGTGTCAAGGGTTTTAATCTCTGATCCATCAAGGTAGATATGTCCTTTATTGGCTTTTAGAATCCTGTTCAGACACTTGAGCATTGTTGTTTTTCCTACACCATTAGGTCCGAGAATTGCAACAATTTCTCCATGGTTTACTTCAAAAGCAACGTTATGAAGAACGTCATGGTTCCGGTATAAAAAGTTCAGTTCCTGTACATTCAAAATCATCGTTTATACCCCCTGACAATCAGGTAGATGAAAACCGGGGCTCCCATAAATGCGGTAAGAACTGCTACAGGAAGCACATAGGGAGCGACAATCAGTCGTGCAACCGTATCTGATGCAAGAAGAAGAACTCCTCCCATGATACAGGATCCGGGAATGAGATATCGCTGGTCATCTCCGATGATCCTTCTTGCCATGTGGGGACAGACAAGACCTACAAATCCGATAACGCCAAGAAATGCAACAATTACTGCAGTAATCATTGCAGATATTGTCATACCAAAAAGGCGGATACGTTCTACATTTACTCCGAGACCTTTTGCAGTTTCATTTCCGGCATCAATAGCGTTATAGTTCCATCGGTTAACCAGGAAATAGATACTGGATAGTCCTACAAGAATTGTCATAAGTCCCAGTTCATTCCAGCCAGCCCTGCTTACATCACCAAATGTCCAGAAAACAACCGCAGCAAGTTGGGTATCAGATGCAAAATACTGCAGAAACATGGTTCCGGCAGTAAACAGCGATGAAAGTGCAACCCCGGTAAGGATCATAACTTCCGGTGATGCTCCCCGTATCCGGGAAATCAGAAGAATGATGGCGGTCGCAATCATGCAGAAAACAAAGGCGGTTATTGTGGTAAGATACGGATTATTAATTGAAATGGGATCTGCTATGGTGGATTGAATGGTTCCAGTACCAAAGATAATGACTGAGACTGCAGCACCAAACGCTCCGGCGTTGGATATTCCAAGGGTAAATGGAGAACCCAGGGGATTTCGGAGTATTGACTGCATCGCAACTCCGGCAACCGATAGTCCTACTCCGGCAACTACTGCGGTCAGAGCCTGAGGAAGACGAATGTTCCAGATAATTGCATCCCACTTGTGATTGATGTTCTGACCAAGTAGCGTCATCAGAACATCATATGGTGGAATAGAGACTGCTCCAACAGAAATTGATAAGATAAACAGGACAAACAAAAGAATAATGCCGCCGATAATCCAGAGTAGTTTTATCCGCACATACCCGAGATAATCAGCAGGAATTTTTCCATCAGAGAAGTGAATTACATCCACCTCCGGGAAAAATTGGGATTTTGTCAGATTTCATATCTCAATCAGAGTTCTATCTGTGAAAATCCCAGGTTCTTATACTGGGAATTAATCTTGTCCAGTGGAGATTCTCCAAGGAACATGGTCATTATCTCATCTGCTTTCTCTTTTGGATCGATATCCGCGAACCGGTCCGGATAAATAGTCTTTCCAATAAAGTAGGCGTCTGCAAGGACATTCTCGTAGTTGGTGTTATAGAAGTTATACGGAAGCACTCCGTATACCTTACCTTCACTTTTTGCAGAGAGGCCCTGTAATGCCGGATCATCTTTTAATTCGCCGATTCCACCTTCACTGTCTGCCTGAAGGGTTCCGACATCCACGAATATATATTCTGGATCCCAGTCAACGATTGCTTCCTTTGCGACATCAGCATGCTGAGTGCCCATTTTTCCTGCTGCATTCTTTACATTGGTCCAGATGAATGGCGGGTATGAAGGCTCGGTTGAAATAATTCCGTGTGCTCCGGCATAACTGACACCGCCGACATATGCAGTCTTCTGTTCGGCTTCCGGAATATCTCCGGTTCTCTTTTCAAGATCTGCAATTGTATCCTCAATATAAGAGATCAGTTCTTCAGCACGGTCTTCCTTGTTGATTACTTCTCCCATCACCCGGAGTGCTCCAAACATCTCATCCTGCTCAGTCTGGGTCCGGAGTGAACCATATGGGAACATAATTACTGGAATTCCCGTTTTTTCTGTTAATTTATTTCCTTCTTCGGCATTTGTTGCAAATGGAGTGCCGGTTGATCCGGTTTTAAAGACCAACTGGGGTCCAATAGCGATAATCTTTTCAGGGTCATCCTTGCCTCTGAATTCACCGAACAATGGATAGTCCTTAAACTCCGGGTTTAAGAGAGCATATCCCCGTGCATCCATGACTTGTGGTTCTTTTTCAATACTGTCAACACCCACAATGAGGTCTTCACCGCCAAGATAGGTCAGATATCGTAAGCATCCGGAGCCTGAACAAAGCACTTCTGAAGCCGGGACTGGAACGGTGACAGATCTTCCATACCCGTCTGTGAGAGTTTTTTCTGCTGCTGCAGTCTCTTCTGCGAATGATACTGGTACTGAAATAAGGCATGCCAGCATCATGAGTGTAATCATAATTGTTTTCAGGTTTGTCATATTTTTCACGTTTTTTAAAATTTTAAGAGAATGTCCCATTACAGCATTCCCAGAACTTTATAGGGGTTGTTACCAGCGGTTTTGAGTTGTGTCATCAGATGATCATCGACCTCAAATTCCTTGAGTGGCTTAATGGCACTTTCCGGTTTATCGACATAATCCATCATCCCGATATCCTGGACAAGTTTTGGGGCCCATGTTGGTCCGGTCCAGTTTGCAACTCCGAGTTCTTCGCTTAGTGTGTCAAAATCAAATCCAAGTGCAAGACCCTTACCTGTCTTGGATACACTATTCCATTTGACAATAATTCCGGCCGGACGGATTCCATACTTTTCCTGTAATGCTGCTTCGTCATCAGGGTCAAGTGCCATGACATACATGCTGCTCTTACCCGGAGTGCTGTCCCAGATCATCTGGTATGCATCTTCCTTGCACCAGTTTGGACACCCAATATCAACGTATGTTTCAGAACTGTTCGTTATCGGCATAGTGTCCTCAACATACTTGATGATCATGTATCCGCTGGTGACTCCCGGACACAGGTGATCATGGAACATTGCTGCATTCATGAACTCATATGATGCTCCGGCAGCCCAGACATTTGAAAGTCCGACCAATGAAAATTCATTTCCACTAAACTTCTTTTTATTAAAGGTAGTGTTACTCTCATCCGGATTCTCAAGCATCTTGTCCAGATTTACCTGGATTAATGATACCTGGGAGAATGCTTTGTCGGCTGGAAGCGAAGCACGATTTTCTGCATTGAGTAATAAGAATGAGGAATCAGGTTCCATGTATGCAGCCATGCCTGTTTCCTTATTAAAGAAATAAAACCAGAGCGGTTTCCAGTTTGGCCGGTTAACCTGGAAGAGATTGTTGTCACCATTCTGCAGTCCTGATATATCAGAGATGCCTGATAGTGCACGTTCCGTGGTTTTGCCTTTTACCTGTGCATGTCCGGCATTGGTAAGTGCAAGAATGTTGTCATCACCTGCTTGAAATTTGAGCAGATCCATTCCTACTTCTGCTGCCCGCGACCCGAGGTCGTACATAAGATCGTCTTCAGCCAATGCTGAAATGGGGAGAATCAGGCAACTTAGTGCCAGCAGGAGAGTAAATAATTGTTTCATGCGATTCCTCGTTCATCCACAATGATTACCATTCAATAGCAAATCTGACGTTCATTACAAGATAGCGGCATTTACTGATAGTGAGTGTGATGCTACAATACTCCAGTAATCAACATCGTAAATAGTTATACGATTATAATGAAATTTATAACTTGTGAAAATGATCTGAAGATTCATTACAATTGTAATGATATTTTTCTGTTTTTTCAATAATTATCTTAATATTCTTAATATTTGTTGTTTGTTAATCCACAATCCACACGTATTTCGATGAATATATGAATCCTTCCGGACAACTCTGGTATACCATGTGTTCACCACAATCTATACCGGATCCAAAATCCGGAGAATTTATTACATACGAAGAAGCGGTTAAATTTCATGGGCATTCATGTGGGGGGCTTTCATCCGGATACCGGGTTGCCATCGCAGCGATGAAAGCACTTGGGGTAGAACGGCCAAAAGATGAAGAATTAGTCGCAATAGCAGAAACAGATGCCTGCTCTGTGGATGCTATCCAGATGATCACCGGCTGTACTGCCGGAAAGGGAAATCTCATAATTAATGATTATGGTAAACATGCATTCACGTTTTTTTGCCGAAGATGTAATAAGGCGGTACGTGTTGTTACGAACCTTGATGAAGTATTACCAAGAGAGGAGATGGATGCATTACGACCAAAGGTTTTTTCCGGTCAGGCTACTGAAGCAGAGATGACACGGTTCCGTGAATTATCAGACCAGGTACCTGATATTATTTTACATGCTCCTGAAGAAAAAATCCTGAAAATATCTTTTGTTGATATGGAACCACCAAAGAAGGCACGTATTTTTAAATCAATTCCATGTGAATCCTGTGGTGAGATGGTGGCAGATGCAAAAACGCGTGAACTGAACGGAAAACGTGTTTGTATACCCTGTTCTCTTTTAGCTGAAAACCAATAAAAATTACCTGATTCTCTTTTTTAAGTCCGGAACCGTTTCATTACGGTTTTTCTCTAAAATTTTTTTAGATTGTAAGTGGATGAAAAAAAGTATTGTTCATACAAATAAAGTTTTATTGTTTTAAAACAAAAAATATTACTGGTTAATCGTGAGTGGGACAATTGGAAGTTTTTTACCTATGGTTAGAAAAATCAGGATAAATTTTCGTTTCCGGCTGGATTCTCCTATTTTAAAGGTAGGGAGTCCACCAAAAGAACAGGCAGTGTCTCCGGTGATCGGGATCATGCTTATGCTTATTATAACTGTGATTCTGGCGGCTATTATATCCGGGTATGTAGGAGGAATGTCAGAGACAAAAAGTAAACCGCCACAGTTAGTTCTCCAGACTGATGCATGGAAATCATCGAGCAATTTAATTAATGTGTCAATGTCTGTAATATCTGCTGGAGATGGTATCCCTACCCGGGATCTAAAGATTATTACGTCCTGGAAATCAGTTTCAAATTCGGGAGGGAATATTACAATACCTGGATCTCTCTATCCTCAAGGACGAATTCCAAGTAAAAATGGGCTACCTGAAATTGAAGATTTTGGAAATTACACTCTTTTTGGGGGTACAAACATGTTTATCAATACTTCAGCTGGCGATCAGGTTTTTTTTGGGACTAGTCCTGATAATATAGATAAAGATACTATCCTGACGATAAAAATTGTTCATGTTCCTTCACAAGCAACAATATACAGCCAGGAACTGATTCTGGGAGATAATTCATGAATAAGGATTCCGGAGTATCGCCGGTTATTGGTGTTCTCCTCATGTTGACTTTGACATTAATTATTGCAGCAATTGTGAATAGCTTTGCCGGAGGCTTGGTGGATACAGAAGTGAAACCTCCATCAGTAACTTTGCAGGCAACTCTTCATCAACATCATGATGATCCCACGAATGCCAGTCTTCTAATAACTCATGTATCGGGTGATCCACTACCTGTTTCAGATTTATCTGTAATATTAAAACCTTCCCGGACTTTTGGTTCTAATGCAGAAAATTCATTTTCGGAAATAAATAAGGCCAATATCACCAATAACGGGACATATCAAAAAACGTGGGCTCATGGTATTACTTCAATGAAAGTTGGAGAAACTCATGGAATTTTTGGGGATGCAAACATCTCTAAAATAAACCCTGAATTTGACCTGATGAAAGAAAAATACCAGGGTAATACATTTTACCTGGAATTATATTATGACCGGAATCTTATAGCCAAACCTGAAGTTCTTATTCAGGGATAAAAAAATTATTTCTTTCCAATAACCACAAGCCCATACGGATGAGTTATCACCTGTAACCAGCTAAATCCGACATCTCCGAGCATTTTTTCCAATTCTTCCTGAACATATGCTGCATGAACTGACGTCTCAAACCCTTTCCTTATTTCAGACCCTTCACAGGTTTCAAGCATGAACCGGTAAATTTCCGGAGAAAGATCCCGTTTAAGGTCACTGACACTGACTCTTCCACCTGGTTTTAATACCCGGAGAATCTCTGAAAACACCTTTTTTGGATCCTCCCATTCATGGAGTGAACCGTTGGAGAATGCAAGATCAAAGGTTCCATCAGAAAACGGCATTGCCAGAGCATTCCCTTCCCTGTATGTCGCCCGGTCAGACAGATGATAATCTTTCGCATTTTTTTCTGCCATTCTGATCATTGCCGGACTGATTTCAAGCCCGGTCAGATTTGTATCCTTGGTATGTTTCAGCCATTCAAGTCCAAGATATCCTGGTCCGGGGCCGACCTCCAGAGCATTGTCACCAGGCTGTGAGAATTTTACCAGTTCTTCAATTGGCATGTGTCCTTCGTCTCGAAGACCCCGCTGCATTTCATCATACTGCTCGACAGTTACTTCATCCTGAATCCCATCACATGTCTCGGGAACCCGTGTTTCAAATATCATGCTATCTTCCTTTTTCTCCATTACGTCGTTTTTACAATACCGTGCATCGACTACTTCTTCAAGCCGGAGGAGTCTGCCATTTTTCCGAGTGATCAATGGAACACGGACAGATCCCCGGTCTTCTTTAAATGCTTTTACACAGGCAAGAAAACTGAAATTATCATACACTCCGGAAAACCGGGTACAAAGATCGGCAAAAAGCAGTTGCTCATCTTTTTTCAGCCTGGATAGTCCGGTTTCAAGAAATCCGTACATTTTTTCTTCAGTCTCAAGGATCCATTCCTCTCCCTTTTCGGTTGGAACGACCAGAATGCTCCTCCGGTTATTTTCATCCTGAATTCTTCTCATGAATCCTTCACGTTCAAGATAATTCACAAGATCAGTAGCTGAACTTGGAGAGATATCCAGCATTCCTCCAATGTCTCCCATCCGAACCCTGGAAAAGTATGATGAATAGAGTACCTCGATAGCTCCAGGGCTGAGCGGTGTTTTTCTCCCCCGGTCCATCCCGAAGATCATACTGATAGCAGTCGAGACAAAACCCAGCGAGAGCCTGATTCGTGAAGTCGGATCCATGTTCCATATACTAAGGCTATCCGTAATAATATAATAATTACGGTTATCCGTAATAATGTTGGTCCGGTAACCAAAACGAAAAAAAGATTTCAATTATGAAAAGAGATGAGTGTAGTTGAGTGATTTTAGTAACCCTCAAATTTTATCAGCCATTTCCATAAGGGTACAATCTGAATGGAATAATCAGTATAAGAAATCTGATTTTCTTCATCAAATGTGAGAATTGTACCATGAGGTAAATGAAATCTCTCCATTGCTTCAACAAGTCCCTTGATCTCTCGCTCTCTCGTTTCCGGATCACTCAGAGTATATGATACCTGAATTGCTTCCCGGACCATGGAACCGGTTTTAATAAGGAAGTCACATTCATTCACTCCAGAATAGAAATATACTTCCGGGCATGTCCTCAAAAGATGAAGATAAACCAGGTTTTCAAGTTTCTGACCCATATCGTCTGACATATGGAACCCTGCAGCCTGAATAAAACTTATTTCCCCTGCATAGATTTTATATGATGATTTAGTGATTTTTTTCAGAGAATAATGAAGAGGAGCCAATCTGAATAGGAGAAAAGCCTGTTCAAGAAAATCAATATAATTTTTTATTGTACTAACACTTTTAAGACCAGTTATGTCAGAAAGGGTTTTATATGATATCTGTCGTCCTGCATTGGTTATGAGGAATACCGTTAAATCTTTAAATTCCCTTATCTCACGAATTTTATACCTGCTGACAATATCCCGATAAATTATGTCTGTCAGATATTGTTCAGAAAGACTTATATCCCCGGATTTGACAACTGCCGGGAATCCACCTTCAATGAGATATTTTTGCAGATATCGGACAATTTCTCCTTTTTGTGGTGATGTAACGAAATCCGGATTTACATTTTCAATCCCATGATACAGAAGGTATTCTTTGAATGAAAAAGGATGAACACGGACCGTTTTATGCCTTCCAGTCAGGTAAGTTCCAAGCTCAGAGCTTAATACTGATGCATTTGAGCCGGTTATAATCGTTTTCACTTTATATTGATAGAGATTGTTGACCCACCGTTCCCATCCTGGAATATTTTGGATTTCATCAAGTAAAAGTGAAACACTCTCTTTCGAACCGAATAATTCTCCAATTATCTCATAGATATGTTGAAAATTTTCTATTGACCAATCTGAAAATCTGATATCATCGAAATTTATGAATAATGAATGACCAGAGAGAATATCTGAAAGCTGGAATAAGATGGTACTTTTTCCACACCGACGTATTCCGGAGAGTACTACAATCTCTTCAGAGCTAATTAGAGTATGAAGATCAATATCCCTGGATATTAATGCGTCAGATCTTGAGAGAAATGACTGTTGATCAATAATTATCTGTCTCAATTCGGTCTTGAGCACAATCATACTATCTATTTTTGGTATTATTTATTCGTTATTATCGAACAGATCTATCCTCTAAAAAACATTTTTGCTATCACTCCATAAAGATGATAGTACTGTGAAGCAGGAGAAACCACTGATTTATCTGAATAACGCTGCGACAAGCTGGCCAAAACCCCCGGAAGTTATCCAGGCAGTCCAGGAATCGTTATCCTATCCGTTTTCCGGAGGAGGCCGGGGGTTTGGGAATGAAAAGCGGGATTACCTTTCAGAAGGGCGGGAAGTTATGTGTAATTTTCTCGGCGAAGACTCTCCGGAACATCTTATTTTCTCCGCGAATGCAACCGATTCACTAAACACCCTCATACATGGGTTTGTTGCATCACAAAAGGAAAAAATTCATGTCCTTTCGACAACTCTTGAACATAATTCGGTTCTCCGGCCACTCCATTATCTGACAAAGCAGGATAAAATATCCGTGGATTATGTCCCTTTTCATGACAGTATCGTTAATCCGGAAAAAATAACGGAGGCTGTAACGTCTAAAACCCAACTTGTTGTGATGAATCATGGGAGCAATGTTCTCGGGTCTGTCCAGGATATCCGGGCTGTCTGTGAATATCTCCATGATAAAGGAATATTCTCTATCGTTGATGGTTCCCAGACTGCAGGACATATCCTGATAGATCTCTCTTCCATCAATCCCGATGCCTTTGTTTTTACCGGACACAAAGCACTCTTTGGTATGCCTGGAATCGGCGGTTTTTATATCCGAGATCCTGAGCAGGTCATTCCGGTTAGAATGGGAGGAACTGGATCAGACTCCGGAAATCTGGATCAGCCAGTAGACCTGCCGGAGCGGTATGAGATAGGGACACATAATTATCCAGGGATTGCTTCTCTTATCGCCGGTGTGAACTTTATTCGCGCAACCGGTATGAAAAAAATGAAAGAGAAAGCAGAACAGCAGACCCGTTTTATGATCGATGAATTATCTGCCGAATCTGCGATAACCATCTATAATCATAAGCCGGATCTTCCTATCATTGCTCTTAATATCTCCGGACTTGATAATGATGATGTCGGGTTTATTCTTGCCAGGAAAGATAATATCCTGGTCCGGACCGGTCTTCACTGTGCTCCGTTCGTGCATCAGGCAATTGATAATGGAGCGGGTTGTGTACGAATAAGCCTTTCATGGTTTACTACCGATGAAGAATGCCGGATTGCTACAGATGCAATTAAGGAGATTGCACACCATGCGAATCATACGATCTAATCGCCATAAATATTGTGCTGATGGTTCGTTTATGAAGGAATTTGTCCTTGATTCAGAGGTGACTCCCGAATTCCTGGACTTTTTAAAGCGATTTGGAACTCTTGAGATGCTTCCCGGGCTGGGGGAGGGCTTTTATAAATTTGAAAAAAAGGATTGCTTCTCTATCAAGGGATTTGTCAATGAATCTGGATTTGAAGTACGGTTCAAAAAAGAAGTTATGGATTTTACATCCGATTTTCTGTATTCACTCCTCTATTACTATCAGAATGGAAAACCAGATTTTAAAACGTTAAGCAGGCGTGAAGAAGCACTCATAGAGCGTGTAAAAACCAGATTGTATGGTAGTTCATCCTGATAAAATGCCACTTACAGTTTTTGAAAAGTATGCAGAGAGATATGATCAGTGGTTTGTTGATTACCCTGATGTTTATCAGGAGGAGTTAAATCGGATAAAAAAAGCCATTGGGACTGTTTTAACTCCTGCCCTTGAAATAGGTGTTGGAAGCGGAAGGTTTGCAGAGCCGCTCAGTATTGAATCAGCCATTGAACCATCCCTGCCTTTAGGTCTAATGGCAAAGAAGAGAGGAATTGAGATAATTCAGGGGATAGGTGAATCAATACCATTAAAATCCAGGATATTCCAGACGGTTGTGATGATTACCGTTCTCTGTTTTCTTAAAATCCCGGATGAAACATTCCGGGAAGTGCACAGGATTTTAATGCATGATGGGACACTGCTTGTCGCCTTTATAGAAAAAGGAGGGACTATTGCACAGACCTATCTTACCCGTCCGGACAAGGGTATGTTTCTGTCTCATGCCCGTTTTTATACACAGAACGAAGTAATATCCATGATTAACCGAAATGGATTTGTACTAAAGACAGTAGATTGCAGAATGGGGTTTTGTATCCTGGTATTTCGAAAAGATGAGTGATTCGAAAGAGTAATTTCTGAATGGATGGTTATCCCCATATAGGGTCATCACCAAAATGTTCCTGCCAGTACTGCATCGACTTTGATTTCAGCCGGCTTTGACTCATTTCGTCCTTGAATGTAATCTGATAATTCATACAATACTCGATAAGGATTTCATATGCTTCTTTAATGCGAATCATCATTTCATGTGACTCATCCGGACTATGTGAGGATACATCCGGATGCCATTCCCGGGTTAATTCATGATATCTTTTCCTTATCTCGAGCAAACTCGCTTTATCAGAAAACCCAAGGAGTTCTGCTGCTTTTTGTATTGTCATATCCTGTGTCGTATTCATAAATATGAACTCTTTTTTTTAAATTCATGCAATAATGATTGATAATTATGTTGCAGTATTTAGATAATAGATTATAGGAAATACGAATATATCATCCTAAACGTTAATTCCTAAAGAGTTGAAGTAATATTATGACTATCAGAAAGGACTCTGATAAAATCTTCCTTGATGGTCGGAATCTTTCTGAGCTTGACCGTTTTGTCTGTAATGTGCTTGATATTATTTCAAAATATACTTCCTATGTTATTGTAAGTGGATATGTTGCTATTTTATTTGGCAGATCAAGAAGTACTGAAGATGTCGATATTTTAATCCCTTTTTGTGACATCTCTCTCTTTATCAAATTACATGATGAGTTACTTGAAAATAATTATGAATTTTTAAATGCTGAAGACTCCTTTGGTTTATTCTCAATACTTACCTCCGGTTCGGGTGTTCGTCTGTGTGAAAAAGACTCATTTATTCCCAATATTGAAATCAAATTTGTCAAGAATGAATCAGATGATTATTCATTTCAAAACCGGATACCTCTTATTATTGCCGATAAAAATTTTTACATAAGTCCTCTTGAGATCCAGATAGCATATAAAATCTGGTTGGGAAGTGAAAAGGATATTGAAGATGCATTATTTCTAAAAGAAGTCACATCTGACTTTATTGACGAAAAACTACTACAAGAATTCTATTCATCTTTTAAGGTAAAATTATGATCCCACCTGATGAGAAACACCTTGAAAAAATCCGTAGAGATCGGATATGGTTTGTTAAAAAAAACGCCGAATGGGTATGTTCGGTCCCGAATGAGGTCTGGAGTAAAAAACAAAGTGATTTTATTAATTCCCAGTATCAAAACCGAAATTCATACCCTTTAACCAAAATCCAATATCTCCATTTGATTGAGACCGCCCGCTCATTATCTGACAGACGGAAAGGTTCACCTTCCATGCCTGACCGGTTGAAAAATAGAATGAATGGGGATTAATCTGATCTATCCCGGTTGGTTACTGATTGCAATATTTCCAAAAGTTCAGCAGGTCCATATACCTGATGTGCCCCTATGGAAATAAGCCTCTTTATGGTATCTGTTGCAACTCCGCTTGTGAAATCAGCCAGCCCCTCTTCAGGAGGGATAATAAATATAATCTTTTCCGGATTAACATTCTCAAGTACCCGGATATTCGGGAAATTTCCCCATCCTATCGGCATCGCTGTGACTATAACAAAATCAGCATCCTGCACCTGTTCTTTTAGTTGTTCTTCTTTTTCCGGGGAAAGAAGAGAAAACGGCGGTTCAACGAGGGTCGGAACATCATACTTCCTGGCTATCCTGCAATCAGAATCATTTTCAGACAATACTCCGCATTTGAGTGAATAACCGGCACGAACCAGAAGAGAGATCAGGTGTGATCCTGTTCCCCCTCCGGATATCAGATGAACATTAATATTTTTTGCAGCTGGCAGGTTCCATTCATCTTCAACATAGACAAAGGGAGTTCCTGTTGTTGGATTGACATCAATCACCGATTTTATCCTGAATATCTCCTGAATTAGTTCGTTTGTCAGAACTTTATCAGGTTTTCCGCATGCACGAATCTTTCCATCACTCATGAGGACAAGTTCATCACAATATGCTGCAGCCAGATTAATGTCATGAAACACACCTATTACTGCTCTTTTTCCCCGGGAAGTCTCACGGATAATCCGGATTAATTCGTACTGGTGATGGATGTCTATGTGGGCAAAAGGTTCATCCAGAAGCAACAGGGCAGGATCCTGGGCAAGCACCCGTGCAATCATCACACGTTGGCGTTCACCACCAGAAAGGGCAGTAATTGGCCGGTCAGCAAAATCTGATGTCCCGGTCTGCTCAAGTGCTTTTCTGACGATTTCATGGTCTTCTGCGGAAGGGGAACAAAACCGATCAATATGTGGATTCCTCCCCATCATGACAACTTCATATACCGGATACTTGAACTTTATTTCACATTCCTGTGGAACATACCCTACCTGTTGCCCGAATTCCCGGAATGAGTATGACGTAAGAGTTTCACCCAGAAGAAGAATCTCTCCGTCCCGTTGAGGGAGGGAGCGGGCGATGACCTGCATAAACGTGCTTTTCCCGGACCCGTTCGGTCCGATGATACCTACAAAACTTCGTTCATGGATAGCAATGGAGATGGCTTTCAGAACATCATGTTCATCATAACCGGCATGAAGATTATTGATATTTAGGATTACAGAATTCACAGGTCCGACCTCCTTCGAATCAGCATGAGAAAGAATGGTGCACCGAAAAATGCGGTTACAATCCCAACCGGAAGGTCGCCAAGCCAGGTACGGGAGACTGTATCCGCACAAACAAGAAGAATTGCACCACAACCTAATGATGCAGGAATGAGTATCCGGTGATCAGGGCCAGTGATTATCCGCATAATATGAGGGGAAACAAGTCCGATAAATCCTATTGATCCGGATACTGAAACCACAAGTCCGGTAATTCCTGCTGAAACTCCCAGAAGAAGAAGTTTTGTCTTTTCCGGGTCAATGCCAAGGGTTCTCGTCTCTGCTTCACCGCATGACATGATATTTAAGTCCCGGGAGAACAAGATCAGGATTCCTGCCGGAATAAGAGTTATGAGAAGAAGAGGAATGTCAGCCCATGAAGCATTCCAAAGACCGCCCATAAGCCAGAACATAATCTGGTGCATATTATTCCCGGAAAAGACAAGGCAGACCGAGACAACAGAAGAGAAAAACATTGAAACGGCAATTCCGGTGAGGAGAAGGTTTCCTGTGCTCAGGCGTTTTCTATCTGCTGCAAGAATATACACCAGGAACGCAGAACCAATGGCCCCGAAGAATGCTCCGAACGGGACGAGCAGAAGAGCTCCGGAGATAATTGCCAGAGATACACCGACAGCACCTCCGGCAGATGTCCCAAGGGTATAGGGATCAGCCAGATCATTGCGAAAGAGCGTTTGCATTGCAGCACCGGCACAGGCAAGCCCGGCACCGACAAGAGCCGCTGCAAGTGCCCGGGGAAGCCGGATATCAAACAGTATCAGTCTCTCTGTTCCGTCAATTGCTGTACCGGAAAAAAAATCCCAGAGTGATATCTCAACCGGACCGGTCACAACAGATACGAGAACTGCAACTACAACAGATAACCCAAGGCCTACGATAATGAGAGAGTGGCGAATAGTATTCATAAGATCAAAACAGACAATTGTTCAATAAATTTTTACCTAAAACAAGATAAGTAATAGCACCTTTAGGAACCAAATAATCATACTGAGGCATGTCTCATGAAAATAAAAAAAACATATATTATCAGTATTTGTCTGATTTTGACCTCCCTTCTGGTATTTTTACCCGTATCCGGATCAGATTCGGAGGCAGGGTCCGCTTCATGGCCGCGGACTGTGGAAGATGACCTGCACCATCTGGTACTCCTTGATGCAAAACCAGAAAGAATTGTTTCACTGGCACCATCAAATACAGAAATTTTATTTGCACTTGGTTTGTCTGACCAGATAATTGGTGTAACTGACTACTGTACATATCCGGATGAAGCACTTGAAAAGAGTACTGTGGGTGGGTTTTCAACGGTAAGTATTGAAAAGGTTATTGCCCTGAAACCGGATTTCGTTGTTGCATCTCCAGGCAATGATATGGAAATAATTGATCGGATATCATCACTTGGTATCCCTGCATACTACGTTGAAGCGAAAGATCTTGATCAGATATACATTACATTTGAAAAACTTGGACAACTCACCGGAACTGAAGAAAAAGCAATCAGCATTATTACTGATCTGAAAACCCGGGAAGAGGCTATTCGTGCGGAAGGTGAAAAATCATCGAAAAAACCGACCCTAGCCCACGTTATCTGGAATGATCCTATTTACGTAAGTGGAAAAGGTACATTCCAGGATGAACTGATTCAGATTGCTGGAGGGGTTAATGTATTTTCTGATAAGGAAGGTCATGCCATTGTAAATGTCGAAGAATTCGTTTATCGAAATCCAGATATTCTCATGATAAATTCAGGAAGTGGAATGGGGGGAGACAATTCAGATATTCTGGAATATTTTAAAACCGAACCCCGTTTATCAGGACTTTCAGCAATATTATCCGACAACATCATCAAAGTGGATAGCGATAAAGCAGATCGTGCAGGACCCCGTCTCTGGGATTTGCTCGATGAGATCGCTCCAAAAATCTGGGAATTATAACCTCCCTCCGATTTCTGAAGGTCTTTCTCTCAATACAATAGTGGAGCCTATTCTGAACTGCAACAAAATGATTGATAATTCAATTCATAATCCGGATTAATAGTGCCTGGGTTATCCTGGGTATAAATGGACTGCATAGTGTATTATAATACTTTATTGAATATTTTCCTTCAATTAGTCTATTAGCAACTAATATCCAGCAAATGACACAAAATAGAGAAAAGTCATATTCTCACAGTGAGTATAAGAATGAGGTACCTGATAATGACGGACAATACCATACAGGGGAAGCGAAGTCCTGAGTACCTCGTTGAGATGTCAGAGTATCTGAATGCTCTTGCAAATCCCGTCCGGCTGCAAATTCTATCCTCCCTGGAAAGCCGCTCCATGGAATTGAAGGAAATTGCAACCATCACCCGGACAAGTTATGAGAACATCAGGAAGCATATGGACAAACTCCTTCTTGCTGGTCTTGTAAGAAAAGATGCAGGAATGAGCTCAGAGACCATGACCGGAATTCACCCGGTCTGGAAATATTCACTTGCACCAGGCGGTATGGAGCAGATTATTACCAATCTTTCCATGTTTTCAAAAGTCCCGCTTACCATCACCCATGCAGATCTCGCTGACCAGTTAAGTTCAATCAGAAAAGAGATCAGTTCACAGTTTGGAGTTACCTCTCCCTGCCTGTACCTGACATCCGGACCAGATGAGGGAAAGATATTCTCATTATCCGGAGAGAAAATCTCTCTTGGAAGAATTGATCCCAGTGATGCAAGTTATTCACAAAAGCAAAAAAATATCGTCATGCTCTCTCCGGATTACAAATCTGTCTCGCGTATCAGCAGGCCTCATGCGAGAGTATATCATAAAGCTTCGTGGGAGATTGAGGACTCTGGGAGTACCTCTGGTACATTTATCAATACTGAACCTATTCCTCCAAATACACGAAGAGAGATTAGTGACGGAGATATCATAATTCTCGGAACAGGTAATATGTCTGCGAGGTTCCTTTTTATCGCTGAATAAACAGTGGCATCTGAAAAACGGATCCTGTATGAATAAAAAATATATAACCTATACAATTTTTTGGATTATTACCGGATTTCTCCTTCTGCCCGGATCAGTTTTTGCTGAATCCGAGGGTGTGGACACGAATATTGCTCCGGGATCAAATATCTCTGCCCTGGGAACGAGTGATGATGAGGGAGATTATTTCGAGGAAAGGGAAAATCCTGCATTTCTTAATGTATCCGGGCCAATTAACGGCCCTTTTAGTCCGGAATGGATGGGGAGACGAGACAATGCACCGCCTGTTGCTGACTTTCCCATTCAGGACTGGCAGTTTCCCGTTGTATCTGTGGGAGTAAGTCTGGTTATCCTGGCAATTATGATTGCTGCCGGATTTGCCACGGGAAAACTTTATCACTTTACGGTATCCAAAAGAGCCTCCCTGTTATTAGCAGGTGGTCATTTTATCAGTGCCCTGCTAATTGGCGGGTTTACCATCATCCTCTATTCTCTCCGATCATCAGAACATATAATGGATCCTTTTATCAATACCATGTATGCAACCTTCGGGCTTCTTGCTTATCTGGCATTATCTTCATTGATTCAGGCCATTTCGGTATATAAATCCCGTCCACTCGTTCCCCTCCACCAGGGTCATATTCTCTTTGCGGTAATTGTAATTATTCTCCTGATGTCAGTCCGCATTCCGGTTGTTTTTTCTCTTCCTATGACAATTCTCGCAGCACTTATTGTAATAATCCCTGGAGCTTCTTTTTCTCTGATAACTAGCCATTTTATTCAGAAAAACGAAGATATAAGGCCGGATATTGAAAACGATCAGACAATCACCCGGTCTCTGCCCCTTATCCAGCACAATCTGCCTCCCACGTTTCCAGAAAAATTTACAACCAAGTACCATGACATATCAGTTATCGGAAGCGGTGGCATGGCAATCGTATACCGTGCGGTTCGCAATGACACAGATAAGACTGTGGCACTAAAAATTCCGTTTTCCACGGATGAAACAAGTGGCAGGACATTTTTAAATGAAATGTCTGTCTGGAAAGACCTCTCTCATCCGAACATTGCACAAATTTTTGACCAGAATATTTTTCCGGTCCCATACGTCGAACTTGAGTATGTCCCCCGTTCTCTTAAGGACTTAACTCTCCCAGTCCCTCCTCTTCATGCCATAAAAATCATCAGACAGGTTGGCGAAGCTCTTCGTTATGCCCATGAAAAGGGAATAATCCACCGGGACATTAAACCAGGCAATATCCTATTCACACCGGATGGAATAGTAAAACTTACTGACTGGGGTCTTTCCCGGTTTATTGAACGGAGTGAGGATACCAGGAATACGAGTTTCTCTCTTTTTTATGCAAGTCCTGAACAACTTGCTCCTGAAAAATATGGAAATGGTGACCAGCGGACAGATATTTACCAATTGGGAGTCCTCCTCTACGAACTGCTTTGTGGAACCCCCCCGTATGGAACACAAAATATCGGGGAGTTATTCATCAGGATCCAGAAAAACCAGTATGTTCTGCCTTCAGATATGAATAACGGACTTAGACTATTTGATGAAATCATTGCCCGTTCCCTGAAAGCTGACCCTGCAGAAAGATACCCGGATATGAGAGAGTTTTTAAAAGATCTGGATAAAATCGGAAAAAAAATTCAGGGCTAATATTCAGGGTTCTGTATATATCCTGTTTCAATGATGTGGACTTGCTGATTTGCTGGTGAATAACTGGATAAGGAAATCAGAGTTTCGTGGATATATATGCTTCACCGATACCGGATTTTAAACTGTCCAGAGAGATGGAATATGTCATTCCGGTTTTGAAAAAGCCCTCCAGCATCCCACTTTTTACTGTTGTTCCTCCCCGAAGTCGTTCACAGGTTGGAACGCCATAGCATGAACTGACATCGATAGATGGATTGGCAAATGTCACTTCCAATATGAGTTGATCACGGCCAGTTTTTCCTCCGGCTGTCTTTGTAGAAGTTATCGTGCAGGAATTGTCATTACATGGAGTCCATTCAACTATTCCTGACTCCCTGTCAAACCTGATGTTCTGGTACTGTCTGGACATACCATTTTTATTACTTTCACCTTCTTTCATGAGTGAAACACGAAGAATATCTTTTTCTCCATAATCAGTAAGGAGAAATGAAATGGTTGCAGGTTCAATAGAAGTGGACATATCTGAGGCCATTACTGGCTGGCAGAAAACCAGGATTAAAATCCCTATTATTATGGAGATATGTCGGATTTTTACAAGTAATCGTCTGTTTTGATTCATAAAAGACCTGGGAATATGTATTGAATGGTTCTTTTTACTCATACATAATAAAACTTGAACCACCTGGTTGGATATATTACCTCATAGTATCATCTTATTTATCTTTGCTTATACTTACCAGTAGTAAAGAAATTTGTTCACTGTGGTGGTATGTCAACCTCAAACAGAAATTGTGCATGAGATCGGTTTCCTGTATCTCGTTGTTGGTGATGGCTTTCTTATCACCAGATGTAATTCTGCGTGAGAACTAAACAAGGAAATTCCAGTTCTTTATTAAGATATACCATAAGTTGCAAATCAGGTATGGAGAAATCCATATAAATGAACAAACAATTATCAAAAAACCAGGATAATGATGAAAAAAATGCCTTTATCTGAAAAAATCTATTCTTCAGGGTTAGCGATGATTACAATTTTAATCCTCGCTTTTTTCCTTTTCCAGTGTGTCATGGCAGCCGAGAGTAACGAAAGCATCGATGCAGCCGGGCGTGTGACTGTCACCAATGTGAATCTCGATCCATCTGTCCTCATGACAGGTGATGTCGGCCTTCTGACCTTTACGATAGAAAATACCGGCAATTCAAACGTAGTCATCACTGATGCCCATCTCATCTCAAAAGACATTGTTGTCCTTAACAGTGATGTTTATTCCAGCAGCAGGACCATTGGAGCTGGAACAAGCATGGATTTTACCTTTACCATCCTTGCAGATCAACCTGAAAATATCTATTATCCTACCTTTTACATCAATTACCGGGATGCAGGAAGTCTGCGATACAATGTTCCGGTTCGTGTTGAAGAACCGCAGGTAGCGGTATCAATATCAAATATACCTGAGGTTTTTTCAAAGGGTGTTACCAGTAAAATCAGCCTGATGATAGGGAATGCAAAAAGTGTCAACATGACTGGTATTACCATCATTCCGGTAGGAGATGGGATAAAAGTCAATCGGACATCGGCATTCATCGGAAACCTCCCGGCCCATTCAGAGAAAGCGATTCAATTTGAGATAACGCCGGAAACTGAATCAGAACTCAAATTTGATATTCGATATACCTGCGGTATGAATGCCCATGAAACCACGTATTCTATCCCTGTCAGCCTTGGGGCCGATAAACAGGCAGCAGATCCGGTCATAAACAATGTAGAAATTACTTCCGGGTCTAGTGGAGTAACCATTTCAGGAGATGTTTCAAATGCAGGAATATCTGATGCCTATGGAGTTATTGTAGCACTTGAAAGTGCTACGGATGATAGTGGAAATCCAAATCAGAAGTATGTAATCGGCACTATTACTTCCGGAGATTATTCTAGTTTTGAATTAACAGTCCCACAAAATCTTAAATCTATTCCCTTGGTTGTGCAGTACAAAGATCAGTCTGGAAACCAGTTTTCAAAGACGGTAAACCTGGATAACGATCAGGCAGGGGGAGGAGTATTTAGTTCAGAAATGAGCGGAGCTCCCGGCGGTGGATTTCCGACAGGAGGATCACCACCATCAGGGTTTAATCAGGCCAGCGGTGCTACTGGCACTTCAGGAAGCAATCGGGGAGGAGTAAATCCGATGAATCCATTGTCAGGAATGGGTTCAGGAATGAACAGCCTTCCAGTAATGGAGATCATCTACGGAATTATCATAGTGATAGTGATCGTTGTTGCCTGGATTATCTGGAAGAAAAAAGGTGGGGGAAGGAAAATTAATAACTCCTCCAAATAATCCGGATTAAAAATGACAGATGAAGTTGTACACCTGGAAAATATCTCAAAAATTTATCCCCTTGTTTCAGGTGATGTCCTCGCACTTGATAATATCTCACTATCAATTAAAACCGGAGAATTCGTTGCCATTATCGGACCATCAGGATCAGGAAAATCAACCTTGCTTAACCAGCTTGGTTGTCTGGATGTGCCAACCTCTGGTGATCTAAAAATAGATGGCAGGAGTATCACCCAGATGAGCGATTACGAACTTACCCATCTTCGTCTGATTAGCATCGGGTTTATTTTCCAGAAATTCAATCTCCTCCCTCTCTTATCTGCATATGAGAATGTGGAATATCCATATACGCTGAAATACCGTAAAAGGGACTCATCAGGCAGGGTTTCGAAACTTCTTGCCATGGTAGGGATAA
Source organism: Methanomicrobiales archaeon (assembly GCA_012729535.1). Classification (GTDB taxonomy): domain Archaea; phylum Halobacteriota; class Methanomicrobia; order Methanomicrobiales; family Methanospirillaceae; genus Methanospirillum. Next base: position 43,681 of record JAAYCY010000065.1, on the reverse strand, counting down.
ATGAAGAGTTGGCAAAGCATAAACCAAGTGAATTGTCAGGTGGTCAACAACAACGGGTGGCAATTGCACGTTCGCTTGTAAATAATCCTAAAATTCTCCTGTGCGATGAACCAACAGGAAATCTGGATTCAAAAACAGGTCACCTCGTCATGAATATGTTAAAAAAGTTAAATTCCAGGGGAAAAACCCTGATCATCGTCACACATGATCCTGGAATTGCTGCTCTGGCAGATCGCATCATCACAATCCGGGATGGACAAATCGTTTCAGATGTGGGGAATGTATCATGAAAGATATCATTTTTGCGATGGCTGTCAGGAACGTCAGAATTAATATCCTTAGATCCATCCTCGCCGCAATTGGAATTACCATAGGCATTATTTCGATCGCATCCATGGGAATGCTTGGAACAAATATGACCGCATCAGTGACTGATTCTCTCTCATCGATGGCAGATAAATTAACCGTCAATCCATATTCCGGAAAAGGAGGCGGAGGGGGAGGGGGCCCTCCAGGGATGGGGAGCGAGAGTGACAATCTGACTAAAAAACAGTTCAAGGATATTGAAAAGATAGTAGGAAAATATGGGTTTGTGTATGGTGTTCATAATATCCGTGCCAAGGTAAAAAAAGGGTCTGATGAATGGAATACCCAGGTGTATGGTCTTGAAGTATCAGCGATGAGGACCATCCTTGATAACCTGACTGCCGGTGGATATCCCAGTAGTGATAATTCGGTTCTTATTGGTACCAGGTTTGCATCAGATAATGACCTGGAATTAGGATCCAGGTTTTCAGTCGGTGGAAATGGTGTGAAAGTGTCAGGAATTATCGAATCCCGGGGTATGACCATGGACCTGAATACCGATAGTGCCATTGTGATGACTAAGGATAAGTATGAATCCCTTTTTGGGGCAAAAGATGAATTTGGACAGGCAAATATCGTCCTGAATGATATTAATGATGCTGAAACGGTAACAAATGCAATTGAGTCTCAGATGAACCGGCGCGAGGAGAATGTCAGGGTACAGGACAGTAGCCGAATGGTGTCCATGATTTCATCATCGGTAACTACTATTACAAGTTTCGCCTCTCTCATCGCTAGTATTTCCCTTCTTGTCGCAGCAGTATCCATTTTTAATATTATGATGATGTCTGTTACCGAAAGAATACGGGAGATAGGAGTACTACGAAGTATTGGAACACAAAAGAAAGAAATCCTTCGTATGTTTGTCTATGAAGCAACACTTATCGGGATTATCGGGGCAATACTGGGAATGGTTTTCAGCCTGGTCATGGGATATTTCTTCATCTTAATAATGGTCGGAAGTGTGAAGTATTTCTTCACGTATGAAAGTCTTATTCATCTTCCGTATGCAATGGCTGTAGGCCTTGTTATCTGTATTTTCTCCGGTCTTTACCCGGCCTGGCGTGGAGCACAGATGGATCCGATAGAAGCGTTACGGGCGGAATAAGCCTATTCTTTTTTCGAAAAACATGCAACCGGCTGTTTGCAATTTCCAACCACCTGTTTTGAGTGTTTTTATATCCTGACAATGAAACTAGTACATTGTACCTGTATCGGGTACAGAATACGTAAACATCCGGGATATTCGGCTTGCAGATCCATTCTGCACCGGAATAAATTTCCATCTTAGAATCATTTCTATTTTATCTGAATAATCGTATCTAAACATGTAAGATCCCTCCCTGAAACAGGCATTTTCTTCGTATTTACAAATTTTTAATCTTCAGAACTCTCCCTGATCATCGTAAGCACCATCTTAAACCGGCTTATCGCTTTTACTGCGTGAGGAATATGAGCTGGAAAGATTATTGTTTCTCCTTGTGTCAACCGGGAGGGAACACCATCAACAGTTACTTCACATTCGCCCTCCAGTACTGTCACTACTGCATCAAAGGGGGCTGTATGATCTGAAAGTCCTTCATCAAGGTCAAATGAAAACAAGGTAATAGATCCGGATTTCTGGGTAATTATCATACGGCTTGCGATAGATCCTTCCTGGTACTGGATAAGATCTTTCAGAAGGAATTTTTTTCCAAGCAATTCCTGGCGGTTTTTATCAGCCATGTAAGTCCTCTGTGAATACAGCGAAAGATTGGTCTTGCCTTATATTAAAAATACGGGTAATATCCGGACAAATGATTATTTTATCGGATGGTTTGTTGAAAGGAAGGATCTGTCAGATTATCGCTGGTTGTTGTGGTTTTGAACTGATTGTACACAGAGAAACTTGTAAACAAGGGATAAGATTCATATGAATTCCAAATATATTAAAAATTTTCAGAGGGATCTATAAATCAAAACAACTTTCATAGATACTGGTAACTGTGATATCAATTATTCCTCTGACATCTTTCTGTATAAAAAATGCAGCACTTCTCTATTCACAGGTATTTCTCAATGATGAACCGACTACCCTGCTTCATGATCCTGATCCCTCTCAGTTTCTTTCATTTGCAGAATTCTATGTTCAGGCATTAATAACTAAAAATCTCAGTTTTGTTGCAAGAGACGATAATTCCTCTGATATTATTGGCTTTATCTTCTGCCTTGATCTGTTATCAGACATCAGGGATGAAGGGGAAGAAATGGTTTGTTTTCTCAATCAATTCAAAGAAACCGTTGCTATGATGGAGAACCTTGAGGAGAAATATCTTGATCTTTCACAGATATCTTTTGGTAATGTGGTCCATGTTTTCCAGATAGGTGTTCATGCCAGGTACAGGCGATCAGGCATAGCAAAATCCCTCATTACCAGAGTAATTGAAAATGGCAAGAAAATGGGTTATTCTCAAATTATTGCTGACTGTACAAGTATGGGATCAGTTTGTTCCTTTGAATCATGTGGGTTTGTATGTCTGGGCTCGATACCCTACGAATCATTCACGGTTGATGGGAACAGGTTTTTTTCTGATCTACCCGGGGATATGCACCTGGTATTGAAAAATATCTGATTGTACCAAATGAGTATCTCGGAGATAAAACCGTTCCTCCTGCAGGATCAGGATATTAATTCATACATAATGGGCAATTTTTTGATAAAAAAATCCCGGATTCATACCGATACCTATATCTGGATATTCATGGAATCACAACTCATGAAATTATTAAAAGGATTGTTTGGCATGATCCTGGTTTTCTTGTTTCTCATCCAATCAGGTTGTGGATGCACTACTTTTGTGGTGACTGATGAGGCTTCAGAAGACGGATCGGTCTTTGTTGGTCATACAAATGACGGATTTGGAACAGGCCTTGTTGCTAACCGGATACGAGAAGACATGGTTGTTTTCAGGCATGTTCCGGCAAAAGATCACATGGAAGGAGCGAAAAGACAGGTAATTTATGATCCAAATTCAGGAGGAGAATTTTTAGGAGAAGCTCAATCATCAGGAACTGAATCGGTGGTTATTGGAGAGATTCCGGAAATAAACCATACGTACGCTTATATCACCGGCAGTTACGGAATAATTAACGAGCACCAGTTAATGTCCGGAGAATGTACGGACTATGCTAAAATTCATCCTTCTGCGGAAAAGGACAAACGAATTTTCTACAGTTCAGAACTCTCAAATATTGCACTGGAACGATGTAAAACCGCCAGAGAAGCGGTGCTGCTCATTGGTGACCTCATTGAGAACTATGGATATTACGGAACTGGAGAAACCCTGATTTTTGCAGATCCGGAGGATGCGTGGGTTATCGAGATGTGCGGGGGAACACCGGATGGGAACGGTGGTTACTGGGCAGCACAACAAATCACGCCTGGTCATGTATTTGTTGCTGCTAACGAATTCCGGATTCGGGAACTTGATTACAATAACCATCAACAGTTATTTTCAAAAAAACTGTTTGATGATGCTCAAAAAATGGGATGGTATGATCCATCAGACGGACCACTTGACTGGGCAAAGGTGTTTGGAATCGGTGAATATTCCCATCCATATTATTCCCAAAGCAGGGTATGGAGAATTATGGATGTTCTCGCCCCATCCCTGAAATTATCACCATATGTAGAGGGACCATTCTCGAAAGCCTACCCATTCTCAATAAAACCAGACGCTCCGGTTAATACATCAAAAACATTCTCGCTCTTCAGAGACCATTATGAAGGAACGGTATTTGATCTCACCGCTGCTCCGGCAGGTGGCCCGTTCGGAGATCCGTACCGGGTTTGGGGGCCGTTTGATCTGCATGATGCTCTATATGATGGGCAATTAAAACCCGGTTCCTGGGCTAGACCGATTTCAACAGATCCCTGCGGGTATTCATATGTCTGCCAGGCTCGGAAAGATCTTCCTGCAATCATCGGAGGTATCTGCTGGCTTGGGCTTTCCTCACCTGCAGAGACCTGTTATGTTCCCTTCTATGCAGGCATCTACCGGCTCCCGACACCCTATCTCCACGGTTCTCATTGGGATTTTAATCTTAATACTGCCTTCTGGCCATTTGAACTCCTGCAGAACTGGGCCCGGTTCATGTATTCAAATATTTCTCCGATAATTAAAGAAGAACAATCGCGGTTAGAAGGAGCCGCTCTTGCCAGACAACCTGAAATTGAAGCAAAAGCACTCGAACTTTATAAACAAAATGTTACTGAAGCACGAATGCTTCTCACCTCATACACAAACCAGACTGCGATAGATACCATCAATTCCTGGATGGACCTGACGAAAAATGTTATCGTAACTTATAGAAATGGGAATTACAACGATGTCCAGAATAAAAGCATTAAAAATATCGGTTATCCTGAATGGTGGTATGAAAATTCAGGTTACCAGTACGGACCTCGTGTCTATGATATCCAGGGACTAACATCAATTCCAAATGTTAAGTATACCGGAAAAGTTGCAAATGTTACTGGTGATCCGATCATGTATATCAGGGAATACCAGGTCTGATTTTTTTTTATTTTTTTCATTATCATTCAATTTAGATAAAGATTTACTGAATGAGGATTTACATCTCCATTTCACTAATCCAGTTAATACATCCAGGTGGCATTTGTTATCATCTAAAAACCATAATTTCTTTTACCTGATATCTCCAATACATTAGTATGTCATGCCATATCATGACACGGTGACTGATATGAAACAAGGGATTTCCTACTGTATTCTGGTAAGCATACTCATCATGGGAACACTTTTGTTCTCCGGGTGCACAGAGCAATCTGCTCCTGAAACAACTGAAACGATTAAAATTGGGGTTGTGGCTTCCATGAGTGGCCCTGCCAGCACTACCGGTAAAGACATATGGCAGTCAGCAGAACTTGCTGCAAACGAGATAAATGCAGACGGTGGTGTTCTCGTTAAAGAACTGAATAAAAAGATCCCGATTACTCTGGTGCAGGGTGACGATGAATCCACCCGGGAAGGAGGAATTAAGGCAGTATCCAAGTTAATTACCCAGGATAATGTAGACCTTCTTGTTGGGGGATATTCCAGTGCGGTTGTATCAGCCCATCAGTCTATTGTTGCAGACAACAAAGTCCCGTATATCATTTCCGGCGGATCAAGCACGGCAGTATCACACCGGGATGATATTGACACGAGTTACATGTTTTTCCATCGTCCAAACACAGATGATTCGGCAAAAGCAAGTGTTATCTTTATCAATGAAGTAGTTAGGCCTGAAATTTATAAAAAATTCAACCTCCCTGAAGATCGCCCATTACGAGTTGCACTCATCTTCCAGGATAGTCCTTTTGGAAAGGGTCAACAGGAAGCGGTTTTACATCTGATCAAAGAAATGGACCTACCGATTGAAATTGTCGCAGAAGAGACATTCAAGATGGGGGAGTCTGATTTCAGGACAACACTGACATCAGTTAAATCCAAAAAACCTGACCTTATCTACGCGGTTACATTCCTCAATGAACTTATTCCCCTCACCCAGCAGGCAAAACGGGATGTTGGAATGAACACTCTCATATTATCAATCGAAAACAATGATGATCCTGATTATTACACGGGAGTAGGAGAATACGGAGATTATACCCTGATGGAAAGCAGGTTCAGCCCGTATGCAATTCCAAAAGGAAGTACGAGTGAGATGACAAAACAGTTCCTGGATAACTTCAAACAAAAATACGGTGGTTTTGCAGGAATGATGGGCGCCGCTACGTATGAATCTATATATATTGCTACAAAGGCCATCGAAGAAGCAGGAACCACGGAAAAAGGTGCTGTTCAGAAGACTCTGTCAGATCTAACCACAGATCATATGATGGAAGTCATGAAAGATGGGAAAATTACGTTTTCACCAGATTACCATGAAAGCAGCTTTGACCTGTATGTTGAACAGATGAAAATAGACCCGGCAGTTGGTGAGATAAGGCCTTCCATCGTCTGGCCGGAGTCTATTAAAGAGAAAGGATTTGAAATACCTGACTGGTACCAGCCAGGATCCACCTGAATCTTTTTGCAGGCTTTTGAATGGATGGTAATTTTGAGATAATTGCCCAGGTTCTTTTCTGGGGTATTTATTCCGGGTGCATTTACATTCTTCTTGCAACCGGGCTGAACCTTATCTTCGGGGTAATGAAGATTGTAAATTTCGCTCATGGCGAATTTCTCATGCTTGGGACATATATCACGTTCTTCTTGTTTATCATGAGTGGGTTTAACCCGTATGTTCTGTTATGTGCATCCATTCCCCTTCTGGTTGTGATAGGAATTATTGTGGAAAGACTGTGTTTCAGACCAATTCTGGGAACGGGAAAATTGAATGAAATATTCGTGAGTATTGGTTTGATTTACATCATCCAGAACCTTGTCGCACGGATATGGACTGATGAATGGAAGACAATCCAGAGCCCATACAGAGATATAACCCTGGATCTCGGAGTGATATATGTTCCTTTGGATTACCTGATTATCATGGCTGTAACGGCTATTCTGCTTATCGGACTCTATCTCTTTCTGCATAAAACCTGGATAGGAACTGCAATCAGGGCGACCAGCCAGGATAGGGCCGGTGCCATGCTGATGGGAATCAATGTGGAACGGATGGACATGATTACCTTTGGAATCGGAGCTGCACTGGCCGGGGCAGCAGGTACTCTCTGGGCTGTGAGTGGCCAGGTATTTAATCCGTACATGGGCTCAATACCCGCAATTAAGGCATTTGCAATCATTATCCTGGGAGGCCTTGGGAGTATACCCGGAGCGATTATCGGTGGTCTTGCAGTAGGTCTTGTAGAAAACGGGGCTGCTTACACTCTTGGAGGTGCCTGGAAAGATGCCGTTTCATTTATTCTCCTGATAATCGTCCTTATCATTCGTCCGACTGGTCTTTTCGGGGAGGATGAGGAATGAATCTTTCATTTATCCGTGAAAAAAAAATTAGTCTGCCGCTCATTACCATTATCATAGCCCTGGTTCTACCTCATATCCTGGGTTCAAATCTCTATTTCCTCACCGTTTTAAACCTGATGCTGATATTCATCATTTATGCATCGGCCTGGAATTTTCTCACGTTTTCAGGACAGGGTTCTCTTGGCCATGCAGCCTTTTTTGGTATGGGTGGATATTTTTCATCCCTGATTGCAATCAAGGCAGGAGTGCCATTAATTATCGCGATTATCGCCGGAGCTGGTCTTACATCTGTAATAGGGGTGCTAATCGGCATGACCTGTGTCAGGCTTCGTGAATGGTTTCTGGCCATGGTAACTTTCGGTTTTGCAGTGATAATCCAGACTATTGTTGTCATCAGCCAGCTTAACCCCATCACCGGCGGCTGGGACGGATATGCAGTCCCAAAACTTATTCCACTATCTATTCCTGGATCACAAATGATTGAGTATTATTGTATACTCATAATTGCCATAGGTAGCATTCTTCTATTTCAATTCCTGCTTAAATCAAAAACCGGTCTGGCCCTTGCAGCTATTCGTGAAAATGAAATGGAAGCCAAGGCTTCAGGAATTAATCCGGTGCCCTTCAAATTATTTGCATTTGGAATTAGTTCATTCATCACCGCTATAGCTGGAGCACTTGAAGTTGCCCATTTCGGGTACATTTCTCCTGAAATTTTCGGGACCGATATCTCTTTCTGGCCGATAATTTATTCAATTACCGGAGGACTTGGAACTCTTGCTGGTCCGGTGGTTGGAACAGTTGTCATCAGTCTATTATGGGAGGGCCTTAATGCCCTTGGCCTTACCTATGAACGGTTTATTGTTATTGGTGTTTTGCTCATTCTGACAATAATATTCCTGCCAAAAGGATTGGTATCTCTCCCGGATGCGATAAAAAATTTAAAAAAGGATGGTAAGTAATTACATCCCCAGATATGCTTCTTTTACATGTTCATCATGTAACAGTTCAGTTGCAGATCCAGAGAGGACAATTCTTCCATTTTCAAGGATATATGCACGGTGGGATATCTCAAGGGCACGTTTTACATTCTGTTCAACTAAGAGAACAGTAAGTCCTTTTTCATTAAGACTCCTGACGGTATCAAGCACTGTATGAACGTATTTTGGAGAAAGTCCAAGAGAAGGTTCGTCTAGGATTATCATCTCCGGCCTTGACATAAGACAACGTCCGATTGCCAGCATCTGTTGTTCACCGCCACTGAGAGTTCCAGCTAACTGATCTTTCCTGGACTTTAGGACCGGAAAAAGTGAATAAATATAGTCAAGGTCCTGCTGTTTCCGGTCCATGTAGGATCCCAGCATCAGGTTCTCCTTAACGGTCATTTTCCCGAATAATTTCCGTTTTTCCGGAACCAGGTTTATGTGATTGCGGACAATAGCGTAGGTGGGAAGCCCAAGTAGTGGGACACGAGAAAAAGAAATTTTACCGGTTTTTACCGGGAGAAAACCCATGACCGATGATACAAGCGTCGTTTTACCCGAACCATTCGATCCAATCAGGGTTACAATCTCTCCTTTTTTAACTTCAAGATGAACGTCCCATAATACCTGGAGACTGGCATATGAGACAGACAGGTTTTCAATTTGTAGCACTGATTACCCCTGGAAATGGTATTGTTCACCAAGGTATGACTCAATAACCCGTTCATTAGAGGCAACTTCTTTTGGGGTTCCTTCTGCTATCTTTTGCCCCTGATCCAAAACCACCACCCGGTCAGATACTTCCATGATGATCCGCATGACATGTTCGATCATGAGAATGGTCATACCCTCATTTTTCATTGAACGAATCAGATTTATTGCTTCTTTCCCTTCACTGGGAGTAAGTCCGGTCATCAGTTCATCAAGAAGCAGCATTTTTGGTCTTGATGCCAGAGCACGGGCAAGCTGGGTCTTTCGGAGTTCAATGGTGTTCAGATTACCCAGAGGATTGTCTGCCTTTTCCAGGGGAAAACCCACCCGGTGCAGACATTCCATCGCTTCTTCTGAAGCTTCTTTCATCTTTGGCTTGTGACCATTTCCATACAGTGCACTGATCATTACCCCTTCTTTGGCAGATAATCCTGGAAATGAGCGGGGGTGTTGAAATGTTTTTGATATTCCCTTTTTGCAGATGGCATCCAGCGAGAGACGGGTGATATTCTGCTTTTGGAAAAAAATCCCCCCATTATCCGGATGGCATACACCGGAGATCATATTAAGCAGAGTAGTCTTCCCCGCCCCGTTAGGGCCGACAAGACCAAGAATCTCCCCCTCTTCCATGGAAATATCCACATTGGAAACGGCTTTCAAACCGCCAAATGATTTGGATACACACTTCACATCAAGCATATTATATCACTGTGAGAATCCTTGTCATGATATGTGTTAGCATGTGACATAAATGTATCACAAAATCCAAGGCAAAACCACATGGATCCTGAAAGCATACATGAAAAGAGTTAATATTAAGGTGAGATTTAAAAAAAAGAAAGAGAAGATTGTCGGTTATTCTGTTGTAAACCGCCCCATGGACTGGGAAATCCGGTCAATTGAAGCAGTTGAATCGGTTATGACCCGGGTAATCTGATCAAGGGCAGCAGATGCCTCTTCGGTAGCAGCAGATGAGTCAACCGCTTCTTTTGCTGCCTGTTCTATAAGGTTGCCAAGTTCATGAACACTGGCAGTAACCTCCTGCACTGATGCAGCCTGCTCCTCACTGGCTCCTGCTACTTCACCGACCCTGATTGATACTGTCCCTATTGCTTCAGCAATCTTGTTAAAGACTGTAAGGGTTTCTTTGACTGCAACATTTCCTTCTTCAACATCAACAAGAGATGTCTTCATGGATTCAGTTACCGCATGAGATTTCTTCTGGAGATCTGATATGAGTGTGGCAATTTTTTCTGCAGATTTTTGTGATTCCAGAGCCAGAGATTTCACTTCATCTGCAACCACGGCAAATCCAAGGCCTGCATCACCTGCTCTTGCTGCTTCAATCGCTGCATTCAGAGCCAGAAGATTGGTCTGGTCTGCAATAGAACTGATGACATTAACAATCGTTCCGATATCCTCCATCTGTTTTCCAATCTCTTCTACGACATGGTCAGTTTCATTTACTGATCCGGAGATCTTCTGCATACCATGTTCAACTCTTCCAACCAGTGCAGAGCCTTGCCGAGATAGGTCATCAGTTTCCTGCGTCAGGTTTGCCACTTCATTAGCCTGTCCTGCTACAGAACCTACGGTAATTGAGAGATCACTCATCGCCTGGAGAACCTGCGATACACCCTCTCCACTCTTTTCTGAAAGATCACTGACGACAGCGGCATTATGTGACAGGTTTTGTGCACCGGCAGTAACTTCCTCAACACTAGCACTGGTCTCTTCCATTCCGGCAAGGAGTGAATCAACTTCCTTTTTGACCTGTCCGATTGCCTGCCCTGATTCAATTCCGATTTTATTGAGAGAATCGCGGAAAGGTATGAAATCGCCCTTCACTTCAACAGTATCGTTAAACCTGGCTGAAAAGTCTCCCATTGCATATGCTCCGGCCAGGTTCATAGCTTCATTTACAGGGGCTATGATGTGTTCAAGTGTCTGATTAATGCCGTCAATAATGTCATAGTACCCACCCTTAAACCGCCTGGCGTCACCACGTATGTTCAGATTTCCTTCTGCTGCCCCATTTGCAAGGGTTTTGGTCTCATCGATAAGACTGTTGATTGTTTCAGCGGTTAGCTTTAATGCAGGACCTATTTCATCCCTATCGTCCATAATTGGGACAGATGATACTTTTTCTCCACCCGCAATCTTTTTCATGATGCCGATTACTTCATTCTGGAGATTATTGGCAAAATTATCCATGGTCCCGGAGAGTTCTCCAATCTCGTCTTTTCTGGTCATGCCAAGTCTCATCCCAAGATGGCCGTGATTCATTTCCTCGATCATTTCGACTGTCTTAGCAAGAGGCCCGGTAATACTCCGGGTCAGGGCATATGCAAATCCGATACCGATAATAGCACCAATGATGGTCACAATAATCATGGTGGCCTTTGCTGTCTCGGCGTTACGGTCGTTTTCAGCTTTAATCTCTTCTGCAACCTTAAGGTTTGTCTCCATGAGAGTTGTAAGAGCAGCATTACACTGGGCCCGGTAATTGGCAAGAGTTGTACCGGCAGAAAGGGAAGCAATTGCCTCCGGTATTTTATCTTGTTTTGTGAATTCAACGGTTTTCATTGATTCAGTATAGTACCCTTTATATGCGGTCTTAAAAGATTCGAATATCTTGCGTTCTTCAGGGTTCAGATTGACTTTATCAATAAGGAGAATCTGCTCATCAACAAGTTTTAATGCATCATCACCAGATGCAAGACTTATTTCCCGTTCTGCTGGGACAAGCATACCTTTATATACATCACCCCTGAACTGTGTGAACGCTCCGTTAATTACACCAATATACTGGATTGGAAGAAGGCGATCCTGGTACATTTCTTCACTCTTATCCGCCAGGTTGCTAATGAATACAAAACCCACCCCGGCGATAATCAGCATAATGATTATCGTAAGCAGGAAACCCCCAATCAATTTCTTTCCGATCTTTACATTTTCCAGCATGATCGTCACCTGATGATGTTCACTAGGATATTCATCTTTATAAAACAGATCCTGCTCCGGGAGAAAAACTCCTTCGAAGAGGGACTCAACTTTAAGAAAATGCTTTAATTTATCAGGTAAAATGGCTATGTATGGCCCCGGAAGGATCATCTCACTGTAAAAGGGGGATTTCATGGCATTCTCTCCCGGAACAGGCTATCCTCGAAAAACTTGCAACCGGAAATGAGGGTCTTACTTCAAAAGAAGCCGGATCAAGAATCCAGGAATTTGGAAAAAATGAACTCCCTGAAGGAAAAAAGACATCAGTAATAACAATTTTTCTCAGCCAATTTAAAAGCCCGCTCATTTATGTATTGATTGCAGCAGCAATATTATCCTGGTTTTTGGACCATATAACAGATGCTGCATTCATCACCATTGTTATTCTTATCAATGCAATTATCGGAACCATCCAGGAATGGAAAGCAGAACAAAGTGCCAAAGCATTACAACAATTATTCAAAATTACTGCCACTGTTACTCGTGATGGTCAGGAGAATAGAATTCCTGCAGAGGATCTGGTACCAGGCGATCTTGTTTACCTTGAGTCAGGAACACGGGTACCTGCTGATATCCGACTGGTTAAGGTTGCAGACTGCTTAATTGATGAATCTGTCCTGACCGGAGAATCAGTACCGGTCACAAAACAGGTTGTCTCCCTTCCTGATGAGATTCCACTTGGTGACCAGGTAAACATGGCATTTGCCGGAACAACGGTGGTCAGGGGTATTTGTCGTGGATATGTAGTGAACACTGGTATTTGCACTGAAGTTGGAAAGATAGCAACCGCTGTAGCTGATACCGTTGGTTCCAAACCACCACTCATCATCAGAATGGAAAAGTTCTCCCAGCATATTGCAATCGCTGTCCTTTTTGCAACGGCAGTACTTGGAGTGATTGCAGTAATGCAGGGCATGGGCATTATTGATGTATTCTTCTTTGCCGTAGCTCTGGCTGTTTCTGCAATACCTGAAGGATTGCCTGTTGCTCTTACGGTTGTTCTTTCAATTGCTGCTCACCGGATGGCAAAAAGAAATGTAATTGTCAGGAAGATGACAGCGGTTGAAAGTCTTGGATCCTGTACCCTGATAGCAAGTGACAAGACAGGAACCCTGACATTAAATGAACAGACGGCCCATATCGTTTATCTTCCCGGACGCGAAGAATATTCGGCATCAGGAACCGGGTATACCGGTGACGGAAAGATTACAACCCGATCGGGAATATCTCTGTCAGAACAGGAAACCGGAGAACTCCAGAGACTTGCACACATTGCAATCCTGTGTAGTGAAGCACAGCTTGAACCAGTAGATGAAGGCTGGCACTATTCCGGAGATCCAATCGATGTCGCATTTCTGGCACTTGCCCGAAAAACCGGTCTTGATACCACCCGTATCCAGAAAAGTGTTGAACGTCTCTTATTCATCCCTTTCGAAGCTGACCGGCGGTATTCTGCCGCAGCCTTCTCCAGCTTGGAGGGGGAATTATTCGGGATAAAAGGAGCAGCAGAAGCAGTAGTTCCCCATTGTGTCCGGATGAGAACAAAGGAAGGAGATATATCTGCTGATCAAGGTGAGCTCCTTGCAAAGGCCGAAGAATTGGCAGAGAACGGGTATCGTGTCCTTGCAGTTGCACAGGCAGTATCAAAAGGAATACCTGATGATCCGATAATAAACGGGCTTCCACCCCTTGTATTGCTGGGATATGTTGGATTTATTGATCCCATCAGGCCGGATGCACTTGATTCTATCAGGGAATGCCAGAAGGCAGGAGTTACTGTGGTCATGGTAACCGGAGATCATCCGGCAACTGCTCTAGCCATCGCCAAAGATCTTGGTATTGCCGACAACCAGGATGAGGTACTTACCGGCATGGAAATCGAAGCTCTTGGTTCAGTTGAGATACCTGAATTTTTTGACCTCGTCCAGAAAGCACGGGTTTTTGCCCGTGTTACTCCGGTCCAGAAATTATCCATCGTTGATGCTCTAATCAGAATGGGACATTTTGTTGCCGTCACTGGTGATGGAGTGAATGACGCTCCTGCACTTCGCCGTGCACATATCGGAGTTGCAATGGGTTCCGGGACTGATATTGCAAAAGACAACTCCTCGATGATTATTACTGATGATACCTTCTCATCAATCGTTGCCGGTATTGAAGAAGGGCGGTTTGCATACGATAATATCAGGAAAGTAACGTACCTGCTCGTATCTACCGGAGCAGCTGAAGTAATTCTTTTTACTTTTTCCCTTATTGCCCATCTTCCACTTCCGCTGCTTGCTGTCCAACTACTCTGGTTGAACCTGGTTACAAATGGAATTCAGCATATCGGTCTGGCATTTGAACCTGGAGAAAAAGGAGCAATGGAAAGACCTCCACGCCCGCCATCACAGGGATTATTTAATCCTCTGATGATAAGTCAGATTCTGGTTTCGTCAATCGTTATGGGTCTTATCGGATTTGCGGCCTGGTATTACCTGATATCGTCGGGTGTTGAAGAAAATACTGCACGAAACATGGCAGTACTTCTCTTTGTGCTCCTTGAAAATGTCCATGTGTTCAACTGTAGATCTGAGTACGTGTCAGCATTTAAAATGCCACTTAAAAGAAATCTCTTCCTTGTAAGTTCAGTCATTGCAGCCCAGGCATTACACCAGATTGCAATGAATATACCTGTCCTGCAGGAGGTTTTGGGACTCCAGCCGGTAACCTTGTCACAATGGGGTATTTTGTTAGCCCTGGCATGTATCACCGTCGTAATCATGGAGATTTTCAAATTAGTCTGGCCCCGGGTTGATAAAAGTCATCAATAACTTTTTTGATACCTGCAAAACTACAGGGTTCATATTCTTGTTTTACCAGAAGTATACACAGCATTCAGGTCATTATCCGGCATGTGGCGCTATATATCATGATGGACATATTCCAAAAACCCGGCACGACATACGGACAGTTTTTTGTTGTTATTGGAGCTGCCCTCATCAGTTTCTCCCCGGTATTTGTCGTTCTCTCCGGAGTCAGTGCATCAACTTCGGCATTTTACCGTATGGCACTTTCTCTTCCTCCTCTTCTCATCCTGGTAGTCCTGTTTAAAGCGAAATTATGGCAGGGAAGGAGAAAATTTGGTATTGCTCTTTTGTGTAGCATTGCATATACCCTGGATCTTTCCAGCTGGCATCAGAGTATTCTACTCATTGGACCGGGTCTCGCAACAATACTCGGGAATTTTCAGGTTTTTGTTCTGGCATTCTATAGTATCATTGTATTTCATACCCGGGTTAATGCCCGTATTATATTTGCCATTCCTGTTTCAATCATCGGTCTCTTCCTGATATGCAGACCCGGAATAGAGGGAGGATCAGATGGTTTTTTGATTGGCATTATCCTGGCTCTTTCAACAGCAATCTGGTACGGAAGTTATGTCCTGCTCCTTCGTTCCCTCCAGGTTACCTTTGATATGAGTGGAAAGATAGCCAACCTCTGTATGATATCAATCCTGACAACGATTATCACCGGCGTTATTGTTATCGGTACCGGGAACAGTTTTTCAGTACCTGGAATCGATTCCTGGATTTACCTCTCCGGGTATGCGGTAATCTGTCAGGTCGTCGCCTGGGTTCTCATCTCTGCAGGTCTTTTATATACTACTCCGATAAAAGTGGGATTAATTCTCCTGCTCCAGCCTGCCGGAGCATTTATCTGGGATATTCTAATATTCCGGCTTCCATTTACAAGCGTAACCCTGCTTGGAGTACTCCTTACCCTTGGAGCAATATATCTGGGATCTACCAGTGATAGTTCACCAATACCACAGGCGAAAACTGATGAATGAGCGGATTAAAATAATTAAGGAAAAAAATAACTTCCTTTTTTTGTAGAATCCCTAAATCCAGGTAATTTACTGTTCAGGATCAATTCGATCATACTCATATGCCAGAGAAATGTATCATACAGGGTAATTGAAAAGAAATTTTACAAAAAGAGGATGAAATTTTTAAAAAATGAAAGATAAAAGTAAGAATTTAGGTTAATATCCGCGAATTTCAGCCCTTACCTTTTCAAGGTTTTCAATCCTCTTTTCAAGGGCCGGGTGAGTTGAGAAAAGACCTGCAAGAGTCTTTCCTGAAAGGGCAGGAATAATATAGAAAGCATTTGCTCCTTCTGCTGCTACTTTTGCCTGGGTCGGCAGGCGATCCATTTTTCCACTGATTTTTTGAAGTGCGGATATCAATGCATCAGGGTTGTTGGTAATATATGCTGCACCCCGGTCTGCTGCAAATTCACGGTACCTGGAAAGGGCCATCATCAGAAGTGTTGCAATAACCCATACTACGGCTGCGACAATTCCTGCAATTATCCAGGCTCCACCCTGTTCACGGTTGCTGAATATAGAGGCAAAGAGGAAATTGTTCATGATCATAGATGCAATCATGGCGACAAAGCTTGCAACAGTCATGGTCAGGATATCGCGGTTCTTTACATGCGAGAGTTCATGGGCCAGCACTGCTTCAAGTTCATTTTGGTTTAAAGTCTGCATGATTGAGTCAGTAACTGCAACCACGGCATGTTTCGGACTTCTGCCCGTTGCAAATGCATTAGGCATTGGTGAATGCATGACGGCTATACGTGGTTTGGGTAGTTCTGCTTCTGCACATAATTTTTCAATGGTCCGGTGGAGATCCGGAGCCTCGTCGTATTCGACGATCTTCGAACCGGTGCTCATAAGTACCAGTTTATCGGAGAAGAAATACTGGACAAAGCCCATAACTACGGCTATTACTATGATAAGGCCGGAGGGAAGACCAAGGGCAAACAGGACTCCCATGAATACCAGATAGACTAGTAAGAGCAGGGCCCATGTCAGGAGTATTCTTCCTGTAAGCCCTGTATCACGTTTCCATTTCATATTAGTCTAAGGTACTTTAATCTTTGAGGATAAAGAAGTATACCAAAACAATTGATAAGATGTCTGAACTTAGGAAGAAAGGATTTAATCAGGAATCGTAAATTCACACTCATCGCATAAATTGAAGTGAACATGTTTTTACTTCAGATTTCCCGCGTCATTTTTGATTGCCAGCATGACTGCTTCTTTCGGTGAATTACAGGAGATGATACCGGGGATATTCCACGTAGAAAGACCATATACCGGAATTTTCCTTTTTAGAGCATAGGATATTTCTGACAGGGTTCCATATCCACCCCCTATGGCAATCACTCCATCACTTGACCCAACAAGGATAACATTGCGTGCCTGGTCCATCCGAGTTTTTATCAAGACAGAAAGATATGAATTGCCTTTTTCTCCTGGAACAATCCCAATAGTAATTCCTCCAGACTGATATGCACTTTTACATGAAGCTTCCATAATTCCCCCCATTCCACCGGAAAGAAGAGATGCTCCGTTTTGGGCCAGAAGATGGCCAACTTCTTGTGCATATGACATTTCAAGAGCACTAGCATCAGAAGCTCCAATAACAGCAACCTGTTTCCTCGGAACCGTGTTTATCTGGTCATCATTATACATCGTATTTTTTATTGAAATACAAGCAGATAATTATTTTTTGTCACAAAACTGGAGATAAATCTAATGCAAACAATAAATCAAACTCTTTTTTGTCAGGATTTTATGGTGGAAATACTTATTGCCCATATATTACCATTTCATCTGGAAGATATGATCAGAAAAATAAACGAGCGTATAGAAGATTCTTTTGAGTGCAGGGTATTAGAACCTGTGGAATACTGGCTCTGGAAATTCAGGTATGTAGCATTTCTTGCGGTAATTTTTTGTGCTTTTGCATCAGTAGCCCTCTTTTTGATGGGAACATTTGAGATTCTTCAACCGGTTAAACAGATATTTCTCAATACAATCGGAATGAATGCAGGAAATGAACCATTAAAAAATGAAGAAGTCTTAAAAATTTTTATCGGGGCTCTTGACCTCTACCTCATAGCAGTTTTCTTTTTAATCTTCAGTTTTGGATTATATGAACTGATTATTTCAAAAATTGATGTTGCGAGAGGCAGGTGTGATGATGTTGACCATCCATTACTTCAGATTTCTTCTCTTGATGAACTGAAAAGTAAGATTATCAAGGTTATCATTATCATCCTGATTGTTGGATTCTTTAAAAATGTAATTTCGATGAAGATTCTCTTGGTAAGTGATGCATTCCTTCTGGCCCTGGCAATACTGGCATTATGCATTGGCTCTTATTTCCTGACTAAGAGTCACTAATTTTTATGAATAACTTGAAAAATCGGGATATTTTTTTATTCAACATAACAAAACGGATCATCCGCAGAAAAATCCAAAGACTTATGAAAAGCCCTGACTCTACATCCCCCGCCACACAGATCAAGAAACTGGCAGGCCTCACATTTCCCCCTGACCAGTAATTCTTTTTTTCGGAACATCTCAAGGACAGGATTAGTTGTGTCTGACCAGATATTCGAGAACGGTTTTTCCCGTATGTTACCGAGTAAAAAATTCGGTGTCCGGGCAAACTGGCAGGGATACACATTACCTTCAGCGTCAATATTTGCTACCCTGGATCCTGCACTACAACCTCCCTTCATGGATTTTAGCAGATCATATGCATCCTTAAGATCCGGTGAGTTGTCCTCCTCCATGGATTTAACAAGGTGAATACAGTCCTGTGGGGCATCGACAGTAAGAAACTCCATTTTTGATGGATCTGTCTCTTTTGCCCGTTTATACATTAGGGATAAAACCTCAATAACATCTTTTCTTGAGAGCTGGAGTTTTTCATACACATCAGTTCCCCGCCCGCAGGGAACAAGCCAGTACAGGCAGAACCGGCAGGCACCAAGATCTTGTGCAAGGGATATCAGGGGATTGAGTTCATGCATATTTTTCCTGGTTACGGTAAACCTGACCCCTACCCGGACACCTGCTTTTTTGCATGCAGAAAACGCCTGAATTGTCCGATCGAATGCACCCGGACTGTTACGGAACCGATCATGCATTTTTGCACTGGCCCCATCCAGTGAGATACCTACATAGGTGATTGCACTATCCCGGATCTTCTCTGCAACCTTGGGTGTTATGAGTGTTCCATTCGAGCTCAGTGCAGTTTTTATTCCGTTTTTTTCTGCATAATCAGCAATATTGTAAAGATCGCTTCTCATCAGAGGTTCTCCTCCCGTGAGAAGAATCAGTGGGACTTTGATGGTTGCAAGGTCATCGATACAGGAAAAAATCTCTTCGGTTGAGAGTTCATTTCCACTGGTAGCATCCGGGCCGGAACGGCTGTAACAATGAGTACAACCAAGATTGCAGGTATTGGTAAGGTTCCAGAAAATAACTGGCCTTTGTATTCCTGAAAAAGCAAGATATTTCCCAGGAACATTTTGAGGATCTGCACTTTTGTGTTTTATTACCGCACTGACAGTCCCTTTTCCATGTAAACACTGGGTGATTCGGTTCATTACAAATTCTCCCCGGAAATACCTATCCTGATATGTGGAACTCGTTTACATTCCTCAGTGCTGAATATGATAACATACTGTTCAATTCCAGTCTCTTCTGCCATTGACTTGATCTCTTCGGTAACAATTTCCTTATCATATCCATGATGCACTGTATACAAGGAATATTCCCATTTCCCCGGTATTGGTACCCGCTCGTAACAATGAGTGACTCCGGGGAATGCTGACAACAAGTGCCCTGCCTTTTCCCGGTCCGCATCAGTAACATTCCAGGCAACCAGGGCATTCGCAATGACACCAATTTTCCTCTGGTTAATTCTCGCCTTTATTTTCCTGATAACTCCGGTTTTTTTTAACTGACGAATCCGGATCAGCACTTCGTCTTCAGAAATACCAACCCGTTCTCCAACAGATGAAAATGGCTGAACCTGAAAAGGCAACCCTTTTTCGAGTTCTTTTATGAGAGTAATATCAACATTATCCAGAATCCGCACACACCACCTTTACTATTTGTTATAGTGGAAAACGAACATCAGCCTTATACTTTTTTACAGAGATGAGGTTTAATATATCACATTCCGGAATATTGGTCTGTTTCAGGATTTCAGAAATTAGTTCATCTATTCTATCATGGTCTTTTCCAATAAGGGTAAACCAGAGTGAATAATAGTGGTCACGAATAAAATTATGGGTGACCTCCGGAAATCCGTTTACAATTTCCGCAACAGCATGAATTTTTTCTTTAGAGACATGCATGGCAACAAGGGTTGCAGCATGCATCCCAAGATGCTTTGATTCAAGGACCGGAGAAATACTGCGAATAATTCCCATATCATGAAGACGAGAGAGACGACTGATGAATTCTTCTTCGCTAATGGTGACTCTTTCTGCCAGGACCTGGTATGGATGAGAGGTAAGGGGGAAGGAATCCTGGAGTGAATCAAGGATTTGCATATCGGTCTGGTCAGGTATGTACTCTGATTTCATTTCATTACTCCCGGTTTATACAGGCACCAGGGGTCAGATGAACACAAATCTGCGGTGACTTCATCTGGGGGAATAAGACCGTCACACCACCCGCTGGAAAAAAAATCAGATCCCCGGTAAGCTCGTGCCCGGCACCCCCCACAGATCTTTTTGTATTCACATATACCACATGACCCGGTAAGAGAATCCATATCCCGAAGTGCCGTGAAAATCTTTGAATTGTTCCAGATTTCGGAAAAACTGGTTTTCCTGAGATTACCTGCACTCACCGGGATATATGGACAGGGAGTAACATCACCATTTGCATATATCCTGCAATAATGAATTCCTGCTATGCATCCTCTACCCCAATGGGAATTGTTGATTCCAGATTCTTTTGCGATACGCCTGAACTGGGGTGCACATGTTGGTCTGACATTAATATCCAGGTTTTCGCAGGAAAGAAGTATATCCCTGATAATTCTTTCATACTGCTCCGGACTTTCCACTCCCATCTCCCTTCCCCTTCCGGTGTGTACCGGGAAAAAAATTTGGAAATCACGAACTCCCATCTCATTTCCAAACTGTATTACCCCCATTACCTCCTTTATGTCTGGTGAAATTACTGACATATTTATCTGAACGTAGAGGCCCTCATCCAGGCAATGACTAATCGCAGAAACAGCCCTTTCAAAGACTCCGTTTACCCCTCTGAAAGAATCATGTATTACGGGATTTACTGAATCCAGACTTATTGCAACTGCTTTTACCCCTGATTCCTTGAGTTTTTGAATTGTATCAATGTCAAGATAGTATCCGCTGGTACCAAGGCCAATGCGAAGGCCCTTTGAAAAACCGTATCGCGCAATATCAAAGATATCCGGACGTGAGAGTGGTTCACCTCCACTGAGTATCAAAACTGGTTTTGAAACCTCGCAAATCTGATCAATAACATGATACGCTTCTGCTGTACTGATAACTCCTTTAATCTCTGAATTACCTGCATTGACATAACAATGTTCACATTTCAAGGGACATTTCAGAGTAATGTTCCATGAAATGAGTTTAGGTAGTAATTTCTCTCCGGTCAATATTTCAATCCTATAAATATGATCCCTTCATGTATCTCTGCTCTCTTTTTGGATATCATCCTTTTTTGAACTTTTGGATTTATTCTCTTTCCATCTCTAAACAAAGATATCAGAATCATATAACAATTTCGGCTTAATGGGTGTCTTTAAACAGGAAACAGATAGTCAGAGTGAAGAATAGAAAATTGGATAAAAATTAGTCGGGTATATATCCCCAAGAGATTTTGAAAGTTGGTTGAAACTTAATAGTTTTCACACCAGAGTTCAAAGTATGCCTGGGCATGGTCACAGACAGGACATGGGTCAGGAGCACTGGCATTTTCATGGACATATCCGCAGTTTCTGCATTTCCACTTTGTCGGTGCACTTCGTTTAAAAACAATTCCCTGCTCAATATTTGCGATAAGCTTTCGATACCTTTTCTCATGTGCCACTTCTGCTTTGGCGACATTGCGGAAGATTTTTGCAATCTCCGGGAATCCTTCCTTGTCTGCAACATCAGCAGCCTCTGGGTAAAGCACTTCCCACTCATGATATTCACCGTCAGCAGCAGCTTTCAGGTTCTCAAGAGTGGTCCGAATCTGTCCGGATGGATATGAAGAAGTTATCTCTGCTTCTCCACCAGGTAATTGTTTGAAGAATAATTTTGCATGTTCTTTTTCATTGTCAGCAGTTTCAGTGAAGATTTCAGCGATCTGCTCATACCCTTCTTTCTTTGCAACACTTGCAAAGTAATTGTATCTCATCCGGGCCTGTGACTCCCCGGCAAATGATGCAAGCAGGTTCTTTTCAGTTTTACTTCCCTTAAGTTCCATAATTATCAACTGCATAATCCGGGCGGGCCGGATTTAATTGTACTCTTACTATCAGCTATATGCTTATAAATAGATGGTACTAAAAATTCATTTCCGGAGATGATAATTTAAATGGAGCATGTCAGATGATAGTTTATTCTTCATGATTGGGCCTTTTTTATTCCCGGCTTTCTGATTATCATTTCTGTACTCGGGTTCATCTTCAAATCCAAAAAAAGACTGGTATAAGAAAGTGGATATCCTAAAATTGCAGAAAAATGGCCTTTTATCCAAAAACTGGCCTAAAATATTCCAGTTCTCTGCTCTGAATGGAGTCTAATATAAAAACCGGACAGGATAATCATCGCATAAAAAGATATCCATCTCACAATGGTTTCCTGTCTCGCTCATGACCAAACAGGAAACCCTCATTCCCAGAAAATTTCTGGTATATCAGCATAAAACAGAGTTTTCTTGTTGGAAGTACATGAATATGCACTTATTACCGATACGCAGGCAAATCCTGTTGTTTTTATAAACTAACCCAATCATTTCCTGAAAACTTGAGGTCTTTGGTTTATTATTTGCGTGATTTTGATGAGCTGGAATTTCTGACCATCTTATCAAATTGCTTTTTTATTGCCGGATCCTTACAGCATTCCTCGATAAAAGTGACCACATTAAGGATTTTTTCATAGGACTCTGGTGACAGTCCATGTTCCATGATACATGCATCGTGATCAGCAATTTCACTCTCCACTCCTGCTAGTTCGAGTAGATTGCGAATGACCAGATGTGATTGCCTGGTCCGTTCAGCAATATTTCTCCCATCTTCGGTCAGGGTTACCCCACCGTAGGGTTCATAATTTACCAGACCAGCATCCTGCAGTTTTTTAAAACCGTCAGTAACTGTAGCAGGGGTGATGCTTAATGCTGCTGCAATATCACGTGATTTTGCATACCCCTTTTCTTCAGATATTTCGTAGATTACTTCAAGAAGGTCTTCATTCCTCCTTGTAACTTTCTCTTCAGCCATAATTATAGAAATAATTGATACTTTTCAGACACCCTAAATTAATATGGTATCTATTTGATCTCATCCACTTTTATACTATTCAAAATAACTTTGACGAATCAGATCAAATATTCGTTAAAAGAAAACCAATTCATGAGATGAGGATGAGTATCTTAAGGAAGAGTATAAGACCGGTGAGAATGGTACGACCATGAAAAGTATTGTACCGGTCAGGCTGATGCTCCCCCGCAAGGCGATTTTTCGAGGAATCTTAATACGTAATGCTAGTTTGTTTGACCTCCGAACAGCAGATGTTATTCACGCTGTCTGATCATACTTCCTATTTTTGGTTTATATGAGAGGTTCCCAAACCTTTTTTTAATGTCCCCTATTCTATTAAAATTAAGTCATATCTCGTCATTTATACCACAAGGTGCCAGATTCGATTGAATTACTACTGTGGCGGTTTGAGTCCCGGTATTAGGAGGACCCAAATAATGGTTATTTCATACTCTGGAAAAGAGGATTTTTACTGCTCTAAAAAAGCCTGATTTGTTATTATTTTTTAAAAAAATAGAATGCACGAATAAGATGATATCATGGATGATGTGTTTTCTGATCCAGGATAGGCTATCTTGAACTGGCGGATGTCAAGCAACCGGTTGTTGTGGATATTGTCAAAGTTGATATGTTTGACCGTCAGGATTTAGGTGTTATCTTTCCGGTTTTCGTGAGGCCGGATTCTATCTCCCTACTGCCACAATCTTACGATAATCCTCTTCCGGAATCTCCCTCATCGCCTGCCTGAAATGCCCAAACCACATTGTCTATTTATCACAAACAATAGTTCCGGAATCAGCGGTTTAATCTCAATCGGCTCCTTGTATATCTTCACCGGTTTCAACTTGAATCGGAACGGAAAAACCTCATCTCCCATTTGAGGTGGAGCGGTGAATAACGGGGTTGTATCCTCTAAGAGTTCGTTTACATTGAACTCTCCCAGGACGACTGAAGGAAAGACTTCTTTGACATGGGTATCAGACCTGGCATACATGAGGATAGTATCACCTACTTTCACCCGGTATGAAGGTATTTACTCCGTTTCGGAACTCCCCAGATATTATGCTTCTTCACGACTTCCCCGTTCTCCCGGTTACCGGAAGCGATCCAGATTGTCATGGTATCAGATTCATCGCACCACAATGTAAAAACATATATCGACCTTCCCGGTAAACCCATTTTATACATAGCACGCCCGAAAAAGAATAACGAGTCAAAACCGGTAACCGGCTGGTTTGAACCAAATCTCTGGGCTGCTACAGATCAGCTCTGGGCAAATTCGGGTCTGAAACCCTCTGAATATTCTGTCCCGGTCCTGGGCCTTATCTTTCTTAAATACGCTGATGTCAGGTTTGAAAAGGTCGTTGCCGAAGTGAACACCTCCTATGGCACGTCCAGCCGGAGAAGACCATCAATGGAAGTGTACCTGTCAAAAGCCGGTCTCTATTTCCCTGAAACGGCCCGGTTTTCATATCTCAAAAACCTCCCTGAAGGAACCCATGTGGGCAAAGCCCTCAATGATGGAAACAGATAGAGCTGGAGAACGAGGAACTGGAGAGGATGAACAGGGAAGCAAGGGTGCTTGAAGAGCGGATTGCGGAGAATTACGAGCAGATTATGTGTCTGCAATGATATTTAATATAGGAAGAATAGAGGAATAATTCACCAGAGTAGATATATGATTAAAAATTCTAATCTCCCAACTGAAATACGTTCAAGAATCATTCCTCATTTTCAGATATCATCTATGTGGATCTTTGGTTCTGTACTCCGGGAAGATTATTCAGATGAGAGCGACATCGATCTGGTTGTTGAGTTTATGCCCAGAGCCCGGACAACCCTTCTCACTCTTGTATCATTGCAGACCGATCTGGAGAAGGTACTCGGAAGAAAGGTTGATCTCATCACCCGCAAGGCTATTGATGATTTCATGAATCCGATTATGAAAGAAGATGTGCTCTCAACCATGGTGAGAATATATGGATCGTGATCTCTCCCTTCTGGCAGATATCAGAGAGATGTGTTCAGATGCCATCACATTTCTTGGAGATCGGACACGGGAAGAACTCATGCATGACAGACAACTCCAGTATGCACTTATCCGGTGTCTGGAAGTAATAAGTGAAGCAGCTAAACTCATATCTTCAGATACGAAAGAAAGATATCCGGAAATTCCATGGTCAGAATATGCGAAGACACGCGATTTCCTGATTCATTCATATGCAAAGATAGATACTGATATCATCTGGCAGTCCGTAAAATATGATCTTCCTGAATTACTCCGAATTCTTAATAATACAGGGAGATAATTAAATTCGACGATCCCTTTAAAGAGAAAACTGTTGAATAGCGGGATTGATGTTATGAGTGATGCTCTAATTCACGCTGATTATTCCCAGAAAGGAGCACTGTTCAGGACAGCCTTCTTTGATGACTGGATATAGATAGGAAATCCTGGTATCCTTTTTCCCGGAATCACGATTGAGGATGGGAAGCTGGGAGTCTCGAATATCCAAAGCCGGGTCATTACCCGGGTCTTCCGGGAGCTAGATCTGATTGTGTAGGTGGGTCAGGATTTCGTAAATGATTCTCCGTTTTTTATGATTTTTGTTTGTTCAAAATTATCCACAAACCATTGATAATTTTCTGTATGAACCGGAATGAGCACATCCGGGTCTATGGTCTCAATTTTCCACCGGATGTCATCAGTTGATGCATGTCCGGATGCATGAAATTCAGGATTAAATGTGCAAGAAAACTTATCTGGGTTGAAATTCGATGAAAATCCATAAGGATCAAAATTCAAGTATTGAAGCCATCGGCATAATCGTTTAAAATCTATCTCCATTTCTTCATTAAATGGTTCACATGAAGAATAAATCCACATTCCTTTTTCAGGTTGAATATCTAGGAGATTTTTCTAGGTCAAAAAATGAGAATGATAATATGAATCCTTCTGGATTATCACGAATCATCTCATGGGTCACATATGTTTCACTAAATGTGTCTATTATAGGTTTTTCCCAACTTCTCTGTGTCCTATCCATTAGTTCATAATATATTCGAGTTTTTTACCAGCCGGTCAATACCATCCGCTTTTTCTATTGGTTGAAGTAAATATGCATCTTTTGCTGTGATGACTAATTCTCTTCCATATTTTTCTGCAATTTTTCTAAAAGTTTCCAATTTTTCGACATTCCTGGGAGAAAAATCTGCTACAACCAAGACTTTGGAATCGTCAATAGTTTCTTGACATTTATCATGAACTAATGCCTCAGAAGAGCAGAAATTTACTTTACCCATGATAGTCAGCCGTTCCAATTCCAGATAAAACAACAACACACCATTCAGAGAATTATCATACATCCCTGATCCGTCAACAACAACCCTGAGTACATCATCATCCAAAAACATCCTGCCACAATGATCAAAGGAATGTTTCCGGGGATACCTGACCTTTTCCCGTTTCACAATAAAACCCGTCATTCCTCCTCCTGGCTATTTTCTTCGGATATTTTTTTCTCCTGTACAACTGCCAGACAAGATAATCGTATCCCTTGATGTAACACTCGTCGGTGACAGGACGCTTCATTCCATCCCTCCCAACTTGTTTCGAGCTAATTCACGCTCAAAATAAGTCGTGTAATACGAATATTCTGCGGGAATTGGCCGGGAAGAATGTCTGGTGCAGGAGAAGAGCGGTAGGTATGGACTGTTTATTTTGAAATATTCTGGAGCATGCAACACCTTAAGGCATATCTGAACAGTGGTATAACTTGTACTGGTATTCCTCTCTAATTCCCAGTAATTTTCTGTTTTAATAATTTGGAAACACTTTTCCCTTCCAAAGACATAGCACTATTATTGTCCCTTATATACCACTATCTGTCCAGATAATGTATGGTTCCCCCAGATTATCATGCACAAAGATTGTATTTCTGTCCTCTATGTTGAAGACGAAGAGAACCTCTTAGAAATCGGGAAAATATTTTTAGAGAAAAATAAAGACATTCGTGTAGACATTTCTTTTTCTGCCCAACAAGCGCTTGAAGCATTACATACCGGTTCGTATGATGCGGTCATTTCAGATTACCAGATGCCTGAAATGGACGGAATTACATTTTTGCAGGAAGTCCGAAGATTATGTGGGGATATCCCCTTTATTCTGTTTACGGGCCGGGGACGTGAAGAAATTGTCATCCAGGCGATTAATAATGGTGTTGATTTTTACCTCCAGAAAGGAGGAGACCTGGAATCACTCTTTGCCGAACTTGCACACAAGATAAAGCAGGCGGTAAAGCGAAAACAGGCAGAGCGTTCAGTCAGGGAATCAGAAAAACGATTCTATGATATTATTGATTTTCTTCCTGATCCAACCTTTGCCGTAGATACTTCCGGCCGGATAATCGCATGGAACAGGGCAATAGAAGAAATAACCGGCATTCTGGCCAGCCAGATTATGGGACTTCAGGATAAAGAAGTTGCAACGATTTTTTATAAAAAAGAGCACCCCGTTCTTATACATCTTATTGATGAGCCTGATGAAATAATTGAAAAATTTTATTCACAGGTTAGGCGTACAGGCAATTCCCTTACTGCAGAAACAGATTTGATTGACCGGAAAGGAAACACTATCAGTGCATTAATAAAAGTTGGCAGGTTTTATGATGAGAAAGGGAATGTTTCAGGAGCAATAGAATCCATCAGGGATATCACCGAACTAAAAAAAGCGATTAAGGATCTTTGGGGAACAGTAGAAGAACTCGGATTAGCCCAGAAAATAAGTCATACCGGTTTCTGGGAATATAATCCCGGAGCACAAGTAATACGGTGTTCTGCCGAGGCATATTCCATGTTTGGATATCCTCCGGATTCAAAATTTTTAACGGTTAAGCAGGTCTATTCCTGCATTCCGGAATATGAGAGAGTCAGCTTGGCGTTACACAATCTCATTGAGGAGGACGCAGAATATGATCTTGAGTATATGGTCATTCCTGCTGATGACTCACCATACCGGATTGTTCATTCGCTTGCAAGGTCAGAAAAAGACGATCAGGGAGATATAATCCGGGTGATTGGAGTTATCCAGGATATTACCCGGCGAAAACAGGTAGAAGAAGAGGTAATCTTTAAAAACCTCATCTTATCAACCCAGCAGGAAGTCTCTCCTGATGCCATTCTCATCGTTGATACCCATGAGAAGATTCTCGACTATAACCAGAATTTTGTTACGTTATGGAACATTCCTCCGGAGATTCTTGCATCGAAATGTGACGAACCGGTCCTTATGCATGTAGCTGAGCAGGTAGCA
Organism: Methanomicrobiales archaeon; assembly: GCA_012729535.1. Lineage (GTDB taxonomy): Archaea > Halobacteriota > Methanomicrobia > Methanomicrobiales > Methanospirillaceae > Methanospirillum. The sequence goes on along the minus strand of JAAYCY010000065.1, from coordinate 14,952 downwards.
GACCCTGAATCTTTTCTCGCACAGGTAAGACATCTGTATTCACAACCGGAAGAGCAAAAATTCGAGGAGATCCTACTAAAGAACGGGGGGACGATTGAACGTTTCACATCCCCGATGATTGGAAAAGGGGGGAAAAATTTCGGAAGAGTCTGGTTTTTCCGGGATATCACCGAACGGAAACATGAACAACTGGAACTGGAACTGACAAACCAGGATCTCGAAGTTTCGTATGAACAACTGGCTGTTTCTGAAAAGGAACTGCAAAAGCGGTATAATGAACTCCTTGAACGTGAACGGACTATCCGGATCAATGAGACAAGGCTTCTCATGGCCCAGGAGATCGGGCATACCGGCTGCTGGGAATATGATGTGAATACTGACAAGATATGGGGATCAGCCGAGGGACTGAGCATGTTTGGTTTCCCTCCGGTAGCTGGTGACTTACCTATAGAACAGATTGAAAACTGTATCCCGGAAAGAGAGAAGGTTCATAAGGCTCTCATAGACCTTCTAACAAAAGGTCAGGATTACAATATTGAATATGAAATCAATCCTGCAGATGGGTCTCCTCCCCGGTTCATTCACTCAAAGGCAAGGTTGGAGAAAGATTCAAAAGGACATGGTATCCGGGTAATGGGTGTCATCCAGGATATTACTGAGCGAAAAAAAGGAGAAATGGCACTGAAAGAGACCAACGAAGCATTAGTCCTGGCCCAGAAGATTGCCCGGGTTGGGAGCTGGATATATGAGGTGAAGACCGGCAAAGTAACCTGTTCTGAAGAATTGCTCAGGGTATTCGGGTATGAACCCGGAACTATAGAGATGAATCTTGAGACCATCAGGGCCGGTATCCATCCTGATGACCTAAGTAAGCATGATACCATTTTGCTAAATGCGGTCATGACGGGAATGTATGAATCTGAAGCATACCGGATCATATACCCTGATGGTTCTCTTCATTATGTGCATGCAAATGGTTCGGTAGAGATGGATACGGATGGAACAGCGGTCAGGTTAATCGGTGTATGCCAGGATGTTACTGAAGAGATCAGGCTTGAACGAGAAAAAGAGAGTGCATTAAAACAGATTCAAAAAAACCTTGCATACCTGGCAATACTGAACGATGAGATCAGAAATCCCCTGTCAATTATTGTAACCTATTCAGAATTGATGAATGATTCTGGGAGTGTTGATTTAATCAATGATCAGGTGGAGCGAATTGACCAGATGGTTAATCAACTGGATAAACGATGGATGGAATCTGAAAAAGTTTTGAATGCTATCAGGAAACATTATAATCTGCATATTGTTGATGATGATGAGTGTGATTCAAACAGCTAAGATCCTCTCATGCAGATACCAGCAGGCTGTTTTTTCCGCATGATACTGACAAAAGATTAGAAAAATGATGATTTCAGTAGTGTAATGATCTTAAATCCGGTTTTTGTTTTTGATATATTATTTTATACCAGATATTTATTTACTTTTGTTGCCTGATATATACAATCATGACTGGGGGGGTACCAATTAACCTGTTATATGTGGATGCAAATTCAGAATTTCAGGGAATAGTGAAAGCGTACCTGGAAAAAAATTCTGATATCATTGTTACCACCTCCTCATCTGGAATTCTCGCATTTTATCTTCTGGAAAATAATTCCTATGATATTCTCGTAACCGATTATTTCCTGTCTGATACCGATGGACCTTCCTTTTTAGCTAAACTGAAAAAAATAAACCCTGACATACCAGTTATCATCTTTACTGACCAGAGTGAAGAAAAGAATATTGACGAAGCCTTACAAAACGGGGCAGATTTTTTCCTGAGAAAGGTATCCTGCCAGTTACCGCAATGTTCAGAGTTGTCCCAGGTTGTCAGGTTATTACTGGCCCGGAATAACTCTGAAAAAAACCTGAAAAATTGTGAGTTAAAATTCCAGACCATCGTTGACTATTCTCATAGCTGGCTGTACTGGATAGATCCGGAGGGAAAGTTGGTCTATGTATCTCCATCGTGTAAGCAGATTACCGGGTATACTCCTGAAGAAATGTACCAGGATCCTGGCCTTATCAATCGGATGGTGTACGAAGAGGATCTCTCTCGCTGGAAGAGGCACATGGAGAACCATACTATAGAAAAGGGCACTCTTATCCTGGATTATCGGATTGTTCACAAAAATGGAGATATTGTGTGGATCAACCACACCTGCCAGTCTGTCTTTAATGGCAGGAACCAGTACCTGGGAAGACGAATCGGAAACACGGATATTTCGAACAGGAAAAAAACCGAAGTATTTCTCCTACACGAACGGAACAATTTCCTGAAGATCTTTAGTGCAGCTCCGGTTGGTCTCCTTCTGCTTGACAAGGACCGGGTCATCAGAGAGGCTAACCAAGCCATTGCAAGTATGGTTCTTCGCGATCCGGCAGACATTATCAGGACAAAGGGTGGAGAGGGCCTTGGATGTGTTCACAGCACGGAAAATCCCGGGGGATGCGGGTATTCGACATCCTGTCCCAGTTGTCCGTTACGGATTGGAATTGAGTCAGTACTAAAGCAGGGCAAGAGTGTTCATGGTGAAATAGTACCCTTAACCTTGATGATTAACGGAGAATCGCAGGTCCGCTGGCTGAATATCAATGCAGAACCGGTTGAGATGGATGGCAAAGAGTATGTGGTTTTAGCTATTGATGATGTAACCAACCAGAAAAATCTGGAAAATTCTCTTCGCGAAAGTGAAGAAAAATTCAGGATACTCGCTGATTCAACAACCGCCGGGATTATGATATACCAGGATGACTATTGGTTCTATGCAAACCCGGCTGCAGAAAAAATATCCGGTTATTCTGTGGAAGAACTGCTTTCCATGAAATTTTGGGAGGTCATTCATCCAGACTACCTGGATGTTCTTACCACCATTGGAAAGTCCAGGCAATGGGGTGAAGAAACACGGCAACGGCATTTCGAACTGAAAATTGTGCATAAAAACGGAGAAGAACGGTGGATTGATGTGGTATCAACCACTGTGACACTCAAAGGGAAGAAATCAGGGCTGGTTACTGCTATTGACATCACTGACCGGAAAAGAACTGAAGAAAAGCTGGTTAAAAGTGAAGAGAAATACCGGCTTATCTTTGAAAACCAGATTGATCTCTACTACCAGACAAATCATGAGGGAATTATCACCAATCTCTCTCCATCCTGCAAGAGACTGACCGGTTATGACCCGGAGGAACTTATCGGAACGTCTGTACTTAATCTGTATCCAAGACCTGAAATGCGAAAAGAACTGATTGATCTCTTGGAGATTCATGGAATTGTCAATGACTATGAGACGGTTCTGAAAAATAAAAAAGGTACCCTGGTTTTCGTCTCAATTAACAGTCATATTATCCGGGGAAACGATGGAAAAACACTGACTATCGAGGGCACCCTGCGGGATATTACCCGTCGGAAACAGATTGAAGAAGCTTTAAAAAAATCCGAGGAGCATTATCGGTCACTCTTTCATAATATGCTCGAAGGTTTTGCATATTGCAAAATGCTCTATGACATGGATGGCAATCCGGTGGACTGGATATATCTGAATGTAAATGAAGCATTCGAGCGGCTTACCGGTCTTGAAAATATCAATGGAAAACTGGTATCTGAAGTGATTCCGGATACCAAAACACAAACTCCTGAACTTTTTGATTTGTATAACGAGGTTGTTGTATCTGGGATAACTAAGACTTTTGAAATCCATTTCACTCCCCTGGATCAGTGGCTGAATATCTCGGTTTACCGTCCGGAATCCGGACATTTTGTTGCTGTGTTTGAAGATATTACCCGGCGAAAGCAGGATGAAATAACTCTGAATATGCTTATCAACCAGTACGAGACGATTCTTGTTAATGTTCCTGCTATGATATGGTATAAAGACACAAAAAATACCTTTGTAAAAATTAATCCTGCGGCTGCCAGAGTTTTTGGAAAAACAATTCCTGATATTGAAGGGAAAAAATTTCCTGAAATCTTCCCGGATTCTTCCGACCCGTTTTTGGCTGATGATTTGAATATTATCGCGACCGGGAAACCAAAATTCCAGATCATGGAAAAACTGGTATCTGCTTCTGGAGAAAACATCTGGGTCCAGAGCGATAAAGTTCCGCTTTTTGATAACGAAGGAAACGTGTTTGGTATCCTCATAGTCAGCACGGATATTACCGAGAAAAAACGTATCACTGATGCTATTTCTCTTGCGAATAAAAAACTAAACCTGTTATCAGATATTACCCGTCATGACATTGTAAACCAGCTCCAGGGATTATTGTTTGTCCTGGATCTTGCCATACATGATGAACCATCTCCTTCTGTCCTGTCGTACCTGGAACGGGCTAATAATTTTGCAGGGAATATCGGCCGACAAATTGCATTCACCCGTGATTACCAGGATATCGGGGTAAAACTGCCTGATTGGCAGAACGTTGGGGTTATAATTAAGAATGCAGCAAGATTTATTGATCTTGGAGAGATTGCTCTTGAGGTGACGATTACCCATCTTGAAATATTCGCGGATCCACTACTTGAAAAAGTGTTCCAGAACTTGATAGATAATGCAAAACGATATGGAGAGAAGATAACCCGGATATCATTTTCAGGATATGTACAGGAAGGAGACTATGCGATTATCTGTGCCGATGACGGTGTTGGTATTCCTGAAATATACAAAGCAGGAATTTTCAAGAGGGAATATTTTAAGCATACCGGATTTGGGCTGAATCTATCCAGAGAGATTCTGGATATCACGGGAATAAATATCAGTGAAAACGGCATTGAGGGAGAAGGGGCACGATTTGAGATCCTTGTTCCCGTCGATGGATGGCGGATTCAGCAAAAAAATCCTGCCACATAACGATCTATAAAAGACATGATCCTGACAGATCTTCAAAAACCATAACGGAGTCGATTGCATATAATCGGGCCAGAAAACCGTGTGATAATTCCTATGCGGGAAGACTTCAGCGGGAGATTTAAAAAGGTTACCGGGTAATGGTAATGAATCCTTCTTCAGTGATTATTTCCTGTCCTTTCATTCCGTCAAGGAATGCAATAAATGCTGCAGCTTCCTTTGTCGGTTGTCCTTTTGTCAGGAGCAGTAATGGGCGTGAGAGCGGATAGGCTTTCTCTTTGACGGTTTTTATGGACGGGGCTACTACAGCACCGTTAACTGAGAGCGGAACTGTATAAACGGTTTCATCCAGATATCCAAGACCTACATACCCGATTGCATCTTGTGTCTGTTCTATTGTCTGCTTAACGGCTCCATTTGAGTTCTTCTCAAGCTGAGTCTGTACAAAGTTTGCTTTCTTCATCACATCGGTAAACATATACTCTCTGGTTCCGGATGCACTGTCACGACCAACTACGATAATTTGAGTGTCCTTTCCACCAACATCCTTCCAGTTGGTAATGTTTCCATCATAGATCTTTTTGACCTGCTCTACTGTTAAGGATGGAATCGGATTATCGTTGTTGGTGATAAAGGCAAGACCGTCAATTGCTATCTGGTGAGGAACAAGGTCTGGATACTTTGTAATTTCCTCTTCCTTAAGGTCACGTGATGCCATGCCAATCATTACTGTTCCTTCACCGGCATTCTGCACTCCGGCTCCTGATCCTCCTCCATTGACCTTGACATCAACTTCTGGATGCAGGTCCATGTAGGCTTCTGCTGCCTGTGCTGCTATTGGAAGAACAGTGGTAGAACCAGCAATTGAAAGAACACGCTCATCAGCTTTGCTGTATGTTGCCTCTCCAGAATTAGGAGTCTTTTCAGTTCCACTTCCTGAGTTACCGATACATCCGGACATCAGAACAGAACAAATCAGAAATCCAATAAGGATTGTCCCCCTGAATACACGTACATTACTCTTCATAGTTGTTCACGTAAGTCTTTGTTACAATGATTTCTGGATGCTAGTTATTTCCCGCCATAGTTTCTAGAAAGAATAGAGAGGTAAATATCTCTATGATGGCTATTGAGGTCTATTGAGATTATTGTCATACACATAATCATTGATATTCCCATATGATCTCGTAAAAAAACTATTCGGGTGCTATAAAGATCTGATATAATGACTGCTTAGGATTTGCCCATAGATGATTCTGTAGATGTTTCAGGTATATTTTTACCTCACACTCATGCTGTTTACAACCTGGAGATACATGCCCAGAATTCTGACATCAAGCTCTTATCGGCAGGTGTCATTGAGGAGATGATTCCAGGTCTGAAAAAAACTTCGATTGCATGGGATCTCCTTTTAAAGTCGACACAGATTCAGCCTATGTGGAATATAGCCCGTTATATAACAACGGAGAAACTCCGGATGAATGATTATGGCAGAAATCATGCAATAGTAACCGCAGCGTCAGCAATGCAGATTATGAATCTGCTTTTAATCAGGTTGTTTATACTCTCTGCAATTCACTCTCATCATGGTGATCCGGCCCTCCTTACTGTTGAAGGAAGTGTTGTAAGCATTGCTGATGCATTAGATATGACGAAGGGCCGAACTTCTCATTCACGGGATATAACAACCGCGAGCATCCATGCCATCTCTACGCTCTCTATAGATGAAGTTTAAATATCCAGTGGGGAAACCAAACCTGTTGAAATTCAGATATCACTTACGCATATTGCGGGAATGTACCTGATACATGAAACCCTGCTTCCTAAGATAAAAGCAGAAATCATTGGAAAATATTCCACTGCTCAATCAGCAGGTATTTTTATTTCTGATAATGTACCTGCTTTTCCTTTTTCCTTTTTTTTCAATTTTCTGTTTTCCTGAATTTTTTTTTAAACTGCCGTTCAAAATTGATATTGATATAATGGGATTAATCAGACCTGATAATCTGTTTTACCTGAAAAATTAGAGTAATCGGTCACCAGTACAAATTATTCCGTAAGGAGCTAACATACTGGCCAGCAGGATTGTAAAAATACAACTATTCATAAACTTGGGGTGGTTGACAAATGAAAAAGATACCTGTTTGCTTAATACCGGTGCCACTGACATACGAGTTAGCGGACATATGAAATAATATGTACATTTACGCATTTTTTTGAATGGAGACTCAATAGAGCCCATAAAAACATGTGTAATATGAACCAAGTAATCACTATTCTGAAGTATTCATAGTGTTTATGTTGCCTTGAGAATCTGTGGATTACACATGGTGTAACCAAAAAAAATATTACTTGTTGTAATCATAACGTAATACGTGGCAAAATCAAAAGTAAAACGACATGCGAGTGTGTCAATTCGTATGCCGATTGAATTGAAGGAAGCTCTTGACAATTATGTTGTTGAATATGAATTACATTCTATGTCTGAAGCGATTATTGCCATACTGGTTGAAAAATTAAATCCGCCAATCCCTGGATTGTGCCTGCCATGCAATTATCAGAATCCGGAGGATGCGATATTCTGTTGTAAATGTGGAAAAAAATTAGAAAAGAAGGTATAAGCTAAATTAGTACTTATGGTAATGCAAGCTCAATATGTTATGATTACATGGGGTAAACAGGTACTATGAAAACTATTATGATCTGTGGAAGTAGAAGAAACAACGGAAATACTAACGCAATACTGAAAGAATTTGACAAACAGTTATCATCTGAAAAAATTCCGGGATATAAAAACAAGTGCTACAATGTTGCCAGAATGAACATTCATCCATGCAAGTCCTGTCTGTCATGTGCAAAAAAAGACAAATGTGTCGTCCGTGATGATTTTCAAAAAATTGCTGATAAGATGCTGAAAAGTGATCTGATTATTCTGGGATCTCCGGTTTATTTCTCTGATGTAAGTGCCTCACTGAAAGCATTCATTGATCGGACTTTTTCATTATGGCATAAAAAAATGTTAAAAGGGAAAAAAGTAATTCTGATTGCAACTTGTGCAGAATCAGGGACAGGACATACCATTGACACGATGAGGCACTTTGCACGGGAACATGAGATGGATATTATTGGTACGATTGAGGGCATTAGTGAGGAGAAGGGAAAGGTCCTGAAGAATGAAATGACTGTAAAGGCGATACAGGATATCGTACGTTCCTGTAATTGAATCTTTTCTGATAATCATGAAAATTTCAGAAAAGAAACAAAATCAGGATAATTCAGGTATTCTCTTTTTCATCTATTATCAATTCACCATGCCCTTCATATAATTCGCAATAGAGAGAAATATATGGAAAACAACGCTTGCATCGGTCAAGTCTGGTTCATATCCCCTGTCCCGTGAGTTATACTTTGTGACTAAGGGAGAACCTGAAGGCCTGGCAAAAGAGTTCCTTGACTTTGTATTAAGTCCGGATGGACAAAAAATAGTTGAAGAACAGGGTTTTGTGGCGTTATAATCCCGTAAGATCGAACAATCCAAAGTAATTATAGAGGGGAGAAATTCTCTTCTATTTCTTTCCTCTTTCTGTCAGTTCTATTACTTCCCTTTTTTCGATAATAAACTGGTTTTATAATCCTAAAATTCAGTTCAGAATAAGGTTCACGGCACTGTTATTAGTCTTGGGTAATTCAGTATATAAACGGACAGAATATTTATATAATATTATTGCAAGCTGGTCATTGTGAGAGTGTATTAAATGAGATATTGTAGACTTCTGGTATTATTGATGATAACCTGCCTATTGCTGGGGATTATCTCGGTTACTACTGTAATGGCACTTGAACCAAAAATATCTAAATCCCTTGCTTCATTGGAGAAAAAAAATCTCTCCCCTACTACTTATACTCTCACAAAAACAGTGGGGACCAAATTATTTGACGGGACAGAGATTATTCAGGATTCAACCGTATTATCTGATTCATTTAAATTGCTGAAGAGTGTTCATGAGTTGAGTAGTGAGGAAGAATTACCTGATAGTTCGCCATCTGAAGAGGTTCGCTATTGGGATTGGACTCTTCGCCAGTTTGCCGATTATCTTGCATCAAATACTTCGAATACTCTCCTTTATTCAATTGAAACCACAGCTGGATCATTAACATCAGTATCAAGTGGTGTCCTTGGATATAGTTTGGTACAGGATCAGATCACCGGAGATAAATTTGATGTTTATGGCACTAGAATTGAGAATGTTGCAAACGATGGAGTATTTCGGAAACATTCTAGTCAATGGCGCATCACGATTTTACCCGATGAAAATCAATTAGTATTACAAAATTATGTGGAAGGTAATCCAACCCCTCTCTCGGAAGAATTAATAGATCTTAGTATGACTCCCAGCGGTCCTAATACAATTTCTTTTTTCGGCAGAGCGAGACCTTTCTATGGTGTCGTATCTGCGGTTCGTCCGGTTGTGATTCTATCAATATGGCCAAATCCAATCCCAATGCCTGGGACCTGAATAAACCAGAATTTTTCTTTTTTAATTGAAATTTCACCAGTTCGATATGTATTCATTTGCATTTCTGTTGCTTCCTAAAATGTCCGTTCTCCACCAGTAAATATATATATATTCATTACCATTTGCTCATATTAGGGTGTGTTATGAAGTATCGAAAAACTCTGGCATTGCTGATGATAACAGTATTATTGCTCTGTATACTCTCTGTTTCTTCTGTAACGGCACTTGAACCCAAAATTTCCAAATCCGTTGCTTCATTGGAGAAAAAAAATCTCTCCCCGACTTCTTATACTCTCACAAAAGCAGTGGGGACCAGATTATTTGACGGGACAGAGATAATTCAGAGTCCGGAGGTTATATCCAATGCACTAAAAAATATGAAGAGTGGTATCTATCTAAACTATGGTGATGAAGAATCTGAAGATCAGGCAGGACCTCATGGAGAACCATACTGGGATTGGACTCTTCGTCAGTTTGCGGATTATCTTGAAGCGAATTCTTCACGGACTATTCAATATTCACTCATGAGAACGAATGGAGATTATATTTTGATATCTGAAGGAGTTCTGGGGTACAGCCCGAGTATAGATCTCATCACCGGAGATCAATATGACAAGTATTATTTTTCTTGTCCTGTTTACCCTGACTACTGCGGTTTAACGAGGCTCTTAGGTTCGTATCGGCTAATAATTGATCCAGAATTAAACCAGTTGATAATTCAGGAATTTTATTCATCAAGTTCATCCCCGTCCCCGGATTTGGAATACACAATTATGATTGAACATTTTAATAGTCGAATTGCCTCTAACGGTGGCTTCCCAAATCACTTTTACGGAAGAACGGATTGGGATCCCCCAATTGTTATCCTAACGCTGTGGCCATATCCACTTCCAGAATAAACAGTTGAATGACCTGTTTTCTTCTTTTTTAATTGAAATTTCACCCGTTCGAAAAGTATTTCACTTGCATTTCTGCATGATCCTAAATTGTCCGTTCTCCACCAGTAAATATATATATGTTCACTACCATTTGCTCATATTAGGGTGTGTTATGAAGTATCGAATGATTCTGATATTGCTGATGATTACCGGATTATTTCTTTGTCTCATCTCGGTTTCTTCTGTAGCGGCTATTGAACTAAAACCTATCAAACCTCTGGTTACGTTAGAGAAAAACAACATCTCCCCGACTGATGGGATAAGCACAATAGAAAAGGGGACTACATTATTTGACGGAAAACAAATCATTCAGAGTCCGGAGGTTATATCCAATGCTCTGATACAATTAAAGAGTGGATCGCTTCCATTCAATGTGATAGATGAAGAATATTTTTCTGCACCTCTCAAGACAGAACCCTACTCGGAGTGGACACTTCGTCAGTTTGCAGATTATCTGGCAGAGAACTCTTCACGATATATCATCTATTCCCTTGTGAAAACGGATGGAAATCATCTTTTAGTCTCTTCTGGTGTTCTTGGTTACAGCAGGGATGCAGATCTGATAATTGGCGATAAATATGACAGTTACATGTTAAGGGGTGGTGTCAGTGATGTCCCTGATAATGAGTTTTATATAAAGAGACAGGATCGGCTCATTATCGATCCAGATGAAAACCACCTGATTCTGCAGACGTTTGATCCGTCAAGTTCTTCACCTTCTCCTGTTGCGGAAAATACAATTTCACTTGAAACGGTGAAAGGAAACTTTGATCCAACTAGAGGCTATGCAGCAAATTTTTATGGGAAATCGCACGAGGGAATTCCTTCCAATACCATTGCAATGTGGCCATTTCCTCTTCCTGATTAAGCAGGTATTACCCTAACTCTTTTTTCATTCAATCTGAATCATACCCCCTGAAGCTGACGAAGAGCCATGTAGAAATTGTATACCTTTTTTTCCTATCGAAACCGGATTTTACCGAATACCTTACGATTACTCTGATGGATTCCACCTGTTAAAAATATTATAATATGGGTTTAATCGTTAAAAATCCCGAATGGTTCGGGATGGATCAGTTTTTTCAGATCTATGTTTAGAAAAAGAGTTTTATGTTCTTTTCAGAGTTAATATAACCATCATTTCACCATCTTCTTTCATCGACCCCGGATTTAATAACGTAATAGATAATGTATCCGGATCTGTAAGAGTTCCAAAAGAGAGTCCTCCCTGTTGATCTAAGAAATACAATGATTTACCTTCTGAATCGAAAACGCCCACAAATGTTTCGTTAATAATTTCTTCCCCAGTCAGAAAAGATTTTGTTCCCTTGATGACTTTGTCGCTTTGTTCTTCAATTACCCAGTCATTTACCCCGGCTGTTGATTCCTCAATTTTGTCGCCAATGATATAGATATCACCCGAATCTGCATGCCAGGTTCCCTTCAAATCCGGATAATCAGCCAATACCATCGTCATTGATGCACTAATAAACAACAAAGTAAGTAATACCCACTTAACCATAAGAGATTTTATTGCCTCCGGATTAGTTAAGATATCTCATTTGTGTTTTATCGAATGAATCGGGTATCAATATCATTGGTGCCTCTCTAAAAAATTACACCCTGAAAACCCAATAAAAATTCAGTAATTCATCAAAAGAAGATGTAATTATCTATCATCCAAACCATGAACAAACACTCCGGACCAGTTCAAATAACAGAAATCCCTCCGGTGTGCTAAAATTTCTCTAAACAAACCCGGATACCCGATACTCCGGGTTACATGACCGAATCCCAGCTGACCCTGTCCGAACAGTGGCTAACCCCTAAACCTATTATTGTAGGTCCGGTGGCTTTGTCGGTCAATCCGGAGAGTGAAAAGAAATTGATGTGTCAGCCTAACTCACTTCCATTTATCATGGTCATAATATCAAAATTATGGTTTTGAAATCTGGTGCTCTTATGATTGCTATAAATCCGGCCTGAGTAAAATGAACATCATTGGTCATAGTATGTAGGATATTTAGTTCTTTCATAACTGCAAACGATATATTCAATCAGTCAAATCCCAGGTTTTATCCTGATGTTTTTTATAAAGTTCTAATCCAGCCTTAAAGAAATCTGAAGTCACTTGGAAAGTCCATTTGATAAAAAAACGCTTTATTTCATTATAAAAAGTTCTTTTGGTAGAAATCTTTTTTCAGAGATGAAAGGAGATATTTGGGGAGATTTTAGGGTGATTCCGAGGAGAGCGCTCAGGCCATCTGAATAGTTACATTATATAAATTATTTGTGAGGTGCATATTTTCGGTATGAGAAGATTGATCCTTTCATTAGTACATTGTTTTGAAGGAAAAAGAGGTAGAATTAGATTTTTTTTCGAAACTAATTAGACTGGTAAAAAGAGTGAAAGAGTGTGTTTTGAGATTCATGAATAATCCCCTCGTTCCATATGACAAAAATCAAACTGGAATGGATCTTTGTACGATGAAGGTGAATCTGAATATCTGGTCGAGAAGTATTGAAACAGCTGGAGTGATACCTCCGGTTGGGATTTAGATCTCTACGATTGTGTACATCTCCCTGTGAACATATTTGTGTTTATGGACTGAGGTTGTTCACCTGTTTTCATGTGGCACGTCATTGGTTGTTTGACCTCTGAACTTCCCCAGGATATTAGAAATATCAGATAAAAAAAAGACAGAGAAAAAATTCGTTTACCTGTCCGGATGTTCATTTTACCAGCGCAATATTTTAAACCTGAAACCGGTCCTGTTTTGTTTCCTGATCGAATTTGTATCGTTCTCCGGATTTCTACAATCCACAGATTGTTTTTTTTGTGTTTGCTCCAAGAAATCTTATATATGTCCTGATTGATTTCCATTCAGGTGGTTTAATGAAAACCGGATGGATTGTGTTGGGATTTTTGGTTGTGCTTCTACTGGCAGGAATATCCATTGCGATTCAATGTCCTGATGGCTGTACCTGTCTTACCGCGTTACAGGCAAAAGAGAAACACATGGTACCGTGTGAAGAAGATATGATCTCCTGTGGAAAAGCGAAAAATGGAGATCCTCTCTTTTGTTTCAGGCCGAATATCTCTCCTGTTGTTGTCAGTCCGAAAATCCTTGGGACTTCGTTCAGGAAAATTACCCCTGCTAATACCGGAGGTCAGGAGACAACACCTTGTAATGGAACATGTATTTGCCTGACAGAGAACCAGGCAACAGAAAAGAGAATGATCTCCTGTTCGAATGACAAAATATTGTGTGGACAGTCTGATGCCGGAGACCCGATGTACTGTTTCAGGGAGAAACCCCCCCAGTCGGAGGGAGTTCCAATGGTATCCCCGATACCAGTCAGTTCCAAGAAAATTTCTGATCAGGTGGTCACAATTATTGCCCCGGCTCCGCGTCCAAGTCTGACAATCCATGATAGTGGCACGATTACCGGTTCGCAATCTATTCTTAGTGGGGATTCAGACGGAGATGGAATCGGAAACCTCTTCGATGTCTGCCCGGATGTTTCTGATCCCGCTCAGGGAGATATTGATCATGACGGGGTTGGAGATCTCTGTGATGCTTGCTCTCTCCCGCTGGTCAGTGGCGAGGTATACTGCTGCCCTGAGATTGAACGGTTGACCGGTGTTTCGTGCCTGGAATTATCGCAGTATTCAGCCTCAGAAGGGAGGGATGTTTACTATTGGGAGACACTGTACGGCAAGGTATCCGGAAATGGATGCGGGTGTAGAGATTCTGACGGGCTTGATCCCTTAATCCCCAGTCTGGTGTATACTGAACACTGTACCAGGGAGGTATCAACCCCGTCAGGACCGCCAGGTTCAACAACTACCGTGGTAAGGGGAGAATCCCGTTGTTCATATAATGTATCAGAACGCTGTTCTGAAGACGGTACCCATGTTATTGAGTACATCTGTGGAGAAAACGGACCTCAGGCAATAGAGATTGAATGCCCGAACGGATGTATCAACGGCTACTGCCTGTGCGATACAGAAATAGTGTTAGATCCGGAAAATCCTGGTCCGATTCAAATAAACAAGGATATCTGCCTGGATGAGGACACCTCGAGAGAGTATTATTGTGAATATGTGTATTCACCTGACGATCCTTCAGGAGGTTCGTTCGTAGAAAAGTATAGAGACAAGGATTGTGAACACGGGTGTTCAAACGGGTACTGCTGTCCCAACGCGGAATGTGCGTATGATATTTGGGAGCCACCTGAATATACCTATTAATTTTTTTCAGGTGTTGAATGAAGATGATTTGAATAGATTTTTTTTACATGTTATTTTGAACGACCATCTCTTTTGTGTTGCTGTAATCCGGATGCATCTTGTACCGGAGAATAATCGCCAGAATTACAATGACAATTCCAATGATAAAGGTCATAAAAAAGGTAAGAAAAATCCTGCAACAAGAACCTGTAATTGTATTGATTTTGGTGACTGAAGGGTAACAGAATAGGATTTCTGTGTCCCTTCTATTCTGGATGATATGGCGGCCTTTTGAGTGAAAAGCATGGAGCGATAAGTCCGGCGGGTTGCTGCAGAGTAGTGGATGTAGTCATATGTATCCGATTGAGCTT
>JAAYCY010000064.1 GCA_012729535.1 Methanomicrobiales archaeon | reverse complement strand
TCTCCTTGTACGATTCAAGCATGAGGTCAACCCTGTCATGCCCATATCGTTTCACATTATTTGTCGTCCATTCAAACAGGCTGTATACTTTCTGGATTTTCACCTTTTCACGTGGTTTTTTCTGTTTAACTGGCTCTACTGCCGTTCCAGGCTGTGTAAACAACTGATTTCTGAGTGCTTCAAGCATTCCTTTCTCTGCTGCAAGAGAGGACAAAGCTGATGAGACACTTGCTGCTCCCCCACCGATTCCGGCAGTACTCCCCATCTCCGGCTGACCCACCGAATCCATTACTTCTGGTTCCTCTGACATTGACATCGCCCCCTCATCTTCTGAAAAACCACCTGCTGAAGGCTCTGGTTCTTCATCATAATCATCGATATACCCCTCCATGGGAGTGGGAGTTGCAGTCTGCTGACCGACAAATTCCACCGGGTTCCCCTTTAACGCCTGAACAAGCGGATTCTCCGCATCATTCATACGTTCCCGAATATCGATAAGCAGGCGTTTAATCGAGGTCTTCAGCAGTTCAACTTCATCTCTGAGCTTGAGAAGTTGAATCTCTGGATCTTCGGCAGATGCCGAAGAAATGATGCTGTCGACCTGCGCCTGGTTGACTGGCATAATGGTTTAAACATTGCAATTGGAAGTATATATACATTTTTTAGATCAATGCTACGGGAGCAAAATCAATTTTTAAGCCCGATAACCTGAAATTACTGTATGGACAGCCTAATTGTTCCCTTTTTGGCCGATGTTGTATAATCATCAACCTAAATGGAATAATATTTAAGATCCTACAACAACCGTCGAAAAAAAGAGACAGTGTAATCCAAACACATATATGAGTTGATGCAGTTGTTGTAGCCACAACCCTTATTTCTTTATGTTCCAACCCAGTACAGGATGAAAAATACACTTCTTCTCATTACATTTCTCTCACTCGTTGTTTTTATCCCGGTAGCAATTGGAGACAATGAAGAGATGACCGCTGATGAACATTATCTCATGGGAAATGCATATTCATCGTTTGGTAAATTTGAAAATGCAACCATAGAATACCGGGAGGCATTAGCATTAAAGCCAGACTATACTGATGCTTGGAATAACCTTGGAATTGCATTAAACAGGCAGGGAAAATATGATGAAGCCCTGATGGCCTCAAATAATGCTACCCGTATCAGCCCTGATGATGCTGATGCATGGTATAACCGGGGATATACGCTGGGCATGCTGAAACGGTATGATGAAGAGATTGATTCCTATCGACAGGCATTAAGTATAAAGCCTAATTTTTCAAGTGCATGGGAAAATATGGGTGTTGCCTATTTTGACCAGGGAAAATATGATGAAGCTATCGCCGCCTTCACCAATGAGACATCATACGAACCTGACAATCATGTCGCCTGGTACTACCTTGGAACAGTATACGAAAAAACCGAACAATATTCTGATGCCATAGCAGCCTTTGAAAAAGCGGTCGAAATATCTCCAAACCTGACCATGGTACAAGACCGTCTTGAATCACTAAAAGAAAATATCACCCTGTCAAAACCCACCCATTCCGAGAGTTCAAAAACCGGTTCAGACAACTCAAGCTTCATCTCAGGAATAATGGACCTGTTCTCATAACCCTTTTTTAATACTTCCTAAAATATCATCTTTCCCGAAAAAAGAGAGAGTATTACAATTAGAACAGGCTGATGGACCAGATATAGTACCAGAGAATGTCTTCCAGCATATAGCACGGGGAAGTTCCACCATCCTTTTGGTTGCCAAAACCTTCTCACAGGTTTTCCACCAGGGTATAGTTTTTTGCCAAGGAAAAGTCCCAGAAAAAAGGGTGCAAGCCAGGGAATAACCGGGGTGTAATCAATTGATGAAAAATCCTCCGGATGTATTCCTGCCCAGGCCATCCATACCGGTCCAAACGGGATGTCTGCAATAATGGGAAGGAGTAGCAAAATCCCTGCAAGGACTAGATTAAAACTAGTGAATCGATGGACTACAGGAGTCAAAACCAGACCTACTCCAATCAGATGAAGAATACCAAACACTACAAAACCTTCACCCTTTAAAAACCACCAGGTTACCAGGGTAATTCCACAACCGATCAATAACAATTTTCCACCCCGGGTCAGAAAAACAGATATCCTCGCTCTCCAACCAGGAGTTTTTTCTCCTTTGATATGTGCAGAGACACCAGCAATTCCAATAAACAGTGTTGCAGTGAGGATGCCAAATACACGAAGCAATCCGGAAAAAGGATCTGGTCCGGGAAGCTCCAGAAAAGACAGATCAACAAAAAAATGAAAGACCATCATCATGAACACAGCCAGGCCACGGCATCCATCCAGTTCCGGATACCTGACCGGCTTTTCAGACATGAAAAAAATCAGACCTGGGATTTACCACAAACCGGGCAAAAGCGTGCAGAGCCAGGAATGCGACTTCCGCATTCGATACAAAACCGGGTTTTTCCACTGGTGCTACCCACAGGAGAAAGGGGTTTTCTTTCCAGCAAAATAGGGGTTATTCCAGGTTTTTCAATGAATATCTGAACAGATTCTTCACCCGGAGAAATCACCGGAATGGGAGGTCTTTCAGGAGCATCTGGTAGTTTCTCTTTCGCTATTGGTATCTGGTGATTTGATTCCTGAACAGTTGGCGGTAATGGTGAAGAGGGAGATATGACCTGTTCCTGCTGTGGAGCAGAAGAAACCTGAGATGAAATGGCCGGCTCTGCAACCACCTGAGCCACTGGCTTTTCTGGAACCGGTTCAGGAGCAGGAACACTCACCGGGACAACCGGAGGTACAGGTGCAGGTGGAGGGGATACCTCCTCAGCGTCAATAATTGGTGAAGGTTCTTGTGCAGGTGGTGATGACACCGGCACCGGGGGTGGTGTGGGCACGGTAACGGGAGTCTGGACAGGCTCATGAGCGGGTTCTGTAATTTCCAGGGGTTCAGGCGGATAGCCGTTTATTGCTGCAAACCATTCACGACACTCAGTTTCAGGTTCGTCAATAAGACCGGTAAATACCAGTTTCATCAGACGGGTCTGACCTCCGACCTCCATTGACATTGCAAGTGCCGGACGGTTTTTTTCATCTCGGTCCATTTCAGCACTGCGTATCATGGAGACAGGAATTTCTTTTGCTATGGTTCCAGCACTCTGCTGTGCACTTTCCATGAGCACCAGCCGGTCACTTGTCAGAATAGCAAGAAAATTATAGTTCTTAATCCGGATACCATCACAGTACCGGATCATGCTCTCGCCTATCTCGAGAATACGGAATGGATTATATTTACCTCCCCCCGGTTCTTCACCTTCACGGGCACCCCTGATATTATCCATAAGAGACATTTACAAAACCTCACTGATAAGTGATGGGATCTGTGAGAGCCGGTCTGCAACAGGAACGCCAATATTTTTCAGACGTGAAATTTTTGCATTGGCATCACCCTCTCCACCAGTCACAATTGCACCTGCATGACCCATTCGTTTTTCAGCAGGTGCCGTAGTTCCAGCAATAAAAGCTACAACCGGAATCTGTGCTGCTCGTGCGCCTTCTTCTTCAAGGTTTCCCCCAAGCTCACCCAGAATTACAACCGCACGGGTCTTCGGATCATCAGCAAACAGGTCCAGGGCATCAGCAAAGGTCTGACCGATAATTGGATCCCCACCGATACCAATGATCGTACTCTGACCTATTCCGGCCCGTGTTAATTCATGAACTACCTCATAAGTCAGGGTCCCACTCCGGGAAATCACACCTACCGGGCCTCTGCTTGCCAGGTGGGCCGGCATTATCCCCATGCTTATCTCACCAGGAGAAAAAAGTCCTGGACAGTTCGGCCCGATTACCCTGCAGCCCCGGATATTGGCATATGTCACAGCATTCATGACATCATGGACCGGGATATGCTCAGTGATAGTAACGACAAGATCAAGACCTGCATCTGCTGCCTCCATGATAGAATCTCCAGCCGCAGAACCAGGAACAAAAAGAACCGCAGCTGATGCGTCCCTTGCATCTGCCGCTTCCTGAATGGAATTATATACCGGCACTCCGTGAACTTCCTGTCCGCCCTTTCCAGGAGTAACCCCGGCAACGACGCCTCTTCCACCAATTGACTGTGCATACTGGTTCATCCGGTCAATATGAAATGAACCCTGGTTGCCAGTGGCTCCACAGACAATAACACCAGTATTCTTATCAGCATAAATCATGATGCAGCCTCCACCGCTGCTTTGACCGCTTCTTCCATTGTTTCAAGCATCAGGTAACCTTTAGATAATAAAATGGCCTTTCCTTCCTTTTCATTAGTCCCGGCAAGCCTGACGATAATTTTCTGGGACACTCCTGCTTCGATGATCCCTGATGCAACTTCATCACACCGGGTTATCCCTCCGAGAAGGTTAACGATTATCACCGATACATCAGGCATTGAGCCAAGGAGCCTGACAGCATGGGCAACCCTGACCCGGTCTGCACCACCCCCGACATCCAGGAAATTGGCAGGTTTCCCACCCATATTATTGATCAGGTCAACGGTTGCCATCGTAAGACCTGCTCCGTTACCGATAACTCCGATATTTCCACTTAGTTCCACAAAGGAAAAACCATACGCGTCAGCCTGACGTTCACGTTCAGAAAGATCACGGTTTTCAGAAATCCCCAGACGTGCCAGGGCATTGTCATCAAGGATTAACTTTGCATCTGCTGCATAGAGACCATCAGGAGTCATAACAAGCGGATTTATTTCTGCTAACAATGCGTCCCGGTTCATGAATACTGAATATAATTTCTGGATAACAGGACCGATCTCTTTTGGTGCACCATTTAGAAGATATCGGATAGTATATCCGGGAACTTTAGTGAGAAGCGGATAGACGGTTGCCTTTCTGATTGCATCCGGGTTTTTTTGTGCAACTTCCTCTATGTCTACACCGCCTTCAGAAGTAAAAAGAATTACAGGAGCCTTTTTTGATCGGTCAATGGTTATTGAAAGATAATATTCATGCTGGATGTCAAGTTGTTCTTCGATGAGAATTTCTTCAACAAAAACTCCCTTTATCGATGCCTGAAAGAGTTTTTCCGCGGTTTCCTGCACCTGTGAATTATCAGCCATCAGGATGCCCCCGGCTTTTCCCCTGCCGGCGACTTCTACCTGGGCCTTTACAACTGCCTTTTTAATATCAGGAGCGACAACGAATTCATTCCCTTTTTTCACATGGATCCCACGGGGAATCCTGATTCCGGCATTACTAAGTATCTCTTTTGCCTCGTACTCTTTCAGTTTCATGATGATTCACCCTGAATTCCTAATTCCTGGCCCTTTTTCATTGCCTTTAAGTTGAGATCCTCAGTCCCTTTTGGTACACTGTCAAGTATTGCTTTTTCAAGGGCTCCTCCTGAAACAACAGATGTGGCGGTGGTGAGGGCCCCCAGCATGATGATGTTGGCAACAATATCCCTTCCAAGTTCTTTCTTTGCAACACTGGTCGCCGGAATTCCAACATACCTGCAGGAGGGACGATCATGCACCAGGTCAGAATCAAGCAACATCACGGCATCATCTCTTGTATTGCACCCGTATTTCTCAAATCCCTGCTGACTCATGATAACATAGGTATCCGGGTCCCTAACCTTTGGATACAGAATCGGTTCATCATCAATAATGACCGCACTCATGGATGCACCGCCTCGTGCTTCAGGACCATACACCTGTGTCTGAACAGCATTTTTATTGTCATATAATGCAGCAGCCCGGCCCAGGATAACTGCAGAAAGGATGATCCCCTGACCTCCAAACCCGGAAAATCTGATTTCATGCCTCATCAGGCACCCCCATTACCGGGCGGGACCTTCTGACAAACTCACCAACCGGGAAAGAATCAGGAGAGATATTTTCACCAGATCTTTCCATTTCTTCCCATTTTCGTTTCAGAATGGCATTGGTTTTCAGATAGGTCATGTAGTCTGTCGGTTCACGATACTTGTTTCTCCTGCCATATGAGGTCGGGCATTGACACCTGACTTCTATCAGGGAAAAACCGGGAGTTAAGAGCCCGTCATAAACCGCGTCTGTGAGCTGTTTCACATGATAGGATGTCCACCGGGCCACGTAATTCGCACCCGCGGCGATAGCAAGTTCAACCAGGTCAAAGGGGGCTTCCTCTGCTCCATAGGGGGTGGTAGTAGATGTTTTTCCAAGAGGAGTTGTCGGACTTCCCTGACCCCCGGTCATCCCGTAGATGTGATTATTCATGCAGACTACGGTAATATCGATATTCCTCCGGCAGCCATGTATGAAATGGTTCCCGCCTATTGCAGCCAGGTCCCCATCCCCGGTAAAGACCACTACATGAAGGGAAGGATCTGCCATTTTTACCCCGGTCGCAAAGGCAATTGCACGACCATGGGTCGTATGAAGGGAATCTGTCATGATATATCCCGGTGCCCGGGAAGAACATCCAATCCCGGAAAGGAATACCGTTCTGGTCCGGTCCCATCCGGTCTGTGTTATTGCCTCAAGGACACAGTTCATGATGGTGCCATTGCCACACCCGGCACAATAGATATGAGGGAGCCGGTCTGAACGAAGCCACTCATTCCTCATACATCCCCTCCGGCAATCTTGACAGCCTGAATTAGTTCCTCAGGCGGGTGCAGTTCTCCGCCAATCCGTCCAACTGGTATGACACGAACTGATACATGACGCTCAACTTCACGGGATATCATTCCAAGGTTCATTTCAGGAACAATGAAGGCCTGGACATTCGGGAACCGTAAGAGCAGTTCTTCAGGAAATGGCCATACAGTTTTTAGCTGCAGATATCCGGTATCAGGAATTTTCATGCGATCAACAACTTCCTTAACCGTCCTGACTGGTGCACCATAGCAGACAAAAACATACCGGGCATTCTCATTGACAATGGTATAATCAGCTATCTCATGTCGTGCATTCTCAATTTTATTGACCAGTCTTTTTACCAGGGATTCATGGCAGGCCGGATTTGTAGTATCCGGGTATCCTCGTTCGTCATGAGTAAGACCGGTGACATGGGTAAATCTGCCAATCCCAAAGGGAGCAAATCCCGGAACCCCGTCCGGACCGGCTGTAAAGGGGAGTGTTCCTTCTGGAAGAGTTTTCGGACGTATTATCTCAACCGAGTCAGGGATTTCTAACTTCTCCCGCATATGTCCGATCACCTCATCTGCCATGAGAAAGACCGGAGTCCTGAACCGATCAGCCAGGTTGAACGCTTTTGCAGTCAGGTCAAAACATTCCTGGACAGAAGACGGACACAGGGCAATGATACTGTAATCCCCGTGTGATCCAAACCTGACCTGCATCATATCTCCCTGGGCGCCCATGGTTGGTTGACCAGTTGAAGGACCACCACGCTGGATATTTACAAGGACGCAGGGCGTTTCAGTCATAACCGCATACCCGATGTTCTCCATCATCAGGGAAAAACCAGGCCCTGAAGTAGCGGTCATTGAACGTGCTCCGGTCCATGCCGCCCCGATGATCGCAGCCATTGAGGCAATTTCATCCTCCATCTGAATGAAACAGGAACCTGTTATTTTTGGCATTCGTGATGCCATATGTTCCGCGACTTCAGTAGACGGAGTGATAGGATATCCGCCAAAAAAGTTACATCCGGCTGCAAGTGCTCCTTCTGCACAAGCAATATTTCCCTGCATAAATGCAATCCGGCTAATACTCAATCACCACTTTCATCGGTTCATAGGGTTTTTCAGGAACCCATTTAATAGCCTGATCCGGACAGATTAATGCACACATACCGCACAATCTTCGTCCGTATAATTCCTGGAGCCGGCAGTTCGGACACCGTTCAGGCCGGTCCATCTCAGGAACATAAATACCCTTGCGGTTGGGACGACTCCCAGGCCTGTAAATTTTATATGGACAGACCAGGGTGCATAGGTTGCACCCTTTACACCGGGACTCGTCTATCTCAAGTTTCATATTTCGGTCGTACTGGTTGGATACATACCCTGAAATACTTCATGTGCATGTTCCTCAACCACGGCAAAGAGATCTCCCCCATGGGCATCCATGGCAACCGTAAGCGGAAGTTTATCCAGCTTAATCTCCCACACCGCTTCAGCCATCCCAAGATCAGCATAATGAACACCAGTCAGAGTCATCCGGGCTGCTGCAAGGTTTGCACATCCGCCGGTAAAAGCAAAATATACTGCCTTTCCTTTCAGTTCATCCCGGACCTTTGACGACATACCACCTTTACCAACCAGGCCCCTGACTCCGGAGTCAAGCATAAACCCGGTCAGATTATTCATCCTGGCAGAGGTGGTCGGTCCTGCCACAACTATCTGGTTATCCTGAATTACCGGTCCGCAATGATACAAAACAGCACCTTTGGGATCAAATGGAAATCCGCTCTCCAGGATTTTGATATGAGCCTCATCCCTGGCAGTATAGACAACCCCGGATAGTGTTACCACCTCACCAGCTTTCAGATCAAGAATCTCATCTCCAAGTGGAGTTTTCAGGTGTTTCACAGAGCTACCTCCACGGTTGCTCTTCTCGCGGCCCAGCACTGGATATTTACTGCAACCGGAAGAGATGCTGTATGGCACCCGGCAGTCTTAACTTTCACAGCAAGGCATGTCGTGTCTCCACCAAGGCCCATCGGCCCGATACCCAGCCGGTTTACCTGATCACAGATCTCCTGTTCACAGGGCGACATGGCATCAACCGGCTCTAATAATGCTTCCTTGGCTAGAGAAGCTGCGATATCAAATGTGCCCCCTATCCCAACACCCAGAATAACCGGGGGACAGGGTCTTCCACCTGCAGTCAGCATAGTTTCGACGATAAATTTTGGAATGAGACCTTTTTCTGAGGGGTTCATCATCCTGA
Organism: Methanomicrobiales archaeon; assembly: GCA_012729535.1. GTDB lineage: Archaea > Halobacteriota > Methanomicrobia > Methanomicrobiales > Methanospirillaceae > Methanospirillum. The sequence goes on along the minus strand of JAAYCY010000064.1, from coordinate 58,896 downwards.
TATCAGATACATTTTCAGACCCGGCACCCTTTGGAAGGACAGTTATGGTAAACCGGTCACCTGCTTTTACGTGAACGGGAGGCATTGAAAGGCCGGTATTTGTCTGAGTATTTTCACGATTTAATGGATCCACAAGGTTAGGTCTGAGAGGGATTTCCCGTGTGGCAGTCCGGATTCCCTCATACACTGCTTCTTCCATTTCTCCTGACCAGGCCACAGAAGATGGAATCGTCACATAAATAACCGGAATTCCCGTATCCTGACAGAGAGGGGCAGATCTCTCTTCTGCCAGACAAATATTTTCCAGGATATTTGCCAGTTCCTGTTTAGCTACAGGACTTGATTCGACCTCCAGTGCATGTTTGAGCCGGTCCTTCACATCACCAGGGAGAAAAATTTCAGCGTCCCGGACTGCTGTGCAGGTAGCATCAGATATACGCTGCAGTACATCCGGATCACTCAAAACAGACATGATAGATACATATCTGTAATACCTGCGGTATAGACCTGATGGGATTGAATCAAAAAAGATAACAGGAAAAGAAGTTATGATTCCTGTTTCATCTGGATTTCCAGGTGAGTCGGAGAAGGGAGTTTGTGGCCACCGTGACGGAGTGCATCCTTAATCTTCTCAATACCTGCTGGATTTGAGAAGACAGAGTAAATCTTCTGGTTCTGTTGGACACGAGCAGCAGTTCCTACTGCCTTTCCGAATGCAAGGCGCATACCCTGAGACACACGGTCTGCTCCTGCACCTGTTGCCTGCTTGTTTTCACGCAGGACATGGTGAGGATACGTCCGCAGTTTGAGGTGATAATTCATACGCCCAAGTTCCTTGTTTAATTTCCTGTTGATGCTCATACGGGCTGCTTCAAGAGCAGAATGACGAATCTGGCAGCTCTCATCCACAACCAGGGATACTTCCATTGGAAATTCGCTTGTCAGGTTTCCCATGTCAAAGTGAACAACTTTAACTGCGGGGATACCTCCCATATATTCCTTGCGAGTATATGCCTTCTTTGCAAGGTTTCTGTACATGCTGTTTGGTTTTCTGACCATGAACCCGAACTCCTGTATTGATTAGTGCTTTTATAACTTGCCGGATTTACACTTAATCCTTTCTTCCCCACCATCCTCATCTTCTATCATCTCCAGGATCTGCCGCCTGAGATCGATAAATTCGTTGTTTGTCCGATCTCTTGGCCGTGGAATAGAGATATTGAGGATTTCCCGGATCCTTCCGGGTCGTGGTGAAAGAACTATTACCCGATCTGACAGAAAGACCGCTTCATCACAACTATGCGTAACAAAAAGAATAGTTTTCTTTTTGGATTCCCAGATGTCAAGTAACTCGCACTGCATATGATTGCGGGTCTGCGCATCAAGCGCCCCAAAGGGTTCATCCATGAGTAAAAGATCTGGATCTGTTGCCAGTGCTCTTGCGATGGCAACCCTCTGGCGCATACCTCCGGATAATTCGTAGGGATAACTCTTTTCAAACTGTGAAAGACCAACCAGGGAAATATATTTACGTGCAATATCGTACCGCTCGTCTTTGGAAACTCCACGCATCTGCAGACCGAAGGCTACATTTTTTAAGACATTTCTCCAGGGAAAAAGTGAATATTCCTGAAATACCATCCCCACCTTCTGGCCAGGGCCAGTGATGAGTGAACCATCGACCCGGACCTCGCCAGAGTTTGCCGTATCAAGACCTGCTATTATCCTAAGGAGCGTAGTCTTTCCGCACCCCGAAGGGCCGACAAAAGAGACAAATTCGTCATCTGCAATCGTGAGATTAATGTCAGATAACGCAATAACCCGGACGCTGTCTTCCTTGGTAAATTCCTTCTGGAGATGACTTATTTCTACGGTTCCCATCAGTTCACCTCCCCCTCACGCCATTTGAGTAATGTCCTGTTCATTCCTGACCTGAAGATGTAATCTATCAGCAATCCTACAAATCCAAGGATGAGCATGTACACCATAACATTCGCCATCTGGTGCAGGTTATAATACCACCAGATTTTTTGCCCCAGTCCGAATCGGGATACTCCAAACATTTCGGCTGCAACAAGACACATCCAGGCCACTCCACTTGCAATACGAAATCCTGCTGCCAGATGTGGAAGAGCTGCGGGAAGAGCTATGTGACTGATAAGAGAGATATTACTCGTGCATCCAAGCATTTTCCCCGCCTCAACAAATATCCGGGGGATATTGCGGAAACCTTCGTAAGTATTTACAAGAACAGGAAAAACAGAGCCGATAAAAATTACAAATCCCGCAGCAATATCTGTCAGTCCAAACCAGACGATAGCAAAAGGAATCCAGGCTAGTGGCGGTATTGGACGAATGATCTCAATTACCGGATCCAGCAAGCGGTTCGCAACGGGAAACCATCCGATAAGGATTCCTGCCGGAACACCCACAAGTAGAGACAATCCAAGACCGATAAAAAAATGGACCATACTTATTGCAAAATCCATCGCCAGGGTTCCTGTAATAAGGAGATTGTAAAAAGCAAAGACTACGTCGGTAAATGAAGGCAGAATAAAGCGATTCTGAACGATTAGATCAGCCAGTATTTGCCAGAATATCACAAGGGCAGATATCGAAAAGATAACATAGCCAGGGGATCGTGATCCCGGAGGATTTCCAGTCATTATTATTCTCACTTTGAATGCCGGCAGACCGGCATATATCTCCCATGTACTGGGATAAGATAAGGAAAAAGTATAGGGGTCAGCTTTACAGCTTATCCCAGAATGAGGTATCTATCAGTTCATCAGCAGAAAGTTCACGCTCAATATAACCAAGAGCTGCCTGGTCATGTGCATACGACACTACTGATTCCTTGATGATATTTGGATCAGATACCCATGAACCGTCCCATTCCTCAAGAGACTTGAGAATTACAGACTTGTCCATCGAAGTCATCTGATTCATATATCCTGCTGCTTCTTCCCAGTTATTATTATTAAACTCGGTTGCAAGCTGACTGGTCCGTAATACTTCAGAAACGATATCCGGATGCTCGCGGATCATCTTTCCACCAGCGACAAGAACACAACATGCATGATTTGGACTCATCTCGCCAGATTGGACTATAATCTTTCCTGCTCCTGCTTCTTCAACGGTTGTTGGTGATGGCGCGGGAAGGAAGACAGCATCAACTTTTCCTGCCATAATCGCAGTGGTTGCATCTCCCGGACCCATGGCCACAATCTTGAGATCTTTCTCAGGGTCAACTCCCTGTTCCTTAAGCCAGGTGCGTAGAATAGTATCCTGAATTGTGCCAGCCGGGAAGGTGGCAATTGTCAGCCCTTTAAGATCAGCCGGGGTAGTATATTCAAGACCTGTCTTTAAGACCAGTGATGAACCCTGTGTCTGCACTGCGCCGATAATCTTTCCATCAAGGCCGGTTGCAACAGCAGTGACAAAGGGTGCCGCACCTACATATGCAAAGTCAAGATCTCCAGCAAGCATTGCCTGCATTTCAGGCGCCCCAGTTGGGAAATTGTACGTCTTTATTTCCTTAACTCCAAGGGGTGTCAGGGTCTCATTGAACATGCCCTTGCTATAAGCGGTCATAAATGCCATCTGGTGCGTACTGGGCTGATACCCGATATTCAATACAGCTTTTCCAGACACAACTTTTTGTTCTGCCGTGGACGGTTCCTGGGTCCCGGTACATCCACACAGGAAGACCAGTCCAGCGATGAGAAAGAGAGAACCAAAGAGCCAAACGTTCTTCATACCAATCACCTGATAAAGGTTGTAAGTTCTGGTTCATAAAGGACTCTCTTTTTTTCCAATTCCCTACCTTAATGGGAGGATTATTTTAATTATATTTTCCTTTTTGTACAAAGATGACCGAAATACCTATTCTGGTTAATCCACAGAGGTATTCAGGTATCCATTAATGATACTCAGGAGACAAGATATACGGGATTATGACCAGAGATGTCGTCAGAAAGGCACGGCTCTCCGGAGAGAGAACTGAAGATATCGAATCACTCCTCTCTTCAATGGAGGCGGATAGAAACATTGCTTCTTCAGATGTTCTGGTCGATATAGCACATCTTTTGATGCTGACCAGACAGAAAATCGTAGGTGAGACACATGCAAAAACCCTGATGCGTGAACTTCTTGCTATGTATGAATCCGGAATTCCTGCTGATGCATTTGATCCTTCCTTTGAAGATATTCATGCGGGAATTGAAACCATCCTGACACGAAAGACCGGAGGAGATGTAGCGGGGCGGCTTCACATCGGTCGGTCACGCAATGATGAAGTTGCCACCTGCCTTCGGATTCGGTCCAGGGATATAGTCCTTGACCAGCTTGACGCAATTTCAAGGCTTCGGGAAGTTCTGCTTGATGTTGCATCAAATCATGTGACATCAGTGATGCCTGGTTTTACACACCTGCAGCATGCCCAGCCGGTAACCCTCGGCCATTATCTCCTTGCGTATGAACAGATCTTTTCCAGGGATTTTTACCGGCTTTTTGACTGTCTCCACCGGATCAACTGGTCCCCTCTTGGATCAGCCGCCCTTGCTTCAACCGGCTATCCTCTTGACCGGGAATTTACAGCAGAACTCCTGGGATTTGACGGGTACATGGAAAATTCCATGGATGGTGTCTCTTCACGGGACTTTGCCGAAGAAGTACTGGCATGTGATACGATGCTCATGACACATGTATCACGAATGTGCGAGGAATTCATCATCTGGAGTTCGTCATTTGTCAGGTTTGTAACTCTTGATGACCGGTACTGCTCCACGAGTTCTATCATGCCACAGAAGAAAAATCCCGATGTTGCCGAGATCATCAGGTCACGCTCCGGAACCCTGCTTGGAAGTTTTGTTTCTGCAATCACTATCATAAAAGGACTTCCGATGTCCTACAACCGGGACCTGCAGGATCTAAACCCTCACCTCTGGCGTGGGATCATGGAAGTCAGGCGGGATATTGACGTAATCGCTGGTATGATTGCAACAGCTGAATATAATCTTGAACGGATGGAAGAAGAGGCAGGAAAAGCAGGCACAACTACAACTGAACTTGCAGACACCCTGGTCAGGGAATTTAACATCCCGTTCAGAACTGCCCATCATATTGTAGGAAGGGCAGTGAGGGAGGGAGCACTAGATCTTATGACCCTTGACAAGGCATCAAAAGAATTCCATGGAAAAACCCTCTCCTCACTTGGGCTCACCCAGGAAAAGATAGATTCAGCCCTTTCTGTCCAGTCATCTCTCCTGGCTCGAAGTCTTCCCGGAGGTCCTGCTCCGGATACTGTCAGGGCATCTCTTGGTACCAGAATAGAAAAACTGGCAAAGGACAGGGAACTTGTCCAGGATAAAAGAGCAAAAATTTCTGCATCATTACAGGAACTATTCCAACAGGCACGGAGAATTGCAAAATTATGAGTAAAAAACCGGAAACAGGAGATATTATCAGATGCACGCTTGAAGGGTGCAGCCTTGAGGGTGCGTATATTGCCTCAAGGGACGGAATGGCGACCATAAAACTGACATCAGGATATAATATCGGGGTGCCCGAGGATACGCTGGAAACGATAGCAACTTCTGAATTAGCTGAGCCACAGGTCGTTGAAATAACTCAGGATGTCAACCTTCCGCTGATATCAATAGTTTCAACAGGGGGAACCATAGCCAGCAAGATAGATTACCGGACCGGAGCAGTTACCAGTCAGTTTAAGACATCAGATATTCTGAATGCAATCCCGGGACTTGTAACCCTTGCCAGGTTCAGGGCAGTTCAGCTCTGTAACATCCTTTCTGAAAATATGACCCCATCCATCTGGCAGCAGCTGGCACGAGCAATCCACGACGAAATTAAAGCCGGTGCCAGGGGTATTGTAGTCACCCATGGCACTGATACCATGGCATATAGTGCTGCTGCAGTCAGTTTTATGTTAAAAACCCCGGTTCCGGTAGTTTTTGTGGGATCTCAACGATCTGCAGACCGGCCAAGCAGTGACAACGTGATGAATGGAATGTGTGCCGCAAAGACTGCCCTTTCTGAATTGGGAGAGGTCGTTGTTGTCATGCATGGATCAACCAGTGATGATGCATGTGCCATCCACCGGGGAACACGAGTCCGCAAGATGCATACCTCACGCAGAGATGCCTTTCAGACGATTGGTTCAGATTTTCTTGGTACTGTTTCATATCCATCTCTTACGGTAAAACTTAGTCCCTCTGTTGTAAAGAGAGATACATCAGAACTTATCCTGAAAGATCACCTTGAAGAAAAGTGCGGTATAGTCTGGTATTATCCAGGCATGAGCGTTGAGATCCTATCCGCATGGAAAGGATACAAGGGAATCGTCCTTGCCGGAACAGGCCTTGGCCATGCAGGAACCGATATTATCAGCAGGATAAAAGAGATGAATGATTCGGGAACGCTCTTTGTCATGACTTCCCAGTGCCTGAAGGGCAGGGTATGTGACAGGGTATATGATACCGGGAGAGATCTTCTCAATGCTGGAGTTATCGAAGGAGAAGACATGCTTCCCGAGGTTACCCTTGTAAAACTGATGTGGGTGCTTGGAAACAGTAAGAGTCCACAAGAGGCCAGGGAACTGATGAAAGAAAATCTGGCCGGCGAGATGACACGGAGGTCATCAGTATGAGTGATGACTACAATGCTCTTGGACTCATTGCAGGAATTGAGATTCACCAACAGCTCAATACAAAAGAGAAACTCTTCTGCAGGTGTCCGACTACCATCAGGGAATCAGAAGAATCAAACGGGGAATTTTTCCGTTATCTCAGGGCTACAAAAAGCGAGATGGGAGAACTCGACCGGGCAGCAGAAGAAGAGATGATGCAGGTCAGGCAGTTTCGGTATCTGACCTATGATACCACCTGTCTGGTTGAAAATGATGAAGAACCCCCTGCACCACTCAACGAAGAAGCACTCGATATTGTCCTGACTATTGCAAAAGTATGCGGCATGATCCCAGTTCCGGAAATCCAGACAATGAGAAAACTTGTAATTGACGGATCAAATACCAGCGGATTTCAGCGAACCGCCCTCGTTGCCCTGAACGGGGAACTCCCTGGAGGTGCAGAGATTGAAACGATATGTCTGGAAGAAGAGGCAGCACAGCGCATTGAAGATACATTCTTCTCTCTTGACCGGCTTGGAATTCCACTCATCGAGATTACTACAAGCCCCTGTATGCACACCCCTGAAGCGGTCCAGGAGACAGCAGCACAGATAGGTATGATCCTCAGGTCTACCGGGAGGGTTAAACGCGGACTTGGCACTATCAGGCAGGATATCAATATCTCCATCCGGGAGGGTACCAGGGTTGAAATAAAAGGTGTTCAGGAACTTGATCTCATTGCAGAAGTAGTAAGAAGAGAGGTCGGCCGCCAGGTCGCACTTCTAAAAATCAGGGAGGAACTGATAAAAAGGGGAGCATCAATCGAAAAAACACCTGTTGATGTAACTTCTCTTTTTACCGGATGCAACAGCAGGGTTCTGAAAAAAGCCCCGATGATTCTGGGAATCAGGCTGAACGGTTTTGCAGGTCTTGTGGGTTATGAGATCCAGCCGGGTCGCAGGCTTGGGAGTGAAATGTCCGATTATGCAAAAAAATGCGGCGTCGGTGGACTTTTCCACACCGATGAACTTCCAGCATACGGAGTTACCGATGAAGAAGTTGTAAAACTCAAACAGGCACTCTCTGCAACTGACGAGGATTGTGTCATCATTGTTGCTGATAAACCACAACAGTGTCATTGCGCAATCCAGCAGATCATCCGGCGGGCTGAAATGGCATTTTCAGGAGTGCCAAAAGAGACCAGAAAGATGCTTGAAGGAGGTTCGACTGCATATATGAGACCGCTTCCCGGAGCAGCGAGAATGTATCCGGAGACTGATGTTTTCCCTGTCAGGGTGACAATGGAGCGGCTAGATTCTCTCGAGATCCCGGAGATGATTGATGATACCATTTCCCGTTACATGCAGGACCTGGGACTTACCAGGGAAGTTGCCCGGCAAATGGCGTACTCAGAACGGAGAACTGCATTTGAAGAAGCGATTGCCGAAGGAATCAGACCGGCCCTTGCAGAACGTGCCTTCAACTCAACACTCCGGGAACTCAGCCGGGAAGGTATACCGGTAAACCGGATTGATGACGAGGCGATAAAGAAAATTCTCTTTATGATACATACGGGTGAGGTAGCAAAAGAGGCTCTTTCTCCAATACTCAAATCTCTCTCAGAAGGGAAAAATCCTCAGGAGGCTTGTGAAATTGCAGCGCCAAAAGTATCAGAGGAGGAAGTTGCAGGGATTGTTGACCGGATCGTGACAGAACGGTCTCAGTTCATTAAAGAGCGCGGGAATGCAGCTACCGGGGCAATAATGGGTGTTGTGATGAAAGAAGTGAGAGGATCGGTTGATGGAAAGGTTGTAAACCAGATCCTCCGCGAAGCTATCTCACGAGTGCTCAAATCACCCTGATGGCAGGACTGATTTAAGACAATCTTTAATTGATGATAACAGGCAATAGTACAGGCATTCGCGAGGTACAATTATGGGCAAGACAGGAACCACGGAATGGATACAGGTAAAGGGAAGCAAGGGACAGATTCGCCTTGTTCCCAAGAAAGAATCCGGAGCAAAGAAGCCGGGTCCAAACCAGCGATTCAAAGCACAGACAACGATTAAGAGAATTGAACGGGCAGCAAGCCGTGGCGGCAGAGGCGGCAGAGGAGATATGCGTAGTGGCGGCGGGAGCCGTGGCGGCAGAGGCGGTAGAGGTGGTAGAGGAGGCAGGGGATCAGGACAGACCCAGGCCCTTCGCACAATAGCAGCCCGAAGAAGAATGGGTCGGCCCAAAGCAGCAGTCCTCGGCGCGAAACAACGCTCGAAATAATCAAATACCCATTTTTCTTTTTCCCTGGACAATAATTCAATGTAATAATGGTATACTGGGTAATGGTCGGGGAAAATCAGAGAATTTCGGCAATGATACTGCCGTATTAAAAGGATTCATCCACGAAAGATGAACCACAGGAAACGATAGCCAGTAACTATTACTCCTATGGTCAGTATGTATTATGGACAAAAAGAGTGCTGTTTCTGCATATCAGTATGGTGAAAGGGCTAAGTCAGAACTCATTATCGCCTCACAACTGATTACAGTGCTTTCAGGCCTTAAGGATGACGAACGCACGGGCGGTAGAAAAATCGTCCTGCAGTGCCTTGAATCTATTCGTATTGAACTTCAGTTTGCATTGCGGGCCACAAATAATCATGAGTTCCAGAAATCCATTGATAATTTAAACACCGCCATAAGTCTTGTCGAAAGCAATGATTTTGATCAGGCGATGAAAAGTATCGGAGCAGCGGTCAGCAATAGTACAACGGTTGCAATGCTGGCCTGGCAGGAACTTGAAAAACATGAATTTATCTGAACTCTCACATTTTTTAGCCGGGAGAACATCAATACGACATTATCTTCCTGATCCGGTTCCTGAAGAGACAATAGAAGATATCCTGCGTATTACCCGTAGTGCTCCATCAGCCGGAAACCTTGAATCATGGGATGTTATCGTCGTAACAGACGAAGGGACACGGGAACTTCTTGCAGATGCAGCAATGCAACAGGAGCATGTATCAGCAGCACCGGTGATTTTTGTCATCTGTGCAAATTATGTCCGGGCTATGTCACGGTACAGCGAGCGGGGAATCCTCTATGCCATGCAGGATGCTTCCATTGCCGGGACTTACCTGATGATGGCAATTCATGCATCAGGACTTGGATCATGCTGGACCGGGGCATTTGATGATGAAATGGTAAGGGAAATTCTGGATATTCCCGGGCACATAAGGCCGGTTGCACTTCTGACCGCCGGATATACAAAAGAAATGGTTCCATCTCCTGCCCGGATGGAAACTAATGAACATGTACATTACGGGTACTGGTAACCCGAAAAAGGAAATACTAAAATATGCCTGATTATCTGGTAGTTCTTGAATCAGCCTGGATTATCCGGGACACAAATTCGGTGGACGATGCCATCAGCATTGCAATCAGTGAAGCCGGAAAACGGCTAAACCCCTCGGCGAAATTTGTTGATGTTGAAGCAGGAGTTCTTTCCTGCCCGTATTGCGAAGAAGAACTTCCCTGCACACTCATCGTGGCAAGGACCGCCCTTGTCGGAATGAAGATGGAAATGAAAGTGTACAAGGCAGATTCTGAAGAACATGCACGAAGAATAGCCTTGTCAACCATAGGAAAAGCACTGCGTGATGTTCCTCTTGAGATCATCGAGGTTGAAGAGTTTTGATTTTTGTTGTTGGTCATACTGCTGTTGATCATATATGCAGCGTATCTCACCTTCCAGGTCCGAATGCATCTGCATCAGTATTTGACCGGACCATTGCTTTTGGGGGTGGTGCTGCAAATATCGCCGTGGGCATTGCACTCCTCAAAGGAAAAGTGTCACTTGTCAGTGCAGTAGGCGGTGATTTTGCCGATAGTGAGTATGACAAGAGGATGAAAGAACTCGGTATTAATCAACAGTTTTTCATCGAACCTGCAAAACATACCGCCACAGCATTCATGTTTACCGACCCTGAAAAAAACCAGATGACCTACTTTGAATGGGGGGCCTCAACTCTGTTCGCGACAGAAAATGCACCTTCACTTCCTTTCGTCCATATGGCAACAGCAGACCCGGTTTTTAACCTTAAGGTTGCCAGACAAAAAACAGGGTTTGCATCCTTTGATCCAGGCCAGGATCTTCACCGGTATACTGCCGCCCATCTTGAAGAGATGTTTCAATATATTGATCTCCTCATTGCAAATCACCACGAGTATGCAGGAATGTGCACGACTCTTGGAATAGACAGGGAAAAACTAATCTCCCGTGTCCCTATGGCAATTGAAACGCGGGGAGGAGAAGGGTGTATACTCTGCAATAACGGAAAAGAGATTTTCATTCCCGCAATTAAGGTAAACTGTCTCGATCCTACCGGTGCAGGAGATGCATTTCGTGCAGGTTTTCTAACTTCCTATGCAGCAGGATATTCCCTGGAAGACTCATGCAGGATTGGATCAGTCACGGCATCATTTGTGGTAGAGACCCAGGGCTGTCAGACAGGTCTTCCAGATTGGGGATCATTGGTTCGAAGATATGAAGATACTACCGGGCAATTCCCATCGCATGGTCCTGCCCGGACCTAAAATCAATTTATAAGTTATGGAATCAGGACCAGGAAGTAGTACAGTCCGGATGGAAAAGATGTCCAGGTACATCTTTACTGCACCAGGCTGGCCTGCTTCACTCGTAATCCTTGTCATACTTGGGCTGCTCATCGAGCTGCTTGCAAGAAGACTTGATCTTTCATATGAATGGTTTGGAATCCTGGGATTTGTTATCCCCGGAATCCTGGCGTTTTTATTGACCCGACCGCTGATTATCATTCAAAACCGTCAGATGACATGGAACCGGGGAGCACTCCTTGCAGTATCGTGCACACTGTTCTCCTGCCTGATTACCCTTATCGGCCTTATACTGCTCCCCCTTCTTCTTGATCTCTGTTATGCAATCTCACTAGGGTTTATCTTCGGAGTCAGACTGTTAGTCCTGGTCTCTATTGCAGATTACCGGACTACGCGGATGGTCATTCCTGCATCGGTGCAGAGTATTACAGGATGGCTTTTGGTATCTCTCATTCTTCCGGCTACTTTCCCGGTACTGGCCCCGATGCTGATGATACTATTCGGTACAGGATTTTCAATCCTCATCTGGCTTATTGATCGGCCACTGTATCGGGCATTTCATATCAGGGGTCTGAAATTTCTTAACGCATTCATTGCTCACCTGACCGATGGGGACAAGGGAATGGAAGACTTTTTCAGGGATATCGGACAGGAAGCCTGGATTCCACAAGTCAGCATTTTCTTTAAAAGAGAGGGGAAGAAAGACATCATCTTCACCATTCCCAACGTGCACCCGGGGCCCATGGGAGATATCGGCGGAGGAAACCTCCCGTCGATTCTGCGGGGAAGATTTGAAGAAGAGATGATGGTTGCTCATGGATGCGCAACTCATGATTACAACCTGGTATCAGAGTCAGAGATAGATAAGATTGTTGATGCAGTAAACAATACACGTGATAATCTGCAATGGCATTCAACCGCAACAAAACCGGGGCGAATGCAGTCGGGGACTGTTTCCCTCCTTTACCAACGGATTGGTAATGCACTTCTCATGATAAGCACACGGTCACCAGACAAGACTGAAGATATTGATTTTGGAATCGGCCATGCAATAATCTGTGAAGGTCATAAAATTACTCCTCATATCGGGTTTGTTGATGCACATAACTGCCTTGGTGATGAGATAGATGTCATTCTTCCTGGTACCAGGACGGCACATGAATATTTTACTGCAGCATCGCTGGCAATGGACCGGTGGAATGAGGAACCGGTCTGGCCATTACAGGCAGGATATGCACACCTTCCCCTTCCCTATACCAGAGAAGAAGGGATTGGAGACATCGGTCTGCAGGTCCTGGTTACGAAGACCGCCGGAGTGACCACCGCCTATATCCTTATTGACGGAAATAATATGGCACCCGGAGTCAGGGAAAGAATCCGGGATGAAGTCCTCGTAATGGTTGATGAGGCTGAAGTGATGACGACAGATACTCATGTTGTTAACACGATCAGTGGGAAAAACCCTGTGGGAATGCGGATATCACCAGAAGATCTGATTTCCCATGTTCTTGAGGGAGTTGAGAAGGCCCTTGAGGACTGCTCTGATGCACAGGCTGCAGGCAGCTCAGCAACCTGCAGCGGAGTTGTAATTTTTGGATCTGACTCGATTGCGCAGCTTGCAAGTATTGTCAATACCATCCTGGTATATGTAGTGCCTTTCAGTGCCGGTATGCTTCTTTTAGCGGTTGTATTATCTGTAATCGGGTACATGGTGATTACCTGACCGCATGAGAAAGAATTGATTGTTGAAAAAGAAAATGTGAAAGGTTCAGGGAGAAAGGAATGAGTTATCACACACCATATGAAATCATTGCAGAAGGGACCAGATCCGGGAGATACCGGATGTCGCTTCCAGGATGGAACATTCTTCTCCGGGGAGTAATGGCCGGTGCATATATCGGAATGGGGGCAGTTCTCATGATAATTGTCTCAACCGGAGTTGCAGGAACCCTTGGAGATGGGATGGCAAGACTGGTAATGGGACTTGTGTTCCCCCTGGGCCTTATCCTTATTGTTCTGACTGGTGCTGAACTTTTTACCGGAGATGCCATGCTTGCACCCTTTGCAGCATTCACCGATAAAACCGGGTGGCTGCCGGTAATCAGACTCTGGACACTGTCTTATATCGGCAATATTATCGGTGCCCTGGGGTTTGCATACCTTGTGACGGCGAGTGTTCTGCTCCATCCAGGTCCGGACGGAATCATTGCAACAGAGTTTGCGGTATCAATGGTGATGTTTGCATCAGAACGGTGTAGTTATCCAGGGATTTTTGGACTCTTTTCCTGTTTTCTCAAAGCGGTTGCTGCAGGGTGGCTCTTAAATCTTGCAGTTCTCCTGGGTATTTGTGCTGATGATGCTATGGGAAAAATTGCCGGGATTTGGTTTCCGGCGATGGCACTTGCGTCAACCGGTCTTGAACATGCAATAACAAATGCCTGTCTTGTGCCAGCAGGCCTACTTGCCGGGCCCTCCCTTACTCTCATGCAGGTTGCACAGGCAGGACCACTTGCAGGAAACCTTGGCTGGAGCACTTTCATATGTAATAACCTCATTCCGGCAACGATAGGAAACCTTCTTGGTGGACTGGTGTTTACCGGACTGTTACTTTGGGTTGCATTTCAAAAAGAGATGAGATAACATTAGTTCAGGATGAGAATTATCAAAAATTTTTCAGGTAATCTTCAAAATAGTGGATATGACAACTGACCGGGAAAGGAATCCCGACGGTTGAAATTATCACATCTCCCCGGTCAAGAGTCTGGATCTCTGTATCCAGCACCCGAAGATCATGTTTTGCTGATGTGGCAACAATCTCACGGTCCTGCCGGTCAGCAAGCCCCATAATAAAAAGGGTATTCATCTGGGCCAGGACACGTTTATCAATATTTTTCGGCTGCTGGGTAATAACTCCCAGACCAAGACCAAATTTTCTCCCCTCCATTGCAATTTCACGAAAGATCCCGGTTTTTTCTGACCGTTGTGATAGTACACGCTGTGCTTCTTCAATACATATGAGAACTGTGCCGGATTTTCCCGCTGAACCCTGCTCAATAAACAGGTGTTGCTTTCTTTTGAATATTGCACGTGTTATTGCAGAGAGTATAAAAAGTTCTGCGGCATCGCTGATACCTGGAATGTCAATAAGAACAACCTTTCCTGCATCCAGGGACGATATGATATCCGGAAGGGAAGACCTGTCAGGATTTACAAACCGGGACGTCAGGTCAAGAAGGGTGCTAATTTGACGTTGGACTAATCGAAGAGCATCAGCAGATCCACTCCTTACCCGCTGGGCAATCTCCTGGTGATTTCCGATATATGCGGTGGTTTTAAGGTGAGAAGGAAGCTTATCCACCTCCTCGTTTACAAAAAATTCAATAATCTGGTTTGTCTGAAATGGCAGAAGGAGGTTTATAATCTCCTGTTGTCCACTGGTCTGGTCAAAAACCAGGCCAAGGTCAGCGATGGAAAGGTCGTTATGGGAGATCCACAGGGATTTCATCTGGTAAACATCAGAGTCCTTCCTATCACGAATGGTAAAGACAGCCAGACCTTCCTGTGCTTTTGGATGGTGCAATAGTCCACGTGAACTGGCATTACCTGGCTCTCCAAGGGCATATTCCCCGTGTGGATCGGTAATGAGAATGCCGGCTTTTCTGGCACTGATTGCTGATGCACAAAAAACTTTCATGAGATTGCTTTTACCCATTCCGGTTGTGGCAAAGATGCCAAGGTGCTGGGGAAGGGCTGCTGAAGGGATTCCTACCGGTAGATCGGTGATGGTCTGGTTGCCGCTCATCATGTACCCGATTTCAAGCTCACCCATGAATGTTTTGAGCAGACGATATTCGTCAGGTTTGAGTTGTCTTACCGGGGAAAGAAGAGGAGGAATTGTCCGGGGTTTGCGAAAACTTCCATCTGGTCCAACTGAACCGATGGGGAGGGCAATTACCTGAAAACCACCCGTTTTTGTATCATGAATTATCGTAGTAACTCTGGCAAAGTACCGAAGGCCTGATATTTCATCTGTTACGACGACCAGTTCACCAACAGCTACCATGGCATTTGACTCGATGAGCCATGAGTATGTGAGAACATCTGTGCCTACCAGATGATTGAACCGGTCCATGTTGGATATAACTATAACCATGTCCGAAAGGTTATAATTAATGCCTAATTTGGAATCATATTGAAAGTCGTGATGAGGGAATTATCATAAACCACGATAATAGGGGAGCGAAGAATACTTGAGCTTATACACAGTATAAAAATACATGCAAAAAGTTCATCTCAGGAAAATTGGACTCTGTCTTCTTGTAATTATATGTCTTTCTATTACGGTAATCGGTGCATATTCTGCTACTATTCCCTGTGGAAGCAGTACATATAATCCTGAAACTCAGGCATGTTGTCAGGGCAAGGTGTACGATAATCCCATGCAGATTGTTCCATGTGGTGACAGCTGTTATGATTCCAGTTACCAGTCATGTTGCAATGGGCAGGTATTTGACGGACTTTACTGGGGCGATTGTAAAGGGGTCTGTTACAACAAGGAAAAACAGGTTTGTTGCGATGGATTTCCGGTAAATGGAACACGATGTCTTTCTTCCTGTCATGGAGAACAATATAATATTGATTCGCAGTCATGTTGCAACGGAAAAGTTCTTGATGGGCCGTACTGGAGTTCCTGTGGGGATCTTTGCTATGACCGCTCAACCCAGTCATGTTGCAATAACCAGATTCATGATGGAGTTAACTGGAAACAGTGTGGTAATTCCTGCTATAATGGTGACACACAGTTTTGTTCGAATGGCATGGTGTACGAAGGAAAGGGGCGTATGTTCTGTGGGAGTACGACCTATGACCCGGATGTACAGAGCTGTTGTAATGGACAGGTGTACGACGGATTCGGATACCAACCGTGCGGTGACTCCTGTTATAATCCAAAGACTCAGTCATGTTGTCAGAAACAGGTATTTGAAGGGGTAGGATTCCAGCCATGTGGTGATACCTGTTATAACCCAAAGACCCAGTCATGTTGCCAGCAGCAGGTATTTGAGGGACTTGGTGCCCAGCGGTGTGGAGATTCATGTTATATTCCAAAAACGCAGACCTGTTGTCGTGGTGAAATCATGGATGGGAAAGGCGAGTGTAAGTATTGAATAATAAGGTATTTTAAAGAAAATTGCACACTTTTTTCCCGGATGAACAGGAATTCATAAATTGTTAAAATGAACAGGATGGTTTTTTTTTAAAAAAAAAAGTATTCGGTTTAATCCAATGAAATAGAATAGACAATCCGAAAAAAATTGATGGAAACCCTGAAAATCTCCTCATCCACTATCAATTTCTTCTTATTCATATCGTTCCCCTTATTGCATCCGGACACCAACATAATACCAAGGTGAATATATGTCAAAGCGGGCAGTAGATGCCGTATTTCAGGGACTATACCTCTTAACAGATATACGGGGCATACTTCGGGACACCGTCCCAAGCCATACCCTTTCGGATAAACAAAAACAAGAGGCAGAAAAGATCATCGGCAAACTCGAAAAACAGATCTCTATATTAAAGGAGGAACTACTTGCATGAACTGCGGTGAAGGAATAGATACCCGGCAGGTTGATGAACTCTACATCAACCTTGATCCAATTCAGGCTGGAGGCAGGCTCACCACCGATGCAATGAAAGCAGTTCTTGCCTACGGAGATGGATACTCGGTCTGTGACCACTGTAACAAACCTTTCCGGCTTGACCATATATCAAAACCGCCTCTTGCAGAATTTCATAAAGACCTTGCATCATTTGTGAACATGGACACTGCACGGCTCGTCCCCGGAGCGAGAAGAGGCTTTCAGGCTGTAGCTGATGCTCTCGTTAAACCTGACGACCCGGTGCTCCTGACTGCATACTCTCATTATACAGAATTCATCTCGGTTGAACAGGCAAAGGGAACACCATTTGAAATTCCGGCAGATGAATCACACATCATTACAAAAGATGCAGCAGCAGACCGGATAGAAGAAGTCATCCGGACAACCGGGAAAAAACCGGCACTCATGTTTGTCGAACAGGTTGACTACCAGTATGGAAATCTGCACCCGGTGGCTGACATCATCAAAGTTGCTCACCAGTATGACATCCCGGTCCTTTGTAACGGAGCTTATACCGTCGGAATCATGGAAGTTGATGGAAAAGCACTAGGGGCAGACTTACTTGTCGGTTCCGGACATAAAAGCATGGCAGCTCCGGCACCTTCCGGAGTCCTTGCAACCACAAACGAATGGGCAGAAACCGTATTCCGGACAACCAGGGTAAAGGGAGACCTCACCGGCAGAACATTTGGGATAAAGGAGGTTGAGATGATGGGATGCACCCTCATGGGCGTCACCTCTGTTGGCATGATGGCCTCGTTTCCCCATGTGAAAAAGCGGGTGAAAGAGTTTGATTCGCAGGTGAAGTATGTGAACCTGATAGTGGATGCCCTCCTTTCCATCGAAGGGACTACAGTCCAGAGCGAATACCCGAGGAAACACCCGCTCACCAGGATGAACACAACCGAATCATTTGACAAGATATCAAAAACCCATAAAAAACGGGGATTTTTCCTGACCAGTGCACTCAGGGAACGGGGAATTGCCGGAATCCTTGCAGGTTCTACCCGGGTCTGGAAATTCAATAGTTATGGTGTAACTGAAGAACAGGCAAAATATGTTGCCGATGCTTTTGTGGATATTGCAAAAGCAGAAGGACTATCTTGTTCATCCTGATTGGATCTTCCCATTTTTTATTGTAATTATCGTTGCCTGACTCAGGATATCCCGGATAATTGAATTCATAGATATCTCATCCAAACATGCATCAATCTGTCCGGCATCAGACTTTGTAACCGGACGGGAAGGCAGAACATGACAGGATGTATCTCCGGGTTCTGATGAAAATGACCCGATTTTTCTTGCCAGAGTGATAATCTCTTCTTTGTCATACCCGATTAGCGGTCGGTACACCGGAATATCTATCCCGGAAGAAATAGGAGCAAGATTCTGAAGTGTCTGGGTTGCGACCTGTCCAAGGTTATCTCCGGTAACAATTCCGTCGCATCCGGCCTCTTTTGCATACTCTGCAGCAAGCATCAGCATCGCCCGCTTACAGACCACACACCGGAGTTTTTGATCGGAAAGCTCCATAAGTGCCTGAAATAATGGCTCGGCCTTGACTGTAACAAGCCGTAATTCGATTCCGGGAGTCCACCGGGAAAGGGCCTCCAGATTGCCTGTCAGGTTTTTTGGGATATCGGTTCCACCAAACCTTCCAGGAGCAATATGGAGAAAGACCATCCGGACACCACGCTTCATCATCAGCCATGCAGCAACCGGAGAATCAATCCCGGCGGATATCAGAGAGACTGCTCTTCCCTGGGTTCCATACGGAAGCCCTCCGGGACCAGGAGTCCGGGTATCATAGACCATGCTTCCCTCTCTTCTCGCTTCAATAAAGACCTCGTACTCAGGATTTGTCAGGTCTACTTTTAGAGAAGGAATTACATCGATGATTCGTGATCCGGCCTCGGCCCCCAATTCCTGACTTGAAAATCCTTCAACTCCTTCCCTTCTGGCCCGGACTGCGAACCGTGTAAAGGGAGAGAGATGCTTTTTTGCAAGGCTGACTGCGGCATCACATAACCCATCCATATCACTGGTGGTCATAGTGACAGGTGCAATATCAATAATCCCGAAAATATGGGATAAAACAGGAACCAGATCAACGGGTGATTCGGTACTTACGAGAACCCTGCTCCTGGTGATTGTAATCGTTCCATCTATGCCACTGGCCTTTAAAGCTGCCCGGATATTGTCACGGAGCCGGTTTAAAAATTCCCTGCGCACCGCCTCACTCTTTAAAAAGATTTCTCCGAACCGGACCATAACCACCTTGCGGGCATCCTGCTCCATCTTGTCAGTACTTTATTTTTTGTCCAAAAATGACTGTTGTAAAAGAGAGTCTGTTGTCACCTGAGAATGAACAGCCGACAACCTCTTATGCCCGGTAAATCACAGGTGTATGTAATGGCTCCACGGAAAAAGAAGGACTCATCATCAGCGCAACAAGAAGCCCCCATGAAGCTCTTCTATATCTTTTACAGTCAGGAGCGGTGGGATAACTGGATTAATTCCCTGCGTGAAGCGGACTTTGAAGGTGGCGATGAGGATGAGATGCCTGAAGGATATCAGTTACTGAACGGGTTTAACCAGGACATCTGCATTGAGGTTCTGAAGATCATCAAACTTTACCAGAACAACCGGTTCTCAAAAGATGAGTCGATGAATAAACTCATCGAGGTCGAGGAGATCATCATGGAACAGGAAGTCGATGAAGATATGATTGAACTTATCACTCCAATGCACTTCCAGCTCCTGGCCCTGTTTGCTTCAGCAAAGAAATTCCTTGACGGAGAGTATAGTGATGATATCAAGGCTCTGGTAAAGAAAGGTCGCGGAATCGATGAAGAACAAACCGAAGAACTGCTGACTGTTGCATCAGAAATCGGTGCTAATGTGATTAACGGTAAATCATGCTGCGGACGTTATATCAAAGATTCGGAAGATATGGGTGTCTTTGATGAATGGCTCATCCAGATTGAAAGCATCAACGAAGCCATGGGTACCCTCAAAAACTTTGATGAAGAAGCGGGTGAAGTTTCATAAAAAGTCTGCTTGCTGATATTAATGAGAGAAACTGGTGAATAGAAATATTCAGAATAAAATTAAAAATTTCTTAACTTAATTGTGAATTAAGAGTATCTTTCATTCTTAAGCAAATATCCATTGAATCCATAAATTCAGGTTCAATGCTTAATCGGATATGAAAATAATCTTTGTGCTTTTTTAAAGATAATACACTTGAAACGTCAAATATTATGAATTTAGGTTTTTAAATGGATATTGTCAATGTAATCATTTGCTTTTTTAATAAAAATGTCAACATAATTTGGATCAGGAAGAAGAGGCTTATCTAGCAACCTGCTTGTTTATACTGGTATACCTCCATTCCAAGCCAGCTCATTTCCTGCTTTTTAGCAATTCCTTAAAAGTTATTTCAAAACCTTTTGGAAACATAAGATCCAACATATCCCTTGATTGAGAAAGTACCATAACTCTATTAGGAAAAATATTCAAAAGGTGTAAGAATAATCATACGTGAATATTCAAGAACAATTATCCAGGCATGACAATAAACATTCAACCTAAAAAGATAGGTGCCCATTGATAGCCCAGCGTGCACGGCTCCGGTACCACCGCCAGATAGGAAAATTAATTGGTTACCGGCTACCTGAAGGGGCATTTCATGGTGCTACATTGGAAGCCCTCATATCTGTTTCATATGATTCATTTGACCGGTCAACCCGGGAGCAGATACTCTCTTTTGTCAAGGCATTTCTCTCCTGCAAATGCCAGGACAATCCGTTTTGTGGATGCCCAGAGAGAAAATTCGTAAAAGAGATAATCGAACTGCGTGAGTCTGGGCTTGACCATGTCCAGATTAGCCACTATCTCCGGGATGAATTTGGTATTGAGATTTATGCTGCAGATATCTTAAGTTACCTGGAAGATGCAGTCCATCTTCTTGAGGCAATACAGGATGTCGCAGATCAACTAGAGGTTCCTGACATGCAGGAAAAGGTTCGGCAACATATCCAGGCGATAGAAAAAGGTATTCCCATCGAAAAGTGACACATTTTTTAAAAAATCTTTAACCGCTAATAATCAGCGATAATTTATAAATAAAATAAGGAATGCCGGTCTTCCGGCATCAGTTGTGAAGTTTACTCGACAAGGATGTTAAGAGTGTATTCAGTTCCAATCTCTTCTGAATCTTCTTTCATCTCAACACTGTTGAAAATCTGTTCTCCAGCGTTTACTGCGGTGATGTACCACTGGTGGAAAGCGGTTACATTCTCGATACCTTCAGCAACCATATGATCCTCACTGACAAGGTTAAGACCTTCAGAAAGGGTTGCATTCCATTCAAATCCGGTAGTCTCATCTTCCGGAAGCTGAACAAGAACGACCTGACCTGATGTCATGTTAAGTGCAGTGGTGTTCATATCTGCAGTATAATCAAATGCAATTGCTTCTTCTACTGCTTCTTCAGTAACTTCAACATCTGCAACAATTTCAGTTGTTTCGACAGCTGCCTGTTCGTCTGCGATACATCCAGGTACCAGCAGTAATGCTGAAACCAGTAAGAGAAGGAACGTAACAATCCGATCCATGTCTTTTTAGGTTACCGCACTAGCTTATGAACTTACTGATCATTATCAGGTGAATATGGAGTCTGACAGTATACTCAGATAAAATAACAATTTTGCTTAAAGCATTTCCCCTAATCCTGGTTGCGCGTATGAAAGAGTGAAAAAAACGCTATTATTTAAGGGACAATTCCAGTTCCTTTGTAAAAAGTATAGCTAAAAGTCCCATCCTTTGCTGCAGAACGGTACAGGTCCGATATTCCTTCTTCCCATTCTTTCTCTGTAATCAGACCTGCCGCAACTGATGGTTTTCTCACACCTTCAATCATGGCAATGAAGGTTTTTCTTGTGAACCCATCCACAAGATTGGATTTTCCTGAATCAGCATAGACTATTCTCGCAGTGACCATCACGTTTGAAAGACCAGCAGAAACCAGCAGAGGGTAGATCTTCCTTCCGATACAGGCATCACCCCCGGCCATTTTCTGGAGGATGACCTGGCACTCTATAGTGCGAAGGGCTTTTTCAGATTCAGGATGAAAACAGACCGAACCATGATCACCTTCAATCGCAGTAATTGTACCTCCGGATTTTACCATCTGCATAACCTTCATCACTGCTTCTGCCGGTTTTTTCAGGTGTTCTAAAACAAAACAAAAAACAGCATGATCAAAACGATCGGTAAAAAACACTTCATCCATAATATCCAGATGTACAAAAGTTACATTGGTTATACCTGCAGCAGAGATTCTTTTTCGTGCAATTTCAAGAGACGAATCAGATATATCTACCGATGTGAATTCGCAGCCAGGATTTAATTGTGCAAGGATACTGGTTTGTGCCCCGGTTCCACAACCGGCTTCGAGAATTTTGCTACCCGGAGGAAAGATAGAATCATGATGAATAATCTGGGTGAGAGTACCAGCCTGATCTGAGAGACGTTGACTCTCCTTTTCCGAATAACCATGAACATATTGCTCTGACATATCTTCCATCATAATACAATGTTATGATTAGAATGGTTTCTTCTTTCATAGGACTGTAAAAAAAAATTCAGGACGAATATGCTTTTTCCATGATGAGACAGTTCCCTTTTTCTGTCTGTTCATATCTCACATCGTCCATTAGTGAGCGTATGAGGTATACCCCCAGACCTCCGATCTTTCGGTCTTCAAGCGCAGCATCGACATCAGGTGGAGGTAGGGAAAGAGGATTAAAAAATGGTGCTTCATCCTGGATGATAAGAGTCACGCGACCATGCTCAATCGTGCATTTCACGATCACAGGTCCCTCTGATCCTTTGTACCCATGTTTGAAGATATTCACAATCGCTTCTTCGCCGGCAAGCTGCATAGCATTGTCAACTTCAAAAGGTACCAATTCACCTTCAAGTACCTCAGATAAAAAACCAGAAAGAATTTTCACCGAATTTTTAGGATCTGATAGTTCGATCTGATGTGTCGTCATTATATGCGTTGGTAAAATATTCTTAAAGTCACACCTGGAATAGTTCAAGTGCCCCATCAATCGTATCACATATCGGGAATAATCTGTCAAAACCAGTCATTTTGAATACTTCGGCAGGACCTGGCTGCAGACTTACAAGAGCTATCTTCCCTCCTGAAGACTTTACTTTTTTTAGCGATGCCAGAATAACACGAAGACCGGAACTACTGATATAACTTAAATCTTTAAGATTCAGGATAATATTGATAGCACCAGAATCAACCTTTTTTCCTAACTCTTCTTCCATTTTTGATGAGGTTGCAGCATCCACCCTTCCGGATATATCAAGAATAATAATTCCGGCTTGTATTCGGTCAGTTATCTCTAGATTACTATCCATGAAAATATGTTCACCTGTTATCATTACTATGATGTATGGTTACAACTCAATTTCCATAGGATTAATGATTTACGAAAAGTTGACAATGCCAGGAGGGAAGGAATATCGGACTTATTAATGAAAGCTGGCAGGAGGTCAGAGGAATAAAGGATTGCAGAATCTTTCCGGTTATCAGAAAACCTTCAGTTACAGGCTCAAATATATTTATTCTCAATATCGGGGGATATCTTGTCCTCATTGATACCGGTGCACAGCAGGAAATGATGGATACTGTTCTGAATGTCCTGTACTCTGAAAAAATTACCAGGAATAGTCCCATTATTGTAATTTTTGGACATGCGCATTTTGATCATATTTACCAGGGACTTGTTGACCGACGGATTGAGTCTGTTGGAAAACCTGTTTATATTTGCCATACTGCAGCAATGGAACCTCTAATAAATGCAGATGCCGAATATCTGCAGGCAAAACTGGTAGACCTTCCCGTCCCTTCCTTCAGGGCAGATATCGGAATTTTTTCTAAGAGAAAAACTGATTGTAATTTTTCACATATTCTACCAGGTTTTCAGCTTTTCCATAATGAACTATCCATATCAGATGATATTTGTCTGAAGAGTGAAGAACTCATTTTTCCGAGGGGACAATCACTTGTATTCTGGGATGTTCCCGGACATTCACCAGATAGCATGGCTATTACAGCTGGTGAGTTCATTCATCTCGGAGATATCCCTTTTGCAACAAATCCGGGGGTTGCCGGCATAATCGGATATGACCCGGTAGAGCTTGCCCGAACAGTTAGAAAAATCCGATGGATCCTTAACAACAACCAGCTTTCATTACTTTGCACCGGACATGGAAATCCCCTGACCAGGGAAATGATAGAGAAAATTTTACCAGGTATCGAAAGAGACCTAAAAACCACCCCAGATATTGGTGTCTTTGACCGCAACCGCGTAAATATCTCCATGCATCATGCGATGGACCTTATCGATGAAGCTCACCGTATCATACCGGTTCTTGCCGGAAGGATTATGGCTCTCAGTTTCTACATGGAAGAACTGGAAGAGTATGAACTGGCAGAAAAAATTGCAGGAATCATACAGGATGAGGAAATTGATAAATTGTTATCCAGCTTCAACGATTTTTACGCCGCCTTTACATCCGGTTCAAAAAAAGAGATTGAGGTTGTATTAAAAACACTTCAAGTCCTTCAGAAAATTTCATCATACCTGCCTTTAGAGGATATGAACAGATACATTGACGTAACTCTCATCAGGCGTTGTGAACACCTGTTTTCTGATTTTCTCAGTACAATCAGGGGAGTTATGCCATCTGCAACGATTTTTTCCATAAATCCGGCAGATCTCATTCATTCAATAAGCAATAACCGGACAAAATTACTGATAAGCGATGAAGAACTCCTTGAATCCGGAGATAACCACAAACTTTTTCAAAAGGCACTTCTTTGCAGGTTGTCAGACTATCAATGTCACAAAACTGCGATTTTCCACATAACTGATCCTGATAATCCGATTTGTATGTATGCCGATGAAGACCGGTTATCAGATTTTTTTAATACAATAATAAATTACTTTGAGACATACGATGCCAGGAATATATCAATTGAGATTAAACCGGAAATGGATGAGGTTTTTATTTTAATAAATCCAGACATGGATTGTCATCCGCTGCTTCCCTTATCTCCATCGCTCATCAGAACAGTCGGGTATGCCGGCGGAAGAGTTATAAAACTGCCATCCAGGGATGAAGAAGGAGTAATTCTGGCATTTCCAAGGGAAAATTTATACTCCGGCCCTGATCAGGATCAGGGTAATGTCATCTGACTGAGGAGTTGTACCGGTAAAGGCCTTGATAGATGACCTTATCTCATCTATCATCTTTTCAGGGGTATTATCCCGGCATCTTTGAAGAACTTCTGAAAACCGGTCCATACCATATTCTTCTCCTGCCTCGTTCATCGCTTCGGTAATTCCATCAGTATACAGGGCAACAAGGTCTCCTTCCCTGAGTTTTACCGTAACAGATGCAAGGTCTATCTCTTCGATAATACCAAGGGCAACACCTTCTGCTTTCAGGAGAGTGATATCATTCTTCTTTTCCCGGGTCAGGAGGAGAGGAGGATTGTGACCAGCATTTACATACGTAATCTCCCTTTTCTGCGAATCGATGACCAGGTAAAACAGGGTCACAAACATGCTGGTCTTTGAATCACGAAGGATAAGGGAGTTAGCTTTTGTAATTGCCACAGCAGGATCACTCTTCCAGGTCGCACTCACCCTGATAAGCGTGCGTGAAAGAGCCATGAAAAGAGCTGCTGGAACACCTTTTCCGCTCACATCAGCGATAACAAGACCCCATTCATCATCTCCCACCGGTATGAAATCATAAAAATCTCCCCCTACTTCTAGTGCAGGGCTTGAAAAAACCGCAAGTTCAATTCCGGGGATATCCGGGATTACATCCGGAAGAAAACTCTGTTGAATACCCTGTGCAATCTCCAGTTCACGGGTGAACCGTTCCTTTTCTGCGGTCGTTCTCCGCAGTTCAAGAATATAATTGCGAAGATCGAATGTCATCCGGTTAAAAGCTCCAGCAAGGTCTTCAAATTCATCCCCGGATGTAATCTCAACCGTAGTCTGCAGATCTCCTGAACCAATTCTCTTAACACCTTCACTTAGCAGATGCAGGGGATCTGTGATAATGCGGGAAAAAAATATTGCAATCCCGATAATACTCACGAAAAGCAGGATAAAACTAATTATTAGAACAGAATGGAGAAAACTCATCTGGTCCTTAATGTGGGTGTGTGTCTGCTCGCTTGCATTGCGTATTACATTACCTGTGAGTTCTGCAGGAGCGATAACACTCTCAACCGGGAGTACCAGTCCGATGCTCCATCCAACGCTTTTGATGGGTGCATATGCAATATATTTATCACCTTCAAGAAAATGGCACCTGCTGACACCTGAAAGACCACTGATCATCTCCCGGGTAATATTCTGCAGGTCAGTATTTGGTCCTTTAAGAAAATTTTCTGTGTTAAATGACTCATCCCATCTGGTGCTACCAGCAGTAAGACCGGGTCGTGATATTACATCACCACGCTGGTTAATCAGGAAAGCATATCCGTCTTCTCCCAGCTGGGTCGTGATAATCCGGTAATTTATTGTTTCAATGGTGATATCCGAACCGATAACCCAGGTCATATTTGATGTTGGATTGCTTAGTCGCTTAGAACAGGTCAGTGTCAGGCCATTACCCAGGACATCAACATACGGATCAGACCAGACAAGACCCTCCGTTGACAAAGCATCCAGGTACCAGGGCCTTGTCCGAGGATCAAAATTTTCATCTAGCCGTGGATTCCAGGGGAAAAAGAGAACTGCTCCAGATGATGAAGCAGCATAGAGAGCAGTCAGCCGGTTGTTGGCATGGAAAAGAGGATTAAAGACAGACTGGAAAGGACTCATCTGGTTAATCTCATCAAGAACTTCATCCTTCTGAACCCAGGAAGGTATGTGGATTACTGCTGATTCTCCAGGTTTTTCAGGTTTTTCATCGCTGAAATAAAGTGGCTCTGCAGATACATTCGTGCCTTGTTGAAGCTCTTTTCCGTATGAACTAATTACATTCATCTCAGAAATTATCCGTTCAAAAACCATGTCGGCAATTTCTGCCTGGTCTGTAGCTAAACGAAGCAGATAGATTTCAGCATCGTCTTCAAGAGCGGTTGTACTTTCACTAATCGCCTCTTCACCAAGGGCCATGCTGGATTTTGTGGCATAATCACCAAGATTTCCCATCATAATCCAGGAAATCCCACCTATAATGATGAAAATGATGCTGGTCAGCAGGACCATTACCAGCAGCAGTTTCGCAGCCACACTAAATTTCATGTCTCACCCTGCCCATTATGTTCCGTGACAAAAACAGTAATTGTATTCTGTATTATTTCCTGGTTCCAGGCATTTGCCCGTGGCCTTAAAGTTGCAACAAATGACTGTTTTCCAGGAGAGATAACTTTTACCATCCATTCACGAGTTCCGGATTCTACAACTGGAATATCAGGAGGATGAGGAATATACCGATCACCCGCAACAAATAATCCTGATGTTACTGATACACGCCAGTATCTCCCATCTTCCGGTGTCCAGGGGTAGCGAACCAGCATGCTCTCATTTAATGGGAGAGATATCTCCTGGGTATTCAGATCAGCAATTACTTCTGGTGGAGACTCAAAAGCCTCCGGACGAATAGTATAACCGGTATTGGAACGCACACAACCGGTTAAAAAAATGGCAATTACCAGAAATAATATCAGTAAAATGGAACAGGTATTACAATAATTTCCCCGGTCAGGTACCTGTCCATTCATCACAGCATGAAAGAGTTTGCTTTCAAAAGATAAGTACAGTTTGATAACTCGCAAAGGTAACCATCATGCGACAGACTAATTTCCTGAGTCTTCCAATCATCTATCATGACCACCAGCCAGATACCCGAGGTTATTGTACAGGCAAAGCCACTGTCATCCGAGGGATCTTCTATCCTGATTGGATTTCCGGGAAGCGGTCTTGTGGGAAGTATTGCACTCGCCTATATGGTTGATACTTTAGGATTTGATTCCATAGGAACGATGACGAGTAAATATTTCCCGCCGATGGCCATGATGTCAGAAGGAGTTATCTCCGTTCCTGTTCGTATTTATGAAAAAGATAGATTTGTTGCCATTCTTGCAGATATTCCCATTCAGCCACAGATCTGTTACGAGGTGGCAAATGCTATCCTGGACTGGCTAAAACCCTACAATATAGCTGAGATTGTAACACTGGCTGGAATCATAACAAACGAACCTGAAAAACGGGTTTTTTGTGTTGCAACAGACAAAACACTCCTTGAACGACTTGGTGAATCAACCATTAGACTACCTATAGGAAGTATTTCAGGTATTGCAAGCAGTCTGCTGACTGAATGTAAAATAAGAGGAATACCAGGCATTGGTCTGTTAGGCGAAACGATAAATGCACCTGATCCGCGTGCAGCTGCCGGAACCGTTGATGTGCTCAAGTCACTCTATAACTTACAGATAGATACTACAGGACTTATCGAACAGGCTGAAGAAATTGAGGCACAAATGCACAGGCTGGCAGAAGATGTCCAGACTGCAGAAGAACAACCGGTTAGAAAAGACCAGCAACTGCCAATGTATGGGTGATAACCATGGAATGTATAGCTCTTACCGGGATTTTTCCAATGGTTATCGATGAACTAAGGAAGGGAATACCAAGGACGGTTGAAGTTACCAGTGCTCATAATGTAATATCCCTTGCACAAGTCAATCCAGGATCCAAAATTTTTTTGACCTCCGTTGATTGCGAGGATATTGAAATGGGTGACATCGGTATCGTTGTGGAAGTATTATCCGTTGTAGTGACCATGAAACATACCGTCGAATCCGGACATGGATATTACATAATGGAACGAGAAAAACTAACTGCCCGATGCAAATTAAAATTTTTAGCTAATTCTACCATCAGGGCCAGTGTAAACCGGTGTTCGATTATTGAACCCAGGATAGTAGATGTCGTGCGACCGGTTGCATTCCATGCAGGATAAGGATCACCACCATTTTTCCCGCTACTATTATGAGGGATAGAAGATAACAGCATAGGGCACATTATCTGGACCTGTGGCTTAGCCAGGATATAGCGTCGGGCTTCTAACCCGAATGTCGGGGGTTCGAATCCCTCCAGGTCCGTTTCATTTTTCAAAAAAATAGGTTAATGATACCTGCTGATGTGAAGTATTTCATCAAAGAAATGGTATCGTGTTCCATCAATAAATGATACATTAGCAGTTATCCGGTCAAGACAACCATTCGTGGAAGGAAAGATCAATTCATCCCCTACCCTGTTTCCAAGTATCTGAGTTTCATTTGAACCATCCGGACCAATCCTGGTGACATCAATCGTCTTTATGAGGTTTTGACCAAATCCTCCCCTGAACTGGACTTCAATAAATCTCAAATCCACATTAGCCTGAATAAAAACTGATTTGTTTGCAGGGATCTCCTCGACGGGGCTGG
Source organism: Methanomicrobiales archaeon (assembly GCA_012729535.1). Taxonomy (GTDB): domain Archaea; phylum Halobacteriota; class Methanomicrobia; order Methanomicrobiales; family Methanospirillaceae; genus Methanospirillum. The sequence continues at coordinate 29,411 of JAAYCY010000064.1, read as the reverse complement.
GCTTCAAATAAGGTGAAGCAGCAATTTTAGCACATGGATCTAAATAAGGTGTAAAGTCAGCAGGACATATCCCACGAATATAATACATTTGTTCATCGAGTATCTGATAACTCTGTCCATTTTTAAAGAAGGCTGTTGCAGTAACCTGATCTCCACAGCCAGACCCTTCGATGACGACAGAGTCACCGACAATGTTTCGTAAAACTTCACTGTCTTTTGAACCGTCAGAATGAATTACTTCAACCTGTATCGATTTAAGCAGAGACTGCCCCATTCCACCCCTGAATATTGCCGTGATATATTTACCTTCCTGGTTCAGTTGAACAGAAACGGTCATGTTATTCGGGAGTGTGGCGGCATCTGCTGAAGTCACAGCAACCTCTGTTTCACACGCAACAGGAGACGAAAAGAAAAAAATTACCAGAAAAATCAGCACGCAGAAGATCTTCGTCCCGGTTCTCATATGAATAACCATATGAGTGAATCCTACTGCTACCTATTTCAAGATTATGAAAACAAAAAACGAGTATAACCAGAATTATCCGGTTATTCTATGATGATATTCTGGATATCGTGTTCGCGGAGAGCGAGCATTTTTGAACGATTCAGGTTTTTCCCTGACTTTCCAATTGCACGTCCCCGATCTTCATCCCGGATAACAACATGGGCAATCTGTTCCCCATGGTAATCTGAGAACTGTATCTCTTTTACCTGTGCCGGATGAAAGCAGTTCCTGATGAATTGAGCAGGATCCTCGGAATATTCAACTGCTTCAATCTTTTTCCCGAAGGATTCGGATGCCTTTTTTATATTGACACCTTTTTTTCCAATAGCAAACCCCATATCACCGGGATTGATGATAAAGATCAGGCGTTCATCTTCCCCGTCATCAATGACATCACGACTTCCTGCCCCTGTCAGACGCTCAAACTGGGCAATAAGAGCGATGGCCTCTTCATTCAGGACTACTCCCATAAGTCTCGTTACCGTGTGAGAGCCAGGATGTCAGAATCACCGGTTTCTTCTATTGCCAATGCGCTGACCATGAAGGGTTTACCACAGGCACGACCAAGCTGGACTCCTGATCCCTCAAACATGTAGGTCTTGATTCCATCCTTCCCGGCAACATATCCACTGAACTCTGCCGGACAGTTGGCCGCAATGACCACAAGTTTTGCAGTTCCGTTCTCTATACTTTCTTTTGTTTCATGCTGACCGAGGATAACCTTCCCGGTCTTGATTGCACGCCTAAGCGATGTATTGAAATCCATATCAAATACCCCTATACTTTTTGTTTAACAACTAATTTAACATCCCCTGTTCCAAGCTGGATTGGCTGACCGACGATGACGTTTTCTGTCACACCACAAAGGATGTCAGATTCATGTGCCACTGCGGCATCCAGGAGATGGTTAACGGTAACTTCGAATGCTGCCCGTGAGAGAACAGACTCTTTTTCACCGGCAATACCATGACGACCGATCTGTTTTACTTCCCCTTCCATGCACATCATGTCTGCAACTAGCATAATGTGACGCACGTCAACCATGATACCCTGTTCAGACAGGGTTGCCAGAGCTTCATTGATGATAGCATTTCTGGCTGCTTCAACCCCGAGGACCTGGGAAATTTCGTTGATGTTATTTGTGCGTGTCCGGGTTGTATCAACCCCGCGGATTGCAAAGACATCCTTCAGGTTGGATCCCTCAGTATAGAGGATGTATTCACCAGACTCTTTTCTTACAACGACACGTTCAATGTCATCAATACCCTGAACAATGACATTTCTGACATGTTCCTTGAGCTGAAACAGGTTCTGATAACTTCCTCTGTCTTTTGGGATAAACACCAGCAACGCTTCAGATTCATTGGTTTCAAACTCGAAATCACGATAGTGTCGTCTTTCACGGATCTTTTTTGGTGCAATTTCGAGTATATCACGGACAGAAATCTTTCGCTTGTCGCAGACCGCCTTGTTGATATGGACCACAATCTGCATGTTTGCCATATCTGTTGTGATATCTCCGAATTCCTGCAGGGGAGCTGCTTCTATCTGCCATGAGACCTGCCTTGCCTTATCACGATCGGTTGAGTACCCTTCCCGAAGGAAGATGGTCATGGTTGGAGTTGAAGGCTCTTTTCTTGCATCCATGATCTCAATCAGCCGGGGAAGACCTAATGTAACGTTAATTTCAGCAACACCCGCATAGTGGAAGGTACGCATCGTCATCTGGGTACCTGGTTCTCCAATCGATTGTGCTGCAATAACCCCTACTGCTTCGCAAGGTTCGATCCTGGTGTGCTGGTATTCCTTAACCATCTGGGCAAGAATTTTTGCATAATGCTCGTCAGAAACAATACGTGAGGGATCAGTTAGTCCCCCATTTTCCCGGGAAATGATGATCCGTGCAAGGGTGGTATTGGTCCGGTGAGGAAGACCAATTGCTATCAGTTCAAAAAACCTGTTTGATATTCGCTGAATAACTGTATCATGTTCCAATAATTCAGTAACAGATGAAAGATGATCGCGAAGGAGTGCACGGAATTTATCCTGTTCAAACCGGTTCAAAGACTCAAATCTTGCTTTATCCACCCAGTCAGGGATTTGTAACTCTTCTTCGGGAATGATCTTTCTGACCGTAAAGACTTCCTGTTCCATGTCAGCTGGAAGCGGAAATGTCTGCATTACCCAGTTCTCAAATTCACCTCTTTTTAACAGGTCTGAGAGAAATACCGTGTACTGCTTCTGGGTCAGACGGAAATTCGGATTTTCTTCCCTTTTAATTTCCTTGATCCGTTCTTTCAGTATACGCTCAACCCGTTCAGGAATCTTGTCCAGATTGCCTTCATTCATCTGATGATCTGAGAAGAACTCCCTGACTTCCATTGACTTTTTGTCCAGGGGAGTGAGGCGTGGACGGGCAGTAGGAGTGATGATAGTCTGAGGAAGAACCTCCGCTGTTTCTTCATCATCATCTTCAGAGGCCCTCACAAGGGGCATGAAACTTTCGTTTAACCATTCATAGAACTTTTCCGCATGGATAAGGTCCTCCATTCTGGCAATGAATGTCTGGTCATCAATGGTATCTTCAGCCTCTTCATCTTCTGCCTTCATCTGGGTCTCGACCATCTCGATGAGAATCTCACGGATATGGTCCGGAACATCGTCAGGGAATTTGCGTTTTACCTTGTGTTCCTCAAAATAACGGAGGACTTTAGATGCTGCATCTGATGGAATCTTCAACTCTTCCATTAAATCTCCTCCTTGAGGATGTTACTCACAATCCCTTCAACATCCACCGGCTCACCAAAGGAACTTTTCATGGGATCGGTTGAGTCTTCACCATATTCGAACTGGATAATTCTGCCTCCCGTTGTCCTGACCGTCATGTCATACGCGACTTTCAGATCCTGAAGAGCATTGATCATTCTTCGCTGCAGGTAACCAGACTGGGATGTTCTGACCGCAGTATCGACAAGACCTTCACGACCTCCGATAGCATGGAAGAAGAATTCAGTCGGATCCAGACCTGATTTGTAACTATTCATTACAAACCCATGGGCCCTTGCACCCCGGTCATCTTTCTTAAAGTGAGGAAGTGTCCTATCTTCGTACCCTCTCATGATACGCTCACCACGAACGGCCTGCTGTCCGACACAACCTGCCATTTGTGTCAGGTTAAGCATTGAACCTCTTGCCCCGGAAACAGCCATAACCACAGCAGAGTTGGAAAGACCAAGGTGTCGGCCTGCAATTTCTCCGGTATTGTCACGTGCTTTTCCAAGCACCTGCATGATCTGCATTTCAAGAGTCTCTTCAGGAGTTCTTCCCGGCATAGGTTCTAACTGTCCGTCCTGGAAGATCTGGATACGACGCTCGACATCCTGTGCTGCACGCTCGAGTACCTCACGTATCTGACCGTAATCACTCTTTGAGAGGTCTTCGTCATCAATCGCGAATGTAAACCCGTCATGCATAATTCCACGGATAGAAAGCCGGGTCATGTCATCGATGAACTGGGCAGCACGGGCATACTGGTACTGACGGATGATCCGGTGAAGAATCGCTCCATCAAATGCCCCAACAGCCTTCTTATCAATAACTCCGGAGATCAGTTCACCATCGATAATCTGGACATATGCATCACGTTCACAGTTAACCCGCTTACATTCATCGCAATTAATGCAGGATGATGCACGGAACACCATGTTAAGATCATCGGGCAGTATCTTGGAGAATATTTGTTTATTAGACCAGTACTGAATTCCATTCTCGACTTTTCCCGGTTCTCCGAGCCTGTCGATATTGTTGTTTTTCAGAAGATCTATCGTCTCTTCCTTGGTAAACCACCGAAGCGTGTGAGTGAGGAGGAATATCCCGGAAATATGATCGTGGATACCACCGATAATTGGCCCTCCAAACCTTGGTGAGAGAATGTTTTCCTGCACGGCAGCTAGCATGGCCGCTTCAACACGTGCCTCCTCAGTCTGCGGGATATGCAGGTTCATTTCGTCACCATCAAAATCCGCGTTATATGGCGGACAGACAGCAGGATTAAGCCGGAAGGTTTTCCCATCCATGACCCTGACCCAGTGGGCCATGATAGACATCCGGTGAAGTGATGGCTGACGATTAAATAGAACGATATCTCCATCGCGGAGGTGACGTTCAACTATCCAACCTACTTCTAACTGATCTGCAACAAAGTCAAGATTCCCATCCTCTGCACCAGTACCATTTACCAGACGAATACGACGCTTATCCGGCCTGATAACATAGTTAGCACCACAAGGACTTTTCAGGTCAGGTCGTTCCGGACCAACACGGACAATCCGGCGAAGTTCATCTATATTAAACGTTGTAACCTGAACGGGAATCGTCATCTCATTAGCTATCTTCTGCGGAATACCCACTTCACTTACCGAGAGGTTCGGATTTGGGGAAATGACGGTACGTGACGAGAAATTCACACGCTTACCTGACAAACTTCCTCTAAAACGACCATCTTTTCCTTTCAGACGCTGTGACAGAGTTTTGAGCGGACGTCCTGAACGGTGTCGTGCAGGGGGACAACCTGCCACTTCATTATCAATATATGTCGTGACATGGTACTGGAGCAGTTCCCACAAATCTTCAATGATCAGTTGTGGAGCTCCTGCATCCTGGTTTTCTTTAAACCGCTGATTAATTCTGATAATATCAACAAGTTTGTGGGTCAAGTCATCTTCAGAACGCTGACCATTTTCCAGAATAATGGATGGACGCATGGTGACCGGTGGAACAGGAAGTACTGTCATTATTGTCCATTCAGGCCGGGCTACATCTCCAACTATTCCAAGCTTTTGCAGATCATCGTCAGGGATCTTTTCAAGACGTGCACGAATGTCTGCAGGTGTTAATTTATTTTCAACCTTTTTACCACGGTCATCGGTTGTAATCTCAGCAAATGTCGTGGGTTTTTCAAAGTTGATTTTGAGTTGCTGTTCACCACAGTGCGGACAGATACGCTCCTTTTTAACGTCTTTTTCGCTGACAGAATCTGTTCCCATCTCCTCTTCAGGACCGATGATCTTTTCAATTTCTTCATCGGACAGGAGAAGGCGACCACATTCACGACAGGTAACGCGGAGCAGTTTCCTGATAAGACGGGTATATCCAACATGGATGACTGGTTTTGCAAGTTCGATATGGCCAAAATGTCCGGGACATTCCCCTGCTTTCTGACTACAGGTCTTGCACCGAAGGCCTGGATCAATAACACCAAGGTGCAAATCCATCAGACCCTGGGGATAGGGAAACCCGTCATCATCATAGGTATCCGCCCAGATAATTTTCCGAACACTCATCTGGCGGATTTCTTTCGGGGAGAGGAGACCAAACTCGATCTTCCCGATCCGTTTAGGACTTGGCATAACTCTTCTCCTCCTTATACAACATCCTCAAGTTTGAGACGGGGAGCAATGGTCATACTCTTCATCTCATCGAGGAGTAATTTGAATGCATAAGACATCTCTACCGGGTAGATGTCTGTTTCACTGCCACAATTCAGGCACCGGGTAATGTTCTGCTTGCGGTCGAGCATTGCTACCATTCCGCATTTTGCACAGACATACTCGGTTACTTTGTCAGATTCTTCGAGCAGACGTTCTTTAAGAGCCATGGCAGCTCCATGACCAATCATCACATCACGCTCCATTTCTCCAAAACGCAAACCTCCTTCACGGGCACGACCTTCTGTGGGCTGCCGGGTAAGAACCTGCACAGGACCCCTGGAACGGGCATGCATCTTGGATGAAACCATGTGGTACAGTTTCTGGTAGTAAATTACACCAACGTAGATGTCTGCAAAAAAACGCCTTCCGGTAATGCCATCCCACATTGCTTCACGTCCGGTATGTGAAAAACCAAACTTTTTCAGAGATGCCCGTAAATCCTCTTCGCTCTCCCCTGAGAAAGCAGTACCAGAAATTCGTCGCCCTTCAAGAGATCCTACCTTTCCTCCAAGCATCTCAAGCATATGACCAATGGTCATACGGGAAGGAATTGCATGAGGATTAATTACGAGATCTGGTGTCAAACCTCCTGCAGTAAAGGGCATATCAACAGCAGGAGTGATAAGACCAACCACCCCTTTCTGGCCATGACGGGAAGCAAACTTGTCCCCGACTTCCGGAATACGGAGATCTCTGGTTCTGACTTTGACAAGTTTTGAATTATTCTCTCCCTCGGTCAGGATAACCGTGTCAACAATACCATGTTCGTTGGAACGCATCGTTACCGATGTATCACGGCGTTTTTCTACAGTAATCAATTCAGAAGTCGGTTCTTCAAGGAAACGGGGTGGAGAGGTCTTTCCAATGATTACATCTTTCTCTTTTACAACCGTTTCAGGATTAATGACACCGTCATCATCAAGGTTTGAGTAATAATCAGAACCGTGTGCACCGGTTACTTCTTCGTCCGGCACTTCTATACGGTCAATCTGACCCCCAGGATACCGGCGTTCTTCACCTTCATAAGTCCTGAAAAAGTGTGACCGGCCAACACCCCGGTCAATGGATGCCTTGTTAAAAATCAGGGCATCTTCAATATTATATCCCTCGTAAGAAAGGATTGCGACGACGAAATTCTGGCCGGCTGCACGATCATCTGAACCTATTACATTTGATGTCTGGGTATACACAAGTGGTTTTTGAACATAGTGAAGCTGGTGACCACGGGTATCCGGCCTGAGTTTCATGTTTGCACAGCCAAACCCGAGTGCCTGTTTGACCATTCCTGCTCCCATGGTTACACGGGGAGATGCATTGTGCTCGGGAAAGGGAACGTGAGCCGCTCCGATACCAAGAATCAGAGATGGATCAACTTCAAGGTGAGTATGTTGAGGAGTGAGATCTTCAGGTCTGATTGCAATATTGAGGTCTTCTTCCTCTTCAGCATCAATAAGTTCGATATATCCCTTTTTAATGAGATCAGGAAATTCGATCTCTTTATTTTTAAGTTTTTGAATTTCCTCGTCAGGTAATGTAGGAACGCCATCCTGAAGGACAATAAGAGGCCTTCTGGCCCGCCCGCGATCGGTATGGATGATAACATCACCGTTGAATTCTTTGTATGAACAGTTTACTTCTGTAGAAAGGACTCCCTGTCGTCTCATTGCCCGTATTTTTCCGACCAGTTCCTTGGGATCTTCTACAAGCCCGATAAGGGCACCATCAACAAAAACCCTCGACTGTGTGGTTATCATCAGATTTCAACTCCAATTTGTTCAACACCCATACCATAAAGCAACCGGACGATTTCTTCGTCTGACAGGACACCCTTACTTATCTCAACCATCTGGGCGAAATTTTTCACAAGACCACAATTTGGTCCTTCAGGAGTCTCACTAGGACATATCCTTCCCCATTGTGTCGGATGAAGATCACGAGCTTCGAAATGTGGCTGTGATCGGGACAGAGGAGAAATCACTCTTCGTAAGTGGGATAGTACACTCATGTGATCAATGCGATCAAGAAGTTGGGATACACCTGTTCTTCCTCCGACCCAGTTTCCTGTTGCTAGAGGATGTAAAAGACGTTCTGTGAGAACATCTGCACGTACTGCAGTAGCAATGGAGAGATCCCGGTGTCTCATGCTGGCACGCTCCAGCTGGTACTTAATATCACGGGTGAGACGGTTCAGTGATATTCGGAACAGATCTTCCATGAGATCTCCGGCCAGTTTAAGCCGTTTATTTGCGTAATGATCCTTATCATCTATCCGACGCCGGTTCAGGACAAGATCAAAACAGGCCTCTGCCATCCTTCCAAGGAAGTGGGCTTTTGCAAGACGGACGGAATGGACGATCTTCATACACTCCTCATCCTCTTCATCAACTGTCCGTGGCATCAGGTAGTTTAAGTGAGGAAGTAAGTAGTTATCAAGAACAAATTCTGCACGTTTTCTTTGATAATCACGAGTCTGATTTGGAGCGAGTTTTTTCCCGACATACATGACACCACATTCAACGGTTTCACATTCGCTCTCCTCAAGATTCTGCATCATGAATGTGAGAATCTCTTCATCGGTTGATACCGCTCTGACAATATCTGCATCGCTGGTCATTCCAAGAGCCCGCATCATGTCAACAAACCGGAGATGTCCTGCAACCGAAGGGAAAGTCACTTCAAGCAAATTCTTACGGTTCCGTTCGACAACTACAAGTGCACGATAACCACGAAACTGGGAGAAAACCTTAGCAACATAAATTCTTTCATTATATCGCTCGGTATACTCGGTCATGATCTTGTTAGAGGCAAGATCTTCAAGAGTCATGAGAACCCGCTCAGTTCCATTAACAATAAAATAGCCACCCGGGTCAAGGGGATCTTCCCCATGAGAAGTCCTCTCATCATCAGTCATGCCATGAAGGTTGCAGGCAACTGAACCTACCATGATGGGAAGTTGTCCGATTGTTGCAGTCACCGGTTCATGCCTGATTCCTCCCTGTACAAGCGTCAGGTCAAGCTGGATTGGTGCAGCATACGTAATATTACGCAGCCGTGCCTCACCGGGATAAAGTTCTGATTGTGAACCGTCTGCTTCACGAACAAGCGGTTTTAAAATTTTCAGGTCTCCAAGTTCTACAGAGACCGGTTCGTTCCCTTTTCCCCTGGACTCGATATCAGTTTCGATGACCCGCTGCTCATCAACGACTTTTTGAAGATTGTTAATGAGAAAATGATTATACGAATCCAACTGATGTCGGGCTACATGTTCACGGGAAAAGTAAGCCTGGGAAAGTATACTTAAGTCTATCAACAGATCAGCCCCGGAAAGATTATTTTTTGGGTCTTCGCACCACAAGCCGGTATGCTTCAGCACGGCCCGCAGTCATACTTTTTCGGACGATTTTAATTACGTCGCTAATTCTGGCCCCTATTGCCTGTACTGCCGGATCATCATGGTAGATCTTGGGCAGCTGCTCGGGTCCGATCTGGTATCTGGTAAAAAGATTTTTGACATCTTCTTCACTCATGATACTGTGTTCTGGCACCATCTCATGTTTGAGTACATTCAACTCGGCGGTCACGCCATACCCCCTGGAAACGCGTTTCGGTAAAAAGTCTGCACGAAAAGACCACAACTGTCGTGGAGCGGGCTCGAGGGGATTTGAACCCCCGACCACCTGGTTAAAAGCCAGGCGCTCTGCCGAACTGAGCTACGAACCCCGTTAGCCACTGATCTGTAGCAGTATTAGAATGATGTATTCCCATATAAAATTATTGTCAAAAAATTATGATAAAAACCAGATTGATTAGAGAACATGGCAAATCTCATCCCAGATAGCTCAATAATAAAAAACACCTGCTGCGCGGGAATAACCTATATCAATCATTATTGTCTATTTTTAAAGGAATTGTCCTTCTCCGTTCCCGGAGAGAAATAAAAAGGATGATTTTTTTTACAATACCATAATCGACGGAATATGGAGGATAGTGTCAAATAATAATGGAAAATCTCGCCGAATGGATCGGGTCAAACCAAAAACTTTGTCAACCAAAAAAAGAGCACGCTCAACGGGCATTGCGGCACTTGTCCAGGTTAGAAAAAAAGAATCTCTTTTCTGAAGATATTTCTTTCATGAGATCCGCAGAAGGACGATGGTTTGAAATGATCACATACGAACTCTTTCTGGATCTCGCCAGTAAGACGGACACCATCAAAACAGTCATCCTGAAGGGAGCGGATGCACGGGGCAAAAAACCCTTTCCGGCACTTGGTCAGAACGGTTTTTTTTACTCAAGAAACGGGGATATTACCATTCGGGGGAATGGACAGGACCTTGCTGAATTTGATCTCCTAATGACAAAACCGGATGGGACACTGATTTTCGTTGAAGTGGTGACATCTCCATCTGATCTGAAGGATTTTCTACAGGAGATCTATTATAAAAAACAGGTTATCAGGTACCTCTTTAACCAGAAAGCAGTGACATTCATTCTGGTCACATCCTTCCCTCTCACAAATTATAAAGGAGGGAGAAAAGTCCTCGGATCTGAAGAACATATTTCCATCTGTACCCGCTCATGTGATAATTTCAGAAAACATATCGCAGGAACATGGAGTAAACAGTCATTAAAACCGGTTCTCCCCCCAGGAAAAACCTGTCTTTCAACTGAACTTATCACGGCAGCTCCATTTCCCTATAAGCAATTCCATGATATGGAAAAAGAATGGGTATTTTCCCATCTTGGAAACAATGATGAACCCATTGATCTTCCTTCTCCATATCGGACACACACGCTGGTAAAAAAGATCCTCTTTGGCCGGCTTTTTCCTTCAACAACAAAACGGCTTTGTGAGCATTATAAATTTGTATACCGGGATCAAACATTTAATGCTCAGGAATTGAATGCGAACTTTTCCAGGATTATTCTTGCCGCTGATATTCCTGATTACAGTCCGCTCATTTATCTTAAACCAAGACAAAAGAAGGAATATTATAAAATGGTCTATGACGGACACGGGACTTTCAAATATGAACGAAAAACTCCGCCAAAAGTAGGTTTTTATGTCTGGCTTGAATCATTGGAACCTGAACTGGGTTCCCAGGTTACCATAAAACTTGTTGAATCATTGTCCAGGTACTGTTTTTCAGCGCCGATAAAACAACCACCGGGATCATAGGGATTTTTCTAAATGCATTGTTTTGAGAGAAATATCCGGGCAGAAAACAAGTATAAGAGATAGAACGATTAAAAAATGATTAAAAAAAGGAAATAATAGAAATATTGGCAGTTTATACCCAGCCACGAACTTTCATTGCTTCAACAACACGCTTTACCGCAACAACATATGCTGCCTGACGCATGTTTATCTTGTATTCTTTGGTTGCTGAGAGAACTTCATGGTATGATTTGGTCATTGCTTTGTCAAGTTTTGCATAAACTTCATCAATAGTCCAGTAATGCATGTACATGTTCTGTACCATTTCATAATACGAAACCGTAACCCCACCGGCATTACAGAGGAAGTCTGGAATCACGTGAACTCCGTTTTTATAAAGAATTTCATCCCCTTCCGGAGTTGTGGGACCGTTTGCAAGCTCACAGATTACCTTTGCCTTGATGGTTGCAGCAACTTTACCATTGATTGCTCCTTCATCTGGTGCCGCTGCGACTATAATATCAACAGGAAGAGCAAGAACATCTTCATTGGTAAGGGTTTTTAATCCCTTATACCCGATGACAGAACGTGTTTTACTTTTGTGTCCGGATAATGCACTGATATCAAGACCATTTTCATCATATACACCGCCTTTTGAGTCGGTAACTGCAACAACCTTTGATCCAAACATATCCTGTGCAAGAGTTGCAGCAAATGTACCAGCGTTTCCAAAACCAAGAACTGCTACTGTTGCCTTGGAAAGGTCTAGGTTAAGCTCCTTTGCTGCTTCACGAAGGGTGAACATACCGCCCTTCGCTGTTGCATCACCACGACCCAGGGATCCACCAACGACAATGGGCTTTCCGGTTACAACTCCATACTGGTTCTTTCCACTGATGACAGAGTATTCATCCATCATCCAGGCCATTATCTGACCGTTTGTGTATACATCAGGAGCAGGAACATCCATATCAGGACCGATGTGCTGCCAGACGGCACGGATATATCCACGGCTTAATCGTTCCAGTTCACCATCTGACATTTCTTTCGGGCTACAGATGATGCCCCCCTTTCCACCTCCAAGAGGAAGACCAAGAACAGCTCCTTTCCAGGTCATCCATGCTGCAAGTGCACGGACAGTGTCAATTGTTTCGTTGGGGTGATACCGGATTCCACCTTTATACGGACCAAGCGCATTGTTATATTGCACACGGAACCCCTGGAATACCCTGGTGGTACCATTGTCCATCTTGACCGGGATGGAAACCTGGATTTGTTTCTGCGGTTGCATAAGAATGTCAACAACGCCCTGTTCAAGATTGAGGATCTTGGCACAGTCCTGAAGCTGCTGTTGAGCCATCTCAAACGGATTTACCTTCGACATGTTTTACTCCCTGTAAATGGTATCAGTCATACAGAACATACACAAATCGAATAATTTGTCCGAAAAATATGATTAATTAGAGGAAAATCGGTTTAATATTTCCAGACCATTAAGACAAGTTTCGTTTTGTGTGATGTTCCATCATATTCTACATGTGATAGAACACTTTTGACTAAAGAATATCAGCATTCATATATATCAAATATATAGGAAAGAAGTTTCGGGCATATATATCTGGATCAGTAGAACCTAAATTAAAAATGTATGATTTTTTACACAATTGAGTTACATTGTTTATATGAAAGTGATTTGAGAGTAAAATGAGACGAAAAATTATAATTGTCCCATAAAGATGCTTAAATTAATTAATTTTTATTCTGAATGACATTAATGAGAAGAAAAACCAGATTCTTAACAATACATGCAAAGTTACGCCATTAAACATCAATAAGGTGAAAAGGTGATATTTTTTTGTGAACAAACCATCCCCTTCCTTTTCACCGTATGATACACCAATAATTTTATGTTAACAAGTAAGAAGGAATTTGGTTATCAGCTATTGCTGAACATATACATAGATTAAAAATCTCGTACAGACAATCACCTCTCATGCCCCCTAAAAAGATGATACCAGGAGCACAGGTAAGTGGTATGAACCCGAAAGTGGAAACTGCATTAAATAATCAGATTAATGCAGAATTCTACTCTGCATATCTGTACCTTTCTATGTCTTCCTGGTTTGACTCAATAGGATTACGAGGATTTGCTAACTGGGAACGAATACAAGCCATGGAGGAGCGTGATCATGCCATGAAAATCTTCGATTATGTTCTGACCCGTGGTGGCCGTGCACTTATGACACAGATAAATACCCCTCAGTCCTCGTGGAAGGATGTACTGGATGTATTTGAAACACAATACGCTCATGAGCGGATAGTAACCAGTCTTATTAATGATCTTGTCAATCTTTCAACCTCTCAAAAGGATCATGCAACGGTTAATTTTCTCCAATGGTTTGTAAATGAGCAGGTCGAAGAGGAAGACAATGCAAGAACAATTCTTGACCAGGTAAAACTCATTAGCCAGGAAAAAGGTGTGGGGTTGTTATTCATGCTTGATAAAGAAATGGCAGCCAGAACGTATACTCCTCCAGATTTATTAAAAACATAATATTTTTTCCCGGATTATGTCACTTCAACACTGGCCTTAGGATTATACGGGTTAGTTCTGACAGCCAGCGAGTAAAGATAGGGATAATTATTATACAGGTATCCCATGTAACTAATCCATTCCTTTGTAATTGCCTCGTACACTCTGCTAACATCACCAGTAAGATGAGTTCGGTCAGTATGAGAGAGATTACCCGGGTCATCGCGATGGCCCAGTTCTGCTGCTAGATGGAATGTTGACTGTAACAGAAATGTGAAACTCTGGTGCTCAAGCATTACAGGATTTTCCATAAGACGAAGCAGAAAATTTCGTTTTTCCTGTAAAAAAACCTGCATCTCTTTCATATCAAGGATGGACGGATCCAGTTCAAACCGATGATTTATTACCATCTGCTTCATTGCTTTTTCATCTGGTTTTTCTTTTCCGGAAAGCAAAAAAGGATCTCCAAAACTCCCTCCACTATTATCTGCAGGAATAATCCGCCGGATTAACTCATTTCCCACCTCGGAAAAGAAAATACCAATAACCATGTTTAATTTTTCCAACCGTTCATTTTTTGCCCGCTTGGTAAGAAGTCCGTTGATAACCAGAGTTACCAGCAGCACATTAATAAACAAGAAACCAAAGGAATTAAAGATATATTCAATTGTTCCGGGCAGATTATCAATAAGAGAAAGTTTAATGAGATATACGATGACAGAACATCCAATCAGAGTAATCCCGAGTCTTACATGCCATGGCATTTTGTCCATACATACCACTTGAATCCAAAACAAAAAACCTCTTTCACAGATGCAATAAGATATCAGAAATAACCTAATCTGATATTATCATGCCAAGAATATTATCTGAACGTGACATACAACTGCTAAAAACTCTTGCACCAGAATTTACCGGTGAATTCTGTTCCGGGTCAGGGATGCCATACCGCTCTCTGCTCCCCCCGGTTGCGAACCATTATGCGCAAAATGCTGATGATTTCAGGCATCGCATAGAAAAGCTCGAAGAAGAAGACCTGATATATCTCGTTGATCTGATTTTCACAGGAGAAGAAAGCCTTCATTGCATACCTCCGGATTATTTTCACGTGCTTGAGGACAGAATTAAGGCAGTCCTGGGGGAAAATACTACAAGAAGGCTTGTCGGACAATATGCAATGGAATGTGAATGAGACACTATCCATCATCACAATATAGCAGCTCATCAGAACACTATATATGAAACAATTCAGGGCAGGTCTGATTTTCAGCTTTCTGCTTCTTATATTAATACCAGGAATTGTCCTTGGATACATAATCGAAATTGATGCTCCAAAAACCATTGTCAAAGGGACACCACTGACTGTTACCGGAAGCACGACTTTTCCTGAAGATACCTATTTTGATATTCTGCTCTATTATGCCAAGTATACATCTCAGGAAGTTGGACGGATTCGTGTTATTGTCGATGCAACGCAATTATTCAGGGCTGATTTTGACACCCGCCACCTGGAAAAGGGGCAATACAAAGTAGAAGTCCACAACATCATATCAGACAATGAATTGTTCGTTGAGCAGCAGCTAGGTTCAGCATCAACCACTCGAAGGATCATCCAGATTACTGATAGATCAGACGAAATCCAGATTACCTCACCCGATACACAGCCACAGGACCAGGCGCTGACCATATCAGGAAGAATGAGAGACATGGGGGATGGTGTTATAACTTTGCGGGTGTTCGGTCCGGACCACTTTACCTACGGGCCTGAACAGATGATCACAAAGAAAGGATATACGGACAATTCCGGAGAATTTTCAACAAGCCTTCCAGTACCCATGCCGGGAACTTATCAGGCAAGCATGTCTGACAAGAAGGGTTTTATTGGGGAATACGAGTTCGTAGTAACAGTTGTAACACCAAAAGAGACAATAGCCCCAATCAGAGTGATAACCACCGAACCTACACCTGATCAGGTAAATCTTACAACTCCTCTCAAAACCCCGGTTCCTGCAACGCCAACTCCGACGCAGTCACCAATCGGAATCACAAGCCTTATTGTGAGCATTTTAGGAACAATCATGATATTTTCAGGAAATATCAGAAGATAACCTGCCGTAAAAAAATTCCCTTTTCGCTTTTATCGTTGAAAAAAGACGGTTACCGTTTTTGATGGTAATATTCGATAAGTAACCAGGCAATTATCACAAGCAAAGCGCCGATTATGATACCTGCGGCAACATCCAGAAATGAAGCGGTTCCAGGAATAATATCATGTACCAATGTTGAAGCAGGAGAAGATGGTTCCGGGATAGGGAGGCTTTCCATTGCACGGGGGGCTGAATAACTGATTGAATCCATCTCCAAATCCACGATCTGTTCTTTTGCTCCCTTCGCCAGATTAGAAGCAGGAGACAATGTATGATAGGATGCCGGGCTGAATCCAATATAAGCAAGTATAGCAGCAACAGCTAAAGGAATGGAAAAAAGCACTCCACAACGTGCCAGGACAGACTTCATATCAACCTTCCCGGGTGACATTATCAGAACCTGATCCACAAGCCGGTAGACCTTCATCTCACGCCCTTTCACACTATACCGGGTTCTGCTAATTTCAATAAGTCCTGCGAAAATAAGGTTTTCAAGGTGATACATCACCGTCGAAACAGGAAGTTCCAGCTCCTCTGAAAGTTCCATGGCAGTAACTTCCCTGCCGGCCAAAAGTCCCAGAATTTTCCCGGCAGTTTCACTGGCAATAGCCTTTCCAATAAGTCGGGTCTCCTCATCATCAGGACTGAGCAGACGAAATTTTTGTGAGGTAGGTTTTTCTGGTTCTTCAGACATGAAGTGCGGTTTTTATGTAACTTTCACCCGCAGCAAGGGCATCTTCAATTTTAGAGACATCCGGTCCTCCACCTTGTGCAAGGGTCGGTTTTCCTCCTCCCTTGCCACCAAGCACAGAACATACTGCTGCAATAATTTCTCCAGCTTTAATTTTTGGTGATCCCGATGAAACAACGACACGTGCTGTCTCTCCCCCGGCGATAAGAATTGCAACGCCTCCTTTATCAGAAAGACCGGTAGCTACTTTTACAAGCTCAGGGTTTGGAAGGTCAAGTCTTTTCATGAGGACCTGAACGCCCCCTAACTCGATCGTTTCAAGGTTTTTACTTTCAAGCTCACTGATACGTGAAGATAATTTTTCAATTTCTTTCCTTTGTTCTTTCCATTCTTCAAAAAAACGGCCTGCTGTTGCGGGAAGGGCTTCAACCTGAACTGAAAAGGCATCTGCTGCATGGTTCAGGAGGTCTTCCTGATGATGCTTATGCTGGATAGCTGCAAGACCAGCTGCAAATTCCAGTCTTTCAACGCCGTCCTGAACATGTTCTACACGGATAATACTGATTGTACCAACATCACCAGTCTGGGCACAATGGGTTCCGGCACATGCCTCGATATCACCAGCAACTTTGACAACCCTGATTCGTGATCCTGGTGGCACTCCACCTTGGTACAGGCAGAATCCATACTTCTGCTCTGCATCTGTACGGTCTTCCCAGCCAATTGCAGTTGAACTATTAGCCATAACAAGCCGGTTTGCAACAACTTCTATCTTTTTCAGTTCTTCAGGAGTTATGTGCTTGTAATGCCGGATATCAATACGGGAACTGAATTCACCCTTCTGGGCACCAGCCTGATGAATATGTGCTCCAAGGACTTCTTTAGATGCATGAAGCAGGATATGCGTTGCTGTATGATGTCTCATAAGAGAAAGCCGGCGGTCTTCGTCGAGTATCCCCCTGAGCATGTCTCCTTTCCTTACAATGCCTCCGGCAATCCTGTGCAGAATTGACTCCCCGAGTTTTATCGTATCTGAAACACGGACTGTAAGTCCGTCGGGTGTAAGGAAAAGACCCGTATCACCTGGCTGTCCTCCCCCCTCCGGGTAAAAGAGTGTCTGATCAAGAACAACGTATTCATTATCAAGAATCTCAAGAACCCGGGCCTCAAACTCCATGGAGCACGGCCTATCATAATACAGTTTTTTTGTCTCCGGGAGACGGGCAAGGCGATCCAGATAATCAAACAGGGGATTTTTCTCCTGGACCTGCTCAGATTCCGAATGCATATCGGCTATGCGGGAGTAGAAATCATCAGGTAGATCGACCACGGCACCCTGGGTAGTTGCAAGATCTCTGACCATGTCAGGAGGAATTCCGTGTGAGTCATACAATGTTACAAGTTCTTCAAGTGGAATCTTCTCGCATTTCTTCTTGTATGTCTGAGCAAGACGTTCTACTGTCCGGGCTCCTCTATCCATGGTACTCTTGTACTTTTCGATTTCACGGCCAATGATTTCCATGACCACATCGATATCCTGCTCAAACCGTGAGACACCAATAATCTTCATCTGCCGTTCGATAAGGTCGGGAAGCTTATCATCATCTAGGTTTAGTTCCCGCATCATCCGAAGAGTCCGGCGGATTACCAGTCGTGCAAGATATCCGTCCTTTGCATTGGACGGAACAATACAATCACCAAGCATGTATGACAGACACCGGGTGTGATCGACAATGGCATACACATTCTCAACCGGTGCAATCATCTTTTCAAGTTTTTCTACCGGAATGCCAATCAGGTCAGCAACTTTCTGTCTGAGCTCAAAGATCCGCTGGCCGGAAATATCCATGAGACCGGCAAACTTTGCATTTTCTCCAAGGATCTTAATAAAGTCCGGATCATGCAGACGGTGACCAAAACCTGCTTCCTGCATAACATGACTGACCATTTCTGGAAAAACTGCATCATATATAGTCGGTGAACCCTGGGATGCCCATACAAACCGCTCAAGGCCATACCCTGTGTCAACAATCCGAAGAGTCATCGGATAATATGGAGTACCTTCAAGGTCTATTGGGGGTTTATCAGTCTTCTGTTTCCCTAAACTCATGAATACAAGAGTTGCGACCTCCAGCCCGCCAATGAGCACTTCAACGCTGGGACCTGCATTTCCTCCACCTATCCACGGATGTTCCTTGTATGTCACCATCTCTTTATCTGCTCCGAGGGAGGTAAGGAGTTGATCACACAGTTCAACCGTGCGGTCTTTCCAGTACACTTCCTTCTCATCAGAATTGAAAGCATGATGTGCCATCATTTCAAAACATGTCAGATGACGCCCGGAACGGCCCACAGAATCCAGGTCATTAAGCCTGATGCATGGCTGGGATATTGTCAGCGGGTTTGCCGGCGGAGGTACAACACCACTGGTAACAAATGGCTGAAAATCTGCAATCGACGCAATGGTCAGATAAATATCATCACGCCACCGTGCTGCTACCGGGTATCTGTCTATCCGGGTATGCCCTTGTTTTTCAAAAAATGAGAGGTATGCCTCTCGCATCTCATCGACAGTATGCGGTCTGAAAATCGGATTTCCAATAAACTGGTATGGTTCGCAGGGAGCATCCCCACATACTGTCTTGTCTGGATCACGGGTCCAGAATGCCTTCCCGCATGAAGTACAGATATTGCGGGTCAGTCCTTCGGACCTGAAATATTCAAGCTGGTATTCATCTTCCATCATGACGATTGCCTGTGATGGCTTAGATATCCGCTTGTATATTATATGGGTCTAATTCCCTGTTCCTTGAGATCCTCGTAATACCAAAGATCAATTAGTTCATAACGCCCAATTGCCCGGGCTATAAATACAGCGAGAATATGAGCACAATGAGTACCACGGCGAAGAAAATCCTCGCATGAACAATAGTCTCCTTCAACTACATATTCACCCGAATCTCCGACGACAACAAAGAAATCGCGGTACCGTTTCACCCGATCATGTGCAACAATTTCAAGGGCTTTTTCTCCCCTGGATTTATAAAAACGAGTGATTCTTCTCCGCATCCGCTCATCGAGGATATTAGATTCATAGAGATCATCAAGCGGAGTCTTCATGACACAGATGACAACAGAGGAATATCGTCATAATAGTCCCACCCAAATTTTTCTGCTAATACGCGCATTGCAGGAGATTCAAGAGCATAATGGGTAGACTCAAGGAGAGGTATCGGAGACTGCCGGTATACCGAGTGCCGCAACTCGGCAGATAAATATGCGTCTGCACCAAGACTCCGGGCTTGTGCAATTATCTCACTATCAAACCCGGACCCTGCAGCAATTGCCAGACGGTTAAGACGGATTACCTGACCCCAGACTCTTAAAGGAGCATGAAGCAGGGTTGCTAACTCCTCAATACTTTTTGAACATGAACCAACAAGGCCCAGGCTCATGGTGATTCGGTCTGTCAAACCCAGAATATCTGCCAGGATGTCATTTACTCCACCAGATGCATGATCCCAGTTGGTATGCATAACATAGACATTCATACCGCTGCCAAGAATTTTTACGAATAATCTGGCATCATCCCCCGAAATACTGGTAAGAGGGGTCCATATCGGAGTATGATGAGCAACCAGTAGATCGGTTCTGTCCCGTATAGCGGCATCCACTACTGCTGGTGTTACGTCTAGACAAGTGCTGATCCTGGCTATATCAGATCGACCCTCTATTATCAAACCAATTCTGCCTGCATCAAAGGATTCAGCAAGATCAGGAGGTGCCAGTTCTTCAAGCATCCTGATAATTTCATCTCTTGAACGGACTTCTGGGGTTATATTACCTGGATTCATCTATTCAACTTGAGGGGTATAATAAAAAATATGTCCTGATCATATGCCTGGTGGGCATATCAGGTTAAGTTCGCTTTCACCTTCTTCAATATTCCCCTGACAGATGAGGATAGCTGCACGGATGAGACGTGCCATTCGCAGATCATCTGAATTTGCTTCACCTTCCCTGATAATTCGATGCGCCAGCGTAAGTGCTTCAGCATCATGGGCAGCCTGCATGAGTGCATATGCATGTGCAACATGCGTCCCACAGATTCCAGGTTTAAATGAATGTACCTTTTTTTTCGGTGAAAACCACTCATTATGAAATTGTAGTCGCCATCCGATGACATTTAAGAGCTGGCCTGCCTGTTCAAAAACCATCCAGTCTGGCGGCACATTTTTGAGTATATCCTGAAGCAGTGAAACAGCACGATCAATGTCACCCTCCTGCCTGGACACTTCATGTAAAGCCATCTGGAATACGCGATATGGAATGGGAGGATTAGTACAACAAAAGGGTGGTGCTATCCTCCCGGCTATCATATACCAGATATCAGGGACGTAATCAGAACTTCCCATCCTTACTTCTTTTCTACCTTTTCTTCTTTCATAACTTTTTTAGCAATGAGGAATACAACCAGGGCTATGATAACAAAATTAATACATTCAGCTGCAAAAGGACCAATTCCAAGTTCCACGGGCCCTAATGCAATGATCGCTTCCTTCCAGTCTCCTGTAGGAGTAATTACATTCACCCATGGCATGATGATATTATCAACAAATGATTTTACCAGAGCTGTTGCAGCAACACCGATAATGAACGCTACTGCCAGAGCCACAACCTTATACTCTTTCAAAAAATCCAGAAATTCACCAATAAACGACATTATGATCAAATATATCTTAAGGAAAACTACTCTATGAATCTTTGTATCAATATGAGCTAAAAAAAACGTGGTTGTTGTTGTGTGGCACAATGTATTGCGCCAAATCCTTCTATCAGAAATCGTGAATCTATTCCAATAACGGACCGATCAGGGAAAAGTCCCTTTAATACTTCAAGAGCCTCATCGTCATGAGGATCATTAAAAATTGGGACTAATACAACAGTATTGCTGATATAAAAATTCAGGTATGAAGCAGGATACCGGTATTCATCATCAGATATTTTCCCTGGCATCGGGACGGGGATAACAGTAAATGGTTTATTATCCTGGTCTTTTGCTGAGGATAAAATTTTGAAATTTTCCTGCAGGGATTTGTAGTTATCATCAGTGGGGTCATCCTCCAGAGCACATACGATAGTGGATGGCCCGACAAACCGTGCAATATCATCGATATGCCCGTCAGTATCATCACCAGTGATACCTTCTTCGAGCCAGATTATATTACTGGCACTAAGATATGAAAGGAGATACCCTTCAATCTCATCCTGTGTTAACTGGGGATTTCTATTTGAATTTAGCAGACACTGTTTTGTTGTCAAAACAGAGCCCCTTCCATTCACATCAATGGATCCTCCTTCCAGGACAATTCCAGGAACAAACGAAAATATCCCGCTCTTTGATGATATATAACCGGATATATTTCCATCAGACAACAGATCATCATATTTATTTCCCCAGGCATTAAAATTCCAGCAGACTGCTGAAATCTGTCTGATTGCTCTGTTTACCACAAAAACTGGACCATAGTCACGGATCCAGACATCGGAGTATGGAGCAATATGAAAAGTGATACTGGATGTATCAATACCACGGGAAACAAGATCCTGTATGATACAGGATTCAGTTTTTGAATCTGTGACCAGAAGATGAACATGTTCTGACACTAAAAGTGCAGCGATAATATCCAGAAACGTATCTCTAACCTGCTGAAGATGTGGAAAAGTAAGATTATTGTGTGGCCATGCCAGCCATACCGCCTCATGCATTTCCCATTCTGCAGGCATATGATATCCTTGATTAATAGGGGTAAGTAGGCAGCGGGATTTTTCAGGAACAGATACTAATGATTGATATGTATCGGTTCTTCTATTCCTAAAAAACCCCCAGCCCTCACGAATAGAGAGACCAGCACTGAGATCAAGATCTGCATAAACAATCTGCCTGGTGTCATCAGCATGAGAAATCATGGTTCCAAAGGCATCACAGACGAATGACCCCCCAAAAAAATCAATTTCATCCTCGATGCCACACCGGTTAACCGCTGCCACCGGAACACTGTTGGCGATAGCATGTGATCTCTGGATAAGCTGCCATGCTTCTTTCCAGTTCCCTTCTCCGGGTATTTCACCCCGGATATGTCCAATCGCTGTCGGATAAAAGATCAGTTCTGCTCCCATCAGGGCAACTGTTCTTGCTGCTTCAGGAAACCACTGGTCATAACAAATCAGGACAGAAATTGTCCCATACTTTGTTTTATATACCTGATACTCATTGCCAGGAGTGAAATAGCTTTTTTCATAAAAGCAGGGATCCTGGGGCAGATGGACTTTATGATAGGGAGAAAAGGAGGTGCCATCTGCATCGATGACCATTGCAGCGTTATAAATATGTGAATCAGTTCCTTTTTCACAAAAGGGAATAATAAGAACAATACCTTCATTCTGTGCAATTGTGCTGAACCGGCTGATAAATGGCCCGTCAGCAGGTTCAGAGTTCAAGGTCATGTCAAGACCTATATGTTGTGGAAAATAACGGGTTGAAAATAATTCCGGAAGACAAATTATCCGGGCTCCTTTACCGGCTGCCTGACATATCATCCGTTCAGCTCGTGAAATATTCCTGCTGATATCTGATTCTGCACTTGTCTGGATAAGTGCAATACGACAATGGGTGCTGTCCATCTGAACCATCAATTTGTATCTAGGTTAGTCTTCTCACCATATGAGGTGTTCATCAATGCTCATGCTGATGATGAAGGTCAGGCTTGTGAGGATGATCATGAATAATTATTTCATGTGCATGAAGATGGCTGTGCTCTTCTCCAGGTAGTAACGAAGGAAGAAATGAGTGATGTTTATGTGAATGATGAAGATCATCATGAGAATGACGATGTTCATGCACAAGAGGCTGATGGGTATGTTCATGTGAATGTTTTTCAGTTACAAGCAGGTACACCCCAGCTGACATAAGGCAAAAAGCTATGGGGAATGTCTGCTGGAATGGTTCATGAAAGAGAAGAACTGAAAAAAATACTCCAAAAAATGGAGAAAGGGCAAGGAAAAGAGCAGTTCTTGCAGCTCCGAGTGAACGTAGTGCCATTAAAAAGAAGACACTCGCGAGTCCACCAAAAGTGAAAAATCCTATCAACAGATAAATGGGAATTTCTGATATTGAAGGTATTGTCTCTCCCATCATCAGGGCAATTATTCCCGTACAAATACCGGCAAGGATTCCTTTTATCATAATACACATGAAGGGATCTTTCCCAGAAACCCCACGACTGATGTTATTATCAAATCCCCAGAATATACAGGCCAGAAGAACACCCAGGGCATGGAAAGAAAAACCAAAAATCCCTTCTGGATCATAAGACAGGATAAGACAGGAGATTGTCACCAGTACCATCGAAGTCCATATCCGTTTTCCAACTGCTTCCCTGAAAAGAAAGGCTGCAAGAATTCCAGTTGCTACCGGTTCAAAATTCAAAAGCAGGGAACCTGTTGCTGCCGGAGTTTCTTTCATTGCATACATGAGAGTAACAGGAGCGAGAATACCACCAAAGAGAGCCATTCCAACCAGATACGGTATATCATGGAAAGATACTGACGAATCTAGTGATCCTCTGTTTCTTCGTACAACCGGACGGAAAAGTATGATACACAACATTCCAAGACCGCTCCCCAGGTAAAATAATGAAGCCAGAGTCAGGGGATCAGTTCCGGTGATGAAATATTTGGTAACAGGTGCACAACTTCCAAAAAAAAGGGCAGATAACGTTGCAAAGATGAGAGGCATTATAAAACGGCGATCAATCTTCATGGTATGTCTGATTCAAATAGGATATCCCTGAAAGATTCATCACAAATCGTTTTATCTCATTCGAAAAAAGGGGTTACTCCAGGTTATACTTGGAGATAAGGGCAGCCCATTCAGGAGAATTCATTAAGTTCTCAAGTCCGGTATTAAGCTTTTCAAGGAGAGCAGTATCATCTTTCCTGACTGCAATGCCAAACAGTTCATTTGTCTCAATAAACCCGATTTTCTCAACAGGTTTTCCTGCAATAATGTCATTCATCACCGTGCTGTCATACATTACTGCTTCAATCCTTCCGGCAATAAGGTCATCAACTGCCAACGGCGTGTTATCGTACAATTTCAGCCTGTCTGAAGACATCAGACTCGTGTTAACCAGATTTTCATCAATCCAGATTGCTGCAGTACATCCACGCTGAGTTCCCATGACTACACTACCATTCTTTACATCATCAAGTGTTATGGGAGAGTCTTCCTTTACAACCACCATCTGATTTACTGTCCAGTATGGCTTTGAAAAGTTAACCTTTTGTTTTCTTTCTTCAGTAATTGTCATACCAGCATAGACAAGATCAATCTTTCCAGCCTGAAGTGCCGGAATAATTCCATCCCAGGCTATGGGCAGAAATTCTACTTCAAAACCCTGATCTTTTGCTATCCATTTCATAGATTCAACATCAAATCCATCTGCTTTACCATCAGGTCCAATAAGGGAAAAAGGCTGATATGCTGCATCGATACCGACTTTTAATTTCTCACCCGCAACTTCAGGTGCTGCTGTTGATTGTACTTCAGAACCCACAGTTTCCTGCGCAGGAGCAGGGCTTTCTGTAGTCGTGCAACCACAGAATAAAATCAGGATTGCCAGACCTAACACCATTGCCATTGCTAATCCATTTTTGTTCATCATTCATGGGTTAGTCAGGAATGTTCATATGCATTAGGAATTGTTACGGTGAGTACAATGGAATATCCAAAGTTATTTATAAAATTATCTGGCAGTGAAAATCAAAACCGATAAATTGGTTCTGATGAATACGATTGATGATGGAACGGAAAATAGGATTATTATTTCTGGCAATTTTCTTAACTTTTGGAATATGCCTGTGCGGATGTACTGAAAAACCTGCAGATACTTCAGGTGCGGTAGCTACACCAGAAACATCCGAAATATCTGCATCTGATGATAAACCAACATATATTGTAGGTATTGATGGAGAGTATCCACCTTACAGTTTCATCAATAAAAACGGGGAAGCTGAAGGATTTGACGTTGAATCAGTCAAGTGGGTCGCAGACAAAATGGGCTTTAACGTGAAAATCCAGGCCATGGCTTGGGACGGAATTATTCCGGCACTCCAGGCAGGAAAAATTGACATGGTCTATTCTGGTATGACCATAACAGATGAACGTAAGGAAGTTGTTGATTTCAGCAACCCGTACTGGATAGTAAACCAGTCTGTTGCCACCCATGATGATACCGGCCTTACCATGGATGACTTCAATGCAGGAAAAGGAAAAGTAGGTGCACAGCGCGGTACAACCGGTGCATTCTGGGTTGAAGAAAACCTCGTAAATGGCAGTATTATCAGTCCTGATATGCTCATTACCTATGATAATTTCCCACTCGTTGCCACAGATCTTCAGAACAAGAGAATAGATTTTGCCATCTATGACAGACCACCAATGCTTGATGCAATTGAAGGAAAACCACTAAGTATCATTGGTGAAATTGATACCGGTGAAGAGTACGGTGTTGCAATCAGGAAAACAGATCCTGAACTGCTTGAAACTATAAATGAGGGAATTGCTCTGCTTATGGCATCTCCGGAATGGGATGAACTTAAGCAGAAATATGAGATGGAATAAATCAATTCATCTTTTCTTACCACCTATTATTGAATACAACACAACCCATGCCATGCATCATGAATTCTGAATCTCTATTGATACATTCCAGAAAAGCATGATGACAGAGCCGGAGTTTTACTCATTATGGCGTTAGAGATTCTAATCGACTGGTTTCCATATCTGTTAAGTGGCATTAGCCTAACTCTGGGACTTGTTGCTGCAGCCCTTATTATCGGAGTTGGTCTTGGTCTTCCCCTGGCTCTTGGACAGGTATACGGTTCTCTGCCGGTCAAAACAGTAATATCAATATATGTCTGGTTTTTCAGGGGTCTTCCTGTTTTGGTACTTCTTTTCTTGTTTTATTTTGGCATATTCCCAGCTATGGGCCTGGACCTTCCTGCATTTTATGTCGGAGCGGTGGTTCTGGGTCTCTGGGGTGCTGCGTATCAGTCCCAGGTTTTCCGGGGAGCAATTCAGTCAATATCCGAAGGTCAGATGACTGCAGCACGATCTCTGGGTATGTCCAGGTTTCAGGCAATCAGGTCTGTCATACTGCCTCAGTCCATGCGAATCGCCCTTCCAGGTTGGTCTAATCAATACCCTGAAATTCTTACCGAATCATCTGTCTGCTATGCAATTGGAGTTGCAGAGCTTTTGACAAGGTCATCACAGATAGTATCCCAGACATATGTCACTATGCCAATTTACCTTGCCTGTGCAGTGATTTTCATCCTGCTCAGTTATGCCGGGACTACCGGTATTCATATGCTTGAGAAGAAAATCGCCATTCCGGGTTTTGGACCAGGAGGGTCATAATACCCATGACTGAAGAAAAATACATTTTACGAGTCGAAAATATCAAGAAATCGTTCGGAACTAATGAAGTACTGAAAAATGTCTCAGTAAACGTAAAAAAAGGTGAAACTGTCTGTTTCATTGGACCTTCAGGTACGGGAAAGAGTACTCTGCTCCGATGCATTAACCAGCTGACAATACCAGACAGCGGAAAAATATTTCTCAACGATGAAGAAGTGACCCATGCCGGGCCAAGAATAAATTATTTCAGACAAAAAATCGGTATGGTTTTTCAGAATTTTTTTCTCTTTGATCATCTGACTGCAGTCAGAAATGTTGAGATAGCTCTGATTAAAGTGAAAAAAATGAAACCAGCCATGGCACGTGAAAAAGCTATCTTCGAACTCAAACAGGTAGGTATGGCAGAATGGGCAGAACATTATCCTGCCGAGTTATCAGGGGGACAGGCACAACGGGTATCCATTGCACGTGCCCTGGCCATGGATCCTGACATAATGCTTTTCGATGAGCCAACCAGTGCCCTTGATCCTGAACTGACCAGGGAAGTGCTTGAAGTTATGAAAAAATTGGTACAACAGGGCATGACTATGCTTGTTGTTACTCATGAAATGGGATTTGCATGTTCTGTTGCAAATAAAATTTGTTTCATGGAACACGGCCTTATCAAAGAAGAAGGGACACCATCAGAATTACTGAATAATCCGGAATTTGAGCGTTGTAAAGCATTTATCGGAGAATTCAGGGAATATAGTCAATAAACAAAACAATGGATCAGGTTACATTTGTCCTTGATGTCATGATTCCGGCTTTCCAAAACGGCCTGCTCATGACACTTGCTCTTGTTGCAATTACTGCACCTTTTGGTCTACTCATAGGAATCGGAGTTGCCTGTGGCAGAGTATATGGTGGAAAAGGTGTTTCATGGCTGATGAAAATGTATGCCGTTTTCTTCAGAGGTTGTCCATTACTCCTGCTCCTTTTTATCCTGTATTTTGGTCTCCCATCATTCGGAATAGTACTATCCCCATTTGTTGCATCGGTTTTGGGTTTCATCTTTTGTAACAGTGCATACAATTCAGAATATATCAGAGGCTCTATGATCTCTGTCAAAGAAGGACAATTAATTGCAGCAAAAGCTCTCGGGATGACACGCAACCAGGCAATACTGAATATTGTATTACCCCAGGCGTTACGGCGTTCAATTCCAGGTGTTTCTAATGAGTTTATTTACCTAATTAAGTATTCATCCCTGGCATACATGATAACCGTAATAGAACTTACCGGTGCAAGCAAACTGATTGCAACAAAATATTTTGCATATAATGAGACATTTTTTGCCGTGGCAATTGTTTATCTTGCTTTAGTCACCATCACAACCTTCGGTGCGAATGCACTTGAGAAAAAATATGCAATACCAGGATAACCTGATACCTTTTTTAGAGAACTCGTGGATAGAGTGTATCTGATTCTGCGGCAGCATAGATTTCGTCACCAGGGAAAGATGCTTTGACCGCATATGTACCCGGGTCACTACAATCAAAGGAAAATTCTAAATACCCTGCCTCATCTGTGATTACCGGGCCCAGTGTCTGCCAGATTCTTCGTGCATCCTCACCACATAAAACGCAACTATATGAAGGAAGACCAAAAGAATACCATACCTGCCTGTAATTAATACCGTTTCCTTCAAAATCCCTGAGCCATCCACTCATCCGGGCTGTGTCCCCTGCATGCAGAATGGAGAAGGGTCCGGAAATTACAAGTTCTGCCTCTTTTACTTTTGCCCTGGAGGTAACAGTTAGTGGAACTGCCTCACTGGAGTATCCTTCATATCTTACAATAAAACTCCAGTCCCCAATAGCATCAGCAGGAAGTTCCATACTGAAAATACCATCCTTGTCCGCTTTCAGGCGATAATATACATCAGCCCGACTGCTTTTTGGTGAAGTTACCTGTAATAACAGGCGATCACCGGGATGGATAAGCAATGATGGAACAATATATCCTTCTAAATAAACCACATCACCAATTTCAATGTGAGAACCTGAAACAGTAAGGTCAATATAAGCAGTTTCATCTTCAGCTGCCAGCGAAGGAAAACAGGATATTCCGGTTATTACGACAATTAGCAAAAATGACCGGATAATAGTCAGATCATGTTTCATATTATTCAGTAACCTCTGGATCAAGATACCATAAGAGGTTTTCCAGAAGTAATAAAAACAAAATCTTACGTTCTAAATGAAAAACCGTAGTCCTTGATTATTGTTGTAAGAAGAATAGTCTTTCCTTAAACAATAGCAGCGAGGATGATTTCCCGAGGACTCGCGTACCTCAGTACCGTCATCCACGTGAGGTGTCTTAACTTCCGTGTTCGGAAAGGGAACGGGTGTGACACACCTGCT